>JAHJIY010000043.1 GCA_018823175.1 Pseudomonadota bacterium
AGCTTCATGGCAGCCTCCTTGGCTTTGATTTGCTGGATACAAAACAATACCACGGAATGCCATGAAGCTCAATTATTTCAATACTTTATCAGTAAATTACTCTTGCCTCGTAATCGATTTGTATTTTGCAAGAGGCTCAATCTACTACCATATGTCAAAGCGGCCTCCTTCCATCAAGACGAAATCCATTTCCATGGTTGACTTCATGAAAATGAATGGTTGAGCCGGGTCTCAACTCTGAATAGAAAAAATAATATTTGGCACATTGCGGTCAGGGAGATATATGTTTTTTGGTAATTATTATTTTTTCTCCCTCTATGTCCATGCTTAGTAGATGACATCTTCTTTCTGCGTGCTGGACATGTTCTTTTTGGTCAGTTGCCATGAGTCGGTGTCGGTATCATATAAATATTGAATCTCATACCTGGAATATTTTCCGGTCCTGTTCTTCTTCTCGTAGGAAAAGGCAGAAATATTATAAAGTAGTTTATTGTCTTTGTCGGACAGCAGAATTATCTCGAGATTCAAAAATGACGCGTCTGATGAAAGATTAAAAGCTCGACGCATGATTGATTCGTAATTTTTTGCCAGATATACCTTTTTGCCGTCAAGAAAAATGGCCCGATCGGTTTTAACCATTTTGGCCAGAGTTTCAGCCTGGATTTCTTTTAATTTGCTGTCGGTACTGTAGGCACTGCTTTTGATCGCGGTCAATATATGTTGGTATTGGGCCATGACCTTGGCAAATTCATTGCGGGCCCAAAGAATCTCGGCTTCCTGGTCCAATTTGTTGCAGATACTAATAGTTCGGGACAGTTTGCTTTCAGCGAGCCTTTGTGTCGTCTGTTTTATTGATGGAGTGTTGGTTAAACCGTTTTTTTCCGCGAATTTGATGGCCTGTTCATAAATTTCAATTGCGGACTCCCACTCGGCCAGTCGGAAGCGGTGATCACCGCTACTTATTAGTTTGTCCAGTTTGGTGATATTGATATTTTTGGCTAAAAGGTTTTTGATTTCCTGGGTGGCAATTTTATTTGTGGTGGCAAAGCTCAAAGCTTTATTGTATTGGTCGATCGCAGAGTCATAGTCCAAAGAGTTGTAATAGCGGTTTGCTGTACTGATTAAGCCGTCCAAAGAGGCGAGATGGGCCCGGTTGATTGAAGAATCAATTTTACGAAGGATAGAGGGGTCTTCAATATTGTCTTTTTTCAGGAATCGGGCCGCCTCCTGGTATTTTCCAACTGCTGCATCGAAATTGATCGTATCGTAAAGTCGGTCGCCGTCTTTAATTAATTTGTTGACCCGGCCCAGTTGGGCTTGTTTGATCAATGTATTGATTGCGGCTTTCGTGGTGGAGGATTCTTCTGATTTTATAGTGGCGGAAACGATCAAGGCATTTTGATATGCCTTGATCGCTTCTTCAAATCTTTCTGTTTTGAGGAAGTGGTCTGCTTCGCTGACTACCCGGTTCATGCTGCCGGTATTGAGGACGGCAGCTTTGGGGATGTAGCGGCCTTCAAAAAGAATGTTACCCTTCAGGCCTTCTGTGAAGGAATCGGAGTTTAGCAATTCGGTAACTTGGGTCGATAATTCCTTTTTCTGGCTTTGCCAGAGCAGGCGTGTACCGACAAGGGTAGCCAGGATCTCTAAGCTTTTCTTGTGGGCATCTTCAAAATTTTCCTCATTTATCAGGGGGGCTACTTCTTCCCAGGTTGATTGAGCTTTCTTTATTGAGCGTAGCTCGTATGCCCCATAAGTGATGCTGAATGACATTACAAAAATGAGAATAAGAATCAAGGCCAGGTTTTTTTTTCTGGCCTTGATTCTTCTGGTGATTTTTTCTTGTAGCTCATAAAGCGTACCGGTTTTCAGATATTTATCTCCCAACGAGTCCAGAAGTTCCTGGGCTTCTTTGGTGTCACCTGTTTTAATCGTGGAGTTTATCTGTTCTATCGACGCCTTGAACTGTTCGATATCTTTTTCAATTTCCTGCATTTTTTCCCTGATTCCAGGGAAATCAGGGGTTAATGCAAGGGCACTTTTCAGCGCATCCATCTTCTTGGAAAGATCTTGCTGGGAAACAGCACTGGTCGAAGTTAACAGGTCTTCGGTCTGGCGCAGGTTTTCTTTTAGTTTTTTACTAATTTCTTCTTTTCGGGAGAAAGTGTAGCCCAGTGGCATATTATTTAATAATTCTAATGCCTTGTAGTATTCTCCGTCCTCGTACATTTTCAGCAGACGATCTCTGGTTTTATTCATTTCCTCAAGAGAGCTTTCCAGGAGGAAAATTTTGTTGGCAAGATTCGGGTAGTCAGGCGCCATGTTGTAGGCTTCCTTGAGCATCTCAAGAGCCAGCTTAAGGTCCATGTCCCGTAGTGACTCGGCATCTTCGAGCATTATCTCGGCTTTTTGAAAATCGTCCATTTTTGTCCTGTTTGGAGATATTTTGGGGTTAAGGAATAGTTTTGTTTACACTCTGGTCCCGTTTGTTATTGGACCATCTATAATTCGGTAACAGTAATAGCGCCCTCGGGGCAAACTTCGATACACGTTTCGCAACCCAGACATTCATCCATGTTCACCGGTTCAGACTTGCCGTCAACCATCTCAAATACTTGGGCAGGACAGGCATTTACACATTCTTCATAGCCATTGCATTTGTCTTTATCCACTTCTACTTGCCACATGCTCACACCTCATTATTGACTAGGAATAATTATTAGCAAATATTATTTAGAGATATCAAACCTGAACATGCCTGGCAAGCAATTAAAGATTTACCGGCAAGATCAAAGATTGATTTTATTGCCATAAATAAGTGCTTCTTCGATTATCGGCGTCCTTTTATCAACTGCAAAGTGATTTCTGCTACTCTTTTGCCGTATAGTTCTGTGGTTTCAATGTCACCTTTGGGTGGTGCATCCTGCGGGGCAACCTGGAAACTTGCCGCCATCGGGCCGATATGGGAACCGGCCCTGTTGTGTGTCTCTGGGCCTGGATCTTGGACGCTGTTCATCGAAGCAGGGTTGTTTGCCGCGGAAAACATGCCCAGGCCAACATAGATCATGCCGTGTTGCATCGCGTTGATTATAAGTCCCACAGGGTGTTCAGCTTGTCGCCTGAAAAGGAACTGGAGTTGGTGAAGGCCCCGGCGATATGCGTCACAATGGGGTATGGAAACTTTCAAGTTTAAGCCTGCCGTAAAATTATCCTGGCGTCTGCGACAAAACAGCCATCTTTTGCACAAAATAGAGGGTTTATATCGATTGATTCAAAATGCGTGGCAAGTTCCATGCTTAACAGGGAAAAATTCCGCACTGTTTCTATTAAGGAAGTGCGATTCACTGCTGGCGCTCCGCGATAACCTTCTAAAAGTTTGCGGCCTTTGAGCTCGGAAATCATGCGGTCGACGTCTTCCGTGGCTACCGGCGCCATTCTGATCGCCGTGTCTTTGTAGATTTCCACGCCGATGCCGCCGATGCCCAAAAGAACAACCGGACCGAACTGCGGATCGTTTTTAGCCCCGAGAATTAATTCAACCCCGGATGACATTTTTTCCAGCAGAACTCCTTGAAATCCCGGTAGTCCGGATAAGTCTATAAACACGTCTTTAAGTCCTGCCAGGTCGCCGATATTTACCACCACTCCTTGATGCTCGGTTTTATGAATGATTTCTGGTGAAACCACTTTTGCCGCCAGTGGATAACCTAAGGTCTTAGCCGCCGGGCCGCATTCTGTAATATCTTTAACTACAATAAATTGCGGGACCGGCAGTCCTGCAAGGCGGAAGATTTCTTTTGCCTGCGGTTCCATAACCCAGCCATATTCTTGCGACGAATTGATAATTTGGTGAATTGCTGCGTTAATCATTTTTATTCCCCGTTAAAGCTTTTGCCATCATAACAGCGCCTTCAATGGACGAAGAAACCGGTACTTTATTTAGCTCAAACCCTTCAATCAGCATCCGGTATTTTTCCACATGCGGGACATAGGCAATTAGTGGTTTGCCTTGTCGGCGGTAGATCATGCTGATCTTGGCGCCAAGATCGGAGGTGATCCCCGGCAGATAGGGCAGCATGAGCAGCAGGATGCAATCGATCTGGTCGCTCTTGCTCAAGGTTTCAACCGTTACCTCAAAATCATGTTCAAGGGCGCTACCGGTGAGATCGATCGGGTTGGCGACCGAGGCGATCCCCTTGATATTTTCGGACAACACCTTTCGTAATGCCGTCTGCAGGGGCGGATCAAACTCCTCGGCCGAAAGTCCGTATGCATAGCAGGCGTCAACGGCCAGCGCGCCGTGTCCGCCACTGCCGGAGACAATGCCTATTCTTTTGCCGGCTGGCTGGTTATAGCAACTGAGCGCTTCGCAATAACTCGTCAGTTCAAACTCGTTGGCCGCAACATAGACGCCGTGTTGTTTAAGAACGCTTTGAAATACCGCGTAATCACCGGCCAATGAAGCAGTATGGCTTGATACAGCCCGGCTGCCGCCGGCGGTTTTCCCGGATTTCAATACAACGATTGGTTTGGGGCAATCTTTAGCGGCAAGCACAAATTCGCGCCCTTCATTTTCCCCGAATCCTTCGATATAAAAAACGATAACCCTGGTCAGCGGGTCATTGATAAAATGATCAAGCAAAGCCAATTCCCTGACCATTGCCTTGTTCCCGATACTCACCGCTGAACTAAGACCGATCCCTTCATCGGCGAATTTTACCAGAAGATCGACCAGGATACCGCCGCTCTGACTGACAATTGCCACATTCCCTGTTCCCGGCTGCACCGTGCGTTCGGATGGCAGAAAAAATGTGTCCACATGGGCCGGGGTGAAAACCCCCAGACAATTTGGCCCGATTATCGGAATATTTCCCCCTCCCGCTGCTAAAACCATTTTATCCTGAAGATCTTGGTGCCCAGCCTCGGCAAACCCGCCGGAGATGACAATTGCACCTTTGACTCCTGCCGCTACGCATTCTCTGACCGTCTCCGGAACCAGGTCGGCGCGGACTGCGATAATAGCCAGCTCTACTTCCTCGTCGATCTCGGAAATACTTCGGTATATCGTCTGGTTAAGAAGGGTTCCCCCTTTGGGATTTACCGGAAAAATCTTTACCGGATAGCGTAGCAGATTTTTACTGTAAACAACATTGGCCGGGTGAAGATCATTTGAGGTTGAAACACCGATTACTGCCATGGTCCTGGGCCGGAAAAAAATATCAAAATTCATCTGCTGCCACCAATTCCTTGTCAAAGTCAGAAACCACAAGAGTCTGATTTCTGGTTACTATTGAACTTTATTGCCGAATGAATATCCCCCAGTAAATTGACGGTTTGGTCATAACCACTGGTTGAACATTTTAGCTAGACAGCTAAATTCATGCCGTGAATGAATAAATGTTAAGTTTCTGCCAATATCTTAACGCCATATTGTAAAGTTTAGCACAGTTTTTAATTGTTTAATTGAAGATCTTATAGATTGGGAAGGTAAGTTGGAAATTATGAATTGGTCAAATCTTGCTGTGCGTAATATGTGCATGAAGTTGCATGTATTATGGTAGTTAGTGATTTAACGTAAGGCATTTTATCCTTAAATTATTTTTATTTATTGTTTCTTAATGGCTGTAAAAATTTTGGGTTATTGCAGGTCTTACCACTTTTTATCGAGATTTTTTCTATCAGAGGTGCCAGAATTTTTTCCGGGAATTGTTAAGAATAAAATTTTTTCATGGTTTCTTGCATAATACGAATTTGCCCGCCGGATTACCGGATTTTTGTTTAAAAATTGTCTTTGACCGGATAATGAAACTGATCTGCTCTGGTCTTTTTTGTTCGCCAGGATGAAAATCTTTGCCGGTGAGTTTTTTGTTATGGTCGTTTGGGACGCGGTGGAAGGGATTCGCAGGAAAAAAAATGCAGACAAACAGGTAGTTATCTTGTATTTAATATCCGTTGATTGTTTTGAAATGTTTAACAATTTTGTAATATAACTTCTGCTTGATTTCTTAATTTTACAAGTGCTTATTTCTTAACGGAGGATACTGAAATGTGTACGGACTGTAGTGGTGGGTATGGCAATGAGTTGATTGGCCTGGCCGAGCTTTTCGGCAGTAATGTTTTCAGCGACAAGGTTATGCGGGAACGGCTCCCGAAAGAGACCTACAAAGCGCTTCGGCAGACCATTGAGCGTAATGTCTCCCTAAAGCCTGAGGTCGCTGCCGTGGTGGCCAATGCAATGAAGGATTGGGCCATTGAAAAGGGTGCCACCCATTACACCCACTGGTTTCAGCCTCTGACCGGTTCTACTGCCGAGAAGCATGATTCATTTATTTCTCCGACCGACGATGGTGGAGTAATTCTGGAATTTTCCGGCAAGCAGCTGATCCAGGGCGAGCCGGATGCTTCATCCTTCCCGAGCGGCGGTCTGCGGGTCACCTTTGAGGCCCGGGGTTACACGGCCTGGGATTGCACCTCGCCGGCCTTTTTAAAAGAAGATGCCGATGGCGATGTTACCCTCTGTATTCCCACCGCCTTTTGTTCATATAATGGCGAGGCCCTGGACAAGAAGACTCCGCTGCTGCGTTCGATGGAGGCGGTTTCCAAACAGGCGATTCGGGTGTTGCGCGCCATGGGCAATACCACCTCCAGCCGGGTCACTGCTACAGTCGGTCCCGAGCAGGAGTACTTCCTGGTTGATAAGCAGTACTATCTGGGACGTCTGGATCTGATGACCGGCGGTCGTGCCCTGTTTGGCGCGCCGGCTCCTAAAGGACAGGAGCTTGAGGATCAGTACTTCGGGGCCATTAAGGACCGGGTCGCCAGCTACATGAAAGAGCTGGACATCGAGCTGTGGAAGATGGGTATTACCTCCAAAACCAAACACAACGAGGTGGCCCCAGGCCAGTATGAAATGGCCCCGGTCTTCTCCACCACCAATATCGCTGCCGACCACAATCAATTGGTCATGGAGACCATGCAGAAGGTGGCCCTGCGTCATAATCTCGTTTGTCTGCTCCACGAAAAACCTTATGCCGGGGTGAATGGCAGCGGTAAGCATAATAACTGGTCGTTGACCACCGACGATGGCATTAACCTGATGGAGCCTGGCTCCACTCCCGAGGAGAACGCCCAGTTCCTGGTCGTGCTGGCCGCCACCATGAAAGCGGTCGATGTTCATGCTGATATCCTGCGGGCCACCTGCGCCAGCTCCGGCAACGATCATCGTCTGGGCGCCAATGAGGCTCCACCGGCTATTATCTCAAGCTTCCTGGGTGATGAATTAACCGATATTCTCAACGCCGTGGCCAAGGGCGAGAAGTATTGTCGTAAGGGTGGCGCTTGCCAGTTCCTCAAGATCGGTGTTGATACCCTGCCCGATCTGCCCAAGGACAATACCGATCGGAACCGGACCTCACCTTTTGCCTTTACCGGCAACAAGTTTGAATTCCGGATGCTCGGTTCCTCCCAGTCGATCTCCGGTCCCAACGTCGCCTTGAATACCATCGCCGCCGAGGTTCTGGATGAAGTTGCCACCCGGCTGGAGAAGGCCAAGAATGTCAACACCGAGATCCAGGCCATCATTAAGGAATATATCACCAACCACGGCCGGATTATCTTCAACGGTAATAATTATTCCGCAGAGTGGGAAAAGGAGGCTGCCAAACGGGGTCTGCCTAATACCAAGAACACCGTTGACGCCCTGAAATCATTCGTAACTCCCAAGGCGATCAAACTTTTCGGGAAGTACAAGGTGCTTACCAAGGAGGAACTGCATTCCCGATACGATATCTATGTGGAGCAGTATGCCAAGCATATCAACATCGAGGCCTTGACCGGCATTCAGATGGTTAAACGGCAGTACATTCCGGCGGTAATTCGCTTCACCACCGAACTTGGTAACTCCATTGCGGTGGTTGGCAAGGGTGCTTCGGTCCAGAAGGCCCTGCTGGATGATGTTTCAAAGTTGCTTGGCTCTGCCGCCAAGAAGGTCAAGAAGCTTGAGGATGAGACGGTCAAGGCCCAGGCGATCGGCAAGGTCGACAAACAGGCTGCCGCTTACCGAGACAAGGTCTTTACCGCTCTTTTTGAACTTCGTCAGGATATCGACGCCCTTGAGGCCATGTTGCCGGCTGATCTGTGGCCGGTCCCGACCTATAGCGATTTGCTGTTTAAATTGTAATCCTTTCTGTTTGAATAAATAAAAAAAGGGGGTCCTGCGGGACTCCCTTTTTTTTGTTCTCCT
This sequence comes from Pseudomonadota bacterium, assembly GCA_018823175.1. Classification (GTDB taxonomy): domain Bacteria; phylum Desulfobacterota; class Desulfobulbia; order Desulfobulbales; family JAHJIY01; genus JAHJIY01. The sequence goes on from JAHJIY010000043.1 coordinate 8,243, forward strand.
GTGAAATATTTGGTGTAGACGCTCAAGCGTATCAAGTCGAGTTGTTATCAGGCAAATATCTGATATCCATCGAATAGAGGTTATGGCCAAGTAACTTGAAACAATGGTGCTCAATATTTTTTCAAATAATCTTTGGTTACTAGATCAAGACCAAGAGAAGCGCAAAGAGCGCCTTCTGGACATGCCGAAATACACCTCATACACATCACGCATTCGGATGATTTGATGCGGGTACCCTGTTCAATATATTTGGGGATATCGATATTAAATGGACAATTTTCCACACAGGTGTTGCAATTGAGACATTTCCCCTTGTCCCCTTTGATCCTGAGAAGAGAGAACAGGTTTGAGAATTTTAATATCACTGATACCGGGCAGAGATATTTGCAAAAGGCCCGGTTATCTTTAAATGAAACGGCCATAATGACGCTGAATATATAATAAAAAGCATTGCCAATTAAAAACCAGTACAAAGCCCTCAGCAGACCGGGCTGGTCCGGTGATTGATATGGGTCATGCAAAAAGTATTTAAAGACAAAAATCATGACCGCAACTAAGGCCAGGGACAGAATCAAATGAATGTATTTTAATTTGCCAATATTGCCGGATTTCCACCCTCTACTTTTTTTGAATGGGAGCAGGTCCATGATCATAAGGGTCCAGCACCCCCAACTACACCATGTCCGGCCCGTAAGTAGTGGTCCAATGATTTTACCCACCGCAAAATGGACTATTACACCGCCAAAGGTGCCGGTTAGTAAATAGAAAAAGAACCCCTCAATTTGAAAATTTTGTCGCCCTAATACAGCGGCCAGTACAAACAATAATAAACTGATTAGAAATATGTTCGTGATGCGCATAGCTTGTTTTGCTTTATGCGGCACAACCGCATAAAGGCTCATAAATGTGACAAAGATTGTGGCTAAGATGATAAAGAAAATAACCGTAGCCATATCTTTGAAAACCAGGAGAAAAATAGCCGATGCAATTAAATATAGGATTATCACCATAAATGGTGTGGCGGCATAAGCCATATAAGCTGCTTTTTTTGATGTGCTCATAGATCTTCTCGCTTCAAGTTACGGACTATTTTTTGTAATCCAGGATGTATTGGCTGGTGAAATTATCTGTTCTGGTAAAAATATAATATATCCTTTCCAACCGGAAATTCCTGTCACAATCCTGCCATAATTTTATGCAATTGGATCAAATGCAATCAGTTGGCTTCGGGGCTGGGAGAGTTTAACGGAATGACATTCTGAATTTTGCCGGTGAAAGGTTGTATTTTCGGGAGAATTTGGCCGAAAAATGAGAGGTGCTTGAAAAACCGCAATCAAGGGCAACCTCTGAAATTTCCTTGTCTCCGGCTTGCAGTATTTTCTTTGCTTGAATCAAACGGTTGTCCAGTAAATAATCATAGGGACTAGTTCCAACCTCTTTTTTAAATACGCGGGAAAAATTTGATGGCGACATGCAGGCGACCTTTGCCATATCAATAATTGATATTTTATTGGCCATATTTGTCTGGATGAACTCAATAACTCGGTCAATCTCGAATCGTGAACTAATCGTCTCTTTTGGAGACTTTATTTGCCAAATGGCCCGGATCAGATAATGACAGAGTTCAAGACTTAAGGCATTTAGTATCGCCTCAGACCCGGAACTAATATTCTGGCATTCGATCATGAATTTCTTGCAAGTCGGCAAGAAATCAGAAGGGGACTCAACAAAATTACCATTTAAGATGAGGGGCTGAGCTTCCGGATATAGGCGCAGTTGCTCAAGCCAGAAAGTTTTGTCGATCATCAGGGCCAGGTACCTGGGGGGCAGGTCTCCCGCTAGTTCGGTGTGCGCAATATCCGGAGATAGCGTGAAAATATGTCTGGGCCGGGTAGAAATGATTTTGCCCTTTAGGTATATTTTGGTGTGGTCATCAAAGGCCAGGACAAACATATAGGCCGGATGGGTATGTTCGTGTGAAAGGGCGTATTGGCATGCTCCGCCAACCGGCAGGAAAAGACCAAGATGTTTGGTGACGAAGCAATCCACATAACGGATTTGATCTTGGGTTACCGGTCCGACTAGGTGTTGAATTTGTGCTATATTATCGTGCATCTTATTTTGAACAGGTTAATTTCAATAATTTATTGAGACTGCAACCCCAGGAACACTTGAAATTATAACATGTAATCATCATCTGCAACCGAGGCGTCTATATTTACGCGATAAAAACAATTTATACCACAGGCGGCGATCAAATTCACCGTCCACCCATTCAATACTTTGCTGTGAGTAGTCTTTAGGATAGGCAAAGAAATAATCCAGTTCACCCCGGCGGAATGGTTCCACTATGCAGTTTTTCCCCCGGCCCTCGGCATGATGAAAATAATATCGGCATTGAGTTTCCGGTCTTGGAAGTGCCGGGCAAGCAAGGTATTGGGAACATTTCGGAAAAAGCTTTTTGCTGAGTAATGTCTGGCCATGAGTTCACTCCTTTTTAAAGGGAAATCATAACATTGTAATTCCGTAGGAATTTACGGTATATTATTGAACATTTTAAGGATAAGTTTGACAAAGGTGGGGATTGCTGCGTACGTGAAAATGGATTGTTGAATCAATTGTTTGGCAATATCTTCACTTGTCCGAGGTTAGAAATAATTGAGTATGATGTCCCCAGAACTCCCAGAACTCGAACCGAGTATGATGTCCCCAGAACTCGAACCGGATCATGAAATTCTTACTGCCGAGGCAAAGCATTTTGGGATAAAAAGACGGCAACAGGCGGTGGCGGTGATTGAGGATGTTTATGTGGCTGTCAAGGAGTGGCCCGAGGTTTTCAGAGAATACAATGTTCCGGAAATTGATCTTGAAATAATCGGTAGGGATATAAGTCAACGGTTGGAGATAAAAGGGAGCCTGGCAAGAACCAAGAGTGGACTTGATCCCTTTTGACTCTGACCCAGGAATAACAGATTGAGTTAGTTAGTTTTTTAGGATGTCCCGCAATATTACTGGATCGGCTTTTGCTGGTGGGTGGTTTCCCTGAGCCATATGCCAATGGCGCCGAGCGATTTTATAACCGCTACCGCAAGGTTACACGCACTCGCCTGCCGGCTAATGGTAATTTAAAGCCAATTTTTTCATTTTTTCTGCATTTTCTGCTTGAAAAGTTGTGCCTGGATGGTATGAGTGATATTGTAATTATGTCCGAGAGTGATCGGGCAACTCTTTTCCCCTTCATTATCAAGGACCACTGCCATGCTTATCGAGTTCAGTGTCGCTAATTTCCGTTCCTTTTGGGAGCCCCGGAAACTATCCTTGACCGCGACCCCCCAGAAAGACCTGCTGGAGAACAATACCTTTGCCAGTCCGGTTACTGGTCTACCCCGGTTACTCCGTTCGGCAGTTGTCTACGGCCCCAATGCTGGAGGTAAAAGCAACTTTATCCGCGCTATTGCGTTTATGAAAAAGTTTGTCATCTCCTCGGCCAAGGAACTCCAGGAAGGAGAAGGAATCGCGGTCACCCCCTTCCTGTTCAATCAACTTGGCCCAACCCAGCCCAGTGAATTCGAAGTGCAGTTTATCCAGGAAGGCGTCCGCTATCAGTACGGTTTTGCGGTCACCAATGAAAGGGTGACCAACGAATGGCTGATCGCCTACCCGGAAGGTCGAGCTCAGCGCTGGTTCGAAAGGACATTTCAGACAAAGAGCAACAACTACCAATGGTATTTCGGCAGCCGTTTCAGCGGCCGTAAAAAGCAGTGGCAGGAGATGACCAGAAGCAACGCCCTGTTTCTTTCTACCGCTATTCAATGGAACAGCGAGCAGCTTAAACCGGTTTTTACCTGGTTCCAGAGGCTTTTCGTCATCGGTCACGGCACCTTGCTTGCTCCTTCGTACAGCATTAATGCCTGTCAGGATGAAGAAAAGAAAAAGCACATCCTCGCTTTTATGAATGAAGCGGATATCAGCATCTCCGATATCCAGATGGAAACCAAAGACTTCTCTCCCGAAGATCTGCCGTCAGATATGCCCGAAGAGGTGAAGGAGAATATCCGTCGCAGCATGGATGGCAAAAAGATGACGCGGGTTGGCTTCCTGCATCCTGTCGATGGCGGACATTCCACCGTAACCCTTGCGCTTGAAGAAGAATCCGACGGCACCCGCAAGCTCTTCGCCTATGCCGGTCCCTGGCTCAACATGCTCTCCCAGGGCCGAATCATCATTGCCGATGAACTGGATAACAGTCTCCATCCAAAGATCATGCGATATTTGCTTTCCATGTTTCATTGCGGTAAAACCAACCCGGCAAACGGGCAGTTGATCTTCACTACCCATGACACCTCTCTTCTGGATCAGGAGTTAATTCGTCGTGATCAGGTCTGGTTTGTCGAGAAAGATAAGTCCAACGCCAGCCAGCTCTACCCCCTCACCGACTTCAAGCCCAGAGCTGGAGAAGCCCTGCAGAAGGGATATCTGAGCGGCCGTTACGGGGCCTTGCCTTATATCAGCGAGGCCAACCACTGATGGCGGACCAACTCTTTCATCGGAGAAAGGCCAAGAGAGCCAATGCCCTGCGTCGGGAGGCGCAGAAGCGCGAGCCCTATGATGTGGTGTTGATCGTCTGCGAAGGAGACCAGACGGAACCAAACTATTTCAAGGAACTTCGCGATGCCTTTAAGTTGAGTACGGCCAATATCAGAATTGCCGGGGATGAGTGCGGTTCAGCGCCATGCAGTGTTGTGGATTATGCCTTGGCCGAATACTGGAAAGAAAAGAAATTCAACCGGGTTTTCTGTGTTTTCGATAAGGATCGACACCCCACATATATGGAGAGCCTGGATCGGATCAGGAATGCGAAATTAGGCAAGGGAGATACTATTGAAGCCATCACTTCGGTCCCCTGCTTTGAGATCTGGATCCTCCTGCATTTTATCTATACCACCAAGTCATTCGGTTCCACCGGCGCATCGGGCTCAATCTGCGCTGCGGTTATCAAGGAACTAAAGAAGAAGGGTCGTATTCCCAATTACGAAAAGGGAGCAAAGGATATTTTCCCGGCACTCCTGGGAAAACTGCCGGATGCCCTGACCCACGCTGCTCGACTGGAGAAATATGGAAAAGAGGTCGGGAGTGACAATCCTTCTACCAACATGCATCAGCTGGTTGGATACTTGCGCGACCTAAAAAAGTGACGTTGCCATACAGGAATCATCATGAACTTTTTTTTGCTCCTTCGGGCCAGGTTTTGAAATGTCACTTTTTAAGTCGTTTTTCTGGGTTTCAGAGAAAATTGCTTTTTAAAAACCTGGGACCTGGCCCTAATAATATTGCGGTAAAAAAACTTGAATAAACAATTAAACAACGTCCCCCCGGTTCCCCGGTTGCGGAGGTTTTGGGGAAACAGGTTCTGCGATCATCAAAAACACGGAGAAAAATAATTCATAATTCTGCATTCATAATTCTTAATTGGATAAACCCATGATGGTGACTTTTCCAACCGCAGTGCAAAAAAGTCATTTGCCTGACTCGGCATTGCGAGTATTAATCATTAATCAAAGGTCGGCTGCTGCTTGTGCCGCAAAGAACGGAGCTGCGGACTCCCCGGCTCTTCACCTTTCGGGTAAAAGTCTCGATGAATCGCAAGCTCGCTAAGGTGAACAGGTTAATGGATTCGTGTCCCTGGTTTGGTTGGTTGGATAGAGAGGTTTAGACTTCGAGGGCTTTTGGAAACAGGAAAGAAAAAAATTAGGGCGGAAAACAAACAAAAGCCAACGGCAGATCCTTTTCCAAGCAACCCTCTTCGCCTTCGCCCTAAGAAACAAATTCAGGAGGTAATATTTTTGGCTGATCGAATTTTATTAAAAAATATATTCAAAATAGAGATAATTGATCCAGTTTGTGGCTACGTGATTATGGCCTGTTTTTTTGCACTAGTAATTAGAATAATTTTGTGCATTTTTAAAGCTTGTGCGTGCAATATTGGTGAATCTGATGACCTATGCTGTAACAAGAATGAAAAATTAAAAGATACCGGGTTTGGAAAACTATTTAAGGATCTTTTCTGCAGTAATTCTAGAGATGTCAGACTTCATGATCATTGGCTTCCTTTTATCATGGGAATTATTGAGTTGTTGATCTTTCCTTTCTTAATGGCCATTGGAGTATGGGATGGAATTATTGCATGGGTTGGGATTAAAGCTCTTGGTTCATGGGGTGGGAATAATAAGAGAACAGCTTATAACAGGTTTTTGTTTGGTAATATTTTAACTTTATTTGCTGCAGGCCTTCTTACCTTCATCTTTATTCAGTAGTCCAACCAGCGAATAATGGTCATGGATGGGAAGATAAAAAGTTTTCTTAGTATATATGCAAAATTTTCTTAGATCATCTGACCGCTTACAGACAGATCTTAAAGATTTTGGTTATTGATGTGAAAAATAGAGTGTGGCAAAAACGCCAAATCCATATAGCTAAAAATAGGATGTAAATTGTCACGACTCACTGATTTGATTTCACAGGTAAAAGCCAATGATCCGGAGCTTGGCAAGGAGCTGGAACGGGAGTTCAAGTCGCTCGCGTCACGGCGCTCCTTCGGGCTGAACTTCGAGCGGCACCGGCCAGAAAGTGTTGAGCTGCCGGGGCGGCCTGTTCGCAAGGGAGATACTGTGCGTGTTCTGCCTCCGCGCGGCTCAACCGGAAAAGGTGATCAGCGGCTTTGGAAGGTTCGCGGCATTGAGCGCGTGGACGGAAAACGCACAGCCCGGATCGAGTTGATTGGCGGAACCGAGCAGGAAGCGCAACAGGTAGCGGCTGAAGACCTTGTCGTGGTCGCTGAGTTTCGCGACTATATTTACCCCGGCCTTGTCAGCACCGGAAAAGTTGAACGGGGCGGCGATAAGCCCTACCATACCGTGATTAATGGGGAAAATTTCCACGCGTTGGAAGCATTGACGTTCACGCATCGGGGCAAGATTGATGCGATTTATATCGATCCTCCGTACAATACCGGTGCCCGAGACTGGAAGTATAACAATGATTATGTCGAGGGCGAAGATCTGTACCGCCACAGCAAGTGGCTGGCAATGATGGAGCGACGATTGCTCGTTGCGAAGGAGTTACTTAATCCGACAGATTCAGTGTTGATTGTCACCATCGACGAAAAAGAATATTTGCGACTGGGATTGTTATTGGAGCAGGTTTTTCCTGAAGCGCAAGTTCAGATGATATCAAACGTAATCAATCGTGCAGGTTCACCTAGGTCTGGGCGGTTTTCGCGAGTAGACGAGTATATATTTTATGTGTTTTTCGGGAAGTCAGTAGTTACGCCATGGACGAATACAATGCTTGCAGATGGCTCTGAGCTAGATAAATCAAAGATGCCTACGGTTTGGTTTACTGCGGTACGACGAGGTTCCGGAGCCTCTCGAGCTGAATCTAAAAGCCTTTTCTACCCAGTAGTAATTGACCGCACTTCCGGTAAGTTCATTCGGGTTGGCGATCCTGTCCCCCATAACGTAAACCGTGAATCAGTAAAAATGGAGCCAAATGAGTTACCAATTTGGCCACTAGGTTCAGAAGGCCAAGAAAATCGTTGGCGCTTTTCTGCCGAACTGATGAGAAATTATTTTGCTAACGGCACAGCACGGCTTGGGAGACGAGATCCAACAAATGGTCTTCGACCTGTGACCTATCTCCAGCCGGGCACACTTACAAATATTGAAAATGGAACTTTTGTCATCACAGGCAAGTCGCCCGAGGGCGCACTTATCTTAGAACTTGCTGAAGGAGGGGCAAAAAGTGTGGTTCCTAGGACTGTCTGGAGCCAAACTAGCCACTTTGCAAGAGACCATGGTTCACACCTGATAAATTATTTGCTAGGTGGCAAGCGGTTTGACTTTCCAAAGTCACTATATGCGGTTGAAGATACATTACGTTTTATTATTAAAGATAAGCCTCAGGCAGTCGTTGTAGATTTTTTTGCTGGCTCAGGCACAACAGCGCATGCTGTTATGCGTCTAAACAAGCAAGATAGTGGAACTCGCTATTGCATCATGGTCACTAACAACGAGGTTAGTGAAAGTGAGCAGAGGGCGTTGCGAGAGCAGGGATTGCGCCCCGGCGATACCGAATGGGAGAAGTGGGGTATTTGTGACTATATTACTAAGCCCCGAATCGAAGCTGCGATTACCGGCAAAACGCCGGACGGTAAAACTATAAAAGGCGACTATAAGTTCACTGATGAATTTCCGATGGCAGATGGCTTCGAGGAAAACGCAGAGTTCTTCTCTCTCACCTACGAAACCCCGGTTGCTATCAGCCACAATCGTGCCTTCAACCGGATCGCGCCACTTTTGTGGATGCGGGCAGGCAGTGAAGGACGGCGGATAGATAATATTCCTGTAAAAGGTTGGGACGTGGCAGATACCTATGGCCTGCTTATAGATTTGGATCAGGCCGCCCCGTTCACCGAAGAAGTAGACACCAAAGGCGCCATCCGCATTGCCTATATTGTGACTGACGATGACCGCCGTTTTCAATCCATCACCCGCCGCCTTCCTGACGGGGTCGAGCCGGTGCGGTTATATGAATCATATCTGACAAATTTCCGCTTTTCGATGGGGCGATAAGAAATGAAATTTACCCTCAAGGACTATCAGGACGAGGCCGTCAAAGACGTTCTCACCAATCTCAAGAAAGCCCGGAAGCGCTGGCATGAAGATGACGACAAGCATGCCTTTTCGCTTACCGCGACAACGGGCGCGGGTAAAACGGTCATGGCTGCCGCCGTATTCGAGGCGTTGTTTTTTGGCGATGACGATTATGACTTCGAACCGGATCCCGGTGCGGTTGTAATCTGGTTCAGCGATGATCCGTCGTTGAACGAGCAGTCCCGCTGGAGACTGAATGAAGCATCCGACAAACTGAATGTCTCTAATCTTGTGACCGTTGAAAGCACTTTCTCGCGGGAAAAATTCGACGCGGGAAAGATCTATTTCCTGAACACCCAGAAGCTTTCCAAGAAAAGTCTTTTAGTGCGGGGCCATGATCCAGACGATCCCGGCGTTGAGACGGATGACCGTCAAATGCGGCTTATGCCGGATATGCGCTCGCATACGATCTGGGATACGATTCAGAATACTATCGAAGACCCTGATTTGACGCTCTACCTGGTACTTGACGAAGCGCATCGCGGCATGCGTGAAAGAGTGACCGGCACTAAAACAATCGTGGCGAATCTGATAAACGGTAACGGTTCGGTATCCGGCATCCCTGTGGTGTGGGGCATTTCTGCCACTGTTCAACGGTTTAACGATGCAATTAAGGAAATGAGAGGGCATGCAATCCTGCCAGCCGTGATAGTTGATCCGGTGAAAGTACAGGAGTCCGGTCTTCTGAAAGATACAATCAATCTCGATGTTCCGGACGAAACCGGAGATTTCTCAACGGTCCTCTTGCGCAGGGGAACGGGCAAACTGCGTGAGATTTCCGAGGCCTGGGAAGAATATGCCGGTCAACAAGATGACGCCGACACCGTATTGCCGCTCATGGTTTTACAGGTGCCGAACTCGCCGGACCACAATGAGATCGGCAGGTGGCTGAAAACGATCTTCGATGCGTGGCTCGATCTGCCGCATAATAGAGTTGCCAATGTCTTCGGTGAACATAAAACCGAAAACTTCGGAGGATACCCTGCCCCTTACATTGCACCGGAACGGGTTCAGGAGTCGAAATGGGTTCGCATACTTGTCGCTAAGGATGCGATCAGCACCGGCTGGGACTGCCCTCGGGCCGAGGTGATGGTTTCTTTTCGGGCCGCGACGGACAGAACACACATAACCCAGCTTCTCGGACGGATGGTGCGTACTCCTCTAGCCCGCCGCATCCCCGGTAACGAGCGGCTAAATGCTGTTGACTGTATATTGCCGCACTTCAACAAGAAATCGGTGGAGGCGGTCGTTACGGCACTGATGACCGGCGGTGACACTGGCGAAGAACTACCGGGCCGCCGCGTCCTGATCAATACGAACGAAATGAAACCAAACCAGGCGATCCCTGAAGAGGTTTGGGACAAGTTGCTTTCGCTGCCCTCCCAGACCCTGCCAAAAAGACAGGCCCGTCCGGTTAAGCGGTTGACCGCATTGGCGCATGAGCTTGCTGCTGATGTCTTGTTGCCTGATGCCGGTAAAATTGCCCATCGCGAAATGCACAAGGTCCTGGATGGAGCACAAATCCGCTATGCCGAAGAAATCAAAAAGGCACGGGATTCTGTTCTTACCGTCGAAGGAAAAACCGTAAAAGCCGACGTCGATACCGGGGCAATGTCATTTAACGACTTTATTGAAACAGCGGACTACGCAGTTATCGAGGATGCCTATAAGCGTGCGGGCCGGGTTATTACCCCTGATCTGGCCAGAACATACAGTGAATATCTGGCCAGTAAAGCTCCAGATGATGATGATCCGGAAGAGGCGCTAATCGATGCCCATACCGATGTTGCGGCAATTGGGTTGGTTATTGACATCAAGGATTATTTGGAAAGCGAAGCGGAGAAGCTTTCAAACCTGTGGCTGAATGAACATCGGGTGGCGATCAAGGGCCTGAGCGATGAACGGCAGGATATCTATCGAGAAATCAGGGAAATGAGTGCTGAACCTCTCGATGTCGATCTGGCACGTCCCAAGACGTGGCTACAGCCAACGACCATCCGCGAACATGATGGAATAGAAGTAGCTTTGCCGCTCTTTGAAAAGCACTTGCTCTGTGATGATAAAGGCTTGTTCCCGGAACACTTCAATGCATGGGAAGAGAAAATCTTGCAGGCTGAGTTGGATAGAGGTGACAATGTCGCATGGTATCGCAATCCAGCCAGAGCCAGTCAGGACTCACTTGGCATCACCTATGAAGACGATGCCGATACAAAGATCGTCCGACCGGATTTTGTTTTATTCGCAAGGTTGGACGATGGGAATATTGTTGCTGATATCGTCGACCCTCATGGTCATTATCTGGCGGACGCCTTGCCCAAGTTAAAGGGGCTTGCTCGATATGCAGAAGCCAATGGCGAGATCTACCGCCGGGTTGATGCGGTGACTGAGGTGAATGGCACTTACAGGCTACTGGATTTAAAGGAAAAGAAAGTCAGGGATGCTGTATTTTCTGCAACTAGCGCTAAAGCGCTTTATGAAAGTGACGTTGCGTTGGATTATGTGGTTTGATGGCTGCCGGAGCTGCGGCTGCGCTGCCGGGGTCGGACCAAGTCAACTCGTTGAACAAGCGTTGTTTTAATTGGAAAAACTGCCGTTTTCATGTCTTAGAGCCCTGTTTTTGGTAGGGAAATAGCCCTTTTAAAATCGGGCAGAACCTCAAGTTAAGCTCTTCTCCGTTTCTTGTTGTGTTTCTCATTATTGACAAATATTTACGTTTGTATATAATAAGAAACATTATGCCAGCAAAAGCACCAAATATTTCAACAAAGTCTGCCGACAAGCTTGTCGCGCTGGGTAACCAGATTCGCGCGCAGCGCAAGGCATTGCAGATCAATGCGACCACCCTGGCCGAGGCAGCGGGGATGTCACGCGTGACTCTGTATAGAATCGAGCACGGCGAAGCATCTGTAACGATGGGGGCATATCTGAATGCGATAACAGCTCTGGGCCTTGATTTTGGCATCATTGAAGATGCAGGTCCTGGTATGCCTCCTGATACCGATAAAGGGTTCCCGGCCCGCATTTGTTTGGCCGATTACCCGCAACTGAAGAAACTCGCCTGGCAAGTGCAAGGGGTTGATGAGTTGACACCTGCAGAAGCACTGGACATCTACAGACGTAACTGGCGCCATTTGGATGTGAATGAGCTGGAGCCGCATGAGCAGCAGTTGATCGATGCACTGCAAGCGGGCCTGGGTGAAATCGATGGAGATGTATAAACGTCAGCATCATCAACAAATTGCTTATGCCCTGCGCGCTCTTAACGGCCCGTTGCTCCGGGAAAACAACTGTTTGTTCGGCGGAGGCACTGTGATGGCGCTGCGCTTCGGCGAATATCGGGAATCGGTTGATATCGATTTTCTGGTGTCAAATATCACCAGCTATCGCAACCTGCGCCAGCTACTCACCGGTACCGAAGGGATAGCCGCCATTGTCCGTAAAGGCGTTGAACCGTTGCTCCAAAAGCCGGAGATCAGGGCTGACCAATACGGGATCAGGACGGTTCTCGCCGTGGCTGGTCAACCGATCAAGTTTGAAATTGTGCTTGAGGGACGGATAGAACTGTCTCCGCCTGAAGCCGGGGACGAGATCTGCGGAATTGCGACTTTAACCCCATTGGATATGGCCGCCGGCAAGCTCTTGGCAAATTCGGACCGCTGGGCTGACGATGGCGTGTTCAATCGTGATGTAATAGACCTTGCCATGATGAGGCCTTCATTGAAATTGCTTCGTCAGGCAGTGGCCAAGGCCGAAACCGCATATGGCCAGGCCATCCTCAGGGATCTCAGGAAGGCGATTGATCGACTCCAGCAGAAGCATGACTGGCTCGAACGCTGCCTGAAGGCTCTGGCAATGACCCAGCCCAAGGCACTGGTGTGGAAAAACATTCGTTCACTTCTCAGGGTGATTCCCTGATCAAGCTTCCATAGTGCATTGCGGAAGAAGCGAGAGTTCCGGGGAGAGTTCCAGGGACACCATACGTATTAGCTTGTGTCTTCCCGGAACTCCGTGTGAAATCGGCCCCTTTTCAGCCTTAGAGCCCACTCTTATACATTAAAACATTCTAGGTGTAGGCCGGATTCTACCCGCCATTGACAAATATTGGCGGGTGGAACCCACCCTGCCAAACTTAACCAGTCCTTCAATAAAAGGCCGTAGTAGTGGTTCGTTCGCGAAAGCCACCGATCTTTAAGATATTGATTTATGAGGCGTGAGGCGGTCAGGCTTGCGTTATTGCATTATCTCTAGGCGATACAGTCAATATACCTCGTGAAGATAAAAACTATCAACCTGCTGATTTGATCGGGATGATCTTGGCCCCAGCTTTCAATGCTTCCAGATAGTCGGCCCACCATTGCCTTAACTCGCGGCGCTGTTCCAGATATTCGCTGCGGTGGTATGCCGCCCTTACTTTGTTTCTCTCTTCATGGGCTAGTGCCTTTTCGATTACATCACCGTTAAAGCCGCTTTCGTTGGCAATGGTGCTGAAGGTGGCCCGGAAGCCGTGCACGGTTGCCCGTGAATGGTATCCAAGGCGATAGAGGGCAATAGAGCAGGGTATTTTCCGAAAGTTGTGTTGACTGGTCCTTGGTGCCGGGAAAAACAAGGCCTTCCTGGCCGAACAAATTACCGATCTGTTTTTTGTGGAAGAAAATGAGCTGTATTGAATGCTATTAGACAACAAAAAACCCGCAAACCATTTCTGGTTGCGGGTTTCGTGGTCTTTTTAAGTCTTCCCTGGACTTTATAATGGTGCCGAAGGCGAGAATCGAACTCGCACGACCGTGGGTCACTACCCCCTCAAGATAGCGTGTCTACCAGTTCCACCACTTCGGCGTGTAAGCTTGTTTGTGCTAGTTGTCCGTTTTTTCTTGTCCGGGAAATTGTGCGGGGGCCTGCTCGCTGTTGTCAGCCCCGGCATCCGGCATTGGTACGGATATCGGTCCCTGCTCGGTTGTATTTTCAAGCGGCATGGTTGGCGCAGGTACTGGAGCTTGAAATTTTCTCATGACCGACCCGGAACCGACATGGGCGGAAAGGTATGCCAGGCTGATCGAGGTCAGCATAAAGATAATGGCGGCCGCTGTCGTTATTTTGTTCAACATCGGGACCGGCCCTTCTGAGCCGAAAACCGTATTGCTTGAACCGCCGAATGTGGCGCCGATGTCTGCTCCCTTGCCGTGCTGCAGGAGCACTAGAACAATAAGGAAGAAGCAGACGGTCAAATGTACGACTGTTAGAATAGTATCCATGTTTACCGCTATTGAAAATTTATAATTCGTTCAAAAGACCCGGCATCGAGCGCCGCTCCCCCCACTAGGGCGCCGTCCACGTCCGGCTGGGCCATCAATTCATCAACGTTAGTTGCATTGACGCTGCCACCATACAATATTCTAATTTCGCTAGCAATATTTTTCTCGTAAAGCCGTTCCATAAGATTGCGGAGGAAATGGTGGACCTCCTGGACCTGCTTTGTGGTGGCGGTTTTGCCGGTGCCAATGGCCCAGACCGGCTCATAGGCGATTACTATCGACCCGGCATCGGTGATGCTGATATCTTTAAGCCCGTGTCTGACCTGATCTTCTAAAATTTTCATGGTGTTATCGGCTTCACGTTCAGCCAGGGTCTCGCCGATGCAGAAGACTGGGATGATGCCGTGTTCCATGGCGCCGCTGATTCGTTTATTAATCATGGCATCGTTTTCGCCAAAAAGATGACGTCGTTCGGAATGGCCGACAATTGCCATGCGACAGCCGATGTCTTTCAGCATCGGGGGGGAAATCTCGCCGGTAAAAGCCCCTTTTTCTGCCCAGCAGATATTCTGGGCGGCCAGGATGACCTCTGAATCAGCAAGGATGTCGGCCACCGCCGCTAGAGAAATATAAGGCGGGGCAATCATGACCTCCCGGTTTTGGAGATCGGCGCTGGCCCGGACAATGGCCTGGGCCAGATGTTCGGCTTCGGCGATGGAGGTGTTCATCTTCCAGTTGCCGGCAATCAGAGGTTTGCGTGACATAATATTCTCCTGGCGATAGATTATTTTCCTTCCAGCGCGGTTACTCCGGGTAATTTTTTCCCTTCCATCAGCATTAAAAAGGCGCCGCCGCCGGTTGAGATATAGGAAATGTTGTTTGACTCTCCTGCCCGGTGGACCGCGACATCGGTGTCTCCGCCGCCGACAATGGTCAGGGCATGTGACCGGGCGACATTTTGCACCATGGCCATGGTGCCCCGGGAATATGCGTCCATCTCAAAAGCGCCCATTGGTCCGTTCCAGATGATGGTTCGAGCCGATTCCAGGGCCTCGGAGAAAAGCATGGTGGTGGCCGGCCCGATATCAAGGATCATCCAGTTTTCCGGTACTTCCTGCACGGTGACTCTTTTGTTCTCAGCTCTGGCGTCAAATTTATCCGCCACTATGCAGTCGACGGGCAGGTAAAGTTTTACTTTTTGGTTTACTGCCTTTTCAATCAACTCCCGGGCGGTGTCCAGCAGGTCGTCTTCAACCCTTGAAGTACCGACTTCGTAACCCATGCTTTTTAAAAAGGTGTTGGCCATGGCCCCGCCGATAATCATCTTGTCAACCCGGTCAAGAAGGTTACGGAGGGCACCCAGCTTACTGGAGACCTTGGCGCCGCCGATAATGGCCAGTAATGGCCGCATCGGATCGCTGACCGATCGGTGAAAATAATCCATTTCCTTTTGCAGTAGAAATCCGGCCGCGCATTGTTTTATGAAATTGGTCACTCCGACTACCGAGGCATGTGCTCGGTGGGCCACGGCAAAGGCGTCGTTGATGTAGATATCTGCCAGGGAGGCAAGTTTTTTGGAGAATTCCGGATCATTGGCCTGTTCTTCAGGGTGGAATCGTAAATTTTCCAGCATGATTACATCGCCGGGCGCCATCTGGTCGATCATCGCCTTTACCTCATCGCCGATGCAGTCAGGGGCGAGCGGCACTTTTTTTGAGATCAGGCGGGATAATCGTTTGGCGGCCGGCGCCATACTGAATTTCGGGTTGCGTTCCCCTTTGGGGCGGCCCATGTGGGAGCAGATGATGATCTTGGCATCTTCATCGAGGGCGTGATTCAGGGTTGGCAGGACGCCGCGGATCCGGATGTCGTCGGTGATGTTGCCGTGCTCATCAAGCGGCACGTTGAAATCGACTCTGATTAAAATCTTCTTGCCTTTGATGTCCAGGTCTTTAATGTTTTTCAAGGCTTTAGGTCCTCTAAGGTTTTGTTCATACAAATCGCATCTTCTTTGGGATCAGTATAATAATTCTTGCGGACGGCTGTCACGGTAAAATAGTTTTTTTCGTATAGCCGGTACGCTGCCTCGTTTGAACGGCGTAATTCCAGAAAACACTGCCCGACTTTTTGCCGGCGAAGAATATCTGTTATGTGGTCAATGAGGAGCTGGGCAATGCCCTGTCGGCGGTGTTCCCGGAGAATTCCGAGTTTGAGTATCTCTGCTTCATCAGTAACGGTGCGGCCCAGGATGAAGCCGATCGGGACATCGCCGGTCGGGTCGCAGGCGGTAAAACTCCAGCCATGGTCCGTATAAAGTTCCCCCTCCAGCTGGCCTAAAGACCAAGGGGAGGGGGATTGTCGTTCGATTTTCAGAATTACAGGCAGGTCATCATGGCGCATGGCGCGAATGACCCACGCGGTTTTGCTCATACCATTTGTTCGGCAATGGAAACCGTGCGGTCGGCAAGCATGTTGGTGTAGCTGCCCAGTTCGTTATCGTACCAGCCGTAGATGACGGCCTGGGTGACCGGTACTTCCAGGATCGATGCTTCCCCATCCTTGGGGGCGCAGACGAAGTTGTCGAGCTTGCTCAGGTTCAGCCTGATGTTTGCCGTTCTGGTGTGGGTCTCGGTTCCCTCGATCACCGTGGCCGCAAAAGGCATACCGATAATATCCGAGGAAACGTTCTGTTCTTCGGAGTAATCAAGATAAGGGGAGCTGGCGGCATATTCTTTATAGATCGAGTTGATTCGGTCTCTTTTGATCGGGTTTTTAATATCGTCCTGCAGATTCAAGACCAGGACGATCAGGGAACCGGTATTGGTCGGGATCCGGACTGATTCGGCAATGAAACCGATGCTTTTCATCTCGGGAATAACGAGCTGTAGGGCCTTGGCGGCGCCGGTGGTGGTCAGGATGATATTGTTCAGGATACTCCGGTCTTTGCGCAGATCGGTCGCGCCGGCGCCTGGCAGACGGTCCAGAACCTGCTGGCTGCCGGTTGCGGCGTGTACCGTGACCATGGAGGCGCTTAAGAAGTTTTCTGCCCCGATCTGGTCCATCAGCGGTTTAATCATATAAGATAGACAGGTGGTGGTGCATGATGCCGCCGAGATCAAGCTGTGTTTGGAAGGGATATAATCTTCGTCGTTGATCCCCATGACCGTGGTTACCGCATCATCGGGCATGGATAAACCCTTGGCCTTGATTTTGAATGGGGCGGAAAGGATGGCCTTTTCGGCTCCGGCCTGCAGGTGGCCGCGCATCGCTCCCCGATCACTGTCTGGATCGGCGGTCGGGTCATTGAATACCCCAGTGGTATCGACGACCAGACGGACATTGTTTTCTTTCCATTTGATATCTTTCGGGTTGCGTGATTGGCGCAGAATTTTGACCGGCACTCCGTTGATTACCATGGTGCCTTCGCTCTCGTTGAGTTCCTCGATGACCCGGATGGGCTTGCAGCCATGCAGATATGTGCTTAAGCGGCCATATGAGCTGTCTCGTTCAATAGATGCGGCGATATCCTGAAGTCCGGTTCCCACTTCTCGTCCGAGATTGACGACAATACTGGAAAAGTGCTTCCGGCCAACATGGTGCCATAGTGACAGCTTGCCGATACGGCCTAAACCGTTTAACCCTAATTTCATTTCTGAAAATCTCCTGTTTGCTTATTTAGCAATAACTACCTGGCAAAATTATATGCTCAGAACTGTTTGTGAGTGTAAACGGTTGATTATAAAAAAGGTGCATGGATCAAGCAAGTAAAACTTTTACAGGTGAAAAGGTGGCCACTTAATTTTTAACCTTCATCGTCGGCATTTTCCTCCAATAAATCTGTTTGTAACTGACGGGGTTGATTCTCAATGATTTGCAGGCGTTCTATTTTTTTTGAAATCAATGAATCGTGCTCTTTTAACTGACGAGCGCTGATTAGTACCCGGCTTTCAAAGGAGCCCACGGTCTTATTGTAAGCTGAAACGGTCCGGTCCAACCCTTTTTTTATTTCGGTGAAATGTTTTGCCATGGTGCAGAGCCGATCGTAGAGAACTTTGCCCAGGTCGCTTATTTTTTTGGCGTTTTCAGCGACATTTTCTTGCCGCCAGCCGTAAGAAACTGCGCGGAGCAAAGCAATAAGTGTGGTGGGGGTGGCCAGAATCACTTTTTGTGATACGCCAAATTCGATAAGTTCCGGGTCCTGTTCCAGGGCGGCGCTGAAAAAATTTTCACCCGGCACAAAAAGGACGACAAACTCCGGAGATGGCTGGAATTGTTCCCAGTAGGATTTGCTCGATAGTTGGGCGAGATGGACGCGGATTTGCCGGGCATGATTTTTGAGGAAAGCGGTTTTTTCCTCAGGGTTGGCTGTTTCCTGGGCGTCAAGATATGACATGAGCACGGTTTTTGAATCAACTACTATGTTCTTGCCGCCCGGGAGCTTGATAACCATGTCCGGTCTTAGTTTTCCTTTTTCGGAGTCGGTTGATTCCTGTTCAATGAAATCACAGTATTCAATCATGCCGGCCATCTCAACCACTCGGCGCAACTGGATTTCACCCCAGCGACCCCGGACATTAGGGGCTCGGAGGGACCGCACCAGATTGGCCGTTTCTTTGCGTAGATTGATTTGAGTTTCGGTCATTGTTCTAATCTGCTCGGTCAGGCTGCCGTAGGCCTCAACCCGCTCTTTTTCAATTTGTCGATTCTGGTTGTCGATTTTTTCCAGAGATTCTTTTAATGGCTTGATCAGTTCGTTGATCGCCAGTTGGCGCTGGCCTAAATCGGATTTTGATTTTTCATGGAATTTCTCCATGCTTGTTTGGGCGATTTCCATGAAAGACTGATTGTTATTTTTCAATATATCGTTGGAGAGCGCTTTGAAGGTGTTGATGAGGTGTTTTGTTTCGTCGGTTTGTTTTGCTGCGGCTCGCTCTTTTTCTTCCGCCAGTTTCGTAATAAGGTTTTCCAGATTGGCCTGCAGGGCCATTTTGTCGCCGTGCAGGCGTGTTGCCTGTTCACCTAGTTCTCGGGCGCGTTCTTTTGATTCCAATAGTTGAGTTTTCAGATCCAGGACGTGGGCCTGAAAGGATGATTTTAAGGTTTCGTTTTCGGATCTGAGGGTGGAAAGAAATAATTTTTGTTTGGTCCTGCAATAAAGCCAGATCGCGACGCTTGCTATCAGGCCGGAAATTATTGAAATCAGATAGTGTAAATGGGTGTCATTCATTATGGATTGATGCTTTTGGCGAAAGGATGGCGCTTTTCTCCAAGGATATTAAAGGTTCGCAAGTTCTCTTCCTGTTTTTTTGCGCGCGAAATACTTCTAATCGAGTTTAACTTTTTATGGAGTTATCGCGTGGTGGATTTTTGGTAAGCGATCAACTTTTATAATGGATAATTGATTTTCGGGAATTCGTGAAGAATTATCTGAATCTTTCAGGGATGTTGTCTTTCTTGCACAGGGGAAAAATTAGTGTTTGGGTGTCGGCTGAAATATTCTGTATTTTCACCCTTCGGGTATAAGTTTCGTACGAGCAGGCAAGCTGCTCAACTCAGCTTTAAAATATAGGTTGACAATACAGCCTCTTCGGCTATATTAGTCAGGTTTATTGCTTAAGTATGGGCCTATAGCTCAGTTGGCTAGAGCCACCGGCTCATAACCGGTCGGTCCCTGGTTCGAGTCCAGGTAGGCCCACCAGATTCTTAGTAAGAGGTCAGCTGATTATATCTTCTGATTGTATTTATAAAAAACAGATTATACGTGATTGGGATATTGTGGGAGAAAACCCCTGCAGACCCGGAACAAAAGGTGCAAACGTAAAAGCGTTGCGCCTTTTTTTTATTTGAAGCACTAAGCTGATGGTTTTCTAAAGATGTCTTCACCTTTTCAATTGAAAGATTTGTTTGAAATTCTAAATGAAATAGCCGCTACAGATCTGGCGGAATCCTGGGATAACGTCGGTCTGATGGTGGGAGACCCGTCCAAGGAAGTCACGGGAATCATGGTTGCTCTTGATCCAACCGAGGAAGTTCTGGATGAAGCAATTGCGGCTGATTGTAATACGGTGATTACTCACCATCCCCTTATTTTCCATCCCTTGAAATCAATACGTACCGATCTGCCAAGTGGCCGGATTTTGGTAAAGGCGCTTGGCGCTAACTTGTCAGTGGCCGGTTGGCACACAAATCTTGATGTGGCGCAGGGCGGAGTAAACGATGTGTTGGCGGATAAAGTAGGGATTGTTACTCCTCTTCGATCATTGACCGGCGCTGATAGCGGTGGCGATAATATTGGTTTCGGACGTATCGGACGGCTGTCTGAGCCGGTAAGCGGCAAGGATTTCTTGTCTCGTCTTTTGAAGATTTTCGGTGTTGCCGCGATAAAGGTCGCCGGGAAGGTGCCGGATAAGGTTTCGACGGTTGCTGTTTGCGGTGGCAGTGGTTCTGAATTGGCAGAGACGGCTTTTTCCCTGGGAGCCGATCTGTATATAACCGGCGAGGTAAAACACAGTACTGGCCGTTGGGCGGAAGAGGCCGGGTTTTGTGTGGTCGATGCCGGACATTTTTCGACCGAGAATATGATTGTGCCTGACCTGGCTGAACGACTCCGGAAATCGCTGGCTAAAAGGGGTGAGAAGATTAAAGTAAAGGTCTCCGCCCGGCAGAAAACCCCCTTTGATCTGTTCAGGGGAGATAGTTGAAAAAAATAGAAATCCCGCACCGAATGGCGCGGGATTTTTTGTTAGACCCTCTGGCATAAATAACAAAGAGGAAGGTGGCTCATGCTAATGTACAGGGCAAAACTAGGCTTTAGTTTCTGTAGTAGAGGGTCGGATTCTCGGAGGATATATTAATCAAGTTAATTGTTTTTATCGATTAGATCATGGGCCCTCAAAAATCGAAGGTCCGCGTTTATTGGATAATTTTTTGTACAACTTTTTAAGCAGATGAGGAGATACGGAATTGAAGAAGGATATTAGAAGTCTGGTTGATTTGCAGTCTGTCGATTTAGAGATCAAGAAACTGGACGAGGAAATGGCGGTTGGTGGGTCTGAACTTGAGAAGCAGAGAGCTACCATAGAGGAAAGGAAAAAGAATATTAAAGAGTACGTTGCCAAACGTGAATTGTGCGACTCTCGAAATAAAGAAATTGAGGTAGAGCTGGAGGCCGGGCTGGAGATGATTAAGGACCGGCAGGCCAAGTTGATGAATGTTCAGACCAATCGTGAATACCAGAGTCTGTTAAAGGAAATCGAGGACGCCAAAAATTCTAACAAGCAGCGGGAAGATGAATCTGTTCGACTTATGGAGCAGATCGAGTTTGTGCAGAACAAAGAAGAAGAACAGAGTCGGCTTTGTGATGAAGAGGAGAAATCGTTAGCGGTTGATACCGCCGCCTTCGATGATAATGTTGCTAAATTGAATAGCAAAAAAACAAAAATTATGAAAACCAGAGATGAGCAGGTTCTTAAAGTTAAAGCCGATCAGCTGAAAAGATATGAGCAATTAAGGGAACGGCGCAAAGGCGTGGCCGTAGTAGGGGTTACCGATGGCGTATGTCTTGGTTGTTTCATGAATGTTCCTCCGCAGTTATATAATGAAGTGCTCAAGGAAGATAAGTTGCATTCCTGCCCGACATGTAATCGGATGCTTTACTATCGGCCGGCAGGTGAAGAGGCGTGAATAAAGACCGGGGTGATGGCGGTGAAATTCTGTCAGTTCTTGCCGATAATCTCTCTGATCATGATTTGAAAATATGGTTTCCTGCCCTTGGGCCGAAAGATGTTCGGTCCAGTCTTCGGCAGATGGCCCGGCAGCAGCCTGCTGTTCCCCGGCAGATGGCCTTGCCGGCAAAAAATACCGAAACGAAAAATACGTCAACTTTACAGCTTGAAGAATTTGTTCTTTATACCGATGGGGCGTCCCGGGGCAATCCCGGTCAGGCGGCGGCAGGCGTGTCGCTTGTTGATAGTCGGGGTCAGGAAATTGTCGGGGAAGGTTTGTATCTTGGCCAGACAACTAATAATGTGGCGGAATACAAGGCATTGTTGTTTGGTCTGGAAAAAGCTCGTAGTCTTGGGGTAGTGAATCTGGCCATAAAGCTTGATTCCGAATTGATTGTCCGTCAGTTGCAGGGGCGCTACAAAGTTAAAAATGAGAAATTAATCCCTCTTTTTGTGCAGACTGAAAAGATTTTGGCTGACTTGAAGTCATATCGGATCAGTCATGTGCCGCGAAGTGAAAACAAAAGAGCTGATCAGTTGGCCAACGAGGCACTTGATAATCAACAGACCAACTGTTAACAACAATATATAAGTTTTTGGAGCGGACGCATGATCGCTTCGGCCTGTTGCCGGGGAGGAAAGTCCGAACTCCGCAGGGCAGGATGGTTCGTAACACGAACTGGGGGCAACCCCGAGGAAAGTGCCACAGAAAATATACCGCCTCGATTTATCGGGGTAAGGGTGAAAAGGTGGGGTAAGAGCTCACCGCTTTCATGGTGACATGAAAGGCATGGCAAACCCCATCCGGAGCAAGACCAAATAGGGGAACGCTTGAGGGCGGCTCGTCCGAAGTTCCCGGGTAGGTTGCTAGAGGTGCCGGGCGATCGGCATCCCAGATAAATGATCATGGCTCGTTTCGACGGGTACAGAATTCGGCTTATAAGCCGCTCCAAATTTTTTCGCCGCGCAGTATGTATCCGCTTGCACCGCATCTTCTTGGTCAGCAAGTTCTCAGTATAGCTGGCTAAGGCGCGGGACTTGTTTTTGCGGATCTGCAATTACTTTAATCCCACTGCGCGGCGAGCCAGTATTTTTGATACCTGGGTTTCAATCATGCCAAAGACTGCTGCCATAATTCCCGCCGGAGGTGTTGGTCGCCGGATGGGATTGTCTCTCCCTAAGCAATTCAGTGAACTGGCCGGACGTCCTATCCTGGCTCATACCATTCAAGTATTTCAGCAAAGTGCTTTTGTAGATCAGATCGTGGTAGTGACTCCTGCCGATTATTGTCGTCAAACAGAAGAAATCGTTGCCCAATATAATTTTGATAAGGTGGTCAAGGTGCTGGCGGGTGGAGTTCTGCGTCAGGATTCGGTGCGAATCGGCCTTGAATCTCTGGACAACGATATTGAATATGTTGTGGTCCATGACGGGGTACGACCCCTGGTGGAACCAGGCTTGATCGAATCCTGTGTGCAGGCGGCAATTATAAATGGCGCAGCCATCGCCGCGATCCCGGTCAGCGATACAATAAAGGAAGTTACGGGAGCTAATCTAATAAATAAAACGGTTGACCGGCAGGGTTTGTGGCAGGCGCAGACCCCTCAGGTGATAAGAGTTGATTTACTGAGAAAAGCATTTGAGCGGGCGGCAGCCGATGGCTTTGTGGGAACTGATGAGGCATCTTTTCTTGAGCAGTTAGGATGCGAAGTTGTAGTAGTGATCGGTTCGGAAAGGAACATCAAGGTGACCCGGCCGGAAGACCTGGTCATTGCCGAGGCATTAATAATGGAAAAAGTTGATGGAAATTACGATCGGCCTGATTATCTAATTGGTCATGGGTATGATGCCCACCGGTTAGTCACTGATCGCTCTTTGGTTCTGGGCGGGGTTACCGTTCCTCATAGTATGGGGCTGCTGGGCCATTCCGATGCCGATGTTCTGCTGCATGCATTGTGTGACGCTATTTTAGGTGCGGTGGGCTTGGGAGACATCGGAAAACATTTCCCCGATACGGACCCCCAATACAAGGGAATATCGAGTTTGAAACTGTTGGCTCACGTGGTTGGCCTGGCCCGGGAAAAGGGCTGGGTTTTGTCTAATGCCGATATAACCGTGTCGGCCCAGCAGCCAAAGCTTGCGCCATATCTTGCCGCGATGAGAAATAATATCAGTCAGGTTTGTCTAATCAAGGAGGAGCGGATCAATATCAAGGCTACCTCAACCGAGGAGATGGGTTTTGTCGGACGCCAAGAGGGGATTGACGCCCATGCTGTTGTTTTGTTGCGTTGGGAATAAGATCTGTGATTTCTGGCTTAAAAATCAAACAAATTTTTAGGCGGTTGAACATTTTTGTGTTTAACCGCTTTTTTTATGGTTGCCAAGGCTCTGTTTATCTTGTCAGTATCCTGAATCCGTGAGCGTTAGCAAACTGGTCAGATGCAAGGCGGCAACGATGTCGATAATACTTTGGTATATCAACGAGTTGTCAACCAAGCAGATGGCCTGTTCGCTGACGCCATGAAGGGCGGCGGGGTGAACTTTGACGGCAGAAAGTAAGTCATAATTACCAACGTAACTTTAACACGTTGATCTGTGATTAGCCCTGTAGCCGTCACGGATTCAGGAGTAAATAAGAAGCCTCCTGGTGGTGAATGGCCCCTTTCGGAGTAAGATAGCTGGAGTAGAGGTGGAATTCTTGCACTGTAAATTCCGAAGTGTTGAACAACGAATGGGCCGCCATGAACATGCAAAGCGAAACGCATTCCCCGCAGCTTGCTGCGGGGTTAGTGAGCGAATCTGATGAAAGTATCCTTCCATACGGAGATTCCCCGTGGCTTGCCGCGGGGATCTTCAATCTTGCCACCTTGCTGATGGGTGTGTCTCGGAGGCGGGCTATGGTGATGTGGGGGGAGAACTTGCGGTGTTCCGGCTCCAGGCCGCACCTGACCAGGATTGATTCGATCCGGTTGCGGAGTTGCACAAGGGGCTTGTGGTCCTCAACTCCAGCCCATAATACTTTGGGCTGTTTTCGCGGTGGAAAATGGCCGATACCTTTTAAACGCATGGCGCAAGGATGGCTTTTTACTTCGGCCAACGCCCCTTTGATTTCATTAAGCATTACGCCGTCGACTTCGCCGATAAAGCGCAGAGTCAGGTGAAGTTGGTCTGCCGGAACCCATTTTGTGTCTGGTAGTCCGCAGCATATTGCCATGAGTTCAGATTTGATCTGGTCCGGCAGGTCGATGGCGGTAAATAAACGGTACATTTTCAGCCGTTCCTGTTTTTAGGAAGAGATATTTCTTTGTGTGCCATGATTTGAGTTGTTTGCTATTATGACTCGAAATACCATGTTTCAGTTTCTGAAGGCTTCTTTTAGTCTAGGCGAAATGTATCATAACTCTGGGTTGGTTGACAACTTTCAAGGGATGGAATAGGTTGGCTTTCTTGTAAAAAAATATCCGTTTGGAGACTATCTAGTGGATGATAAATTACACATGTGCAAACTTTGTGTTGCTATTGCTTTGCGGGATGAAGCAGCGGCCCTGATTGCGGCCCGGGAGGCCGAACGGCTGGCCGATGTTATCGAAATTCGTCTGGATGCCTTATCTGCCCCCAGAGTGGAAACGTTTATTAATGGTCTTGCCAAGCCGCTGATCTTCACCAATCGGGCAGGCTGGGAGGGTGGTAGCTGTGTTGCGGCGGAAGATGAGCGGGTAGGGCTTCTGGCCGATGCCGCCAGGGCCGGGGCCGCATATGTTGATATTGAATTGCGGACTGATGAACAACTTCGTTCAGGGCTGATGGCCATCGCCCGGGAGCATCAGACAAAAGTGATTGTTTCCTGGCATGACTTCAAGGTCACGGCTTCGGCCCAGGCCCTTATTTCTATTTTGCAAGAACAGTATCGTAGCGGGGCTGATATCGGGAAAATCGTGACCATGGCCCGTGATTTTCAGGATGTCCTTAGGGTTCTTGATTTGCAGGTCTTGGCCGCGGAGATGGGTTTCCCTCTGATCGCCTTTTGTATGGGCCGGGTCGGGATGATCAGTCGGCTGGCTACCATGGAGTTGAACGGTTATATGACCTATGCCGCCCTTGAGGTCGGTCTTAATACGGCGCCGGGGCAGTTGTCGGCCAAGATTGTGCGGACGGTTCAGCAGGAGATTTCTGATGCAAGTTAACGGGGCAACCGAGATTTACGGGATCATGGGGCAGCCGGTTAGTCACAGCTTGAGTCCGGCGATGCATAATGCCGTTTTCCAACAACTTGGTTTAAATAAAATTTATGTTCCGTTTGCGGTTGATCAGGTGGCGATGGCCCTGGATGGTTTCCGGGCCTTGGGGGTGCGCGGGGTCAGTGTGACGATTCCGCATAAGCAGGCGGCCATACCGTTTCTGGATTTTATTGATCCGGTGGCGGAAAAGATCGGTGCGGTCAATACCCTGGTGCTGGCTGGAGAGAAGATCAGGGGCTATAACACAGACTGGCTGGGGGCTAATATGGCCTTGGCCGGGGTGATGGTTAATAAATCAGCATCAAAAAAATTTTTGACCGGGAAGCAGGTCTTGATTCTGGGGGCCGGTGGTTCGGCCCGGGCCGTTGGTTTTGGAATAATTGAGGCGGGAGGTATCCCGATTCTGGCCAGTCGTACCCCGGCCCGCGGCCAGGAGCTGTCCCGAGATCTCGCTTGTGAGTGGGTTCCGTTATCCGAGGTGCAAGGCGTGCAAGCAGACGCTTTGGTTAACGCAACCTCCGTAGGCATGACCCCGAAGGTTGATCAGACTCCCTTGCCGCAAGCGGTACTGAAAAACTTTCCGGTGGTGATGGATATTGTTTATTCCCCTCGTGAAACTCGTCTGTTGCGGGAAGCAAAGGCGGCGGGTTGCCTGGCGATCAACGGTGAAGCGATGCTGCTTTTTCAGGCAGTTCATCAATTTGAATTGTGGGTCCCGGATTGTGGGAAGGAATTATCGGAGATAGCGGAAATTATGCGGCAGGCCTTGCCGGATCAACCACTCAAATAAGATGAAGCTTAGATTTTTGTTAAACTTGCAACAGGTCTATTCATGATCGAAATAAAACTACTAAAAAGAGCTGATGCCACGATTGTAGTGCCGGGCTCGAAAAGTATTACCCAGCGCGCTTTGATTGCCGCCGCTCTGGCTGACGGGGAAAGTACCCTGGTCGGGCCGCTGGCCAGTGAAGATACAAGATATACGGCGGCCGCTTTGCGCCAGATGGGAATAGTTGTTGAGGACGAAGGTGATATCTGGAAGGTTATTGGCCAGGCCGGATTAATTAAGGAGCCTGGCCAAAAAATATTTCTTGGTAATAATGGTACGGCTACCCGGTTTTTGACTTCGGTCGCCGCCCTTGGCCGGGGCCGATTTGAGATTACCGGTGAGTCGCGGATGGAAGAGCGGCCGATTGCCCCATTAATCAAGGCCCTGGAGGGTTGGGGCGTTGATATAAAAAGCTTAAAAGGCACCGGCTGTCCGCCTCTTAAAATTAACGGCTGCGGACTTGCCGGCGGGAAAACCCTGCTGCCGGAAGGTAAAAGCAGTCAATATCTTTCGTCATTACTGCTGGTGGCGCCTTACGCTGACCAGCCGGCAGAGCTTGATGTGGCGGGTGAGGTTTTATCAAAGCCCTACGTGACCATGACTATGGCGGTGATGAAATCTTTTGGGGTTGAGGTTTCGGCCAATGAGGAATTGAATCATTTTGCGATTCCCCGGGGCAGATATCAGCCCGGGAAATATTACATTGAAGGTGATGCCTCAAGCGCTTCTTATTTTTGGGCGGCCGCTGCCATAACCGGTGGCCGGGTTACGGTGGCTAATGTGCCAGATCCTTCATTGCAGGGCGATGCTGTTCTGGTCCGGATTCTTGCTGAGATGGGATGCGAAGTGGAGAGCACCGGCAAGGGTATAACGGTAACCGGACCGGGGGAGCTTCGCGGGGTGGAGGTGGATATGGCGAACTGCCCTGATGTGGTGCCGACTCTGGCCGTCGTCGCCAGTCAGGCGCGAGGCCGTACGATTATTAAGAATATTGCCCATTTACGGATTAAGGAATGTGATCGTTTGCACGTTATGGCGGTTGAGCTGGCAAAACTTGGGGTCAGGGTTGAGGAGCTGCATGATGCGTTGATCATTGAGGGGATTGGCAAGGATGGTCAATCGATGCATGGCGCTACGATTGAAACTTACCATGACCATCGGATTGCCATGTGTTTTGCCGTGGCAGGTCTGGTGATCCCCGGAGTGCAGATCATGGGGGAGGAATGTGTAGCGAAATCTTTTCCCGATTTCTGGGAAAAGTTTAATGAATTATATCTGGTTTAACCGGCTGAACTGATTCGGTAAAAACGAAAAAATGGAACTTATTCGTCTATTTCAGCGTTAAAGGCGTCGAGATATTGCTGAAGAACTTTTGTGCTTTTCTGGTCTAAATTTTCGAAGCCAACTCCGGAACAAAACTTGTCCTGATTGCATGGTTCGGTATGGGTCACGTGGGCTTTTATTTCCAGGAGATTATCCCCCAAGCCGATGGTGATCAGAAGGTTCTGCCCTTTTTTTAAGGGAATATGTGTCTCAAGTAAAATTCCCTTCATGCTTACGTTAAGAGTGCGCGCCATGCTACGGGTTATCGGGACTCCGTTGGCGTCAATTATGACGTAATCAAGCAGGTTAAGGGAATCTTTTCTTTCAGCTTCTCTGTGTTCGCGGGTGCTCATCATTGTCACCTGAAACTTATATATGAAAAATCGTATGGTGTGAATCAGTCATAAGATAGGTAAATGAATATCACCTCATAAGATATCCTTAAAATCCCCGGAACGCAAGGGGTGAGAATGGAATTTTGTAATTTTATGGTTGTCAGGCCATTATTTTTGACTTTTTATATCATTCCCGCATGTTTCAGGAGCGTCCAGTCCGGGTTGTCATTTTTCTCTCCATCATATTTTTTGTCCTGCCGGTGCGCGGCGTAATGATCTAAAAGGCGGTTGGCAAGATTCTTGCCAAGCTGCACCCCCTCCTGGTCAAATGAGTTGATATTCCAGATAAATCCCTGAAATGTAATTTTTGCTTCGTAAATGGCCAGGAGTGATCCCATGTTAAAAGGGGTCAGGCGGTCGGCAATAAGTAGAGAGTTCGGACGGTTGCCGGGGAAATTTTTATTTGGGTTTTGGTTTTTTTCGCCGGTGGCCAGGGCCAGGGATTGGGCCAGGAGATTGGCGTTTAATTTTTCCTGGGAGATGGTGCCTTTGATTTCGATATCTTCCTCGTATTGACTCCGGCGAAAGCCGATAAATTCGGTCGGAACAATGGTTGTCCCCTGGTGGATCAACTGATAAAAAGCATGCTGGCCGTTAGTACCCGGTTCTCCCCAGATGATTGGGCCGGTCTGGTAATTTAGCGAGTGGCCTTGCCGGTTTATTGACTTGCCGTTGCTCTCCATGTCGCATTGCTGGAGGTGAGCGGTAAAACGAATCAGGGCCTGACTGTAAGGCAGGATGGCCAGGGTTTCATGACCCAGAAAATTATGGTTCCAGATACCCAGTAGTGCCATGAGCAAGGGGATATTTTTTTTGATGTCTGTTTCTTCCGCCGCCAGGTCGACCGAGTTTGCACCGAGCAGAATTTCCAGTACCGCCTCATAGCCCAGAGCAAAGCCCAGCATGACCGCACCAACCATTGAAGTGGCGCTGTAGCGGCCGCCGATGTAATCAAACATATAAAATGAGCGAAGATATCTTTGGGGATTATCCATCGGACTATTTTCGCCGGTTACGGCGATGAAATGGTTGGCCGGGTCAAGGCCTTTTTGGGTGAAGGCCGCCCGGACCAGTTCTTCGTTGGTCAGGGTTTCCAGGGTGGTGCCGCTCTTGGAAACCACATTGACCAGGGTGCGGGTAAGGTCGCATTGCCGGAGGATAGATGCAGCGTCGTCCGGGTCGATATTGGAAATAAAATGAACCTTGTGATCTTTTTTCTTAAAGGCGGCCAGGGCAAGATATAAGGCCCGGGGGCCCAGATCTGAGCCGCCGATGCCGATATTGATCAGGTCGGTGAAGGGTCCTCCGTCTGGTGACTTGATTAGTCCGGCGTCAAGATCGGCAAGGAACTGCCGAAGTTTGTCCAACTCTGTTTTAGCCTGACGGGAGGCCTCGGGCTGGCATGGATCTTGGGTAAAGACGTCCCGGCAGGCGGTGTGAAGCACGGCCCGATTTTCACTGGCATAGCCTTCTATCTTATTGATGATGGCGCCTTTCTTCATGGCCAGGAATTGCTGGATGCAATCGCTTTGGTCGGCCATTTCCTGCAAGGCATCCATGGTTTGATTGTCGATGCGCTGGGTTGCGTAGAGCAAGTCAAAACCGGCCATTTTGCATTTGTAGGTAGCGAAACGATTTTTGTCCAGAGCTTTGGCGGTGAGATCGAAAGGGGTGTTTGCCATTCTCCGGAGATGTGGAAAGACCGGCAACGCATCCATGTCATTAAAGTGAGTGGTCATGGCAGTTCCTGATGGTTTTTAATGATTATATAATTTTTCGACTCTCTGTTCTGTATAAATATGCTACATGCAGTGAAAAAAAATTACAGGATTTATCTTGAATTTTTGATTGAAGTTTGCGAAAAAGATATAAGTCGTGTATTAAATACCCATCATATAGCGTTATTTTGTTTGTGACGCTACCATATGTTGTTGTGTGGGGTTGGTCGCCGGATAATTTTTATATCGGGCCGGCTGAATTAAAATAATCAGAAGTTGCTTCCCTAAAAGAGGAATGTGACATGTCGGTTGTCGTTGCCGAGCAGGAATTATTTAAGGCCTGCCAGATTCTTTTTGGTGGTGAACTTGATGTTTCCCGGGAATTTCTGGAGTATCTCCAGCCCTCCGGGATAAAAAGCGCTTATCGGCAAAAAGCCAGGGAAACCCATCCGGATTTAGCACTACTCAAGGGCGGGCTGATTGAGCGTCGTCGGGCGGACATGTTCCAGGCGGTGCAACAGGCCTACGAAAATCTCACCCAATATCTCGTGGCTCGGGAAAATGGCTTCCGGCTATCTTCCTCCGGTCAGATTATTGTCAATAACAGTCGGTATGCTCAGGCCGGTTCCTCTCCTGCTGCCCAGGCAAATTCATCTTTCAGGAATAACGGTGGGTATCCGCGGTCTACCTCATCATCAACGCGCAACGGAGAGTCGAGTCGATACAAAAGAAATAACGAGACTCCTTCCGGTGACGGTCGAAATGGTCGTTTCAGTGCAAAACAGGATTATTTTACCGGCGTTCTATATCAAGGGCCGATGCCGCATCGGAAACTTCTTTTCGGTCATTTCATGTATTATTCCGGCCTGATCGACTGGCGAACAATAGTCAAGGCTCTGGTTTGGCAAAGAAGTCAGCGACCGCGGCTCGGCGAGATAGGCTGTCGTCTGGGTTGGCTGACAGAGGAGGATGTTCTGGTTA
Organism: Pseudomonadota bacterium; assembly: GCA_018823175.1. Lineage (GTDB taxonomy): Bacteria > Desulfobacterota > Desulfobulbia > Desulfobulbales > JAHJIY01 > JAHJIY01. Next base: position 39,414 of record JAHJIY010000043.1, read on the forward strand.
TTCTGCGGAATCGTGGTTTCCTGGAGTTATTCGGCCAGTCGGCCATAAACCATAAATTGTTGAACAAAAAACAACTCTCGGTGTTGGTGGAGCAGCAGAAAATATTACAGAAGAAATTCGGTGAGTTCTTTGTTGCGAATAATATCTTTACTCCCAGGCAATTGCAGGATGTCCTTAATAAGTACAATCTGCATAATAGCCGGGTGGCTATGTCATCTTTCAATCAAGATTTTAGATAGTGATTTATAGTAGTCTTTTATATCTGCTGGTTGTTATCCTGATTCTGTCGACCAGTTCCGCCGCTGCAGTTCCTCATTTTCCTTTGCTCTCGGTGTTGATTATTTTTGCCGGTAAGGCTTTTTTGTATTGGGGCCTGGTTTTACGCACTCATCGCCGGGATTCTATTGATAGTGCCGCCCGATACTTTGCGGTCGAGCAGAGATTTTCTATCCTGGCGATATCTTTTCTTGCCGTTGATGTCTACTGGCTTGATCTCAAATTCTTTCTGGCCCAGCTCCCCATTTTCCACTCTTTTCCTTTTCTATCGGATTTATTCGGGGTCGTTCTTTTTATCGGCTATCTGTCTATTCTGTGGCTGGGATCCCTTGACAGTTATGCCAAGGTTTTTGGGGTCAGGCATCTGAAAAAAACTTTTGTCCTGACACATTTGAAGATTAATATTTCTATTGTGCTGCCCTGGCTGATCCTGTCATTTTTTTATGATTTGTTGCGAGTCCTGCCCTTTTCATCTGTTCATAAATTTCTTGAATCGCAGTGGGGAGAACCGCTGGTGGTTCTTGTCTTTTTTGTTCTTTTGGCCGTGGGTTTACCGGTTCTTCTGGTCCGGCTCTGGGGTTGTACTTCAATGCCGGTTGGGCCGGAGCGGGAAAAAGTAGAGGCCTTTTGTCGTAGTCAGGACATGGAATTTGCCGATATTATGATCTGGCCTCTTTTTGAAGGAAAGATGTTGACCGCCGGGGTCCTCGGAGTGGTCAGTAAAATGCGTTATCTGCTGATTACTCCCGCCCTGCTCAAGGCGCTTACCCTTGAGGAAACCGAGGCGGTGATTGCTCATGAGATCGGGCATGTCAGGCGATATCATATTCAGCTCTATCTGCTTCTTTTTGTCGGGTTTATGGTGTTGCTGCAGTTGAGTCTGCAGCCGGTACTTTTTCTGTTATTAAGTTCTGATTTTTTTTATGAAGCTTCATTTCTGTCCGGTAAACAACCGGAAGAGGTGCTGGTTTTTTTCAGTACCCTGTCTCTTTTTGTCTTAATGATCCTTTATTTCCGGTATGTATTTGGATTTTTCATGAGAAATTTTGAGCGGCAGGCGGATCTACATGCCTTTCAAACCATGGGCAGGGCCGAACCCCTTGTTTTGGTTTTGGAAAAAATCGGTTGGTTGAGCGGAAATATTCGAGATCTGCCGAGCTGGCATCATTTTGGCATTGGCCAACGGGTTGATTTCCTAATGAAGGCACAAGAAGACAGTTCGGTAGTTAGTCGGCATCAGCTGAAAGTTTACGGGTCCCTGCTAATTTATCTGTTGTTGATCGTTGGCGCTGCTTTTGCCTATCTCCAGATCCCTTCGGATATTCTTGACGGGTTTCCCCAGGAGAAGATTGCGGCATCGATTATCGAACAAAAGATCAAGGAAGACCCATTAAACCCGCTCTGGCAGCAGTTTATGGGTGATTTGCAGTCTGGGCGCAAGTTGTACGGTGAGGCGGTTGCGGCCTATGAGCGGAATCTGGCCTTGGCGCCGGATAATCCAGAGGTGTTGAATAATCTGGCCTGGCTCCTGTTGACCGCAGAGGAAGATGATTATCTCGATCCGGTCCGCGCTTTGCAACTGGCCAAGGCGGCGGTGGCTGTGCAGGCCCGAGGATATATGCTGGACACTTTGGCTGAGGCGTATTGGGCCAACGGCATGATTGACGAAGCCATACAGGCGGAAGAAGAAGCGATTGGGCAGGACCGGGCGCAGCGTGATTACTATCTGCAGCAGATTGATAAATTTAAGACGTTGATTTGGGAAGATACCGTTTGAAACTGGAGTTGTTATCGGGACCATGAAGGAGATTCTGTGACGCAAGAACAGGGGTTAGTGCTCATTTATACCGGTAACGGCAAGGGGAAAACTACCGCCGCCTTCGGGCAGGTTTTGCGGGCGGTTGGTCATGGCATGCGGGTTTGTGTCGTTCAGTTTATCAAGGGGGAATGGTCTACCGGCGAGGTTCTGGCGGTTGGGTCGTTGTCGGATAAGGTTGAGGTACATATTAAAGGCAGCGGTTTTACCTGGTTGGCGGAGGATAAGCAGGAAGTTGTTCGGGTGGCGCTTGATGCCTGGGAATTTGCCAAAGAAAAGATGATGAGTGGCGACTATGACCTGTTGGTTCTCGATGAGCTGACTTATCTGGTTACCTATGAAATTATTGATCAGTCTGAAGTAGTAGAGGTCTTAAAAAAAAGGCCGGCCGGGTTGAATGTGGTGATCACCGGTCGAGGGGTGAGTCCAGCCTTGATTGAGGTCGCTGATCTCGTCACCGAGATGATGGAAGTCAAACATCATTTCAGGAACGGGGTTACGGCTCGGAAAGGGATAGAGTTTTGATTATCTGAATTTGGATTAAAGATTGCTCAGGGCAGGGCGATATCGGTGTGAAAATTGATCGCGGCCAGATCTTTATTCTCTTTTAACGTCTGGCCGATCAGGGCGCCGAATTTTTCTGCCTCTTCCAACTGTATTTTGGAATGACCGTAGCGCTGATAAAATTTGCCGAAAATCCTTAATCGTTCCGGGGCTTTGCCGGCAATTTTGAGAAAAACGCCGATTGTCCGCCATGGTTCTTTGCTCGGGTGAGAGAAGACAATGTGGTTGGGAACCTGGCCGCCACATTTGAACAGTTTCTTTCTCAGGCCATACCAATGCATCCGCCAGTATCCCCGGCATGAGATGACCGGCAGGATTTTTTGGTCTCTAAATAATGCTTCTCCGTCTTGATCCATGAGGGAGAGTATCGGGCCGCTGGGGTTGTAAGACCAGGTGGGGCCGGCCAGAATGATCAGGTTGTATTTTTTGTTGATTAGTTTTGAGCGGGGCTGGAGGGGAGTTCTGGCCCGGAAAAAGGTGGTCAGCATCATTATAAGAGTTTGAGGGATGTTGCCGACTGGGAAACGCAGCGGTTTGAGGGGGCGCAGTTTTTCCATTACAACTTCCACCCCCTCCTGCCGGAGCCCGATCGCCAGGTGATTGAGCAGACCATTGGTCTGGCCGCTGAATGAGTAGTAGATGAATAATACTTTTGGTGGAAGCGCTTTTGGCATCGTGTTCCTTGGTTTATCGACCGGCCTAAGTATTAATGGCCATGTTTTTGCTAATTATTCTGTCAAGCTGTTATTATATTCTTGTCCAGTTGTCCATATTTTTTGTAAAAAAACAATAGGCAGAATTATTATTTCGTTTAAGGGGGAGTGATGGAAGATAATCACGATATTATCATTGTTGGTTGTGGTCTGTCCGGATTGAGTGCGGCTCACTTTTTGAAGAAGAAGTTGCCTGAAGCGAAAGTTCTTATCCTGGAAGGCAGTGAGCGACCCGGCGGGGCGATCCAGACTTTTAAGAAATCCGGGTTTCAGGCTGAGTGGGGGCCGCATGGGTTTTTGAATAACAACCAGGCGAGCCAGGAACTGCTTGCGGATACCGGCTTGATCAAAGAGGCTTTGTCGGCGCCCCTGAAAAATTTTCATCGCTATGTCTGTTTTGACGGCAGGCTGGTCAAACTGCCGCAAGGTCCGGTCAAACTTCTTTCCACTCCTTTGCTTTCCGTTGGCGGCAAGTTGCGGCTGCTGGGGGATCTCTGGAAAAAACCTAAAACAGAAGATCAGACTATCGGGCAATGGGCCGAGTATCGTTTTGGCCGGGAAGTTTTGCCGATGGTCGATGTGGCGGTTACCGGTACTTTTGCCGGTGATTTAAATCGGCTCAGTATCGATGCGGTGATGCCCGGCGTGCGGCAGTTGGAAAAAGAGGCGGGCTCGGTTTTGCGGGGCTTAAAGAAAAATAAAAAAGAGGCGGCAAGTTCCGGGGGGTTGCCTTCCATGCTTAATTTCCCACAGGGCATGGAGCGGTTGATCGAGGTGCTTTGCCGGGACCGGAATATTCGGTTTGGCGAGCCGGTAAATAAAATTGCGAAAAATGGAGATCTCTGGGAAGTAAAGACGGAGAAAGGGCAATATGCCGCTCGGATTTTGATTTTGGCCCTGCCGGTAAACAATTCACTTCATTTATTGTCGTATCTTAAGCCGCCGCCGGTTGCCGGTATCCCTGGCGCAAAGATCATTAATCTGGCGATGGGATTTAATGACTCGGCAAAGATCCCCTATGGTTTCGGCTATCTGGCTCCGGAGAGGGAAAAGCGTTTTGCCTTAGGGGCGATGTTTACTTCTCATATGTTTCCCGGTCGGGCACCGGACGGGCAGGTATTGGTTGAGGCGCTTGTTGGTGGGCGTCGTCATCCCGAACGTCTCGCTTTGCCCGATGACGAACTTGCCCGGCTGGTTTATGAGGACATGAGCGGGCTGATGGAATTACCTGAGAAGCCTTCTTTTGTCAGGGTGTTGCGTTCAGCGGAATCTATTCCTCAGTTGGAAATGGACCATCCGGCTCTTGTGAAATGGCGGCATGATTTTGAAAAAGAACAGTCAGGGATCCATATCTGCGGCTTTGGCTGGGACGGAATCGGGATGAACGATATGATGAAGGCGGCCCAGAAAGTGGCTCTGGCCGCGGCGACTGGGTCCGGGGAGGATTCGGAAGTGGTACCGGTCAAGCCGGTATATTTCTAGCGTGCAAGATCAATAGGTTTTTGGCCTGTTGGTTTCAGATGTTTTTCGGCAATGCGGGGTTAATGTTTTGTTCAATGAAGGTGCGGTTGTTGGTGATTTTTCTGATCGTGTTTTCAAAACATGGTTGACAATAGCCATGGGACAAAAGATCGGCGGACTTTTCTTCGGCCAGGCCAGTTTGTTGTTTAATGATTTTATCGCATACGCAGCATACGGTTCGCATCTTTTCCTCATCCGCCAGATTTAATTTTGCTTCTTGAGTTTTTCGGTAAGGAGTTCCACTTGCCCACGCACGCTTACGTTGCGGGCGATGGTATCGCTAATAACCCGGATGGAGTGGACCACGGTTGAGTGGTCACGGTTAAAGGCCTTGCCGATATCGGATAAGGCCTGGTCCGTAAGTTTTCTGGCCAGATACATCGCGATCTGGCGAGGAAAGGCCACTGCTTTTTTGCGGGACTTTGATCGTAAATCATCAATTGATGTCTTGAACTGACGTGCAATAAAATTTCTGATAACTTCCGTTGATAGATCAAACTGCTGGTGACCGACGATGTTGGCGATCACCTCCTTGACCATGTCAAGATCAGGGATGGTTTTCAACAGGCTGGATTTGGCCTTCAGGCCGACGATTGCGCTTTCTGTTTGTCTAATGTCTCCCCTGATATTTTCTGCGATATAATTTACCAGTTCTTCTGATAAATCAAGTTTGCTGTTGGTGGCCTTGCGATTTATGATATTGATCCTGGTCTGGAAGTCAGGTGGATTAATGGTGGAAACCAGTCCGGAAGAGAGACGGGAGCGGAAGCTGGTATCTATATTTTCTATCTTGCGGGGAGGCATGGCGCCGGTGAAAATGATTCTTTTGCCTTTTTCCAGCAAGGTGTCGACCACCGAAGCCAGTTCTTCCTGGGTTTTTGTCCGCCCGGAAAGAGTGTGGACATCTTCCATCAAAAGGACATCGCAGTGGTTGTTGTATTTCCCTTTGAACTCCTCCATGGAGTTGTTTTTAATGTTTCTAACCATTTCCGCTGTGAGTTGTTGGGCGGTCAGGTAATGAAGACGGGTTCCCGGTGAATTGTTCAGGATATGATGGGCCACGGCATGGGTGAGATGACTTTTCCCTAAACCGGTTCCAGAGTCGATATAAATGCATTGCCCGTGATCAACGCTGTCGTTGGCCAGGGCCTCGCAGGCGGTGCGGGCCAAGGCATTTGATTCGCCGGTCATGAATTCATCAAAGGTGAAGCGAGGATGCAGGGAACGGACATAAGAGCGGGCCTTGGGCATTGAGGGCAGGCGCAGTTGGTCACTTTTGTTATGGGTGAGCAGGGGGCGTTCGGTCTTCTCCTGGGTCTGGTCAATGGAAAACCTTATCTCCGGGGTTTTCTCGTTAAATTGAGCCAGGCATTCTTTAATCTCTTGCAAATAGTTTTTCGCGACCCATGAGCAGAAGAAGCGGTCCGGTGCGGCCAGTTCAAAGAGTTCATCATCGGCACGAATACATTTGAGAGGTTCAATCCATAGCGACAATGCGCTTTCAGGAATTTTGTGGCTCAATTTTTCCTTAACGGCATTCCATTTAATCATTTAGCGTCCTCATCCGGTAATTTATCGGTGATAATATTTACTGGTCGGCTTTAATTGTTACATGTAATATTGTAGATTTGATCCCAACGTTACCTGGATTATTGAAGGCTTTCCAGCCTTATCTGGGTTGGGAATTAACTATGCAACCTATGGTCCGTGACGTAATTTGTTTGTGTTTTTATAATCATTTGATTTTGGTTTTTAACCTGGGCATCATGGTTTTAATTTTTGATGTTCTTGTTGTTAAAGGTGGATTGCTATTTGCTTTCCGGGATCTTGGTTTCGTCAAAAAAACTTCCGGCCGGCTTGAATGATGTTTGGCGCGTGGGCATATTTTTAAATGAAAAGTTGAAGGACTGTCAAAGTCGTTGTGGGATGATTTTCTGGAAATCGGAAAATAGTTATCAACAGTTTGCTAAAGGCCCATTTTATGGGGACGGTTGGAAAGTCCTCGCCTAACGCCCTTGAATGACGATGTTTTGGGTTGAGCTTGAAAAAGGTATATGATTGTATGGGGTTAGGTGGATTGAATAAATGTTTTCAACATTTCAGTGGTTGCTGAAGTATCGACTTTTCTCTTGATTCCTTCGATTTCCTGCTTTTTACTCGATTTTTTGTCAAGACGTTGAAGTTTCACCAGAAATAATTTTTTGGTTTTTTGGGGGTTGCCTAAGAGGATTTCAGACTGACTTTTTTCTTGACAATTACAGGTGATAGACTAGTCTCAGTAGCACCTTTTACGAAAAGGTGCTACTGAGATCTCTCGGGAGATTTTTGGTTTACTCGCCTGAAGATTTGTTGGCAAAGTTTAATCGTCCTTTTGGTCGATGGTGGCAGGAAAACAAGTCTGAAGCGTTGCCGGTCCATATTCATTAAATCTTCGGTCAGGATTCCCGGGGATGATAAAAAAGAAGGGGCTGGCGAGGTCGCGATTGTTGGTAACTGTCATTATCAGCGTTATTATCTGAAATTTTGTCCAGTCATCTGCCCATATGGCATGATGATTGTCTGTTGATTTGAAGTTGTTAGGTGGGGAACGGCCAGAACCGGGAGGTCGCAGCAACGGTTATTGGTTAAATCAGGCGTTATGGGCAATTATTTGTCAATAAACAGCACTGAAGGCGATTTTCGGGAAATTAATTTAGCGAGCCGTAAAGCTTATTTTAGTTATTTATCAGGGACATAAAGATCGGAGGAAAGGATATGCATATGGCTGACGCTTTATTGTCGCCGGCGGTGGGTGGTGCGATGTGGGTTGTTGCCGGAGGCGGGATTACCTATTGCGCCGGTAAGATACGGGACGATATGGCGGACAGCAGGATTCCCTTGATGGGAGTTCTGGCGGCCTTTGTGTTTGCGGCCCAGATGATCAATTTCACCATTCCGGGTACCGGCTCAAGTGGTCATTTGGGGGGAGGGTTGCTGTTGGCCATTATTCTGGGTCCGCATGCTGGCTTTCTTGCCATGGCTTCGGTCTTGACGGTCCAGGCCCTTTTTTTTGCCGATGGCGGATTGCTGGCTTTGGGCTGTAATATTTTTAATCTGGGGTTTATTCCTTGTTTTGTGGTTTATCCTTATATATATCAACTGATAATTGGGCAAACTCCCAGTCGGAAGAAAATGACGACGGCGATTATTGTTTCGGCGGTTATCGCCTTGCAGATCGGGGCCTTGGGAGTGGTGACCGAAACGGTTTTCTCCGGCGTATCTTCCCTGCCGTTTAATTCCTTTGTTCTCCTGATGCAGCCGATTCATCTGGCCATCGGTCTGGTCGAAGGAATGGTGACCGCCGGGGTGGTCAGTTTTATCGTGAAGGCGGATCCCAGCATAATCCTGGCGGCAGACCGAAGGGACGATCAGCAGCAGTCGGAAACTTCGATCGGCAAAAAGATCCTGCTCCCATTGTTGGCGGTGGCGGTAATAACTGCTGGGATATTTTCCTGGTTTGCCTCAAGTAATCCGGATGGCCTGGAATGGTCGATTTATAAGGTGACCGGCTCCGAGGAGGTTGAAGCACCGGAACAGGGGATTCATCATTCTCTTGAGAAGTTGCAGGAGAAGACGGCGCTGCTTCCTGATTACGGGTTCAAGAATGATGAAGCGGCGGTTGTCCCCGGGCCAGAAAATGGCTCCGGTTCCACGGTGGCGATCGGTACCTCGGTGGCTGGTCTGTTGGGTGGCGCTTTGGTTTTGCTGCTGATGGTGTTGTTGGGGTTTATCCTTAAAATAAAAAGGCATTCCAGGACGGAATAAATTTTTTTATGGCCAAGATAGAATCAACATTTTTTGATATAGGTTATCTCGATACTTTGTCCTATCAGCAAAGTCCGATCCATCGCCTTGATCCGCGCGCCAAACTGATTGTTACCCTGGTCTTTGTGGTGGCCGTGGTTTCCTTTGACCGTTATGAGATTTCCGGGCTGCTTGGTTTCTTTTTGTTTCCGGTCGTGATGGTCAGCCTGGGTGATTTGCCGCTTGGCTATCTTTTGAAAAAATTGTTGTTGGTCGCCCCTTTTGCTGTTTTTATTGGTATTTTTAATCCAATCTTGGACCGTCAGGTGATGATTGTTATGGGGCCGTTGGCCATCTCCGGAGGCTGGGTTTCTTTTATCTCAATTTTATTGCGTTTTGGCCTGACTGTTACCGCGGCTCTGATTCTAATTGCCACTTCCAGTTTTGCCGGGGTTTGTCTGGCCCTGGAGAGGCTTAAGGTTCCAAGGTCATTTGCGGTGCAGCTTTTGTTTTTGTACCGTTATTTGTTCGTTTTGATTGCCGAGACCAGGCGATTGTTAAGGGCCCGGACCCTGCGTTCTTTTGACGGCCGGGGCCTGGGGATCAAGGTGGTTGGTTCCTTGATCGGGCATTTGTTGTTGCGGACTTTGAATCGGGGGCGGCGGATCTATCTGGCCATGCTATGTCGAGGGTTCGATGGTGAGATTCACACCATGCGCCGCTTAAAGATGACCGGTTGGGATTTTATCTTTATGTTCGGCTGGATTTTGTTTTTTATCGTGATTCGTAACCATAACTTGCCCCAACTTATCGGGAACCTGTTAACGGGAGTTTTCTAGATGAGCCATCATATTGTTGAGGTCAAGGACCTGAAATATAGTTATCCGGACGGCACTCCCGCCCTGGACGGCATATCTTTTCTCATTACCCATGGCGAGTCGGTGGCGGTGGTCGGTTCCAACGGCGCCGGCAAGTCGACCCTTCTCCATCATCTGAATGGTTATCTGACTCCGACTTCAGGAATGGTACGGATCGGTGATTTGCCGCTGTCAAAAAGTACGGTCCAGGCGGTGCGGCGCAGTGTGGGTATGGTGTTTCAGGATCCGGATGATCAACTGTTCATGCCGACCGTGGCTGATGACGTGGCCTTCGGGCCGCTTAATCTTGGTCTGCCGCTTGAGGAAGTCAATGACCGGGTTGATCGGGCCTTGACCACGGTAGGCGCTTTGCACCTGAAAAACAGACCGCCCTATAAATTATCCGGCGGCGAGAAAAGATCGGTGGCTATTGCATCGACTTTGTCCATGTCGCCGGATATCCTGGTCATGGATGAGCCCAGTGCCAATCTTGATCCCCAGGCCAGGCGGCGGTTGATTGAACTTCTTTCTACCTTCACCCACACCAAGATAATCGCCACCCATGATCTGGATATGGCTCTGGACCTCTGTGATCGGACCATCATCTTGCATGGTGGTCTGATCACAGCCGATGGCCCGACTCTTGATATTTTCCGGGACAGCGCTCTTTTGAGGCGCAGTCATCTGGAAAAACCATTAAGCATGCAAGGTTGTCCGGCCTGTGGAAGTATGGCCGTAAAGTAATTTGGGGGCTTGACTAGTTGAGGAAAATGTTTGTTTTAGAATAAGTATTTAAACTTTGCCGGAGCGACCATAATATTCAGCGGTATTAAATGGTTAATACTGTTGAGAATTACGGTTGGAAGGTAATAATCAAAGAGAGGGAGGAAATATTGAGATGGTAAAGAAATTTAGTAAATTATTGATGTTCTCGTGCATTGGTTTGATGAGTGTTTCGGTGGCGCAGGCCTCTGATATTGACAGTCGGGGCGAGTTGCAGAATTTAAGACAACGGCTGGAACGACTTGAAGGCCAGGGTGCGGCTGAGGTTAGTGAAGAGGGCGAAGAGGAGACTCTGTTCACCATATTTACCGAAGATAAAACCCTTTCTTTCTGGGGAGAGCTTGTAATCAATGCGTTTCACAGTGAGACCGATGGCGAGGACAGCAGCAGTGATCTGGTTGTGGATACTGCGGCCCTTGGGGCTGATATCCAGCTGAGCGACAAGGTTGGCGGCCATATCGTCTTTCTCGATGAGGAAGGAGAAGCGGGTGAATTTGATTTTGGTGTTGATGAGGCCAACATCGTTTTGCGTCCTTGGGAAGTGGCCGGTGGCGGAGTCAGCTTTGTGCTTGGTAAGGCCTATCTGCCTTTTGGTCAGTTTAATAGCTCGATGATTACCGACCCTCTGACTTTGGAGCTTGGTGAGACCAATAACACTATTGCCATGGTCGGTTGGGCCAATGATTTGCTGGAAGTCAATCTGGGCGTTTTTAATGGTGAAACTGACCTGGATGGTTCCCGGGATTTTATTGATTCGTCGTTTGCGTCGCTTCGCGTGACCCCGATGGAGATGATTTCGGTGGGAGTTTCCTATATCAGTGATCTGGCCGAGAGCGATGGCGAGCTTGTTGATTCGAATATTGCCGGTACCTATACCTCCACTGTTCCGGGTTTCGCCGCTTTTATTTCTCTGGAAGTGGGGCCGGTTACCATTGATCTGGAGCATGTAACCGCCTTGGAAGAATTTGATCAGGACGTGGTTGGGGCTGATGATATGGATGTATTGTCCGGCAAGAAGCCCAGCGCCAGTAATGTGGAGGTTGCTTTTTCTCCGATTGATCAGCTGGACCTGGCAGTTCGTTATGAAAAGGCGACTGACTATGAGGAGGATGTCACCCGGTACGGGATTACGGTTTCATACAGTATATTCGGTAACGCGGTTATCGCTCTGGAATATCTGGCAGAGAGCCCGGATGAGGGCAGTGATGACACCCAGACCGTTACCTCGCAGTTGGCTTTTGAATTCTAATCTTGCGGTTGGGTCATAGGTGAATTGTAAGATCGGCCTCCCGGTTAAATGGGAGGTCGATTTTGTTTTGATCCTTGCCGTAAGTAAACTGTTTTTCTCAGCTCAGCTCAGGCTTGACCCTGAAACGTTTATATCTTTATCAACTGTTCCTGCAACGAATGTCATTCATGGTGATTGGACCTCATCTCCTTCTGCGGGATTGGTTTTTTAATTTGACGGCCCTTGGCAGTTGTGTAAGAATCCATATTCTCAATAACCTGCAAAGAGGATATGTCGATGAATCCAGCTGACTTGGTCCCGGTTGCCGATATGATCCCCGTTCCCTGGGGATGGTTTCAATTTTTTTTGATTCTGACCTTTATGCTGCACCTGCTTTTGATGAATGTCATGGTGGGTGGCGGCATTATCGCTTTGTTCAACCATTTGCGTAATCCGGCGCAACCCTCACCACTGGTTCGTGATCTTTCCCGTAAATTTCCGACCACCATCGCCATTGCTGTTAACTTCGGGGTCGCCCCTTTGTTGTTTCTGCAGGTTCTCTACGGACATTTCATGTATGTGAGTTCGGTCCTGATGGCGGTTTACTGGTTGTCGGTGGTCGGGATGTTGATTGTCGCCTACTACAGTGCCTATTTCTATAATATGAGATTTGACGCCTTGGCAGAGGATGCGCCAAAGGTGTTGGGCTTATCGGTTGTTTTACTGATGATGATCGGCTTTGTTTTCAGCAATAATATGACTCTGATGCTTAATCCCCAGAAGTGGACCGCTTATTTTGACCATGCGGGCGGCACGATGCTTAACCTCTGTGATCCTACGTTATTTCCGCGCTATCTTCATTTTATGACCGCTTCATTGGCCATCGGTGGTCTGGCTATTGCCCTGCTTAATTTATATCGCAAAAAAAAGGGTGATCCCGATGCTGATCGTTTGATCAAACAAGGCATGAGCTGGTTTTCTTTTGCTACTGCCGGGCAGATTGTTCTCGGCATAATATTTCTTACGGTGTTGCCCTCCGAGGTCCGCACCCTCTTTCTTGGCGGCAGTGTCTGGCACACCTCGTTATTGATTTTTGGGATAAGTGGCGCTGTTCTGCTTTTGTTCTTTGGTTTTAAAAAGATGGTGCTGTCGACCACCGTGCTGACCGGGCTGATTGTTCTGGTTATGGTCTTGATCCGGGATCTGGTGCGGAGGGCTTATCTGGCACCTTATTTTTCCACCTCTGATTTACAAGTGGCGTCGGTCACCCAATATTTGTTGTTGCTGCTTTTTGTAGTTGTGTTGCTACTCGGGTTTGGGGTTATGTTTTATGTGCTGAAACTTGGTCATGAAGCGTTTTGCCAGGAAGGGGAGGTGCGCCCATGAATTATCCGGGCTGGGAACTTTCTTTTGCCGGGGGCGGTTTGTTGATTGCGATGATCGCTATTGTTCATGTTTATGTGTCTCATTTTGCAATCGGTGGCGGTCTTTTTTTGGTCTTGACCGAAATGAAAGGGCATCGGGAAAATTCTGCCGCAATTCTTGATTACGTAAAAAAACACACTAAATTTTTTCTGCTGCTCACCATGGTTTTCGGGGCGATGACCGGGGTTGGTATCTGGTTTACTATTTCCTTGCTTAACCCCGGCGCGACTTCCACTCTGATTCATAATTTTGTTTTTGCCTGGGCTATTGAATGGGTATTCTTTCTGGGCGAGATTGTTTCTCTATTGGTCTATTACTATACCTTTGGCCGGATGGAGAAAAACAAACATCTGCTGGTCGGCTGGATTTATTTTATCTTTGCCTGGCTGTCACTTTTTGCGATTAACGGGATAATCTGCTTCATGCTGACCCCGGGTGCGTGGCTTGAAACCGGTAATTTCTGGGACGGATTTTTTAACCCATCCTTTTGGCCGGCCTTGTTTTATCGGACGTTTCTGGCCTTGATGCTGGCCGGACTCTATGGTTTTGTCACCTCGACCAGGATCAAAGATCATGAGTTGCGGGAGAGTATGGTCCGTTATTGCGCTCTTTGGCTGCTGGCGCCGTTTTTCTTTTTTCTGGCCTCGGCCAATTGGTATATCAATGTTCTGCCTGAGCATGTTCGCGAGGTGATTTTTGTCAGGTCTCCGGAAATGGTCCGATATATCAAGACATTTGCCCTGGTTTCCCCGGTGATTTTTTTTGGCGGTCTGGTCATGGCTATTGGCTTGCCGGCCCGGGTAAAAAAACCGCTGGCCTATCTGTTGCTGCTGATCGGTCTGGTCTATATGGGTTCTTTCGAGTTTATCCGGGAAGGTGGCCGTAAACCCTTTGTTATTTATGGCCATACCTATTCCAATAATGTTTCACCTTTAAAGGTGGAACAGATAAGAGAGACGGGGATCCTCAGTTCAGCGAAATGGGTCAAGAATAAAGTGATTACCGACGAAAATCGTCTGGAGGCGGGCCGGGAGCTTTTTAATCTGACCTGTCTGCCCTGTCACTCGGTGGGCGGACCGATCAACGATATTGTTCCCCTTACCGCCATGTTTAAGGAGCGGGCCTTGGAATTTAAGATCAAGAGGCTGGATAAATCGCCATATATGCCGCCATTTGCCGGCACAGAGCAAGAGGGCAAGGCCTTGGCCGCCTATATATTTCAGGAGTTACAGGGTAATAAATAGGAAGGAGGGCGACAAAAAATCAGGATTTATCTGTCGGCTCTTCATCAAGCCGGCGGAAGATTTCTTCGGTCTCAATCAGGTTGTTGCCTTCTTCATCTTCCACCAGGTGGAAGAAGTCGCAGCGCAGACAACTGGTAAGTTTGGCGGCAAAAATACCCTGCACCTTGCCGCGGCACAGGGTGCCGGAGATCGCCCAGCAGACCCGTCCTCCCATCTGCCCCTGGTTTAGGCCGTCGGTGCGTTGTTCGATCGCCGCCAGGCAGACGCCAAGGTCATCCACCTTGGCTCCACCTGGTTCCCGCCCGCATTTTTTGAATTCCCAGCAGTTGATCTTTGCCATTTGACGGTCTCTTTGGAAAAGTTTGGTTCAATCGGCCCCGCATATTTTGATCGATCTCTGATCATAAATTTTAGACATTATCAAATAAGTCTCAAAGTATTTTCTCATAATATTTTTGTAATTCACGGTGGATAAAGCGTTCAATCTTCATCAGATTCTTTTGATGAGTGAAGGTGAGTTCCTTGAATGAGGCCTCGGCCAGCAGTTCTTTGATTCGACCCTGCATTTTTAGCCAGAGATGTTTGCGGTAGGTGGTATCCAGCAAGACCAGCTGGTCGGCCTCGCGGATTGATCGATCAACCAGCCGTGGAAATTGCCATTTGGAAAACCAACCGATCGCCAGGGTGAATACCGCCAGGATGCTGGCCACCGGAATGATCAGATTTACGAGGCCCGCCTTGCCCGACATGATTAAAGAAAGCAAGGTGTTTTCCGGAAAGCCGGTAAGTTCCTTGACTGCAATATCTAAAAAGAAAAAAAGGACTAATCCCAGCAGCAGAGACTTTGTGAGGGTTGTGGAAAAAAGGTCCCGGGCCCGTTGGCTGAAATTATTCATTGCCTCGGCCGCCATCTTTAACTCGTTGGCCTGTTTGTCGATGTCTTGCAGCAGATGACTGATCCGCAGTTTGGGCGCGTTCATGATCTGTTGTTTTAATTGTTCCCGTTCATCAATCCAGATACTGAGGGCCTCCGGATTCCGGGAGACCGAGGGGGAGAAGGTTAAAAATATCCGGGGGATATCTTTGCGGCCGGTCATCTGGGAGAGGTTCCAGCACAGGGTACCGTAGGAACGGACCAGATCGCCGGGGTTGTCGCATTCATCAATCCGGCTCATTACAAAGATGACCCGGTCTTCGCCGGAATGTTCCGGCAAGGTGGTTCTGATCGTGTTGTAAACCTCTTGAATGGTGCCGGCTTTATGGGGGTCAAACATCAAGACGACCAGGTCGGCCAGTTTTGCCAGGTCGCCGATTACTGCCGGGTAATCGTAGCCCCGGTCTTTCTCGGTGATCGCGTCGAGCATGCCGGGGCTGTCGATAATGGCCAGATTTTCAAGAATCGGTGAGTTAATTTGCTTCATCTGCATATGAGCCGACAGATGATCTCCATATTTTTTAAAGCCTTGAAAGGGCAGGCGTTCGTCATTGATCAAGGTGGCGCCGGGTATCTCCTGGGGGGAAGAATTTTTGTCAGGCGCGGTGATCACCGTAAAGGAATCGTCGGTCGGGGCCTGGCCGGTGCGTTGGATGTCGGCCTCGAAGATCTCATTGATCAGAGTTGATTTGCCGGAGGAAAAATTGCCCAGGACCAGAACAATCGATTTCCACTTTAAAGCGGCTTCCAGGTTGCCGGGGTCAAGTTTGTATCTTGCAAACAGGGGGGTAAGTTTGTTTTGGACTTTCTTTTGGATTTCTTGCTGTAATTTGTGGCTGTCCATGTATTTCACTCCGGTTATCCGGTTAATAAATATGATTATATACGGTGCTCTTGCTACGATGAGGATTTATGTATTTCTATACGATAAATCTTCGGGCCGAGAATGCAAAGAGGAAAGATGGTTGGTCGGCAGGGAAATAGTTGACACCAATGGGGTGGATCCTTAATATAATCAGATTATTAGTTAATTAACGTCATTTGCGGGGATAAAGGATAAAAAAGGTTGTGCGGTTTTTTATTCGGAACAGATACCATCGTGATATCCCGCAGGTGGTAATCGAAAAGAATCCAGCCGTGTTTGATCAGGGAGTGCGCGTGGCCAGAATAATGTTGAGAAATATGGAGAAGAAGCAGAGCGGGACGATTACCGCGGTCAAGGTTGCCGGTGAACTTGGGCGGCGGATTCGGGAAATGGGGTTGGTTCCCGGGGCTCATATAACTATTCAGGGCCGGGCCCCGTTGAATGATCCGGTCGCCTTGCGGGTGATGGGCGGCACTCTGACCTTGAGAAATCATGAAGCAGACTATATTGAGGTCGAAGTGGCCTGACCGGTTCGGATAAATAATTTATGGATTCAAAAATAAAAATAGCTCTGGCCGGCAATCCCAATGCTGGGAAAACTACCCTTTTTAACCAGCTGACCGGTTCCCGGCAGCATGTTGGTAATTATCCCGGCGTTACGGTTGAGAAAAAAGAGGGGGATTATTTATTAAATGGCCAGAAGCTGCATATCGTTGATCTGCCCGGCACCTATTCTTTGACCGCTTATTCGGTGGAGGAGGTGGTGACCCGTGATTTTCTGGTTACCGAAAAGCCGGATGTGGTGATTAATATCGCCGATGCCTCCAATCTGGAGCGCAATCTCTATCTGACTTGTCAGTTTATGGAACTCGGGATCCCGATGGTCATCGCGCTTAATATGGTCGATGTCGCCCGGGACCGCGGTATTGCCGTGGAGACGGAAAAGCTGGCGACCTTGCTGGGAGTAAAGGTTCTGCCGATTATTGCCCGCAACGGCCAGGGCACCGAGGAATTAATGCGGGCCGCCGTCGAGCTGGCCAATGAAAAAAGACCATGGCAATCGGTCAATATTTCATACGGCGATGATCTTGATAGCGCCTTGCTGAAGATGGAGGAGAAGATCAGGGAAACAGGTTTCATGTCCGATCTTTATCCGGCTCGCTGGCTGGCTATTAAATATCTGGAGGCGGACGAACAGGTCCGCAGCAAGGGCCGGCAGGTGGCGGTGGCTAGCGGAGACTCCACTCCGGCCGAAGCCCTTGAGGCCATGGTGGCGCAGGTTGATGATCATCTGCAGCTGACCATGGAGACTTACCCGGAGGCGATGATTGCTGATCATCGTTACGGATATATCAAATCAATACTGCGGCAGGGTGTGATTTCCCGCCAATATGATGAAGACCGGCTTTTCACCTCGGACCGGATCGACCGGATCGTTACCGACCGATTTTTAGGCCCGCTGATCATGCTCGCCGTTTTGATGGGTCTTTACCATTTTACTTTTACCTATAGTGAGTTGCCGGTCAGCTGGCTGGGCAGTTTTTTTGATCTGGTATCTTCTGGCGTGGATCGGGTTCTGACTGACGGTCCGTTGAAGTCGCTTTTGGTCTCCGGGATTATTGACGGGGTCGGCGGGGTCCTGGGTTTTGTGCCGATTATCATGTTCATGTTTTTTGGGATCGCCATTCTTGAGGATTCAGGATATCTGGCCCGGGTGGCCTTTATGATGGACCGGATTTTCCGGATATTCGGGCTCCATGGCAGTTCGGTCATGGCCTATATAATTTCAGGCGGGATTGCCGGCGGTTGCGCGGTGCCGGGGGTCATGGCCACCCGGACTCTGCGCTCGCCCAAGGAAAGAATGGCCACCCTGCTTACCGCCCCTTTTATGAATTGCGGGGCCAAGCTACCGGTATTGGCTCTTTTGATTGGTACCTTCTTTGCCGCCAATCAGGCCCAGTTTATGTTGCTGCTGACTTTGCTGGCCTGGATTGTGGCTCTGGTGGTGGCCAAGTTTTTGCGTCTTACCGTATTGCGGGGAGAGGCCACCCCCTTTGTTATGGAGTTGCCGCCTTATCGTTTTCCGACCTTGAAGGGTTTGCTGATCCATACCTGGGAAAAGACCTGGCAATATATTAAAAAGGCGGGCACCGTCATCCTGGCGATCTCGATTCTGATCTGGACCATGATGACCTACCCGGGCTTGCCGGCTAGCGAGCAGGAATTGTTTGCCAAACAACGGCAGGTCGTCGAGGCTGGGTATCCGGCCCATATTGTCAAGGCTCTGGCCGAAGATGGCGGTGACCGGCGGGATCCTCTCCTTCAAAAATTGCGCCGGAGTCTGCTTGAAATAAATAAAGCGGAGTCTGAAAAGACTTTGCGCTACTCGATCGCCGGTCGAATCGGGACCGCTCTTGAGACGGTAAGCTGGCTACCCGGCTTTGACTGGCGGACCAACATCGCCTTGGTTGGCGGGTTTGCCGCCAAGGAGGTGGTTATCTCATCTCTGGGCACCGCCTATTCCATGGGAGAGGTCGACGCCGAAGACAATGGTTCTCTCGCCCAGGCCCTGGCAGCCGACCCGGCCTGGAATCCGGTAGTGGCCTTGAGCCTGATTGTTTTTATCATGTTTTATGCCCCATGTTTTGTCACCGTGATCTGTATTGTCCGGGAGTCCGGCTCATGGAAATGGGGGGTGTTCTCCGTCCTGTTTAATACCTCTTTTGCCTTCCTGTTCTCCACTTTGATTTATCAGATTGGCTCGGTAATTATGGCATTGTAGTTTTTGATCACTAAACCTGCCTGACTTTCAAAGGAGTACTATATGTATGATCTGATGGCCGGATGGCTGGCGGAACAAGGTTTTTCGACCGGCATGATCCAGTTGGTGGAAATAGTTGCTGCCGTTATTTTTTTACTGCTGATTATCGTGGTGACCGCCTGGGTTTCAAGGCAATTGCTGGTGCCGGTCCTGGAGAAAGCGGTTCGGAGCACCAACAATACCTGGGATGATGTCCTGGTCGCCAAAGGATTTTTTAAACGCCTTTCCCATCTCTTGCCGATCGTGATAATTTATGTTTCCGCCGACCTGATGTTACAGGATTTTGGCCCGTCTGCCGAGATCGTTAAACGACTGGCCATGTCTGTTTTTGTAGTGGCCGGAGTCCGGGCCCTTGACGCGTTTCTGCTGGCGGTGCGGGAAATCTCCAGTAATCTGGGGGAAGCATCTCGCGGCAAGCCGATCAGCGGCTATTTAGAGGCGTTGAAGATTGTCTTTTATGTTCTGGCCGCTATTTTTGTCATCTCCATTCTGACCGATAAATCGCCCTGGGGGATCTTAAGCGTTTTTGGCGGTCTGACCGCGGTTGTCTTGTTGGTGTTTAAAGATACCATCCTCGGTTTTGTCGCCGGTCTGCAGCTTTCCTCAAACGATATGGTCCGGATTGGCGATTGGATTGAGATGCCTTCTTATGGGGTGGACGGTGATGTGATTGATCTTTCAATCCATACGGTCAAGGTCCGGAACTGGGACAAGACCATTGCCACCATCCCGACCTATGCCCTGGTTTCCAATAGTTTCAAGAACTGGCGGGGGATGAGTGAGGCCGGAGGCCGGCGGATCAAGCGGGCCATCCATCTTGATATGAATTCGGTCAAGTTCTGCACCGATGAAATGTTGGCGCGCTTTGAAAAATTTTCACTGCTGGCCGATTATCTGCAGGCCAAGAAAGAAGAGATCAATCGTTATAATCAAGAGCACCGGATTGATACCAGCCAGCTGGTTAATGGTCGGCGCCAAACCAATATCGGGGTGTTTCGGGCCTATGTCGTGGCCTATCTGAAGAACCACCCGAAGATCCATCAGGAAATGACCTTTCTGGTCAGACATCTGCCGCCGACCGCCCAGGGCTTGCCCCTTGAAATTTATGTGTTTAGTAACGATCAGGTCTGGGCCAATTATGAGGCGATTCAGGCCGATATCTTTGACCATCTGTTGGCCGTTATTCCGATGTTTGATTTACGAATTTTTCAATATCCAGCCGGCTACGATTTGCGATTGGCCGGCAAGGAGGGTTTGGCATGACCGCAAAAATTAAATATTACCCCAAAAGTGAGCTTGAGCTTAAACCGGCCGGGGTCGGTTCCAAGATGTGGGGCGTGGCCTTAGAGCAGACCCTGCTCACCTATTTCGAGGTGGAATCAAACAGTAAATTTGAGACTCACAGTCACGAGAGCGAGCAGATCACCATGGTGCTTGCCGGTGAGTTGTTTTTTGAAACGGAGCAGGGCACGGTTTGCCTCGGCCCGGGCGAGGTTCTCGCTATTCCGTCTAATGCCGTTCATGCCGCCTTTACCAAAGATAAACCGGCCAAGGCGATAGATGCCTGGTCGCCGGTGATGGAAAAATACAAGGGGTGAAAAGTGGCCCAACACGTTTGCCCCTGGTGGCTGGCCTATACTTTTGATAACCCTCTGCGGAGGTTTTTGCATCGGCCGGCGGAGATATTTGATTCACATCTGCAAGAGGGGATGACCGTGCTCGATCTTGGTTGCGGCATGGGATATTTTTCGATTGCGATGGCTGGTATAGTAGGGGATTCTGGTCAGGTGATCTCGGTTGATTTACAGGAGAAGATGCTGGCGATTTTAAAGAAGCGGGCGATCAAGGCCGGGCTGGCAAATCGGATTGCCCCTGTGCAATGCACGGAAGAAAATGTAGGGGTTACCGAAAAAGCTGATTTTGCCTTGGCCTTCTGGATGGTCCATGAAACGCCCAGCCAGAAGAGATTCCTTTCGCAGGTATTTGCCCTGTTGAAAGAATCAGGCAAAATGCTGATTGCCGAGCCAAGGATGCATGTCACGGTCACGGATTTTGAAAAAACATTAGACCTGGCGACAAGAGTCGGCTTTAAAGAGATTTCTTGTCCCAAGGTTCGCTGGAGTCGGGCCGTTTTACTACAAAAATAATGTTTTTTTGCTTACCGTTCTGGGACCGGGAGACAAGTTCTTTTTCGCGATTCTTGTTAGCTCAGCTGGTTTTCCAGGATTCGGGAAGATGGCCGGGCCGGTAATATTTGAGGTTGATGAATCAACCGATTTGATGTATAGAATCCCTTTCACTTCAAGCGCCCGTAGCTCAGCTGGATAGAGTACCTGACTACGAATCAGGCGGTCGCCCGTTCGAATCGGGCCGGGCGCTCCATTTACAAGGACAGCGTAGACCAAAAAAGTCTACAGGTGTCTACGCTTTTAACAGAAAAGCCACGGTTTTTGCCGTGGCTTTTCTGTTTGTATCACTTTAAACCCCAATCTTCATAATAATCAGACATCCTAAAACTTCGTTGGAAAAGCCGGTAACCAGGTCAATCAGGTCAATCGGACCCTGGGGAATTTCAACCCGGTTTTTGTTGCGTAAGGGGAATCGTTCAATGTCCATCCGTACAACCTTGCGGGCCTGCGCCATTCTGGTATCCATCCTGAGGTGTTTCAGGATTTAGATATTATGTTGACCTAGGCTTCAGAGATTCGTTACAAAATGATATATGTTTGTAATTTTTTAAATATTTTTATTGAGCAGATACGTCCGCTCAATAAATTTTCAGGGGAGCAAAAGAGATTTCTTATCACTTGCCGCCTATCATATTTCTTATGTGCTATATAATTGCCTTGGCGCCTCAGGTCATGGCCCAGGACCTGGAAGAAGAGATTCCCTCGACCTTTACTCTTTACTTTGAAAATGACACTTTTTTTGGGACCGACTATCTGTATACCAACGGTGTAAAGTTGTCATGGACATCACCCGATCTTGACGGCCGTAAAGATAATAATCATCTTGATTCGTGGGCATATGAACTATGTGGTCTGCTACCGTTTGTTGGGGAAGTGGAATTCAAGCGGTCTACGTCGCTATCCATCGGTCAGAATATGTACACCCCGGAGGATACCGTGAGTACCGAACTGAGGGTGGATGATCGCCCCTACGCCGGGATCGCCTACCTTGAAATGGGACTCTACGGGAAAAGCAATCGCCTGATGAATAGCTGGGAGCTTTTATTGGGCATGGTAGGGCCTCACTCATATGCCGAAGACACCCAGAAATTCATTCATGAATTGAGAGCCGAAGAGGTTCCCCAGGGCTGGGGGCATCAACTTCAGGACGAACCGATCATCAATATCTTTTTTTCTCAAAGGGGTAAGCTGTTTGAGGGGGAGGTTGGTGATGGTTTGGGGGTCTCGTTCATTCCAAACTGGGGCGCCGGTTTTGGTAATTTATTTATTGGCGCCCATGCCGGCGCTCAGATTCTATTTGGTTGGAATCTGCCCGGCGACTTCGGTACCAGTTTGATCAGGCCGGGTTCCAGCACCAATGTATCGAGGTCGGAACAAGTCTCACCCATTGCCAAATCTATTCCCAAACTCGGCGTTTATATTTTTTGCGGCGTGGATGGTTCATATGTCCTCCGGAATTTGATTTTGGACGGCAATACCTTTCAGTCAAGTCACAGTGTGGAGAAAGAACCCCTGACCGGCACGGCAATGGTCGGCTTGGGGTTCACCTGGTATCGTTATAAGCTCAGTTTTGCCCAGGTCGATCGAAGCAAGGAGTTTAAGGGACAAAATTACCGGAACGAGTATGGGTCCATCACTTTGTCGTTTGTCTATTGATTCGCCCACTAACCAGACAGTTCTTCGGGTTCAGGAGCGTTTAAAATCGCTTTTTGAACATTTCGGACAAGGGGGGAGGCGCCCCGGATTTTTCAGGTGGATCTTCGCCTCACAGCTTGTACAGGTAAACTCTCCACCATGGGTTACTTCCCCGGTCCGGTAGGAAAGGGAAGTGTCGAGCTTGTCGCTCAGGCTCTTGGTCCAATCACTCAAGCCCCTGGTTACGTTCAATAGGAAGGCCCCTCCTTTGTCGAGTGAAAGTTTTGTGATGTATTCAGCCTCGGTGGAAATCTCCCGCCAGAGCGCGCCTCCCTTATTCTGCAACCGATTGAAATCCTGGCGCGTTTCCTCGATATCCTGATCAATTTTAGGTTTTATCTGGCTGGCGGAAGAAGCGATATCTTTTTTCAGAGTTTCACCGGTTCGAGCGATGACTTCTTTTGAGTGTTCTCCCATTTTCTTGAGATCTTCCATCGCTTTTTCCATGGCGTTAGTGATCGACTCGGTGTTAATTCTGTCATTGAGTTCACCCAGGGTTTTACTTACCTGTTGCCGCAGTTTTTCATATGCTGCCAATTCCTCTTCAACTTCGGGGGTCTTTTTCTTTTCATTTTTCATTAGCGTTACCTCCAGTTAAAAAACATGAAAGGATCATCCTATTTTATCTATTCTATCAGATTTCATTTGAGTTTAATAAATCATAAAATAATTTTAGATAATTCGGAGTTGATGGTCTGGATTTTCTTTTTCCTTAAAAGTGGTAGGGGTGAAAAATTATGGTCGACAGGAACTCTCTTTTGATAATATATAATCTGTCTGATGATCGAGGTTTGTACATTTTGGGAGAAATGTCTGTGGATAATGTTTGTGGTAATAAATAACTTGAAGGAGGCATGAAAATGGTTAAAGGGTATAAGCGAAAATTTATTTGGCTTTTTGTTGCCGCGCTGTTGGTCTTTGTCGGTGTCGGGGTTGAGCAGGTTCGGGCTTCCGCTGGCGATCAGACGGTGACCGGTGTAGTTACTCAGGGTGGTTTTGGTAAATTTGTGCTCCGCACCGAGGCCGGGAAAGATGAAACGTTTAACACCGGTCGTGAAACGAAATATGAACCTGAGGATTTCAGAGCCCGGGAGGGGGACGAGGTGCAGGTGACATATTATGACAAGGAAGCCCGCGGCCGAACGATCCAGGCGGTAAGCCTTTTAAAGTTGGTCAAGGCCAATCCTGACATAAAGGAGCCGGGTAATCCGGCGGAAGGTATTATTAAAGAGGCTGGCCGGCGGGCTTTTAATATCTACATTCCCGACATTGACAGGACCTTGAATTTTGAGATTGCCCGGGGCTGGAAATCAATTCCTAAAGGCTGGACCCCGGCGATGGACGACAAGGTGTCGGTTACCTATAAAAAGGTTCCTTCCCGTTTTTCCGGCGCGATTATTTATCAGATTCAGACGCTGGAGCAGCTGTAAGGTTAGATTGATTATTTTGTGATTTTGTTAAAACAGGGATCGCCCATCCGGGTTGGTCCCTGTTTTTATTTGGATTGAATATGTTAAGCAAATCTCTTGATAAATTCTTGCCTCCTGGAATTTCCTGGGGCTTGAAGTTTCACGCTGTTTTATCTTGTCTGTTGCGGGGGACTATAAAATAATTTGACTTTCAAAAGCTGATCTGCGCATAATAAAACTAAAGAGAGATTTAATCTCCGATAACGGCAAACCTGGAGCAATCCAGGGACGCAAAGCCACGGGTCCTTGCACAAGGATAGCCGGGTTACCGAAGAGAAGCCATGAACTCACGAAAGCAACAACAAACTGAACATCAAGCAAAACCCGCCTCCTGGCCACAGGAAGATGGGTTTTTTTATGCTTATCGGTTGGTGAGTCGAGGAAGTCTTTTGTAAGCGCGTTCCAGGATTGTCTCCGAAATCTAAGGAGACATCGTCATGAAGACCATCGCTACCCTCATCGTTTTAGTTGTCTGCTTTGCGACCCCGGTTTTTGCCTTTGATTTTACCAATCCCACCGAAGGTGATAAAAAGCTGCTGACCCTTGTTTCCCTGGCGATGATCGATTATCAGCAGAGCCTTGAGATGTTTTATGAGATGGATGGTTACGAAGAACTCAACCCGCTTTTAGGCGAGAAGCCGGGCCGGGAAGATCTGATGATGTTCGGGCTGGCCAGTTTGACGATTGCCTATGGCATTAATGAATTGATGCCGGAAGGGAAATTCAAGGACTTTCTGTTCGATTCCCTGCTGGCCACCGAGAAGTTGAATATCGAGGAAAATGCCCAGGATATGGATACCGGCAAAAGAACTTTTGACGGCCTTATGCTGGTGTTGTCTTTTGATTTATAAACCTTGTGTGGCACAGGATAAAATAAATTCACCCATCATCGGACGAGGATTTTAAGTCGGATTTCTGAAGTTGCCGGTAAAGGGTCACTGACATCGCTCCGATCGTCAGGACTCCGGCTAAAAGGGTTGCCCAGAGGATATATTTTTTCCAGGGCAAGGAAGGGGGTACGGGTAGCAAGCGATCAGGCCCGGCCAGAACGTATTGGGGGCCGGGGGTGACCAGGCCGGGCTTGATTATGCCGGATCCTTGCCGGTACTTGCTTAACAGGGGATCAACTTTAAAGTCCGGGCGGGGGACATTGGTCGAGCCGTAGGCCAGCAGGAAAGGGCCGTTGCCCTGGGCCAGGAAGATCAGGCGATGGGGCTGCCAGCCGAATTCAATGTCGGGTGGGTTGTTGATCATGGTTTCGCTTTGTTCCACGGTCAGCAGCCAGAACCGACTTTCGGTTCTTTTGATATTTGTTTCCGCATTGTAGAGGGCGGTCCCTTGGTAATCAAGATTGTAAATTAGTCCTCGCCATTGTTCGTCGTTGCCTTTTTCTCCGCTAAGTCCAGAATACAGGATGACTCCGGCCATTGAGTTTCGCTCTTTGGGCCGGATCTTGATTTTGTCGGCCGGCAGTAATCCACCCAGATCGATTTTGTAATGTCCAGGTTTGTCTGATATCGGCAGGACTTGGGCTTTCGTCCAGTGGTAATCCGGCTGGTTGACGGTATAGGCCATATTGGCCCGGGCCACCACTTTGGTAAGAGTCAGGGTGTCTTGTCCCTTCGGCCAGCTTAGACGCAGGTATTTTCCTGCCTGGGGCAGGGGAATTGTTGTCCGGTCGAGTCGGTAATTTCCGTAGCTCAGTCTGGCTATGGTTCCGGTGGTAATTTTTCGCCAGTTTGTAAGATCGGTGCTTGATTCGACATAGATATTGCCCATGAATTCTATGGGTTGATCAGACCAAAGTAGTTCCAGGGAGCTGATCGATTTCCCTTGAAGACGGCTGGCGTCAAGCAGGTACGAAGTTATTTTCTGGTCCGCAAGGGGCTGGCCGTTGCCCGTTTTTACATCGACGATTGTCCCTTGCTCGTCTTTTTCGATATGGATGGTGACTTCATCTCCGCTACTATTGACTGGCGTGGTTATCGGGAAAAAAGGCAGTTCGGCCTGCACTGTATCTTTTTGATAGATGCGGTTGTCGGGTCGGTATACCTCATGAGGGACAATCAGCCCCTCGGCATTGAAGATCCGGAGGTCATTCAGATCTTTACTGGTCACGGCCTGGTATACTTCCAGCGGCAGCTCAAGTTCATAAAATGCGTTGCCGGAAGCGGTCTCAATCTGCATGCCGTAGGCGAACATGTCCGGAGTCGGCGCGGCATGAAGAGGAGCGATGGGCCAGATCAGCTGCAGGCCGATGACTACGGCAAAGATTGTGAATTTTTTCATGACCCGGGGTTCTCCTGCTTATTTGGTAATGGGGCGAGATAACCGATTACCAGACATATTATGCCGACTCCAAGAAAAGAGATAATTCTTTCAACCGTGCCGGTGTTGGCCAGGTCGAAAGTGAAGAGCTTGACGACCACGACCCCGACCAAGGCTGCCCCGACCATCCAGACCACGCGGTGCATTTTATGGCTGGCCCATTTCATGACTGCCAGGGCCGAGAGGGTCCAGAAGATGGAAAGTGAGGTCTGGGTCAGGTCTGAGTTCAGCATCTGGTGGGAGCGGAACGGGACCTTGCCCCAATAGTGAAGAGTGCGGATCAGCACGGCGTTGAGCCAGAAAAAGATAGTTGCCCCGCTGCAAATAATCAGTCTGCGCAAATTTAAGGAAAATGGCTGAATATTCATCCGAACCTGCAGGACAAGGACCCAGTAGATCAAAACGATCAGGACCATGATCTGGGTCAGATCGAGGGGGTTAAGGAAAGGCAGATAAGCCAGGGGCCAGGGATTGCCTTTGTTGGTAAGGTTGATCAGAATGGAGCCGGCAAAGAGGTAAATCACTATCGGTCCCAGGGTATGGTAGAGGTATGTCTCCTGATAGTCGGAGACCGGCCAGGGCAGGGAATCCTTGTAGCGGGTTATGAACATGACGAAAAATGTCGGAACCAGCGCCAGGGTAACCAGGGGCCAGATGCCCGGGCCATGGATCAGGTGATCAGTCCACCAGCTTGCTTCCCAGGAAAGCAGAAAGACGAGGAGCAGCATGGTTAACGGGTGAAGTAATTGTAACAACCTGGCGGCGCAGTGTTTGCGATCGAGATAAAGCAGGCCGTATTGGACGGTAAAGGTCAGCGGCCAGCTGAGATACCCGAGATGGCGCGCGGGGTGGGAATGAAATTTTATCAGCCAGTATCCGGCGGTTCCGATCATCACCGGCAGAAGACTTTTGTGGACATGTCTGAGGTCTGACCAGGCCAGCTTGCGGGCGGCCAGCAGGCTGGTCAGGGCCGAGAAAGACCAGAAGGCGAGAAGCGTGGCAGGTTTGTAGTAATGTTGGACAAAGGAGTCGATCTCATGGATTCCGGCCCCGAACCACCAGATAAGCGCCCAGATTAGCAGGAGCCGGCTTTCGGCAAGGGCGGAAATTATCCTATTTTCACTTCGGGCCAGGCAGATGGCGCTGAAAAATGCGCCGCCGGCCACCGCCAGACAGCCCAGATAAAATCCGTTGATTACGACGATATCGCCGGCCGGGCCGCTGATTTCGCTTAAAAAAGCGAAACCGGCCAGGATCTGCAGGCCTATGCCGAAAATTCTGGCGATCTGCCGGTCCTGGCGAATGGCGATCCAGATGATGGCGGCGCCTTCCAGGGCCCAGGCGGCTGCCGTCCAGCGGCCATCCAGGGCAAGGGGGATGGCAATGGTCCCGAAGACCACGCCCAGGGCCATGAAGGACTCGATCATGGTCCGCATTGCCGCATTGCCTCTTTTGAAGGTCCACCAGGCCAGCGAGGCATAAAGTGTGCCCATGGCAAGGGCCGACCAGGCTATGCCGTATTCGTATGGTTTGACCAGGGCGCTTTGCAGGCCAAAGCAGATGATCGGGGTGCCGAAGACCATCGTGCAGTCGATATAGCCTTTGTGCTGCAAGGGCTGGTTGCTTGCAAACATTAGGCCTAGTGCGACATAGAAACAAAAGAAAAGAATCAGGAATGGTTCGGTGGAGGAGAATAATTCAGGCTGAAAAGATCTGCTGCCCCACAGGGCGCCGATCACAAAAGTAAAGACAAAACCGATCAGATTAAGTTCACGCCATGATTTAAACCAGGCGACCAGCAGGATGCCGCCGTTGAGCAGGGCATAGTAACTGAAGAGCACAATATGGCTGCCGCCGCCGGTGGAGGTAAGGACCGGGGCAAGGAAACCGCCGATGATCCCGATGACGGCCAGGGCGCGGGCATCCTGAATTATGGCCAGGGCGGCGGAAAAAACCGGCAGGGCGACCAGCAGGGTCAAGGCCAGCCAGATCGGAATCAGGTGGTAGAGTTTCAGGGCCGCGAAGGTGGTCAGGTACAACAAACCGATGGCGCCGCCCTGGATTATCAGGGCGTAGGTAGTTTTAGTTAAGCGCAGACGCCAGCCGATGACCAGCATTGCAATCGCCCCCAGACTGATGCCGGCCAGTCGAAATTCGATCGGAATCATGTTCCTTTCCACTGAATATTTGAGCAGGAAGCCGACCCCGAAGAAGAGGACAATGACGCCGACTCTTACCACCACATTGCCGCCGGTGAAATATGAGACGATAATATCCAGCCACTCGATCCGGTTGGCTTCGGTTTTTTCCGGTGCCACCTTGGCTGCGATCGGTGTTCGTATCGTGACTGGGGGTCGGGGCCTTGGGGGAGCCGGGCTGGCGGTTTGCTTTTGGACCTGAAGATCAGCGACTACTTCAATCTCCAGTTCCGGAATTGGCTGAGCCGGTTTTGATGATCTTTGGGGCGGGATGACCTGGTGAGTAGTTATTTTTTCATTTACCGGCGAAGTCCGGGTTGTCCGGGTTACCCGGTTGAATTTTTCCTCCAGGTCGGAAATCTTGTTTTGAAGAACCAGGATATTTGCCATGAGAAAAGCGATGGCCCCTCCTATGATTCCGCCGATAAGGAGCTTCTCGTGGCTGGAAAAGACCATTATTCCCACCACTATCCCGATGATAATCGAAAAAAATTTCATCTCCCGCCCCCACCTTTTATATTGAAGAAAAAATATGACGCATAGCACAACCTAACGTATTTGCTGGGCGCGTCAATTTAATAATAAACTCCGTCGCGGATGGTTTGTTCAATGAAATAGTTGTTGTCTGCGGCAAGAAATCTTTGCCGAAAATGATTTATTCCCGGCCATGTTTTTAATTTGTGGCCGCTTCTATTATAATTTAGCAATGTAAATTACATGATTTATTTTTGTGAGTGGGACGAGTGAAGGGATGAAAGGAGCGAGGGGCCAGAGGGAAAATTTGTTACACCTTATCCGTCATTTTCTTGGTCAAATAAATCATCTGATTTTTTGAAGTCAAGGTTATCGGTGATCGCATCATGTATTCAATTATTATCCCTGCTTTTAATGAAGCGGAATGTCTGGCGGCGACTCTGTTGTCGGTGAAAGAGGCAATGGCTCGGATGAAGGGCCTGGGCGAGTTTATTGTGGTCGATAATAATTCAACCGATCAAACCGCAAAGATCGCGGCAAGCTATGGCGCAAAAGTGGTGTTTGAGCCGATCAACCAGATTTCGCGGGCTCGTAACGCCGGGGCAAAGGTGGCCAAAGGGGAGTATTTCATATTTTTGGATGCCGATACGATTATTACGGCGGAATTACTTCGGGAAACGCTGCAAGTTTTGTCTGCTAATAGTTGTTGTGGCGGCGGGGCGTTGGTTGAGATGGGCGAGTCGGCAAGTGTGATCGGCAAAAGTATTTTTATGCTGTTTGTTGCTTTGGCCCAGATTCAGAATACGGCGACCGGTTGTTTTATCTTCTGTCGGGCGGATGCTTATCACGCGGTGGGTGGTTTTAATGAGAGATTGTATGCGACGGAAGAATATTTCTTTTCATTAAAATTGAAGAAATGGGGCCGGAAAAACGGGATGCCCTTTAAGCTGTTGCGGCAGGTCAAGGTTTTAACCTCAAGCCGGAAGTTTGAGGCGCCGGCCAGTCTTGTTTCGATGTTGGTTACTATTCTGGTGCCGTTTTCGATATTTTTTCGATCGACCTGCGGATTTTGGTACAAGCGGGATGGTGATGTGAAGAAAAAGAAAGATGGGTGACTTTTTTGCCAATTTAATTAGCGCATGCGGAATGCGGATGGGCAGCAAAGGTTGTGACGTCGTATTATATATAAAGCTGAGTTGAGTCGCTAGTCGGCACAAATGAAACTTATGCCCTTGTGGTGTAAAAAAGTGGGCAGTCAATAATGACTGCCCACTTTTCATGAAGGTGTTATTTCTTACACAAGGCTTTTATTGCATCACCCGGGATGACCAGGCAAGCAAGTAATTTTTCCTCGATTTCATCTGAGATCTCAGCGCCCATTGATTCCATGTATTCGAAAAGTTCATGCCATTCTTTTTTTGACTGGCCCAGTAGATCACAACCTTTTTCAATTTCGTGGCATTCGCTACAGGCAGTAGCGAACAAGGTTGCACATTCGTTATCCTGGGCGGAAACAGAGATGGCGTTTACGGTGAACAACAGGAAGAAAATCAGGGCAAGCAACGGCAAATTCTTGATCATTTTGGCTCTCCATTTTAATTGTTCAGTAACAATTATTACGATAGCGATCTTTTATAAATAATCAATTTAATTATTTTCTATGATTTGCGCGACTTGGCGTTAAATTCGATGTTGAGGATTTAAAATCCTTCAATCGCTCTGGTTATTTTGAAATAATTGGCGAAGACCTCGCTTTTTGCCGCCACATAATTGTATTGGGCGCGAGACAGGCTGGTGATCGCATCCAGCAGGTCCGATTCTTTTTCGATTCCTTCCTGATAAGACATGCGGGTGATTCTTAAATTTTCTTCCGCTTGTTCGATACTGCTTTGGGCGACTTCGACATTTTCCGAGCTGACCCCGTAATCAAGGAACAGGTTCTTGAGTTGGGTCTTGAGGTCGCACTCCAACTCGATCAGATCGTATTGCAGGGTATCTACTATAAGTTTAGCCTTGTCGACCCGGTTATATTTACTGAACCCGTCAAAAAGGTTGATTGAAAGAGTCAACTTGGTCCTGATTTCTTCATCATATATGTCGCCGGCCGGGCCGAAGTCATCATTGTATTTAAGATAGCTGCTGGAAAGGTCTACCCTGGGATAAATGCTGCCATACGCCGCTTTGGTTTGGGCTTGTGCCGCTTGGGTCAACTCCTGAAGCGTTTGAAGTTCACTTCTGTTTTTTAACATTTCGGTTTCGTATTGGTTGTAGTCCCTGATCCCGGGCAGCTGGTCAAACTCGCTAAAAAGTAATTGTTCCGGCTCGATGTCGGTATCTATTTCCCGACGTAACAGTTGCACGCTTTTGTCGAGTTCGGCTTGGGCTTTTTTCTGGGTAATGACCGCATTGTCGAGGTCGACTTTAAATCTCAGAAGCTCATTTTTTTTGATTAGTCCAACGTTAAAGCGGTTTTCTGCGTCATTATAGATCTTCAGCAGGGTGGCGTATGAATCCTCGGCCACGTTCAGGCTCGCTTTCCGGGTGTAGATTGAGAGGTAACGCAAGGCCACGTTAAGCTGGATGTCCTGTTTGATTCCTTGCAGTCTGATCTCTTCCGCCTTGCGTGAAAGTTTGGCCGATTTGACATTATATTTGTCTTGAAAGCCGGAGAACAGGTTCCAGGTGATCGCTCCGTAGGCCACGCTGTTTTCCTTGTTTTCAATCGCGCTGCTTTCATCGAGAGCGTTGACCGTGTAGGAAAAATCAACAGAAGGGTAGTATCTGCTTTTGGCCAGGTTCACATTTTTTTTGCCGATCTCGAGATTGGCCTGATATTTTTCGATAATTTTCCGGTTGTTCAGGGCCTCTTGTTGCAGTTCGGTCAAAGTGGCGGCCTGGGCCGCTCCGGTAAACAGGAAAAAGGCGATTACAAGATTAAACAGTTTCATTAGTGCGGCTCCTCTCAAAACCAATAAAAAAGGCAAGTAGTGATGGAATAACAAATAAAGTGAAAATAGTCGACATCGCAAGTCCGCCCAGCAAAACACTGCCTAGCCCGCGATAAAGCTCACTGCCGGATCCGGTTGAAACCACCAGGGGCATCATGGCGAGTAAACTGGTGGTGGCGCTCATGAAAATCGGTCTGATCCTGGTTTTGACGGACTCGGAAATGGCTGGAACGCCAACCATGTTATTATAACGCACATTATTTAAGGACTGATGAACAATTAAAATGGCGTTGTTGACCACCGTCCCGATCAGAATGATAAAGCCAAGCATGGTCAGCACATCAAAACCCTGGGGCGCGATAAAGGCATTGACTGCACGCAGGCCGATAAAGCCGCCCGCTGCAGCCAGCGGCACGCTGAAAAGGATAATTAAGGGATAAAGAAAATTTTCAAACAGGGCCGCCATCAGCAGATAGGTGATGGCCAGGGCCAGGAGCAGGTTCCACTGCAGGGCCTCTTTTGTTTGAACAAGTTTGTCGGCGTTACCACCCACCTCAATTTGCACCTTGTCAAGCTTGCCTCCTTTTTGCAGGGAGGCTACTATATCATTTTCAATTATTTCCATGGCGTCTTGTAAAGGCAGATCAGCCGGCGGGGTTACCTGTAGGGTGATGGCCCGCGCTCTTTCCAGATGGTTGATCTGCGGCATGCCCTGACTATATTCCAGGGTCGAGACATCCCCGATCCGAATCAGGTTGCCGAAACGATTGACTATCGTCCCGTTTAAAATGTCTTCCGGAGTTTTGTAAGAGAGATCATCCCCCTTGAGGATCAGGTCGATCTGTTTGACTCCTTCCGGTCGAAACTCCTCAATTTTGCGGCCATCCATTAACACATCCACATAAACTCCCAGGTCTTGCTCGGTCAGACCATTGGCGGCCAGTTTTTCCTTGTTCGGGATAATTTTTGCTTCCGGATAACTTGTCTCAATCGACGGAATCGGTCTGACCTGGGCCTTGGGTATTTTGGCTGGAATCATTCCGAACATCAGGGTCTGGGCGACTCCGACAATTTCGTTGATGTCCTCTCCGGAGATATTGACATCAATCGTTCGCCCTTTGCCGATCCCAGCCTCAAAGATACCGGCCTGGATACTGACTCCGAAAATGCCGGGGATCGAATGGATGATGCGGCTGAAAAGCGGGATTAATTCGGGGGCGCGGGTCTCATCCGCCGCGATTCCGCCAAACAGGGTAAAGCGTTCCGCGCCCACATAAAACATCTGTTTGATCTGGGGGAAACCGTCTTTGTTGTCTTCCTCGAAATAGGGTTTTGACTCATCGTAAATATAGTGGCCCATTTCCTTTAGTTTTTCATTGGAATAGCCGGGAGGCGGGATCAAGATATTTAAGATCAGGTTCCGATTGCCCTGGGGCAGGTATTCGGCGCTTGGGATCAGCCAGATGGTCAGGCCAATAGATAATGAGGTGAACAGGATGACCGTGGTCAAACGGTTGAACGTGGTTTTTAAGCATAGGTTTGAAAATCCCATGATCCATGAAGCAATCTTTGGTCCGATGATACTTTGCTGTAATTTGGTTGGCTCGTAGTTTTTTTTGCGTTTATAAAACTGATGAATCAGGGTCGGGATTACCGAGACCGAGACAAATAGGCTCAGGGAAATTGAAAAGGTAATGGCAATGGCGATATCTCTAAAAAGCTGGCCTGCTTCTTCCTCAATAAAAATAACCGGCAGGAAGACGGCCACCGTGGTTGCGGTTGAGGCAAAAACCGCGCCCCAGACCTCGGTGGCGCCGTCATAGGTGGCGGCATAAGCGGATTTGCCCATTTTGCGGTGGCGGTCGATGTTTTCGAGCACCACGATAGAGCTATCTACCAGCATGCCGACCGCAAACGAAATACCAGCCAGACTTACCACGTTGAGATTCCGGCCCATCGCCCACATGAAGATAAAAGTACCGATTGCGGAAATGGGGATAGCGATCGCCGTAGTCAGGGTCGAGGTGACACTTCTTAAGAAAAGTAAAAGAACACAAATGGCCAGGATGCCGCCGATTAAAAGGTTTTGCTTAACAAGGTTTATTGCTTTGTTGATATACGGCCTCTGGTCATAGACGATATCGATGTAAAGATTGTTCTGGCCGAGGATCCCTTTGTTGAGCCAGTTGACCTTTTTCTCAATCTCGTCGCTCATTTCCAGAACGTTTGCCCCCTGTTCCCTTCTGACCCCGACTACAATCCCCTGGATGCCATTGTTAAGGATGGAGCCCTCCTCTTTTTTATAGTCTTTGGTGACCTGGGCCACATCCCGCAGATAGACCCGTTTGATCCCGTCGTCAAAGATCACCACATCCAGGGCATCAGCCGGCACCTGAAACTGGCTTACCGTGCGGATCCGATAATTCTTTTTGCCAACCCCCAGAACGCCGGCTGAGATATTACGATTAGCGTTCTTGATGGCCCCGGTGATCTGATCGATCGATATATTATGGCGGGCCATCTTTTCGGCATCGATGGTTACGTTTAATTGATTTTCGGTACCACCGAAGACGAGAAGCGAGCCCACCCCTTTAACCCTTTCCAGGTGTTGTCTGATATTGTCTTCAAAAAATGTTCTAAAGTGGTTGATATCTTCTTTGCTCTCCGGCTTTGTTTTTAGAAACATCCAGATCACCGGTGAACTTTGAGCCCCGGCCGCCTCGATTTTAGGGCGATTGACGTTTTCCGGGTAATTGGCCACTTCGTTCATTTTGTTGGATACCCTGAGCAGGGCATCATCCACATTGGTCCCGATCAGAAAGGTCAGGGTAACTTCGCCGTAGCTGTTGAAGCTGGCGCTTTCCATTTTGGAGAGACCCTGCAGTCCTTTCAGGGCGTCCTCCTGTTTTTCGATGATCTCCTTTTCGATTTCATGGGGGGTTGCCCCACCCCAGATGGTGCTGACTGTGATTTGTGGCGTTTCTACATCAGGGGTCAATTGGACCGGTAATTTGTTAAGCCCCAGGAGTCCGAACATGACCACCAGAATAACGATGACCGCCACCGTTACCGGCTTGCCGATGGAAGATTTGACGATGTCCATTAGTTCTCTCCCTCAATGCTGACGGGCTGATCCGGCCGCAGCCGTTCGTTGCCTTCGACTACAATCGGCATGCCCGGCACGAAATAAGGATTGTCAACTCCGATCATCTCACCCAGATAGGTGACGATATTTACCGGCAGGATGGTCGCTTTACCGTCCTTGACCGAGTAAACAAAGTCCTTGCCCTGGAATTTGATCAAGGCATCGCGGGGAATAATGCTGAGTTGCTTTTTGGTGCTGGTCGGCACAAATACGGTGGCCGACATATTTTCGGCTACTTTTTCCATGGACGGGATGCGGACCTTTAAAAAGATATTTTTGGTTTGCGGGTCGGCGGTAGGATCAATATCCTCGATAGTGCCGGTGATCTCTTTTTTAAAGGCGTTGATTTCCACCGGCACCTTTTCCCCGATATTGATAAATTGCATTAAGGTTTCGGCCACCGGCACCCGGACGAAAAGGTCTTTGGTCGAACCGATACTGACCAGCAGTTTTCCCTGCTGCACCCACTCACCGCTATCGACTTTTTTCTCAAGAATTACCCCATCAAAAGGAGCAGTGATCTCGGATTTTCTTTTCTGGATCAGGAGCTTTGCCAGGCCGTCTTCGGATGCCTGTTTTTCCTTGAGCGAATCCTGATAAGTGTACAGGGCATCATCGTAGTCTCTTTCGCTTACTCCGGACTTTGAGTAAAGTTCCTCCAGTCTTTTATAGTTTTTTTCGGCATGCCGGATCCGAAGTTCGATCTGTTCAACCCTGGTTTTGCTTAAGGATATTTCCTTGTCAAGGATCTCGGTGTTGATCGAGACCAGGGGACCGCCTTCTTTTACCCGATCGCCCTCCCGGACCTTCACGGTATTAATCAGGCCGGATACCTCCGAGGATACGTGGCTGACCCGGTCATAATAGAGCAGGCCGAGGAATGATCTGTTTTCTGATATTTCCCGCTGGGTAACTTTGGTCACCATTACCTTGGCTGGAGGAGGGCCCTCGGCAAAAGCGGTTGAAATGAATGTAGTGGATATAAGTAACAAAATTTGTAGAACGCGCATGACTTTTCCTCGTCTTATTTGTCGTTATTTAAACTATCCCGCCAGGCTTGAAAAGCCGGGATAAACTATTAAACAGTTTCTTGTTTTTCTGACTCCGCCGTCATCCTTTGCAGGTTGAGAGATATTTTGCTAAAGGCATTTTTGATGATTTGTTGTTCTTCTAATGAGATGTCGTGTAAAAAATTAGTGGAGAGTGATTCAAATATTACCGAAACTTTTTTGATTATAGATTTTCCCTTATCCGTTAGAAAAACAAGAGAGGCTCGCCGGTCAGCCGGGTCGCTTTTTCTGATAATCAGAGATTTTGATTCCAATCGGTCCAGGATTCTGGTGATGTTGGCTGGGGTCTTGTTGACAAGATCGCCAATTTGCCGTTGGCTCATCCCTGAATCATCGGGCATATTTTTTAACAAATGTAGCTGTTCCAGGGTTAATTTGTAAGGTTTCAGGTTTTTTTCGGCGAAATTCTTCATCTCTTGGGCCGTTAAATAAATCAGGCGACCTAAGGGATTTTCTTTGCAACAGTCCATTTTTTGACCTCTCGATATTTGTCTGGTCAACTATATACGCGTTGACTATCGAGTCGTCAATAAAAATGTTTGAAGGAATGAAAATTGAGAGAGTCAGGAGAGAGGTGTTTTTGGGTGATGTGTGGCTGGCCCGCCCGGGGCCGTTATCTTCGCAGGCGTCAGGACTTTTTGACGGGATTTTTTACTGCGGCCGCTCTTCGTAGTGGGGAGCGAGGCCGAGTAGTCGGCACGTAGGATGAATGTATGATAATTTCTTTTTCCGGGTTTAAGGCGGTAGTGCTCTCCATGTGGATGAATTTGCAGATGGCGTCGTCGGGGCTGACGCTTAGGACATGTTTGGCGTCAGCCAGGGCAGCGGCATAGGCTTCGGTCGCAAAATAGGACTGGCTGCGCATTCTGTACATATTGAGATCATTAGGGTTTTCTTTTATTGAGGCGCTCAGGTCAGGGATTGATTCCTGGTAGCGTTTCTGTTTGAAATAGATTTCTCCCCGTTCTTTATGGGCTGATACCGTTGGTGAAAGATTAATCGCTGCGGTCAGGTCGGACAGCGCCTCGTTAATCATATTTTCTTTCAAATAGGCACGGGCCCGGTATTGATAGAATTTATGTTTGTTTTCAGGAGATGATTGCTCAATTGCCTTGGTGAATTCGCTGATCGGCACCGCCTGGGCGAGAGTGGTAAAACTCAAAAGAAATATAGTTGCCGAGAAGATAATATAGTGCATTGTTGAGTTTGTTTTTTGGCAGAGGTTAATAATTGAAGTGGGGCCACTATAGGCTAGGATTATGACGATATTCTATTTTGCAGAAAA
Organism: Pseudomonadota bacterium; assembly: GCA_018823175.1. Lineage (GTDB taxonomy): Bacteria > Desulfobacterota > Desulfobulbia > Desulfobulbales > JAHJIY01 > JAHJIY01. Next base: position 77,045 of record JAHJIY010000043.1, read on the forward strand.
AGTAAAAGCCCTTTTGCGTCATCGGAGCCGATGCGGACAGTTTTGTTGCGTAATTCAAGTTTTACGCAATCTTTACCCCAGAGGTTGAAGATCCAGCCCCGGCCGGGAAGATAGTGGATGCCCAGGCCATCCAGCAGATCAGAGTGTGCCGTCTCAACGGCGACTATCGATTCGTATGTAATGCGGTATTTGAAAACAGGCAGCGGCCCATAACGGACCGCCAGAAAAACTCCTTCGTCCCGCACGGTCAGATGATGAAAGCACAGGCCCAAAAATATCATCAGGCCGGCCAGGAGAAGCAGCAGGACGACGGCGGTTAAAGGTGAACGGAGATTGGCCTGGGACCAGGCAAGAGCGATAAACATCAGACCGATCGCGTAAAGAATCAGGTGGACAGGTCCTCTTTGGGTATGGTTGTACGTATTCATTTGGGTAATCTCAGTTGATGCCAGGGTGAGGTTATGGGGGTGTTCAGCTATTTATTGCTACTATTAAGTTCAGGGTAATGCTTATCCCGGCATTCAAGGCAGATACTGTGGGTGAATTGGGCCTCGGAATGTTTGCTGATATATGATTCCATCTGGCTCCAATATCCCTGGTCGTCGCGAATTTTTTTGCAGAAAGAGCAAATCGGCAGAAAACCCCGCAAAACCTTGACTTCCTCCAGGGCCTTCTGTAGCTCTTTCGTGCGTGCGGCCACTAGATTTTCCAGGTGGTCCTGGTGGGCGACCAACCGTTTTTCGATGCGGCCCAGATATTTATAAAAAAAGATAAACAGCGCGCCACTTACAACCAGTAAGCTGGCCATACTGAGCAGTAACATTTTCTTGAGCTGGGCAATCTGTTTGGTGATATCGAGCAGGGCGATCAGCTCGCCAACGGTATCTCCTCCGGCATCAATCAGGGGAAGGCTGGCGAAACGGTAGGTGCGTTTTCCAATCGTGAGGTTCTTGGTCAGGTTGTGGGAGTGGAGCAAGAAGGTTTTCAGCTGCTGATTCTTGTCTTCTATCGTTTTGTCGATGACGACAAAATTTTCAAAATCTGTCCAGTTCTCTTTTTTGCCGAGCATTTTTACGCCATACTGCCATTTTTTCCGGTCAAGATTAGATTTGTTGATGGTGAAGATCAGGTCAAGGCCGGAAACCATTCTCATTTGGGGGGTCAGATGTTCAATCTCCTCTCCAAGCTCAAGATAACCGATGATCTCGCCGTTTATTAGCCAGGGGTAAACAACGCGCAGGGTAAAGGTACCGAGTGGCCCCAATTCGATCCCGTAGGCCAGATCTTTGGTCGCTGCGGCGGTTCGCATGGTGTGGCGGTTGATCGTGTCGCCGTGGTTATCCGGCGCGTGGACCCTTAAAAAGCAGACCTGGTCGGGACCGATAAAATAGAAATGGGTCACCCCGAACTTCTTTTTGATTTCTGCAAAGATCGGTCGCGATAACTGGTAAAGGCTTGTGCGGTCTTTATTTTGCCAGGCCGCGAGCAATTTTTCGTTTGCCGCGAGGAATTCCAGCTGGGATTGCATGAATTTCGCTTCATGCGCCTGGAAGCGGTCAAACAGGTTTTTGATTCCGACAAGTTTTGAGTCGATTTCAACATTCAGGCTATGTTTTTGGAGATGATATCCTCCGTAAACGCATAAAATAAGAATGGCCAGGATCAAGACGGAAAAAGGCAGAATGATTTTTCTTCTGATTTTTTCGTCATTGTTGAGCATGATGGCCTCCGGCATTTATAACCGTCCTTTAAAGTTTATGGCTCATAATTATCTTAGCACAAAAGACGATATCGGTTAACCGGGAAACTCTGGTTGTTAAAGCTGAGTTGAGCAGCTTGCCTGCTCGTACGAAACTTATACCCTAGGGGTGAAAGTTATTGTTAAAGTGTCGGTTGTCGCTGATAGTGGTCGAAATGTTCAGGTCATTTATTTTTTTATCCGGCGATAATCCCCAATGGAAGATGACAATCAATTTCTGTAAAAAATCAAATCTCAGGGATGCGCTTGTGGTGGCGGCATGAAGGTTAGTCTCTTATGTAAATGGGGCCTACAATGTGATCTTTTTTGTGGATAGCTTTTAACTTGTCAATGTATTCCTGGCTCAGCACTGATTTGTAGGGAAGCAATAAAATGCCGTTTTTGGTGAAAAGGTGTGAGGCCAGCACCATGCCGGCCGCAAGATTATTTATCGTCACCACCTTTTCCCGACGGGTTTCTTCGCCGCTGTCCTTGAGGTATTTCAAGGCCTCTTTGACTACATCCGGGTCAAAGAGCGAAAAAGCGCCCTGCTTTAAATGGTGGATGACAATCTTGTTCTGTAATTCTATTCCCTCGGCGTTGTTGTCATTGCCACCGGTGGTTTGTTCATCTTGTAAAAAAACTTTGCGAATTGCCGGGTCGTCTACTTTAAATTGGATAATGTTATCGCAGGCATCGGCCACCGCGATTATTCTTGCTCCCAAAGGGATATTGTCTTCATTTAACTGGTCCGGGTATCCTTTGCCGTCATATCTTTCATGGTGAGATCGGATCAGGCTCCCGGCTTTTTCGAGCCTCTTGATGAAGCCGATAATTCTCTGTCCGGTTTCCGGATGTGCCTGATAGATTGACTTGTCGCTGGTTGTCCAGTTCTCCGGTAATTTTTCAAGGATTGTCGTTGGGATGCTGAGTTTGCCGATATCATGCAGCAGGGCGCCGATGTCGATATCGGTTATCTCGTCCGGGTCAAGGTTGAATCGGCGGGCAATGCCGCTGGCGATGCGGCTAACCCGCAGGCCGTGACCTTTGTAAGATGTGGCATGGGAGTCGAGCAGAGCGGAGAAGGCCATGATCGTATCGAAAAAACTTTTTTCAATTTCATTGCTCTTGGCGCTTATCTCTTTGGTTTGTTCCTGGACTTTTTGCTTCAGTTTTATGCCAAATTGCAGTAGTTCATGGTTCTGTTTGTTGGTAAGGGCGATCAGTTTTTTGTTTTCAGCTATTTGTTGCTCGAGTTCGGCGTTTTTTTTCTTTAATCCGGAATCAAGTTCCTTGTTAAGTTCCCGCAGATCATGGATCTCAAAGGCTCCACGCACCGTGTTTCGCAGCTCATCGTCATTCCAGGGCTTCATGATGTATCGTTCGACCCCGCCCAGATTGATTGAGTCCATCGCCGCGTTTACATCCGCATATCCGGTCAGAACCATTCTTATGCTATTGGGCAGTTTCTCTTTTGCCTGGGCCAGAAATTCCGCCCCGGTCATCTGCGGCATGCGCTGGTCGGAGACGATGACCGTCGGGTTTTCGCCGCCATCAATTAGACCTAAAGCCTCTTCTCCACTGTTGGCCGTAAGGATTCGGTAATCCTCTTCCATGAAAACGCGCTTCAGCGTCGTGAGGATATTTTTTTCGTCATCAACAAAGAGTATTGTTTTTTCCGTCATGTGCTCTCCATTAGGTTCGGTCACCGAGACCACCTCACGATCCTGACTTGATCAATTTTATTATAGGCCATTCTGGCTGGTCAAAAAAACATAAAACGGGCGCAAAGTTATGAAAATGTCCAGTGGGTCATCTTCCCTCAAGACTAAAAGATTCAAGGAATCGGGGTCAGGACGACGATCTCTCCCTGTGGCGCTTTGTGGTCGCCCATGGTTGCTTTAAAGGCCAGATAATGTTGTCCGGCAATGGTTATGGTTTGCGGCGACTTGGAAGATCCTTTTTCGATAATGTTTTGGATGACCGGTGGTAAATGGCTGATATTTTCGCCAAGCAAACTGATATTTTCTTCCTGCATCAGTTCCTGGAAATAACGGTTACACTGGACAATGCAGCCTGAAATGTCGATCCCCAGAACCGCAACCGGCAGGGAATCGAGGATGTATTGAGAACGGGCCAGAACTTTGTTTTGAAAGATTACTTCCTCCGTTCGTTCCTCCACCAGTTCTTCCAGGTTTTCATTGAGTTTGGTTAGCTCTTCGTTGGAGTCTTGCAATTCTTTGCTCAGTTCCAGGTTTTTTTTGCGAAGAAAATAAGTCTCGATCGCCTTGTCGATTGTGATTTTAAGTTCATCATCGTTCCATGGCTTGGGGATAAATTTGTAAATTTGTCCCTCGTTGATCGCTTCAACTACCGATGCCGTGTCCGCATAGCCGGAAAGCACGATTCTGACCGTGTCGGGCCAGCGTTCGTATACCTGTTTCAAAAACTCGACCCCGTTCATGCCGGGCATCCGGTAATCGGAGATGATTACTTGCGCCTCTTGCTGTTCCATGGCCGCGATCCCTGTTTCTCCTGATTCAGCGGTTTCGATTTCGTAATCTTCGTCCATAAATAGACGTTGCAAGGCCTTTAAGACGTTTGCTTCATCATCGACACAGAGGATTCGTACATTTTCTGCCATAGTTAGGCCTCAATTGGTAATTTGACCATAAAGGTGGATCCTTTGCCGACCTCGCTGGTTACGAAAAGTTCACCCTTGTGGGTTTTGGTGATGATATCGTATGCGATACTTAAGCCCAGGCCGGTTCCTTTGCCCACGTCTTTGGTGGTAAAAAATGGTTCAAAGATCTTGGTTAGGTCTTTGGGGTCGATGCCTTTGCCGGTGTCGGCGATGGTGGTGAAAATTGAATTTTCGTCATGCCAGGTTTTAATGGTGATCGTACCTTTGATCTCAATGGCCTGGGCCGCGTTGACCAAAAGATTCATGAAAACCTGATTTAATTGCTGCGGATAGCATCTGGTCAACGGTATCTTCCCGTATTCTTTTTCAACCGTGCATTTATATTTTAATTCGTTCCAGACGATATTGATTGTAGACTCGAGGCATTCGTTGAGGTCGGAAGGTTTTTGTTCCGCCTGGTCAACCCGGGAGAATGATTTCAGGTTCTGGACGATTGCCTTGACCCTTTCGACCCCTTCCAGTGATTCGCTGATCAGATCATGCAGGTCATCGACGATGAGATCGATCTTCAGCTCTTTGCGTTTTGTTTTGATTAAATCGTTAGTTGCGTCGTTATCGATCTCGGTGAGAAAGGAGATGAATGTCGTCAGTTTGTCGGTGTATTTGCCAAGCGAGGTCAGGTTGCTGGCGATGAAACCAACCGGATTGTTGATTTCATGGGCGACCCCGGCCGCCAATTGGCCGATGGATGCCATTTTATCCTGTTGCAGCATTTGGGAGTGGGTATTTTTGAGGGTGCGGTAGGCATTTCCCAGCTCGTCATTTTTGGCCGCCAGGATCTGCATCATATGATTAAACTGTTCACTGATCTGGTATGTCGGGTCGGCGGTCGATTGTTGATAGTAAGGGCATTTCAGGCATGAGCCGAGTTTTTGGGCGAATTGGCCCTGGACTTCTCCCCGGCAATGGGTGCCGGCAATCTCCCAGCATCTGGCCCCTTCTTTTTCGTAGCAGGGGCAGTCTACCTTTTGGCAATTCATCTTTTCCCAGCATTTTTTCAGGCCGGGATTAATAAATCTGATATTGGTATCTTTTTTAGTCGCAACTTCCTGGATCAGGGTTGAAACCTGTTCTAGAGCGGTTTCAAGTTTTTGCCGGTTCTCATCTATTTGCCTGGTTTTATCCTCCAGCTCCTGGATGAACTTTTTTCTTGTCGTAATATCGTGCAGGGTGATGACCGACCCGGTTGTTTTTCTTTTTTGATTTTTGGCGACATGAACATTGACGGTAAAATATTTTTCCGATTCCTGGTGAAACATTTCCGGCATGTCCTCAAAGAATCCGCTCTCCCGCATACCGTTTTCGAGCAGGAACCATTTCCATTCTTTTGCCAGGATGTCCCGATGGTCAATACCCATCAGTTGTTTAAACGGCCAGTTGAATCGTTTGATCTTTTCGTCCTGGTCGGCCAGGATCACCAGGTCGGTGATACAGTCCATGGTCATCTCCCACTCTTTTTTTGCCGTTTCAACCAGAGTGAAGACCCGGCCCAGTTCTTTGTGCTGTTTGATTAATTCCTGTTGGTTCTGAAGGTGCATGGTATCGCTGATGTTGCGCAGGACCTCGACGACCTGCACGACCTTACCGGTTTCGTCAAAAAGAGGAGAGGCGGAAATCCGGTAAATACTTTCGCCTTGCTGCTCGGTAAATCTCTTGCGGGTGATTTCGGCTTTTTCCCCGGTCGCCAGGACTTTTTTTACCGGGCATTCCTCGCCGTATTCCTCGCAGTGCGACTCGAAATTCTGCATCGTCTGGTAGCATAGAGGCGCGTCATCGGTTTTTAACGGCAGACTGGCAGCGTTTAAGGCCGCCTGGTTCATGAATCTGACTCGGTAATCCGGGCCTATTACCAGAACAGGGTCTGAGACGCTGTCAAGAATGGCTTTAAAATGTTCGATCTCAGGATCTTCTTTCATTTTTTCCCCAGAACAGGTTTGTCAGCCTGAATGTTTTTTAATATCATCGGCGCTTATATTTTGCAGGAACGTATCAACCAGGAACGGATCAAGATGTCGATTCTTCATGGCGATAAGAATCTCTGATGCCTTTTGAAAGCTCATTTCATCCCGATATGAACGTTTGGTTGTCAAGGCATCGAAGATATCGGCCACTGCTACAATCCTGGCCTCCAAGGGGATCTCCTCTCCGGCGATGCCGGTTGGATAACCATTGCCCCCGTACTTTTCGTGATGATAAAGAATAATGTTTATCTCCGCTTCCGGTAGACGGGCCTGCCGGGCCACATCCGCTCCCCATTGTGGATGTTTTTTGATGATCGTAAATTCTTCCTCGGTGAGCGGTCCTTTCTTGTTGAGGATACTTTCCGGCACTCCGATTTTGCCACAGTCGTGGAGCCAACTGCCGTGTTTAATATGTTCTTTAACGGTGGCGGGCAGTTCGAGCGTATCGGCGATGGCCAGGGCGTAACGGGCCACGTTGTCGCAATGGCCTCTGGTATAGGCGTCTTTCAATTCAATGGTCTGGGCCAGGGAGAGCAGGGTGTCTTCATCTGATTTTTTCAGTGACTGGACAAGGTCGAATCGTTGTTTGGCCTCGCGCAGGGTGGCAAGTAATTTTTCATTGTCCCAGGGTTTGATCAGAAATCTGTAGACCTCGCCCATATTAATCGCATCCACCGCAGTTGTCAGGTCGGCATAACCGGTGAGCAGGATCCGGACGGTATCCGGGGAGATTTCCTTGACCCTGGTCAGTAGATCAACCCCTTTCATGCCGGGCATCATGTTGTCGGAGACGATCACCGAAATAATATGATCTTTAAAAAATGGCAGGGCCTCTTCGCCGCTGGCAGCGGTGATGACTTCAAGTTCCGTGTCGGCCAGGAGTCTGGCAAAAGATTTGAGGATATTTTTTTCGTCGTCCACGAAGAGGATTTTTGACGGGATTTTTTCGACCATTGGTTTCCTGAGTTTTTGGGGCTTGGGGGTTAAAATTCCCAGGCCGCTAATAGATTGTGGTAGTCGGTATCAATCGATTTTAAAAGAACCGGGATCATTTCTTTCGACACATTCAGGACTCCCCAGGTTTTATTTTCGATGTGGTCTGATTGTGGGTCGATACTGGTGCCGAAATTTTTAATCTTGGCAATCTTGTTGCCGATGTGGACTGCGGCGATCAGCCTTATTTCATCAAGTTCGGTAGTTTTGGCCAGGCCGGGATTGTGATGGAAATTGATCGCCTTGGCGTATTCTTCCGGAAAATTCCACTTGTCGGCCAGGACTGAGCCGACCCGGCAGTGGCTGAACCCGATAACTTCTTTTTCCACCTCAACCTGCCGCTGTTTTGACTCCGCAATGGTGCCGATGATTAAAGCCATTTCATCCGGCAGCTGGTCGGCAATAACGTTAATTCCCAGATCGTGGAGGATCCCGCAGATGAAGGCTTTGGCGGCCAGATGCGGGTCGATTCTGGCGGCGAGGGTTTGCGCGGCTACCGCGCACCCCAGACTATGGTGCCATAGCCCGTCCATGTCGATAAACCCGGCGCTGTTTTTTTTGAAAAATTTGTGGATCGAGATGGAAAGGGCCAGATTTTTTATGGTGTTTAGGCCCAGCACGGTTACCGCCCGGTCAACCGAGTCTACCTGTCGTACCAAGCCGTAGAAAGCGGAGTTTGAAAGTTTCAGTACTTTGGCGGTCAAAGCCGCGTCCTGGGAGATAATGGTGCCCAGGCTTTTGGCGGTCAGGGACTCTTTCCGCATTTCGGCATTGATCTGGGCTGCTACCGTCGGCAGAGTGGGCAGTTCTTTTATTTTATCGATCAGGTCAGTTGCTTTCATCTTGCACCGGGATTGAAACGGTAAAGGTGGTGCCTTTGCCGATCTCGCTCTGGATGGCAATTTTGCCATTGTGTTTTTTGATGAGGTCATAGGCGATTGACATGCCCAGGCCGGTTCCCATGCCGATTTTTTTGGTGGTGAAAAACGGTTCAAATATCTTGTCCAGATTTTCAGTCGGGATACCGCAACCCGTGTCGGTAATGGTTACATGGACAAAACTGCGGTCACTGAAAGTTTGGATGATGATTTCGCCTTGGGTTTCAATGGCTTGGGCGGCGTTGAGCAGAAGGTTCATGAAAACCTGGTTTAATTGCTGCGGAAAACAGCGCACTAAAGGAAGATCGCCGTAATCCTTCTTGACCGTGCATTTGTATTTCAGCTCGTTCCAGATGATGTTGAGGGTTGATTCGAGACAGGCGTTAAGGTCGGCCAACATCGGTTTCTGGTCATCGGTTCGGGCAAAGGACTTGAGGTTCTGGACTATTATTTTGACCCGGTCGGCGCCATCGAGTGATTCTGCGATCAGGTCAGGGATGTCATTAAGCAGGTAGTCGATTTTCAGATTTTTGCGTTTTTCTTGAATGTCCTCGATTTTTTCCCGGTCCTGGTGTGAGGTGAGGACGGATGATTGGGCCTCGATAAATTCAGTTAATTTGAGGGCATATTTGCCAAGGGTAGAAAGGTTGCTGGCAATGAATCCCATTGGGTTGTTGATTTCATGGGCTACCCCGGCCGCCAGGTTGCCGATCGAGGCCAGCTTTTCCTGCTGAATTACCTGGGCCTGGGTGGTTTGAAGCTCGTGGTATAACTGTTCCAGTTCCCGGTGGGTTTTTTCCAGGGTTTTTTTCTCACTGGCCAGGGACATTTTCAGCCGTTTTTTTTCGAGACATTCTTTGAGTTGCCCTAAGACTTTTTCAAAGTCAAAGGGTTTGGTAAAAAAAGCCTCGGCCTTGCCTTGCAAGGCGGTGATAATGTCCTGGGTTGAAGGGGCGCCGGTTATCATGCAGCAAACCATGTCCGGGTACTTGTTTTTAATTTTGAGTAGCAGGTCGGTCCCTTGCATGTCCGGTAGATTGATGTCAATCAGGGCCGCGTCAAAATTTGATTTGGCTAGCAATTCCAGGCCGGCCATGCCGGTTGCCGCGCCGGCGGTAACGAAGCCTGCGGTCTCAAGAAGTTCGCTCAAGACCGAGCGGATTGATTCTTCATCGTCAATAATCAGGATAGTGTCGTTAGGCACGGTTGTTCCTTGAAAATTAGTAGTTGAAGATGGCTGCCCGTTGACTTCTCCCCGGAAAACTAAAAAAATTGCATATAGAAAATCCTATCATAAAATATCCAGCGGAGTGGATAAAAAATATTATTTTAGTATTTCTCCTAAAAAATAATATTTTACGGTTAATTTCAGGTAATTCTTTCATGAAAGCTAAAGGGTGTGGAGTGTCTCTGATCTAAGGAACCGCAAAGGGGGAGCATGCTGGTTGTTCGGTGTAGTGCCTGTAAAAGAAAAATCTGGAAATATGACAAAATCGGTCCGGGAGAGGTTTTGCGTTGTCATAAGGATCGGATAAAAAAGCATTGGCTCTGGCAGGAGGCGGGGTATAAGGTGCAATGCCTTTGTGGTAAGGATATTGGTATTGATAAAGGAAGTTATTTTAAGATGGTGGCCGGGGCTTTTACCTGTTCCGGCACTAAACGTAACATTTGAACATGCAAAGTAAAATGTATCATAAGAGCATCTGCCGGCAGATTGATCGCTCCTTGTCGCGGTGAGTTTCAAGCATATTATGACCAAGGGTGTTTGATAAATAATGGAACAAGATATGTCTGTTTTAAAAAATATGGAGCTTTGCAGTCGGGTCGGTTCGGAACATGCCGGGTTAGGGCTGGGGGATTTTTTGTCCCGGCGTTTTACTTATTATCCGAAGGAAGAGTGGGTTGAGTTGGTAGGCGCCGGCAAGGTTACGGTCAATGGAGTAATAGTCGGCAGCGATTATGAGTTAAGTAAAGAAGATCTTGTCACCTTTTATTTGGATGACTTTAAGGAGCCTCAGGTTCCGGACCACTATGAACCGGTATTTGAAAATGATGATTTCCTGTTGGTCGGGAAGGCGGCCGGGACTCCGGTCAGTCGTACCGGCAGGATCATCCATAATACTCTGGTTAATATTTTGCGCCGGCAGACATCAAATCCTGATATTCATCTCATGCATCGATTGGACCGGGAGACCAGCGGTCTGATCCTTTGCGCTAAGGGCAAGGAGATTTGCCGATTGTGGCAGAGTAGATTGGCTGAAATTATCCGCCGGAAATTCTACCTGGCGATTGTTCGGGGGAAGTTTGACGAGAGGCGGTTGGAAATAGATGTCGAATTAGGGTCGTCTCCTGATTCTGCCGTCCACTGCCAGGTTGTGGTCGTCCCGGCCGGGAAAACAAGCAGGTCCGTAATTCACCCGATTGCCACTCGAAAGGATGTGTCTCTTGTTCTGGTTGAGATTATGACCGGTCGGCGGCATCAAATCAGGACTCATCTGGCCCATGTCGGTTATCCGGTTGTTGGTGATAAAATCTATGGAAACGATGGAATTTATTACCTAAAAAGACTGACCCAGGAGTTGGATGAAAATGATTACCAGATCTTGGGGGCGGTTAATCATACTCTTCACGCCTGGGCCCTGGATCTGGCCCTGCCGGGGCAGGGACGGCAATGTTTTTTTTCAGAGATATTTTCCCCTGACTTCAATGATTATCTTAAACTTTTTAGGGGCTGGCAGGAGAAAGCTTTATTTATATTGTCGTTAATTGCGCCGGAGATTAATATTGATTGTCAAAAATATAAATTGCTATAATCAGGTCAGCGATTAATTGAAAATCACAAGGTGAACCAAATGACGATTAGCGATGAAAAAAGATGCGCGATGTGCGGTTTTACTTCGGTTGGACGGTTCAGCGGGGACATCTGTCCCCAGTGTAACAAGACGTTCTGGAAGTGTGGCGGGTGTGGTTTTACCTTTACTGCCGCCAGTCCGCCGAAGGCCTGCCCGGAGTGCCGGGAAAAGTGTGATTTTTTAAATATTACCTGTTATACCCCTGACTGTGGCGGTCCGGGCAACATTGATCCTCGCTTGGATTGAGGCGATTTCTCGTGGAATATCGACTAGATTTTCCTGGATAGCGGTTGCTGTCTTTAGAGGTCATTGTTTATTGCTTAGCCATCCCGTGACTTTTTGCGAATTTATTAATCATTGGATGATCATGCTTCTTTTTGGGCCAGCGGGGATTTTGAAGCTATTTATTTTTAATTATAGCTTAACAATTTAAGATCATTGGTAAAATTACGGTTGCCGACAAGTGATAACAACTAATGGAAATCAAAAATGAAGAAGACGCCCGGCAGGCTATTAGCAAATGGCGGGATTACAGTCTGAGCGGACGGCTCTCCAATTTGAGACAGGCCATGCAGACCTTGGAACTCAACCAGATGTATTTCGAACAAAAAGGTAATGAGCCGGGCGTTTTGCGAGTGGAAAACTGTCTGACGATCCTCAAGCAGGAATTGTCAAACCTGACCGATGATAAGTAGCCTCTCTGTCTTTAACGTATATATTGGGTCAACATTGCCAGGGCTTGGGCGGATTCCCAGTCCCAGGCGCCGATAATTTTTTCTCTTAAGATGCCGTCCGGTCCGACAATAAAGGTTTCCGGGACGCCGGTTATTCCGTAGCTGGTGCCTGCTTTTGAGTCGGGATCCTGCAGGATCGGAAAGGTGTAACCCATTTTACGGGCCATATTCTTGGCCCGGCCTGGATCGTCGTTACTCAGGATGGTCAACATCGCAAATTTTTCTTTAGGCATTGTTTTGTAAAGACTCTGCATGGAAGGCATCTCCTGGCGGCAGGGCGGGCACCAGGTGGCCCAGAAGTTGACAAATACTACTTTTCCCTTCAGGTCGGAGAGATTCCAGCCATTTCCTTCCGTGTCGGTTAGCGTGAAGTTCGGGGCCGGTTGCCCGATCTTGACTAATTTTACCTGTGCCGGTTTCTGGCCGCATCCCGATAATAAAAATGACAATATTGCCGCCGTCATAATATATCGGATAAAATGATATGTTTTTTTCTCTGCGCTATTTATTTTTTCCCCCATCTCTTCCCCCCCTCCCTTGACTCAGATCAATGTTGTTCGACTCAAACTCTTGCATATTAGTATCTAAACTAAAGCATAACAATAAAACTTGCTTTGATTTGCCGAAAAGGTGGAAAATATTTTCTAAATGTTTCTGAGCAGATAACCTGGAGGTGTAAAATGATGGAGCATGCAAGATGGGATGAATACTTGATTGCCGAGCATGAGTTGATCGAGCGCTGTATGGCGGTTTTAAGAGAAAATCTGGAGAAGCTTGATGACCTTTCGCATGACTCGCTCAAGATGAAGCGGGCCATTGATTTTCTACTGGAATTCGGCGACAAAATTCATAACACCAAAGAAGAGAAGTTTCTTTTCCCCTTGATGCAGGTACGGGGCGTGCCGGTTGAGGGTGGGCCGCTCGGGGTCATGATTATGGAGCACGAGGCGGAGAGGAATCTCTTGCGGGAGATGTCGATGAAGGTTGCCGGGTTGGCGGCGGCCTCTTTTGAAGATGTGGTGGATTTCAAGGGGGATGGTCTTGAATATTTAACGATTCGGGCGGAGCATATCTGGAAAGAGAACGATATCCTCTATCCCATGGGTCGGAAAATCCTCTCCGATGGTGATAATGAAAGTTTGCTCGCAGAGTTTGTGAAAATCAATATCGAAACCTATGGCGAAAACGCCTGGCAAAAATTCAGCCAGATGGCGACTGAGGTCGAAAAGGGAGGCGAGGGCAGGAAAAAGTTGATCGAATCTCTTTCCTACGAGCAGCTTGACGCGATCATGGAAGCAATGCCCTTTGAGGTGACCTTTGTCGATGCCGAGGATACGGTGGCTTATTTCAACCGATTGGATAAGGAAAAGCTCTTCCCGCGCACCCGTTCAGTAATCGGCCGCAGGGTTGAAAAATGTCATCCTGAAAAAAGCGTTGATGTGGTCGGCCGGATTGTTGGCGGATTTAAGGACAAAACTCTGGATAAGGCGGAATTCTGGATTGATTTTAAAGGAGACAAGATCCTGATTCGTTATTTCCCGGTCTATAATGATCTTGGGAAATATATGGGAGTTCTGGAGGTGACCCAGGCCATAGGGGAGCTTCAGAAGTTGACCGGGCAAAAGCGTTTGCTTGATTGACCTTTGTTCTAGATTAGTTTGGACGTGACCAGAGGCAGCAGCTTGGCGAAATCGTCCTTTTGGCAGAGGGCGGTGCCTGGTCGGGAGGTGGTGGCGGTGCCGGCCGCCACGGCGCATCGCAGAGATTCCTGCAGACTTTCGCCTCGGGTCAGACCATAGATAAAGCCGGCAATGGCTGAATCGCCGGCTCCGATTGTATTTTTCACTTCGATCTTCGGCGGGGTGGCCAGATAATTTTCTTTTTCGCTGACCAGCAAGATGCCATCGGCCCCCATCGAAACCAGGACAATTGCTACCCCGTCCTTAACAATCGCGGCGGCCGCTTCGCTGATCTCTTCGATACCTTTAAGATCTTTGTCCACCAAACGGCTCAGTTCATGGATGTTTGGTTTGATAAGATAGGGTACTGCCTGTAGGCCGGCCTTCAAGGCCTCGCCGTCGGTGTCGATTATTGTTTTGGCGCCTTTGCTTTTGGCGATTTCAACGATTTTACGGTAGATCTCGGGATTCACTCCCGGCGGCAGACTGCCGCTGATTGACACAATTTCCGGACGTTCCAGGGCCTCTATCTTGTGAATCAGTTGCATCAATTCGTATGGCTTGATCTGGGGGCCGCGGGCGTTGAAGATGGTCTGTTCGCCCGTTGTTAAGTCATTGAGGATTATATTCGTCCGGGTGTCGCCGGAGATGCGGATGAAATCGCAGGGGACCCCCTCATTAATCAGCAGGCCTTCCAGTTCGTCCCCGGCGAAGCCGCCGACAAAACCAAGGGCCTTGCTGGCGATGCCGAGATTGGTCAGCACCTTGGAGATATCAACCCCCTTGCCCCCGGCAAAGCGCTTTTCCTCTTCAATCCGGTTGCAGTCATCGCCGTGGATGTTTTTTATCCATAAAGTACGGTCCAGTGCGGTATTCAAGGTGACTGTGTATATCATGTTTTTCCTGTTAAATAGAAGCGGGTGTAAGAGCGGAGACTATTGAATTTTATGGGTGTCAGATTCGTCGATAATAATCTGGATTCCTTCTTCAACCTGTAAGGCCGCCATTTTTTCGAAGGCCTCTTGTTCTGAAATGTGTAGGGCGGCCGCAATATCTTTTATATCATAACATGGTTGCCCAAGTTCATTGAAACTTTTAGGTTTGATATCCGGGAAATATTTCCTGTTTGCCGCGATTGATGCCTGCTGGATCATCTCCTGGATTTCCGGCGGCCCGTAGAGCATCAACCATTTAACTGCTTCGGCCCATAGCTTGCTGTCTACGGTTTGATTCCGCATGACCTCCATGGCCATTTTAAGGTCCCAACTATTTTTTAATTCCGTCATTATTTAATCCTGTCTTTTTCGATGATTTAACGAATCAACTGTTTTTAAGGATATAATAATCAGTCATGGCGGAAAAGTGGTATTTTTTATACCGGCTCAATGTCGGCGGCTTAAAAAATACCTCCGGCGCTTGAAAATGACGGAGTTTAGCATCTTTTATCGGTCACTGTGCACCGTTCTTTCGGCATTTTGGATGACCGATAATGTGATGATCTTGCTCTGGCGAATAAAGGTGGGGATTGCAAGATATCTTTCAATCGATATCTCGCGACCGTTGTAGAAACCATTATTGTCGGAATTCTCCGGGCGGTGTGATTTTGCAGCAGAGGAATGTTCTGTGTTTGCGTTAAATGACCTGGTCAGACCCGTGATAGTTTTGGATAAATTGATTTGCTGATTTTTCATGATTTGCCCTCTTGATTTTTAGTTGTTTGATTTTGCCTTTATGGGATATCTTAAAACCTTGGGTGGGACATCTGGTGTCCTGCGCGAGAATTTTTTTGCGAGGTAGTGCGTTATGGCCAGGGACAAGACCCAGTTATTGCGTTTGGTTTTTATTGACCGGCAGATCAGAGAAGGGATGCAATCCGGTCAGTTGGCCAACTGCAGCACAATGGCGGCGGAATACGAGGTTAGCTCGAAAAGTATTATGCGGGATATCGATTATCTGCGTTATCAGCGGGATGCCCCCATTGCATATGATTCGGTCAGGCGAGGGTATTATTACTCGGAGGAAAATTACCGGATGCCGGCGATTAGCATCAACGAAAGTGATCTTTTTTCGATCTGTATCGCGCGGCAGGCCCTGCGGCAGCATGAAAATACGCCGTTATATCGAAAACTTGTCTCGGTGTTCAAAAAGATTGAACAGGCCTTGCCCGACAAGGTCACGGTCGATCCGGGCTGGGTCGATGACCGGATGTCGGTTATCCCGGACCGGCGGGCGGTCATTGATCATCAGGTCTGGGACAACCTGACCGGCTCTTTAAAAAGTAACCGGCGGTTGCGGATTGTTTACCTCAAACCCACCGCCGATTTGCCGACCGACCGTGAGGTTGATCCTTATCATATGGTAAGTTTTCAGGGCGACTGGTATCTGGCGGCTTTTTGTCATCAGAGGGGCAAGGTTCTGATTTTTGCGGTCTCCAGGATAAAAAAGGCGGAGTTGCTGGATGTATTATTTAAGATTCCGGATGATTTTAATCCGGATTTGTATTTGCGGAACTGCTTTGGCATCTTCCCCGGAGAAAAGGAATATGATGTGAAGATCTTTTTTGAGGCAAGGCATGCGCCGTATGTCCGGGAGCGGGAGTGGCATGCCTCGCAAGTCATTGAGGAAAATTTCGACGGCAGTCTCATTCTTTCTTTGCAGGTCGGTCATTTATATGAAATAAAACGGTGGATACTGTCATGGGGCAGCGGGGTGAAGGTTCTTTCTCCCCTGGAGTTAGCTTCGGATGTGTTGCGGGAACTGCGAGAGTCTGTTTCTCTATATAATTGAACTTCAGGGCAGATGTAAGAAAGAGTGAGCAGCCTCTGGTTGCAAAGAGTGTCTATTCTGATAGAATTGAAACAGTTTAAAGGCTATTTGCAGAGGCTCTGTTTTTTGACGGGCAATAACCATTAAGTGTGCAGATAAGGTAACCGGAAAGATGACAAATAATATTAAAAATAATCCGATGTGGGCTTTTTTGTTTGGGCAAGTCAGGAGTTGTCATCCCGGGGTGCCTGATGCCCTGGTAAAAGTTCCTTTGTTTGATCATCTTTCCAAAAGAGAGCTTCGAATTGTGACCGGGATCATCCACCATCGTACATATCAGGAAGGTGAATTTGTTTTTCAGAAGGGGCAGCCGGGAGCGGCCATGTTTATTATTGACGAGGGTGAGATCGAGATTGTCGATCCGGACCAGGATGAAAAGTGCAATGTGATTGCGCGACTGGGAGAAAATACATTTTTCGGAGAGTTGGCCTTACTTGACGACTCGCCTCGCTCGGCAACGGCGGTGGCGGTTAAACTCACCAGGATATATGCCTTTTTCCGGGCCGACCTTGATGATTTGATGAATAGCAATCCTCATATTGGGTCCCATGTCTATAAGTCTTTGGCTATGATTATCGGCGCGAGGTTGAAAGCGACTAATGAACAATTATTTAACAAGTGAGGACCGGCTGCTCCAGCAGCAGAGGGCCCGGGTGTTGTATGTCGTGTCCGGTCTTTTGGTGGCCGGAATTTCCGTGTATCTGATCTGGGCTCTCAGGGAGCTGATCCTGCCGATTATTATCGGGATGGTGATGGCTTATATCTGTCTTCCCTTGATCGACTATTTGAAAGGGAAAAGGTTCTCCCGGTTCTGGGCCATAATTTTTCTCTTCGGGACCTTTTGCCTGAGTCTGTTTTATATCATCAATCTGATTGGTCAAGTGGTGCCGGACCAGAGAGAGGAGCTAGAGTTAAAGGTCCGGGTTCGTTACAAGATTGATCAGAAGTTTAATCAGATTATGGGGCTTGGTTCGTTTGCCATTATTGATGGGGGCAATTTTTTTTATAGTTTGTTGGGCAAAGAGATTGAGCCCTTGAAGGACAGTGTCGATCAAGTGCTGCGATTATCTGACTCCGAAAGGAAGATGTTAGAGAAACTGCATGCCGCTTCTTCGGCGACGGTGAAAGCAGCGGGCGGGGAAAAATATTGGGATTATTATCAGGTGAACAGGCGCAGGGATGCTGAGCGGAAAAGACAGCAGGAGATCGTTAAAAACGATTTGAGGCAGGAGCCGGATGCGACCCCGGAGAGTACGGGTGGCGGTGAATCGTTGTTGTTGGTGATGTTTAATGCTATTTCCCTGTGGTTGATAACGCCGCTGGTTTTTCTTATCCTGCTGTTTGATGATGGTAAGCTGAAGAAGGGGTTAGTGCAAATGGTGCCGAATAGATACTTTGAAGTAACTTTAATGGTGCTTGAAAATATCAATGCGGCGCTAGGTAAGTATCTGAGGGGAACAGCTATTGAATGTTTTCTGATGGCAACGAGTTTCAGCTTTTGTCTGTTTGTAGTCGGGCTTGATATGCGGTGGGCGGTGAGCATCGGGATTATTGCCGGACTGGCCAATGCCATTCCATTTCTTGGTCCGGTAATTGGTTTGGTGGTGGGGGTGCTGTATGCGATTATGGCTGAGGAAGTTAATTCCGTTTTTCACTTTATAAATCCGGACAATCTGATTTTTGCCATTCTGGTCGTGGTTGGGGTTGTGCAGTTGATTGATAATGCAGTATTTCAACCTTATGTTCTGGGTGGGTCAGTTGACCTTCACCCATTGGTGGTAACGGTCGGCGTGATGGGCGGCGCGGTAATTTTTGGTTTTGCCGGGATGTTGTTTGCCATTCCAGCCATTGTTGTGATGAAGGTGGTAGTCTTCACCCTGTTTGACCAGTTACGGGCTTATTATATTATTTAGACCCTTTAACCGCAATATCAATATAATAACGCGGATGTTGCAAGGAACGTTGATTCACCTAGGAAAAAACGGTGAACCGTAAAGGGTCTTATACCCCTCAAGGGGGTACTGAACAGAGTACCCGAAGGGTATGGGGAATTCCAGCTTAGCTGGATACCCCTTTGACCGCAATATCAATATAATAACGCGGATGTTGCAAGGAACGTTGATTCACCTAGGAAAAAACGGTGAACTATAAAGGGTCTTATGCCCGAATGGTATCACAATCTCCGGACCAATTCCCCTAATCGCGCCTATTTTCCTGCAATCAGCTGGTTAAGGTGATGGATGTTTTCGCGCAGGATGTCGGATTGGTTCATGAGCGCCTTGGAGATGCCGGCATTTTGGTCGGAATTGGCGGCCAGTTGCTGGGAGCCGGAATCAATTCCGCCAATCGCTTTTTTGATTTGCTGGAGGCCTTGGGCCTGCTCGTGGGAGGCGGTGGCGATTTCGGCAATCAGATTTCCTACATTTTTGGCACCGGTATTAATCTGGATAAATTCTTCATTGGCACTCTGCACAGTTTTTAATCCGGTATCGACGTTGGTGATCGCTCTTTGGATTAGTTCCGATGAGTTATGGGCGGCTTCTGCCGTATGTTTGGCCAGGTTCCGGACTTCGGCCGCCACTACTGCAAAACCTGCCCCGGCTTCACCGGCCCGGGCCGCCTCAACTGCGGCGTTTAGTGCCAACAGGTTGGTTTGAAAGGCGATGGCTTCAATTTCCTTGATGAATTTTTTTATGTTATCGCTGTCATTTTTTATTTTGTCCATACACTTTTGCATATTATCCATGCTTAAGGTGGCTTGTTCGGCCAAGATGGAATTCTGGGCCATGGAGGTATTGGCTTCCGTTAAGTTGTCATCGTTCCGGCGGACCATGGAATATATTTCTTCAAGCGAAGCGCTGGTTTCTTCGATGGAGGATGCCATGTCCCCCGCCATATCGTTCAAGGTGATGGATGATTCCGATGAATTGGTGGCCTCTGATGTGATCTGGTTGGTGCTATCGTCCAGTTCGTCAACTATCCGGTAAATGGTTTTAATTAATTTCTGCACAAAGAAGAAAGAGATAAGAAGAACTAGCAGGGTGGAGATCGCGCCTCCGGCTAAATAAAACATTGTGAACTGAGCGGTGGTCTGGACCGAATAATCTCTTAGTTCTTGGACGGCATTACGTAATTCTTCTATCTCATCCTTGGTGCTGCCCATGATTTCTGAGTATAGATCAGTATAGTTCCCGTCGATTATTTCTCCTGCCTGCTCAGGATCTTCGTTTTCAAGAAGCGGAATTATTTCGGTGGAAATAATTGTTTTCATCTGCTGCCAGAAAATAGCGGTCTTCTTCAGCAGGGCTTGGGCGCTGTCGTGTGAGTGACAGGAATTACAAACTAATTCTTCGGGGTCGTCAGAAACTTTGTGGCGGGCCGTCATTTCTGCAATGAGGACGTCCATTCGGTCCGCCATATTGGTTAGTCGCTCGATCTTATCCTCATCGTATTCCCAGAGCAGGGAGTAAATAATACTGTTGATCATATTCAGATTGGCCCTGGTGCTGGCCAATTGATCGATGTAGTTGAATTTAATCTCCAGGCCGTTGTAGGTGCGGCCACCGATCTGGACTTTGCTGATCGTGATATTGGCCAGGATCATGCCAACGGCCATTGAAGCTAATGTAAAGAAAATGATGGCGAAGATTTTCGCTCTGAGACTTATGTTTGAAAAAAAATTAAATGATTTTATCTTCATCGCACCAACTGTCATTTTCAGATTTGCCGCATATTGCGGAGTGCTTAACCAACCATCGAAGATATCTTATCACAACCGGAGTTGTGAGTTACAACAATTAAATGCGAAACTTTACAAAACTTTAAAGAGCGCTTCACTGAGTTCATGCAGCTTGTAGGGCTTGGACATGATGCTGTCAAATCCGAATTTTTTATGGTCGGCCAATATCGGATCAATTGCGTAGCCGCTGCTGACTATGGCTTTTATCTCATGGTCGGTGGCCCGAATCCTTTCGATCACCTCCAGGCCGCCCATGCCGCCCGGGATGGTTAGGTCAAGGATCACAACGTCAAATGGTTCGTTGGTATTTATCGCTTCGTTGTAGAGTTTTATCGCCTCTTCGCCATTGCGAGCGGGAACAGGAGTGTAGCCGATTTCTTTGAGCATTTCCTGGGCAATATCCAGAATGATTTCCTCATCGTCCATAATCAAAATTTTACCCTTGCCGGAGATGGTGGCCATTTGGCTGTTGTTTTTAATGGCTGGTTGTTTGTTGTCGGTTATGGCCCTCAGGTACAGGAAAAAAGTGGTCCCGATGTTTTCTTTTGATTCTACAGTGATCAGGCCTTGGTGTTTATGCATGATTGAAAAGGAGGTCGCCAGCCCCAAGCCGCTACCGGTACTCTTGGTGGTGAAGTAAGGGTCGAATATCTTGGGCAGGTTCTCTTCCTTGATGCCTGATCCTTCATCGGTAATGGTTATTTTTACATAGTTCCCGTCCTGAAGAGGGAGATTGCTTTCGGGGTTTATTGTCATATTTTCGGCGCTGATTTTGATTACGCCTCCGGTCGGCATGGCGTGGTCGGCGTTAATGATCAGGTTGCTTATTACTTGCCCGATTTGTCCTTCGTCCATGTCGCAAAGCCAGAGGTCATCTGCTATCTTGAATTCGCACCGGACGTTGGAACCGCCCAGAACAAAGCTGGCTGAATCTTCAAGTAACTCGGTGATTGAACAGCTGGTTTTGACTGGCGAGCCGCCCTTGGCAAAGGTGATTAACTGCTTGGTGAGTTTTTGGGCTCGCTGACTGGCCTTTTCCGCTTCGGTCAATCTGGTGAATACTTTGCCTTGTTTGTCCTCCAGCAGGGTTTTGGAAAGTGAGATGTTGCCGATTATCCCGGTCAGGATATTATTGAAGTCGTGTGCGATACCGCCGGCCAGCACACCTAAAGCGTCAAGTTTCTCGACCCTGGCCAGTTCCGATTCAATTTTTTGTTGCATGGATACATCGCGGAAAACCAGAACCGCCCCGATGGTTTTCCCATCTTTGTCTCGAATGGGGGCGGCGCTGTCTGCAATACTGTACTCGGTTCCATCTCGGGCAATTAAAACGGTATGGTTGTCGAGACCGACAATATTATTTGTGGTCAGGACCTGCTGGACCGGGTTTTTTGAAGGCTGGCGTGTTTTTTCGTCGATGATCCTGAATACCTCGCTCAATGGTTGGCCATAAGCCTCTTCCTGACTCCAGCCGGTGAGGTTTTCTGTTATGTTGTTGATCAGGAGAATATTGCCTTTTACATCGGTGCTGATCATTCCGTCGCCGATTGATCTGAGGGTTACGGTCAACAGCTCTTTTTCTCTGGCCAGTGCCTTCTCGGCGTTCGTGCGTTCGGTTACATCCCGCGAATACCAGACCCGTCCGTGATTTTTGCCGTTTTTGTCGATCATTGGCGCGGAATAACAATCAAAAATTCGGCCATCGACAGTGGTCAGGTCCTGGCGACTTTCAACGGAGGGGTTTTCGTAGAAATTTTTGCTTAATCTGACAAGTTGTTCCGGGATCTCAAGTTTGGACATGATGTTTTGCAAAATTCGTTTGTCTGATTTTGAATTTATGATTTTTGCAGGTACTTCCCACATCTTAATGAAATTCTGGTTGAATGAGACAACCGTTCCTTCCTGATCAATGACCAGGATTCCATCCAGAGAATTTTCCTGCTGAGTGGTGAGGACCAGATTTTTAAAAGAAAGGGATTCTTCTTTTTCCCGGATATCGGTGATATATTTTTTCAGGGCGGCGGTCATCTGGTTGAAGGTATGGGCCAGGCGGCCAATTTCATCCTGAGAAGTGACTGGAATCTTCTGGTCCAGATTGCCGCGGCCTATTGCCTCGGCGCTTTTAGTCAGGGCAATAAGCGGATCTGCGATTCTGCGGCTCAGGAAAAAGGCGATGAGGATACTGAGCAAGGAGGGAATTATCAACAACCGGAACAGGGAGGTTTTGGCGTGGGCAATCGCATGGTTGATGTGTTTTTCAGAAAATCCGATGTGTGCGCTGCCTGCCTCGCCACCGATCATCGGAACTCCAATGTCGCGGATGTATTCGTCGTCATTTTTCAGGATCTGGATACGGTATGTTTGGCTTGGTTCAATCTTGTTGGCGGCCGCCAGATTTTGGGGGAAACCTTTGGTGAAGGTATGGGCCAGGACTTTGCCGTCCTGGTCAAGAACAAAGGCGTAGACCGCATCCCGTTCGCTGATTTTGATGTTGTTGAGTAAAAGTTGGAGTTTGACCTTGTTTTCAACAAGCACTGTTTCCGTGGTATTTGCGGCCAGATTTCTGGTGACGCTCATCCCTTTCTCATCAAGTTCGGTTCGCATCGTTTGGGTCATGAAAGAGATGATGAATATGGAGGTCGTCAGGCCGACTATGATGATCAGAGACAGGAAAGCAATGGAAAATTTCCAGTTCAAGCCCAATGATGATATGAAGGTGCTGATTTTGTTTTTCATTTATTGGTTGTGTCGATTCGTTGGCTCATTTGGCGTACACTATTGTAGATAGAGTCTTCAACCTCGACAAAACGGTCTATCATGATTCGGGCCAGGATCTCTCTTCCTTTTTCATCGTTGTGCATTGTGAGGAATATGTCTTTTAGTTTCCTTTTTTTGTCTGGAGAGAGCTGTTTGGGCACCACGACCGGCGGGATGCCGTAAGGTTCTGATTTTTTGATTATTCTGGTTTTTACGGTCAGTTCCGGGTTGGTGGCGTTAAGATACTCCCAGACCAGGCTGTCGACGGCGGCGCCGTCGACAATGTTGTTGGCTACCGCTTTTATGGAGTTGTCGTGACTGTAGGTGAAAATATATTTGGCAAAAAAAGAATCAGGAGTTTCATTTATCTGGAGGAGCATGTAGGTGGGTGCGAGTTTGCCGGTATTTGACAGTGGGTCGGTAAAGGCAAAATGTCTGCCCCGAAGATCGGTAAGGTTGTAAATGTTGCTTTGGGTTGGAACGATAATATATGTATGGTATACGCTTTTGCCATATGCAACCGGTGCCACCAGGAGTTCCATTCCAAAATCTTTGTGGCCGTCAATGTAAGCCCCGGTGCAGACAAAGGCCGCATCAAGTTCTTCTTTTTTGAGCAGCTCGTTTACCTCGGCATAAGTCTCCCGTTGTATCAGCTCGATTGGTTGGCCGAATTTATCTGCAATGTAGTTGAGAAGTTCTTTGTAATAGGTAAAGGTATCTTCCGGAGAAATGATGGCGGATATCGCGATCTTCAGTGGTTTGAGTCCAGAGGAAGGGGGGGAGGAAGGTTCCATCTTCTCTATTTCCTGGAAGGAAATTATTTTGACATTTTTTCGATCTTCGCATCCGGTGCCGGTTATGATCAGCAGGAGGAATATTGCGAAAAGGAGGGAGAGATGATGCCTGGCGTAGGGTTTCATGATCGTTCTCCGTTGAGCATCTGATTCCATGGCAAATATTTTCATTAGGAAAAGTGTCCTGAGCCTGAACATGAAAAATGTACTTTACATGCACAGTATGCAAGACTTTTTTGCCGTGCATGGCCACCGGGAGTTTCATGGAAACATCATGATGGCCGGCTACAGATTTTATTTAAAAATATTATACTTTTTTCAGGAACTCGCCAATATATATATGATATTTGTCTGAATATCATGCGCTCTGATTGGTGGGGAGAGGTTCCCGTAAGTGCCAAGTATAATATGTATGTTTTTATCTAGACGTTTACTTTAGAGGGTCTAATAAGTTGGCATCGTGTGGTAACTTTTTGTTAAGGTGGGCGAGTGTGCGGATAATTTATAAAGCTGAGTTGAGTTGCTAGTCGACACAAACCGATAAGCAAGTTAACGAGACATCGAGACTTATGCGCCCGTAGGAATAGCCCCCTTCAAGAGGGGATTGAACAAAACCCTTGGGGGGCCCTTGTGGTATAAAAAGATTTTATGAGTTTTATTTCGGCAGGTTCATGGAAAAGATAAAACTGCTCTATGTTGATGATGAAGAAAGCAATCTTTCTAATTTCAAGATTACTTTCGGCGCGGAATATAATGTCCTGACTGCCACTTCGGGCCAGGAGGCCCTGTCCGTCTTTACGCAGGAAGGGGATGTTGCCATTGTGGTTGCTGACCAGAGAATGCCGGGGATGACCGGGGTGGAATGTCTGGAGCGGATTTATCATATAGCGCCTGACTCCATCCGGATGGTGCTCACGGCATATCTGGAAAGTGAGGATATCATCGAGGCCATCAACCGGGGTCATGTGTACCAGTATTTTTTTAAGCCCTGGAAAGAGGTCGAGTTGCGCAGAGCTTTTGATCTGGTCAGGGAAAAATTTCTGTTGGCCCGGGAAAACCGCTTACTTTCCCTGGAACTTGGTGAAAGAAATGTTCAACTGGAAAAAGTAAATATTCAACTTGTTGAGGATATCAAAAAACGTAAGCAGGCAGAGGGCAAGATCCGGATCTTGACCCAGGAACTTTTCAAGGCACAGGAAAATGAGCGGCGTCGGATTGCCCTAGATTTGCATGATAATGTGGCGCAGGATTTGTTTAGTTTAAAGATTGCCTTTGAGACTGTTTTTGATGATTTCCCAAAAGTACCGCAGCGGCTTAAGACGCGCGGCAAAAAAATGTCTGAATTACTGGGCCGTTGCATTAAGACTCTGCGGGATATGTCTTGCGGTTTGCGTCCTTTTAACCTGGATCAGTTAGGTCTGGTTGCCGCTGTTTCACAGTATTGTGAGGAGTTTGCCGGCAATCATGGATTGCGTCTGGATTTTGAAGCGGCGGGAATGGATGGATTACGTTTGGATTCTGAGTTGGAGATCAATCTTTATCGGGTTATCCAGGAAGCCCTCAGTAATATTGGCAAACATGCTCAAGCTTCCACCGTCGAGGTTAAGCTGGTAGCTTCTTATCCTGTATTGATAATCCGGATTGAGGATGACGGTCAGGGATTTGATGTAAAAAAAAGATCGGTTGAGGCCATGCATGAAAAGCGGATGGGATTGCAAAGCATGGATGAGCGGGTCAGCCTGATTAATGGCACAATGAACGTAAAGTCAAGACTGAACATGGGGACAAAAATTTTTATTGAGATCCCGTTATCGGGGGGAGCGCAATGACGCAACAAAAAAATATCCTGCTGGTTGACGACCACCCTCTTTTTCGGGAAGGCTTGAAGTCTGTGATTAAGCGTGATGATCGGTTTCAGGTCGTGGGGGAGGCTGGTGATGGTGAGGCCGGACTGGAGCTCGCCAGAAAGATGCGACCAGATCTGGTTATCCTGGATATCTCAATGCCGGGTAAAGATGGAATCCAGTTGACCAGGAAGTTGCGTAGTGTTTTGCCGGAGACTAAGATAATTGTTGTTACCATGCACTCCGAAATCAGCTATATAACTATGGCTTTCCAGGCCGGAGCAAACGGTTATCTGGCTAAGGAGTCCGCCGCCGAAAAGCTGTTGAAGGCCATGGAGGCTGTTCTTGAACACGATTATTACCTTGACAGTTCTTTGTCGCCATCTGTTGTGGGTGGCCTGGTGGGACCTTCAAAAAAACAATCCGCAGGTTCTGCCGGAGCATATGGTGGTCTAACTCCAAGAGAACAACAGGTCATGAGATTGCTAGCTGAGGGATTTTCCTGTCGGGACATCTCGGAAAGTTTTTTTATAAGTCATAAAACAGTCGAAAATCACCGGGGTAGAATCATGAAGAAACTCGGATTGCGGGGCGACATCGACCTGATTCGCTATGCTGCTCGCATCGGCCTGATCGAAATGGATTCCTGGAAAGATTGATCTTTTACCGGTGTTGTTTTTTACTTGGCACAGGGTTTTCTTCCTGTGTTTTCTGTGGAAATCTCCCGTGTGGACGGGGTGTTTCTCCTATGTAAAATGTGTTATCCCCCTATATCATTT
This sequence comes from Pseudomonadota bacterium, assembly GCA_018823175.1. Classification (GTDB taxonomy): domain Bacteria; phylum Desulfobacterota; class Desulfobulbia; order Desulfobulbales; family JAHJIY01; genus JAHJIY01. The sequence goes on from JAHJIY010000043.1 coordinate 103,323, forward strand.
GCAAGTCCTTTTTGTTAGTCTCTGATCGTTAATCCTTGGGACGTCTGTGTTGTGACACAAAGTTTGGTTCAGGCACAGGCCTAACCTTGAGCAGTGAATTTTTTAACGATTACGTTGAGTGGCAGTTTTTTTGATCAGGCGGGATCAGGTGTTGGGAAGAGCGATTGTCCAAAAAATTATTTGTCATTTGTAGGGGGGTGAGGAGTGACGATTAATAAGTTTATAACTACCGATAAACTGGCCGAGTATCTCGATGCGGAGTTATGTTCTCTGCTTAATGATCATGAAATCTATGAGATCAGTCAATACGGTTGGGTGGAGGATGATTCTCCTGATCCTGATTATTTGGGGCATGCTCTGTGGCAGAGTCCTTTAACCGTAAATGTTTCTTCTTCCGTTAGTATTGCTGGTGATATTTCTCTAGTTTCGCTCTCCCCGGAGAAGAAAGTCAGATTGCGTGAAATCGGTGCGGATTTTGAAGGATTGATGAAAACAGCCCGTATTTCGCTCGGCATGTCTTTGTTGCAAAAAGATATTCCCGGGGTCAACGATTGTAATGATGATTTTATGTTCAGGTTGCATCATGCCGACTCGGTTTGGAAACTGGGGATGGCATCCTGGAAGCTACGGGATTTCTGGTTGGTTAATCTGGATTGTGACTCGGATGAAAGTTTTCAGATTAATCACAGTGGCAAGAGTTGTGCCATGCAATATTGTGATCCTTTTTTTAAAGCGGATGAAATTCTGGGAGAGAGGTTGGCTGACGGGCAAAGTCATTTGGCTAAATCAGTTGACTTTCTAATGCCGTTAATCGCCCATATTGCTTCATTGTTGGGTGTGTCGGTTGGAGTGGCCCAGGAAGAAGATTGCATGGCCGGATACTGGGAACACCCGGCAAATAATCTGCGAAGGATCCCCTCGGAAGAGATTCTAAGTCCTGCAATGGCTATGGCTGAGATCACTAATTGGTACATGTGTCTGGTCGAGGCCAGTAATTATTTGTTTCTGATTGAGTATTTTCTCGGTGCCGAGCAAAACAAAGTTGTTGTTTTTGGAACAGGGCAGGTTCAACACATGTTGACAGACTGAAATTTCTTTTGAAATTGAGGTTTATCTCCCCAGAAAAAGCCTGATGACCGTTAACGGTGTCTGCCCTGTTCCAAATTTTAAAATATATTTTTCGTTAGCACCCGCCCGCTGATTTTGATAAATCAGCGGGCTTTTTTATATGATCGATCATTTTTTTTGCTGATTTGTACCCTCGGCATGTCTTTAGCTTACCAGCCTTTGCTTTGTGCATAAAAATTCAGTAGGATTGTGTTTATGACTACTGGTGCCCGAATCGATAAGGATCCTGATTATTGCAGGATTCTGGCTAATCTGCAGGAACATTTTGTCGAGGTTCCTGCAGAATGTCCATACGGCCTGCCTTACGTAGCCATCTATCGGCAAGCTCGGTTTGGGGATATGCTGGACGGTCTTATGGCCCAGATGCTTTTCTCCGGCTACCGGCGCAACGGTAATGTGATTTATGCCATGTGCTGTATGGGTTGTACGGAGTGTGTACCCATACGATTGCATACTGCCGAATTTAGACCTAATCGTAACCAGCGGCGGGTCGCCCGCCGAAATATAGATTTGGCCGTGGAGGTCGCCCCTCTGGAGATGAATAAAGAGAATCTGGCTCTGCTCGATAAATTTTTAAAAGTTCGTTATCCGGGCCGTTCCTCCAGCGCAGTTGATTACTATGCCGGATTTTTCCTGAATAATTTTCAAAACTCTTTGGAGATAAGGTTCCGGTCTCCGGAAGGTGAGCTGCTCGGGGTTTCGATAATTGATCTGGGTAGACAATGGCTAAATGCGGTTTATTTCTATTTTGATCCGGATGCTGCCAAACGCAGTCTCGGAACTTACAATATTCTTTATCTGGTAGATTTTTGCAGGCAGCAGAATATCGATATTCTTTATCTTGGTTATTGGATTAAGGATGTTCCTGCGATGAAATATAAAGAGGCCTTCAGGCCCCATGAGTTGCTGGTTGGTGGAAGCTGGATCTCTTCTTTTTAGCCGGCAGATATCTTTCCTTGTCGTGATATCATTATTTGACTCAGTCATTCTTATTCTGTTTTGTCTCAGGTAACAGCAAGAGATGATTAGATTTTTTAATTGTTCTTTGGGTAAGCTGTAAGATTGACTGGTGAAATAAAGATGGTAAGATTGAACTCATTATTGGTATTCCCTTGCGCAATAATAAATATAGCCGGCAATTGTTGGCCTTCGCATAGAAAATATGGAACATGAACTGCTTGGTAAAATATTAAACGGTCGTTACCGCATTGACTCTGTTTTGGGTCGGGGCGGCATGTCGACTGTTTTTAAGGGGATCGATAACACCCTTGGCCGGGCTGTTGCCATAAAAATGATCCATCCCCATCTGTTGGACGTGGTTGAGATTTCGGAACGGTTCAAGAGGGAAGCCACGGTCATCGCCAAGTTGAGTCATCCTAATGTGGTGCAGGTTTATGATCTGATTTTTGATGACAGTTATTATATCATCCTGGAATTAATTGCTGGTCAGCCCCTGGATAAGATCATCGCCAAGCTTGCCGGCAAGGGTAAACAGGTCCCATTGGCGATCGCCATCCGATTGATGATCTATCTGGCGAAAGCTGTTATCTTTTTACACTCCCACGATATTGTTCATCGGGACTTAAAACCATCAAATGTTATTGTTAACAAGGATTATCAACCCATCCTGCTCGACTTTGGGGTAATTAAAACAAAGGGTAACGCTGAGTTGACAACGGCGGGGATGGCGATTGGTTCGGTCTCCTTCATGGCCCCGGAGCAAATTGAGGGAACAAACGTAGACCACCGGACCGACATCTATGCCCTTGGCGTCATCCTCTTTGAACTATTGACCGGCCACAAACCCTATATGGGCGGGACGATGGAACGGGTTTTTCACCAGCATCTCAATGGGCCGATTCCGCAATTGGATCAGCGGGTTGATTGCGATATCACAAGATTCCAGCCCATTATCAACCGCGCCCTGGCCAAGAATCCCGATGACAGATTCCAGAAGGTGTTGGACTTTGCCCAGGCCCTGAAAGACTCGTATCAGCAATTAAAAAATAGTGAACAGGCCGAGACGAAAATTATGAACCATCCCGTATCAGGTGAATCGTCAACACTTGATATGGTCTTCCAAACGACGATTACTTCAAATCGTGCAAAAATGCCTGCCAATTGGCAGGTGCGGGTGGCGGAAATTTTAGCGGAGAAAATCGGGGTATTGTCGCAGTTGATTATTGATGACTCCCTGAGGTCTTTAAGGGTAAACTCTCCGGATCTGGTAATCGATGATTATTCGGCCTTTGTTCGGGAAGTGATTAGACAATTGCCGAGTGATGTTGATCAACAGCAGGTTAATGACACATTGTTAAGCATAATGCCAAAGAGGTTATAGGTCCGGAATTTATAGATCTGGAAAGTATTCCGGCACTATAGTTTTCGCTACTTATCTAAATCAGAGTTTAGATAGTTTACATTATCAGCTTTGCAACCTCGGCCAATTAAATTCTTATTCGTACTTATGATCAGGAGGTTTCGGTTCATGAAAACCATTAAAGCAAAATTAACCATTTATCTGGCGCTTTTCATGGCCCTGTTATTGATGCAGGCGATGTTTGGCGTGTTCTTTGGTTATCAAGCCAAGGAGTCATCGCAAGCCGCGAAAAACCTAAATTATGCCGCCGCTCTTTTGTCGTCCCTCTCCGAAGAGGTCCAAAGTATTCGACGCTATGAAAAAGAGTATATTATTTATGTCACGGATTTGAAAAAAAGGCAGGAATACTACACGGACTGGAAAGATAAATATGATCTGATCAAACAAAATACGGTTCTGATCATCGCTAATCCGAAACAGGTTTGGAGCGAAACTGAAATTAAACAGGTAAGAGGGTGGGATCAGGCCTTAAATGATTATGGTCGTGGCTTTATCGCCCTTAATTCGCGAGTGACCGATGGCTTGATTACTCAATCCATTGATGCCAATAATGAAATTGCCAAGGCCAAAAACAGTTTAAGGATCCTGGTCGATGGGGCGACTGCCGAGCATGCGAATAAATCAGCTCAGGAAGAACAGATGCTTGATTTAATGAATAAAAAGTTTAATCTGGCGCTCTATCTCATCGTCGGCACTTCAATGCTGGGTATTTTTTTGGCGGTATTTTTCATGGTGGTGATCCCTGCTTCGATTTCAACGCCGATCAAAGAGCTTGCCCGAGTGGCCGATAAAATGAGTAAAGGGGCCTTGGACGAGAGCGTGGTTGTCACGCAGGGGGGGCAAGAGATTGTCGACCTGGCCGCGACCTTGGAGAGGTTAAGAATTGCTCAGCGGGGTTTATTGCAGCGTTTACGTTCATGAAAATTAGCTTAGGCCGAGCTTCAAGGGAACTTTAAAAATTCCAGTTAAGCTCAGGACATCCATTTACTCATATAGTCGGTGCTTTGTAAAAACAATTAAATAGTTTGATGATCTGATAACTTAGAACCATTAACGTCGCCCATGGTTAATTCCTTGGGCGGCTTTTTTATTTTAGTAAGTATATTGTCTAATTTTAATAGATCTAGGTTTCTAGGCAGGTACCTAGAAACAAAAAAGCACTCACGGAATTCCGTAAGTGCTTGATATTACTGGTGGGCCATCCCGGACTCGAACCGGGAACCTGCTGATTAAGAGTCAGATGCTCTACCAATTGAGCTAATGGCCCGAATAATTTGTAACGCGAAACTATCATAAGAGAGTGACCACGTCAAGAGGCTGTTTCTTAATATTTCATTTGGTTAATGAATATCGATCTGACCTGGCATTTTTCGGCTGATAATTGCCATCTACTATTGCTTCCTCTGGGCCTTAATCCGGCGAGATTTATTCCGTAATTTTGCTTTGTCTCCCTTTCTCCCATCTATTACCTATGGATTTTAAGGCTTACAGTTTACATGACAGATCCCGCTTGGAGTCTTTACGGCATATGGGAAATATTTCTTCTTAAACCAAAGGGCGACAGTTACCAGGCCGATCAGGACCGGGACTTCGACCAGCGGCCCGATCACCGCGGCAAAGGCCTGGCCGGAATCGATACCGAAAACGGCGATCGCCACTGCAATGGCCAGCTCGAAGTTATTGGAGGCGGCGGTAAAACTCAAGGTCGCTGATTGCTCGTAGGTGGCGCCGACTTTGAGCGAGAGAAAGAATGAGACCAGAAACATCACCAGAAAATAAATGGTCAGTGGGATGGCGATCCGCACCACATCAAAAGGGAGTTGAACAATATATTCACCCTTGAGTGAAAACATAACCACAATGGTGAACAGCAGAAACAGTAAGGTGAAGGGGCTGATTACCGGCAGCAGTTTTTCCTGATACCATTTTTCACCCTTGGTCTTGAGGCCGATCATCCTGGTCAGCATGCCAGCGATAAATGGGATGCCAAGATAGATGAAGACCGATTTGGCGATCTCCGCCATCGAGATCTCGACCACTGATCCCCTTAACCCCAGCCAGCCGGGGACAATTGTTAAAAATATCCAGGCGTAGAGTGAGAAAAACAGGACCTGAAAGATGGAGTTGAAGGCAACCAATCCGGCGCAGTATTCCCGGTGGCCGTCGGCCAGATCGTTCCAGACGATGACCATGGCGATGCAGCGGGCCAGGCCGATCAGGATCAGGCCGACCATGTATTCATGATAGCCGGATAAAAAAGTGACGGCCAGCCCGAACATCAGGATTGGTCCGATAATCCAGTTCTGGATCAGGGAGAGGGCCAGCACCTTGTAATTTCTAAAGACCTCATGGAGTTTTTCGTAACGGACCTTGGCCAGCGGCGGGTACATCATCAGGATCAGACCAATGGCAATCGGGATATTGGTGGTGCCGACCTGGAAGGAGTTGATCACATCACGGATGCCGGGGTACAGGTATCCGCCGATCACGCCGATGAACATGGCGAGGAAGATCCAGAGGGTGAGAAAGCGGTCGAGGAATGAGAGTTTTTTGGGTGTGGTTGCCATTTTTTTATTCTCCCGGGGAATAGTTGATATGACTTGTTTTACGGCCTCATGTCTTGGACGGCTCGCTATTCTTTGGCTTGGAGAGCTTCAATATGTTGTTAAATTTTACGGGCTCATTTTCAAATCAATTACGATCAAGTCAGGAAAGGATTAACTGCGAAATAAACTCCCAGGCCTGCGATGAGCACGGCCGCGGCTTTGCGCATCAAGAGGACGGTTTTCTGGCCGGAGTGGCTCTGTAAGATTTCCATGGTCCGGGCGCTGAAGATACCGCAAAAAATCAGAGGCAGGCAGTGGCCGATGGCAAAGAGGAGCAGCATCAGTAAACCGGTGATAATCTCTTTCTGGAGAGTGATGACCCCCAGGATCGGCGCAATAAAACCAAAGGTGCAGACCCCGGAGAGAAAACCGTACCCCAGTCCGAGAATCAGCGCGCCGATGGGACCCTGCATCTGAAAACGATGTAAGGCGTTGCCGGTGGCTGAGCATTTGGGTGGGTTAAACAGGGTCCAGGCGACCCAGAGCAGGAGGATGCCGACCGCGGCCTGCCACCAGGGACCGACATCGCCAGCCATTCGTCCGGCCAGGGTACAGATCAGGCCGATGATCATGATCGTGATAAACAGGCCGACCGCAAAGAGGATGGCATAGCGCGTCGCCTGTCTGGGGCTGGGGATAATTTTTTGCCCCGCGACATAGGCGATCATCAAGGGAATGGAGGCCAGATGACACGGGCTTAACAAGACGCTGGTCATCCCCCAGAGAAAAGAGGCGGGTAAGGCGATGATCTTCCCGGTTTGCAGCCAGCTGGTGATGGCCATCAGGATCTCGTTCATTTTTTGGCCAGTAATTTTTCTAATTTTTCGACAATGGATTTTTTGTCCATAAATCCAAGATGGCGGAAAGCTTCTTGGCCTTTTTGGTCGTAAAAAATCTGGGTCGGGATCGCCATTATCTTAAATTTTTTAGCCTCGTCCGGATTTTTCCAGACATCGATAAAGACTATTGCGGCCCGGTCGGCGTATTCTTTTTCCAGTTCAACCAGGATCGGGGCCATCATTTTGCACGGGATACAACTCCTGGCGCCAAGATCAACCATGGTGACCGTATCTTTGACCGGGATGGCCGGGGTGATTTCTTCCGCCGTTCCAGATTTGGGTAATGAAAAGGACATGAGAAAGGCCAGCGTTAAAACATAAAAAATCCGGGGAGCTTGTCGCATTTTTCTATCCTGTCGGGAATTAGGTTTTTAGAAAAGACCGGTTATTTGAGCCAGGTCAGAATTTCACTTTTTCGCGGGACCTTGCCGACGCATTTGATCGCACCGTCAACCACCACCGCCGGGGTGGAAAAGACCCCGAGCTTTGCGATCTCGTTAAAGTCGCTAACCTTTTCAATGGTCGCCTCGACGCCATTTTCCGCCACTACTTCCTGGATTACCCGTTCAACTTCATGACATTTGGCACAGCCTGGTCCGCATATTTTTATTTCCATGATCTTCTCCATTCTTTTTTTTGAGAGATATTTTTAAAATATGGCTCCGAAAATCAGGCCGCTGATCGTAGCCATGGTGATCACCAGGCTGACAAAAACCAAGGTTTTCTTGGTGCCCATCACGCTTCTGATCACCAGCATGTTGGGGAGACTCAGGGCCGGCCCGGCCAGCAGTAGTGCCAGGGCGGGGCCTTTGCCCATCCCGTTGCCGATCAAGCCTTGCAAAATCGGCACCTCGGTCAGGGTCGCAAAATACATGAACGCCCCGGCAAAGGAGGCGGCAAAATTGGCCATGATTGAGTTGCCGCCCACCGCCTGACTGACCCAGGCCGATGGAATAATCCCCTCGCCGCCGGGCCGACCAAGCAGAATGCCGGCAATCAACACCCCGAAGAGCAGAAGCGGCAGGATCTGTTTGGCAAAACCCCATGATTCCTGAAACCAGTCGCCGGTTTCGTCCTCTCGGGGGCTGATCAACAGGGACAGCCCCAACACCCCGGCCACAAAGGCAATAGTGGGGTGGCCGGCAAAGAGAAAGGCCAGGATGATCGCCGGCAGTCCGGCTACGATTACCTGCCATTTGGGCAGGTTGTACCAGGTCATGAGAATGATGCCGAGCGCCGCGGAAAAAAGGCCGGTAATCAGCCACTTGTTATTGTAAATCATACTCCATGTTCCGGAGGACGTTGCCGGTTTTCCCCAGTTGGCAAAGACCAGGATGCCGACCATCGCTGCAAAATAAATGACATTCTGCCAGAGGGGGCGGCTCACTTCAGGTTGCGGCATCGCAGCCTGGACTGCGGCTTTTGCCATTTCTTCTTTTCGGAAGAAAAAGTGCATTAAAAGGCCGATGACGATACTGAAAACCACGGCGCCGACGGCTCGGGCGATCCCGAGTTCGGGACCCAGAATGCGAGCGGTCAGAATGATGGCCAGGATGTTAATCGCCGGGCCTGAATAAAGAAAGGCGGTGGCCGGGCCAAGCCCCGCTCCCATCTTGTATATCCCGGAAAATAGTGGCAGAATCGTGCAGGAACAAACGGCGAGGACTGAGCCTGAAATTGAGGCCACGCCATAGGCCACGACTTTGTTGGCGTTTGCCCCGAGATATTTTAAGACCGAGGCCTGGCTGACGAAAACGGCGATTGCCCCGGCAATAAAAAAGGCAGGGACCAGACAAAGCAGGACGTGCTCCTGGGCATACCACTTGACAAGGTGTAGCGCCTCAAGAACTGCATTGTCAAAGCGGACTACGCCCACCGGTAGATAGTAGCAGGCCGCAAAAATGGCGATGATCCAGGTCAGCGGTTTCCACTCTCTTTTCCATTCCATTTTTTTCTCCAGATTATCGAGGGGAGGGCTCAGGCGGCAGGAAAAAGGTCGTGATTTTACCCTGCGGCATAACCCTTATCTCTTTTTGCTTATAATTTTTTCTTGATATCCAGGATCGGCGTGCCGTTTAAAACGTCGAGCCCTAAAACTTCTATGTTGCCCTGCTCAATTTTTGTCACCATAAGCTCGGAGAGGGCAATGGGGTTGGGGCGCACCGGACTGCGGGTGGCAAAAACCCCGTGCAACCCGCGGCTTTTATCGCCACGCGGGTAGACTTTTAATATATCGCGGCGGGCCTGGTGGAGCCAGCAGAGGACGACGATGGTTTGGCCGACCTTGATCCCATCCATTGCTTCAATATATTCCGGAAAAATCTCCAGGGTACCGGTTTCCGTCGAGATATCGAAATTTCTCGGGGCTTGCTCTCTGGACTCCAGGCTGCAATGGATGATCCCGATTGGGGATAGTTCTATCGGCTCTACATAACTCATCTGATATCCTTTTTTTGTTAAAAATTTCCGGTCAAGAGGTCTTCTGGTCATTTTTTGCAGATCGTCAGGCGGTCGATGGTCTGAAGTTTGAGCCGCAATTGTTTGATCTCCGGATCGTGATCCAGCCATTCCCGGATATTATTCAAAAATTGTCGTGAGTAGAGGTTGGCGCTGTCCGCGGTCAGTCGATAGATCACCCAATTTCTTTCCTTGCGGGAGGTGGACATCTCGGCTTTCTCAAGTATTTTCATGTGGTTGGAGATGGTCGGCTGGGAGAGCGCCAGAGCGGCCTGGATCTCGCAAACGCAGAGTTCTTTTGCCTGGAGAAGCTTGATAATCTTTATCCGGGTGGGATCGGCAATCGCTTTGGCGGCAGTAATGAATTGTTTCATAATTTTATGTGCTCTAAGCTGAGAGTGAAAATTTCCATTCATCTGCATAGCTATACGTCTATATAGATGAATGACTATATAGTAGAGATGTAATGGCTGTCAATATAATAAAAAAGTGGAATGAAAGATTGAGAGGGCACGAATAGTTTTGTTATTTAGAGACTCTTGGAGTAAACATTTATGCAAAAGATTTAAAATGTTGTGAGTATCTTTGCCACGCTTAATGTAGTTTTTTAGCGGCAACGTTTTTCTTGATGGGGAATTGAAACGAGGTCGGTTTTGTTGGGTCGAACTCTAAAGAGAAAAACCGGGGGAGATGGTTGATGGATTCAAAATATCAAGTTGTGATGGTCATCGCACTATTTGCCTTGATTGTGGCCGGAATTGTTCTGAGTAAGTTTTTTCTGAAAAGTAATATCCCGGAGCCCCATTATGAAAGGTATGAACAGGGCAACCGGCTGGAAAGGATCAAGGAAGGATTTGTTGATAAAAAATAAGATTTAACGGTTGGTGTCTGTTTAATTATAATTACAAAAAAAGGGGGACAATTTATAAAGATTGTCCCCCTTTTTTTATTAGTCGATTGCGGTGGTTATTAAAACGGCTGCAAGACCCAGATGCCGCAGGGGCAGGTGTCGGCGCAGAAACCGCAGGCAATACATTTACTGTCGTCGGAGATGTATCGGTACGAATCATCCGGCAGTTTCTGGCGGGAAATGGCTTGAGTCGGACAGATGGTCTCGCAGAGATGGCAGTCGCGACAGGTGCCGCAGCTCATGCATCTTTCTGCTTCCTGTTCTGCGGTGGAGGCGGTGGTCAGCGGCAGATAATGGGCCGGGGTCAGGTTGCACTGGGCAATCAGGTCTTTGGCAAATGGTTTGTACTCCTCACCTTTAAACCTGGCCACAATAGCCTCGGCCGTGTTTTTTCCGGCCCCGAGGGCATTGGTCGCCAGACCGGGACGCTCAACATCACCGACCGCGGAAATTTTTTGGTCGGAGGTCAGACCGGTGGCGTCACATTTCACCCAGCCGGCGCCGCCTACCGTAATGACTTCAACAGTATCGGGCAGAAACTTCAGGGCCGGGACATCACCGATTGAGATAATTACGGTCTGGGCCGGGATTAAATGGCCGGCCGCGTCGATCAGTCCATCCTTGGTAACTTCCTTGGTTTGGACCGGCCACTTGAAGGTAGCGCCCAAGGCCTCAGCCGCTGCCTTTTCCTTGCCAAAAGCCAGCGGTTTCTGAATATCGACCAGAATTACCTCTTCCGCTCCAACCCGATAAGCTTCGCAGGCCACATCGCAACCGACGTTACCGGCGCCGATGATCACTACCTGCTTACCGATTTTCGGTGGTTTAGCACTCTTTGCTTCCTTTAGGAAATCAAGGGCGGGAATAACCCGTTCGTGACCAGGAAAGGGAATGGTCCGCGGCTGGTGGGTGCCGACCGCCACGATCACATGATCGTAATCCTTTTTAAGCTTGGCGAACTTCTCCTTGGTCATGTTGACCCCGAAGTTGACCTTGATGTTTGGCACCGACATGAAGCGGGCGATTTCTGAGTCCCAGATCGCTTTGGGCAGACGTTCCCAGGGAATAACCTGGGCCAGTTTGCCGCCGAGCTGGGTGTCCTTTTCAAAAATATGGGCCTCAACGCCATGGCGGGCGAGCTGCCAGGCCGCGTTCATACCGCCGGGACCGCCGCCGATGATCGCCACTTTCTTTTTTAGGGATTTGGCGGCCTTGGGGGCTTTGGCTTCGCGGGCGGCGCGGCCGAGCATCTGGACATCGATTTTCTCGTCAACAATCTGACGCGAACAGTTCTGCATGCAGAGGTTTGGGCAAACCGCTCCACAGACCGAAGCCGGCAGCGGGGTGTATTCCATCAGCATCTGGTAGGCCTCTGCTTCTTTGCCTTCTCGAAGTAGACGTAAACGGTCGATGGTTGGGATATGGACCGGGCAGTAATAAGCGCAGGGCGCCGCTTTGTCACGGTTGGCCCAGAAAGGTTTCTTGCGGCGCAGGTCGCCGGTTTCGACCATGCCGATCGGACTGCGGTCTAGTCCTGGGGCCAGATCGCGGATCGGGTCGCCGCCCCCGAAACCGGGGTTCCAGATTTTTCTTTTAAATTCGGCCATCGGCATCGGGCCGGAGAACATTAAGGCCCGTTCCTGAGGCGCAATAGTGTTGAGCATGCTCCATTCGGAGCGCTTGGATAGTTTTTTCAACAGTTTCGGGCGGCCAATTTCCTTAAGGTAATTAGGCATCCGGTCCATCAGCCATTGCCATTGTTCATCATCTGGGATGATCGCCTTGACGTTATTTTTGGCGTAACTGTTGTCGATTTTGCCCCGGTAGTAGATCCAGCCGCCAACCATGCCGATGCAGGGTCGATAGCCCAGGATGTTGGCGGGGTTCTTCGCCTCGATGCCGCAGACCACGGCGATGCCGCCGCAGTTGAATTCGGCAAATGAGTCGCCGGTTGACCCCAGGACCCAAAGTTCGGGCCGCTGGTAGTCTGGGTTCCACTTGGTCATAGTCAAGCCGCGGGCGCCGATCGAGCCTCCGATATAGACCTTGCCTTCGGCCATGGCGTTGCAGACTCCGTTGGTGGCATCGCCCTTGACTGTGATTTCGGCCCCGATGTTCAGATAGCCGACATCGTCGGAGGCGGAGTTGTTACAAACGATCCTGGTGCCGGGCATTCCCATGCTGCCTAAGCGCTGACCGCAGGGGCCGTCGATGGTGATCGATACCTGTTTGCCTTCGCTTTTAAGCCGTCCGGCCACATTGTGCTGGCCATATGTTTCAAGTTTCAGGTTCTTTGATTTGGCAAAGGCCTGTTGGATCAACTCTTCGAAATCTTTGGAGCTGATACGCTGGCCGTTTTCATCAAGCCCTTTTACGATAATTGCCTTACTCATATCATGCTCCTCTTAACACACGTATCTGATGTTCAAACGCTCAGCCGCATCCTTGTCGCCGATCCCGAGGGCATCGGACATGCCGATTGGCAGGCTCTGGGAACGACCAAGGGGCGCCATGACTTTCTTCATCTCGGTCTGGATCGACATAAAGGTCTCCGCTACCCGCTCGGCCACCCGGTCCGGGTCGAGACGCCGGTAAATTTTAGGGTTCTGGCTGGTGATGCCTTTCGGGCAGATGCCAAGATTGCAGACGTTGCAGCGATTCTGTTCATTACCCAGACAACCGGCAGCCGACTGCATAATGAATTTACCCATATGGACGCCACTGGCGCCAAGCATGATTAAAGCCATGCCGTTCTGGGTGATATTGCCGTTTTTGCCGACCCCGCCCGCTGCGAACAACGGGATCTCATTTTGTTTGCCCTGGGCGCAGAGATCCAGATAGCATTCGCGCAGGTTGGAAGCGATCGGGTGACCGGTGGCATCCATGCTGACGTTATAGGCCGCGCCGGTGCCGCCGTCGATTCCGTCGATCATCAACGCCCCGGCATAGGGATTGCGGACCAGGTTATTCAAAACCGATTTGGCCGAGTTGGAGCCGGAAATTTTTGGGTAGACCGGAACCTTGAAGTTAAAGGCCATCGACATGGTCTGGATCATTTTCATAACCGACTCTTCGATGGAATAAAGGGTCTGATGAACCGGCGGTGAGGGTAAATCAACTCCTTCCGGCACGCCGCGCAGACGGGCGATCAGTTTCGATACCTTATACCACATCAACAGTCCGCCATCGCCGGGCTTGGCTCCCTGACCGTACTTGATCTCGATGGCAGCCGGGTCACATTGCATCTCAGGAATGGCGCGAATGATCTCGTCCCAGCCGAAATATCCCGAAGCGATCTGCAGGATTATATATTTAAGGAAGGGGCTTTTCAGGACCCAGGGCGGGCAGCCGCCTTCACCGGTGGCCATGACCACCGGGATGCCGAGAACTTCATTGCAATAGGCGACCCCCTGCAGGAGACCGAGCCACATATTCGGTGACAGGGCGCCAAAAGACATCGATCCGATGATAAACGGGAAGATTTCCCGGACCGGCGGAATCCACTCACCTGTGGTCTGTCGGCGAATAAACTCCTCAGGTGGCAAGACCCGGCCGAGAAGGGTATTCATCGAAAATTCATGGCGGCCGGCATCAAGGGCCGGGTCGGTCAACATAGAAATCCGGTTGAATGAAATTTTGTCGAGCAGGGTAGGCCCTGGTTCGTTGCGGCGGCCGCCCCGTTTCGGAGCTTCGCCACCCTTGGTGTTCTGGAAGCGATATCGATCTGTTTTGTTATGGGTCGGATGGATCGCCTCGTTGGGGCAGACCATAGCACAAGAACCGCAACCAATGCAGCGGCGACCGACATCGGTATTTTGTCGGATGCCGACAAATGTTTTGTAAGAACTGCCTCTTTCGGTGGAGGACAGGACGATCTTCGGCATGCGCTTGCGCATGTAGGTAAGCTTCAAGGTGTTTACCGGGCATACCGCGGCGCATTTGCCACAGAGGGTGCATCGGTCCTCACGGTGTTCAATGATCCAGGGCAGATCGTTGGGGCTTAAGCTGCCTGGGTCAGAGGAAATTGATCGAATTGAGACCATATCTCTATCTCCTGTCTGTCTGGAGGAATAATAATTGTGTGTTCCCGCATGGGTTGAAAGTCTTTGGAGCGATCCCGGTCCGGGATCATCGCATCGACGCCGCACATCTCGGAAGCGATCGCCCACTCGCCTGGTTTACCGCCAACTGTGGCTGGGCGCATCTTTTTGGCATCCATCACCAGGATGGTGGTTTCATCGGCCAGCGTGCCGATCACCGCATTGGGGCCATCAATGATCAGGCGCCGGCAGACATCGCGCAGGCCGCGTAAAAAATCACCCTGAGGGTGGGCGGACAGCTCGGAGTTTTTCAGTGGGGTGATCACATGTTTGTAAGCCTGCAGCGGCAATTTGAGCTGATTGGTAACGTAATGCAGGATGTGGGCAAAAACCTCTGAGTCGGATTGATAGCCGATGTAGCCGGGGAATCCTTTGCCGGAAAGCCAGTCTTTAATCGGCAGGAAGGCGGTGTTTTCGCCGTTGGTCATGGTGGCGATTCCCTCGATGAAGAAGGGATGGCAGGCGTAGAGGTTGATTCCCCAGTTGGTGTTCTGTCGACCCTGGGCCATGCAGACCCTTGATTTGATCCTGCCGCTTTCCAGACCAAGAGCTTCGCCGACCCCGAGAGGCCAGCCGACTTCCTTGATCATCGCCACATCCGGCCAGAGGGAAAAGGCGGTAAGGTCGCCATTATTGGCTTCGCCATCGGCCCGCAGGGCCAGCCGGGTCAGCATCATCTCATGTTCGGTCTGTTCTTTGGTGAGAGAGTTCCAGGCCTCTGGTTTCTTGAATACCCGGAGCACATATTTATGTCGGTCTTTGGCCTCGATTTTGCTCATGTCGGTGTCGAACTCGTGGTCATACTTTAAGACAAATCCACGTTCATTCATGATGGCATGAAGTCTGCTAAGGGCTGCTTCGGTGTGGGCGATCCCTGAAAGGACAGGGTCTTCCTGGTTGTACTTGTAATCCGTAAACTCAAGACCGCGCAGCAACAGGCCGAGGCCGCTGCCATCGTACCCTTCTTGCATGGCCTCCATCGCCGTTAATACGGAAAAAGGTGAGAAGGGCTTGTTTGCGGTTTTCATGGCTAACCGGCACATTTTATGCTCCTTTTATATATATTTTTGTGCGGGATTGAACACTTAAAATCTAGTACAGTTGGATTATTTTTAATACTGCCCGAAGGGATACAATGCGATCCCCGTAGGGTATAAGGTCTTTTTTTAGCTCAAAACCATTATTTGGAGATTGAGACTATTTACAACATTATATGTTTTTACGTAAATGGTCTGGTTAATGGCTAAAAAAGACCATTTAACAAACACATAGTTATGATCAATCGAAATAGTCGGAATCAATGACAAGCCCGAAAAAATACAATGGCTATTTTAGGTTGTCAAGGAAGAAAGGTGTTGAAGGGGAAATTTAGGTAAGATAAGGATTTTGCGATGGGAAGACAGCGTGGCGACAGAATCAATTTTATGGAAAGAATAAGCGGAATAATGCTGTTTTATGATGCATTTTTTGAAGAAGTGTATTAATTGTGCGCATTTTTAACACAATGATTTCGGCCTCACTGGGGCCGTTTTTTCTCTGTTATCGGGTTATCTATCTTTATCTAAAGATTTATTATACGGTAGTGGAGTGTGAATGGTTTAAGCCAGCAGTCATTTGAAAATATCTTACCTGCAGATGAAAAGGAGCAGTTAAATGAAGATTGCGGTAATGAAAGAGATCCATGGGGGAGAGACAAGAGTCCCTCTAATCCCGTCAACGGTGGACAAGTTGGTAAAGCTTGGGGCGGAAGTTGAAGTCGAGTCCGGTCTAGGGGTGACCTGCCGTTATGAGGACGCGGATTACGAGAAGGCCGGGGCCAAAATTAACCCTGATCGACAGGGTATGCTGAAATCGGCCGATATTGTTTTGAGATTACGTAAGCCCCCCATCGCTGAAGTTGAGTTGATGAAAAAAGGCTGTATTCATATTAGTTATCTCGATCCATTTAATGAAACTGAGTTGCTCGACAAATTGAAAACCTGCGGCATCAGTGCAGTTAGTCTGGAAATGTTGCCCCGGACTACCATTGCCCAGAAAATGGATGTCTTGAGTTCTCAGGCTAATCTGGGGGGGTATATGGCGGTGATTCTGGCCATGGATCAACTCGATAAGATTTTCCCGATGATGACTACTCCGGCCGGGACGATTAAACCTGCCCGGGTTTTTATTATCGGCGTAGGGGTTGCCGGTCTGCAGGCCATCGCTACCGCCCGTCGGATGGGCGCCAGGGTTGAGGCCTTTGATACCCGTCCTGTGGTTGAGGAACAGGTCAAGTCGTTGGGTGCTAAATTCGTTAAGATTGATCTTGGTGAGACCGGACAGACTAAGGACGGTTATGCCAAACAGCTGACTCCCGAGCAGGTTCAGAAACAGAAAGAAGGGATGGCCAAGGCCTGTGCACAGGCCGATGTGGTTATCACTACTGCCCAACTTTTTGGCCGCCCGGCGCCGCGGATTGTTGATCGGGCGATGATCGCCCAGATGCAACCCGGCAGTGTTATTGTCGATATGGCGGTTGAAACCGGTGGTAATGTTGAGGGTTCCGAACTGGATAAAGTTGTGGAAGTTGAAGGGGTCAAGGTTGTCGGTTTGGGAAACCTGCCCGGTCGGGTAGCTCTGACCGCCAGCCAGATGTATTCGGCTAACCTGGCTAATTTTGTCGCCCATTTCTGGAACAAGGAAGAAAAAAAGTTTAACCTGAATCTTGATGATGAAATCATCAAGGGCGCCTTGATGACTCACGCGGGCGAGATCTTCAGTGAAACATATAAAAGTATCGTCAAGTAGTCTGACTGTGAAGTAGAACTTCTGAATAGTTCAATAAATATAAAGAGGAAAAAATGGAAGCCGTATTTTTGACCTTTGTTTTCGTGTTATCAATTTTCCTGGGTTTTGAGCTCATCTCCAAGGTGCCTTCTACCCTGCACACGCCGTTGATGTCTGGTTCAAATGCGATATCGGGCATTACCCTTATTGGTTCACTGGCGTCTCTTAAGTCCGATAATGTTCAGGTGGCCATAATTTTTGGCACTCTGGCCGTGGCTTTCGCAACGGTGAACGTGGTTGGCGGCTATGCGGTAACCAACCGCATGCTTGAGATGTTTAAGAAAAAAGATACGGGGGACGCAAAATGAATACGTTAACCCTGGGGATCAATTTTGCATATGTCATCTCGGCCGGCATGTTTATTCTTGGTCTGAAGATGTTGAGCTCTCCTGCTACTGCTCGGAAAGGCAATCTTGTTTCCGCCGCCGGGATGCTGCTGGCTATTGTTGTCTGTTTGTTAAACGCCGGGCTTGATTATAAGTGGATAATGATCGGGATGGCGGCCGGTACGGTTATCGGCCTGGTTGCCGCCTATCGGGTCGAGATGACCTCGATGCCGGAAATGGTGGCCTTGTTTAACGGGTTTGGCGGGATCGCCAGTTTGCTTCTGGCCTGGAGTGAATATCATCAGCATCCGGAGCTGTCGATCTTTATCGCGATGGTAACCTTTCTGACCGCTTTTATTGGCGGGATCACTTTCTCGGGCAGCATGATTGCTTTTGGCAAATTAAGCGAAATGATTCCCAGCAAGGCCGTGGTTTTTACCGGACAGCATATTGTGAACGCGGTTATCCTATTGACCGCTGTTGGTTCCGGGGTGATGTTTTCTATTAATTCAGCCGACAGCTATATGTTTTTTATTGTGATTGTCGGAGTATCGTTACTATTTGGAATAACCTCGGTTATCCCGATCGGCGGCGCTGATATGCCGGTGGTAATTTCTCTTTTGAATAGCTATTCCGGGATTGCCGCTTGTGCCGCAGGGTTTGTGGTCAATAACACTATCCTGATCGTGGCCGGCGCTCTGGTTGGTGCCAGTGGTATTATTCTGACCAAGATCATGTGCAAGGCGATGAATCGTTCCCTGGGCAACGTTCTTTTTTCCGGTTTTGGCTCAAAGGTTCATGCCGCAGGCGCCAAGGGGGCTCAACAAGGCGAGGTGCGCCCGGCAACGGCGGAAGATGTCTACTATATTCTGGAAGGGGCCGATTCAGTTGCTTTTGTCCCGGGGTATGGCCTGGCCGTAGCCCAGGCCCAGCACGTTGTCCGGGAACTCGGCGAGATTCTGGAAGCAAACGGGACCGATGTCATGTATGCCATTCATCCGGTGGCCGGGCGGATGCCCGGGCATATGAATGTCCTTTTGGCTGAGGCCAACGTTTCTTATGATCAGTTGGTTGAGATGGATGATATCAATCCCAAGATGGATACCATCGATGTCTGTGTGGTGATCGGCGCCAATGACGTAGTCAATCCGGCCGCCCTTGATGACAAATCAAGCCCGATTTATGGGATGCCGATTATTGAGACCCATCGGTCCAAGACCGTGATTGTCCTTAAGCGCTCCATGAATCCAGGTTTTGCCGGGATCCAGAATGCCCTTTTCTTTAATGAGAATACCAGAATGTATTTTGGTGATGCCAAGGCCTCGATCCAGGCCCTGATTGCCGAATTTAAGTCGGCGGACTGATCTTTTTTTGTCTGCTGTAAAATTGAAAAGTAAAACCCTCATCGGCTAATGGCAAATGGGGGTTTTTTTATAAATGCGGTTTATTCATTTTCCTATTTTGTTGAAAGGCGGAGGCTGGATTATTCTCGGCCAGCAGGTGGTAAAATTCCTCGCCCGGAATTTCCCTGGCTCCCAGGCTGATCAGGTGCGGGGTATTCACCTGACAATCAATGCAGGTGAATCCCCATGATTCCAGTTTGTTGACCAAGGCGGCAAGCGCCACTTTGGAGCTGTCGGTCACCCGGCTGAACATGGATTCCCCAAAAAAGATCTTGCCAATTGACACCCCGTACAGGCCGCCGACCAGTTTGTCGTCTTGCCAGGATTCTACCGAGTGGGCATGGCCAAGATCGTGCAAACGGCAATAGGCCGTAATCATTTCCTGATCGATCCAGGTCCCTTCCCGGCCGGCTGCCCTTATTTCACTGCAGGCCGTAATAACTTCCCGGAAAGATCGGTTAAAGGTGGTTTGAAATTTGTTTTGCCGGATTGAACGGGCAAGTCTTTTGGATACTTTAAGTTCATCCGGAAACAATACCAGTCTCGGGTCGGGCGCCCACCACAAGATCGGTTCGCCTGGTGAGTACCAGGGGAAAATCCCCTGACTGTAGGCCAACAGGAGGCGTTCCACGGATAAGTCGCCGCCTACTGCCAGCAGGCCGTCATCTCTGGCCAGCTGGGGGGGAGGGAAAAGTAATGTCTCTTCAAGTTGAAACACCGGCATCATTTAGAACTTTTCTTCGTAGTCCTTGTTTTGGGCAATAACATCTCTGGTCTTTTGCTGTTTTTCAAGCAGGGTTGTATTGTCTCCGACATAGACGCCAAAGACCTTGAGGGTCGCTTCAATTTTGAGGTCTTCATCAATAATTCTTCGGAAGGCGTTCTGGTGTTTTTGTTTTTCTTTGCCGTTTTCCCAGAAGAATTGATTGCTCGTGCTGAAAGCGGCAAATTCGTTTGAAATCTTTTGTCTTAAGCCGAAATATATTTCGAATTGGGCTCTGGTCTCTTTTGCCTGTCGGGTGATGATGTCGGTCAATTCGGCGATTTTGTTCTTCAGTTGAATTATATTCTGCTGGTGCTTTTCCTCATGGCCTGTAGTAAGGGTAGCGCTACGTAATTGGGAAAGGTCGGCTTCCATTTTTGAGCTTTCCATGTAATTGGATTGGATGATGCCAGTCATCTTCTCGATCTGTTTGGCCAGGTTTTTAGCTTCATCGGAGAGGGTTTGATAAACTGGAGGACGGGGAAAGTTGTAACCGAAATCTATTTTGGTAATTTGGGCCGGGTTTTCAAGGTTGTTGCCGGTGCCCGGTTTAATTAATGTTCCTTCGAACCCGATAAAATTTCCTTCCGAAGTCCTGAATTTCCCGCCGTTAATTACCAGATATTGTACCTCCCCTTCTGGTGAGGTGAGGATATAAATAAACTCAAAAGTACTATCGGCCCTGCCGATATTGTCGAAAGCGATAATCTGCCATCTGTCTTGGTTTATTTCGGTATATCCTGTGCTGTAATCAATTTTGTCGGTGTATAGATTGATGATCAATGAAGGATCTTTAAGGGCGTAACCCTTAAGGGAAAGAGTTGGCGGTGGGATATTGGCTTTATCCAGTGCCGGCCGGGCTTTGCGTGGTATGAACTCAAGTTGTGCAGAATCGGCTTTTGCCCGGCTGTTCTCGGCTAATCTGGAAAGGGTATTGCTGTCAACCAATGGGAGGCCGGTGCTGTTTTGAGCGTAAAAGATCGTGTTGATCGAACTGCATCCGGTCAGTAGAAGGAATGCAACCAGATGCAGGGCCAGGCTTTGTATTGTGGTTAGCGTGTTACTGCTATGATTGTAAGAAAAAGGGATCATATTTATCATTTTATCCAGGATTTTTTATTGAGGGAGTCTGTCCTCTCGAAACATTAATAACATTAAATCAGGGATTATTCACACTAAGCCTGAAAATTTGGATACTGAATGTTCATTGAACCAAGGCATTTTTCCTTTAATTCGTGCCTGTCCATAAACGGGCTTTTTCTCTGATAACTTTGGTGCGGCGTTCTTTGAAAGTGCTCGCGGATAGAAGTCCGCTGAGTTTATAACAGTCAGGGTGCTTTTCAAAATCCGGGCTCCTTGTTCTCGAACAAAAATCTTCAGTTATGGACAGACACTAACTTAGGGTCGGCAAAAAGTTGCGCTAATCAAGTTCACATGCTCTGCCCTTGAGGTTGAAGAAAAAGGAAAGTGCCTTGCGGACCTTGTTGGAAAAGAGCTTTCGGGAGAGGAAGGCGCCTGCGACCCGTTTATTGATCTCGCCCAGGGTCGGATAAGGATGTACCGAGGAGGCCAGGGTGGAAAGCCTGGTCTTTCCGTTCATAACTGCCACCCATTCGTTTAATAATTCGCCGGCATGGGGCCCAAGGATCTGGATGCCGATCGGGCGCTCTTTTTCGTTGAGCAGCAGTTTGATCCGGCCGACCTGTTCGCCTTCTGCCAGACTGCGGTCATTGTCCTTGAACTCTTCCGTCCATAATGAATATTTGATATTGGTTGTGTCGGCGGCTTTTTCGTTGATGCCGATGGAGGCAAGTTCCGGATCGGTATAAGTACACCAGGGCAGCAAGGTGTAATTGACCTTGCGTGGGAGATGAAAGATGGCGTTACTTAGTACGATGCCGCCTTCATAGCCTGCGGCATGGGTGAATTGAAATGCACCGTTGACATCGCCTGCCGCATAGATATGCTTTTGGGTTGTGCGCAGACGGTTGTCGACCTTGATTCCCTTATGGTCAAATTCTACTCCGATTTCTGTTAGGCCAAGTCCTTCGACATTTGGGGTGCGGCCCAGGGCGATCAGTAGCTCTTCGGCTTCAAGAGAGATGGTTTGTCCGTCTTTTGTTTTTATGGCTAGTTTTTTGAGCGCCCCTTTTTCAGAAGCGCTGATGAGCGAAGTGTCCAGGTAAAATTTGATTCCCTCATCGGCAAGGACCTGCATGGTAATGTCAGCCAGGTCCTTGTCTTCCTTGCTCAGGATCTGGCCGCTGCGCTGCACAACTTGGACTTTGGTGCCCAGTCGGTTAAAGGCCTGGGCCATTTCGATCGCGATGGGGCCGGCGCCGATCACGATCATCGATGCCGGTAGGCGGTCAAGGTAGAAAAGTTCTTTGTTGGTCAGATAAGAGACCTGGTCGAGACCAGCAATTGGTGGGGTAGCCGGCGAAGAGCCGGTGGCGATCAGCCATTTTTTCGCGGTCCGTTTTTGACCGTTAACCTTGATCGTGTGTTCGTCGGTAAACATGGCCGGGCCAAATTCGACTTTGGCCCCAAGCTTACAGAATCTTTCGACCGAGTCGTGGCGCTGGATGGTGTCGATTACTGATTTGATCCGGGCCGCGACCGGTTTGAAGTCCACGATTGGCAGGTCAATAATCGGCAGGCCGTAGCGCTGGCTGTTTCTGATCTGATGATAAACGGTGGCAGTTTTGATCAGGGTTTTGCTGGGAACGCATCCGTAATGGAGGCAGTCTCCGCCCAGTTGTTCTTCCTTCTCGACCAGGAGTGTTTTGGCGCCCAATTGGGCAGCGCCGGCGGCCACGGTCAGACCTGCGGCGCCACCCCCGATTATTCCGAGGTCATATTCGAATTCAGCCATGAGTTTTTCCTTTTAGGGATTATTAATTTCAATAGAGCCTCTTGCAAAATACAAATCGATTACGAGGCAAGAGTAATTTACTGATAAAGTATTGAAATAATTGAGCTTCATGGCATTCCGTGGTATTGTTTTGTATCCAGCAAATCAAAGCCAAGGAGGCTGCCATGAAGCTCA
>JAHJIY010000011.1 GCA_018823175.1 Pseudomonadota bacterium
CACAAGGGCATAAGTTTCGTTTGAGCCGACTAGCGGCTCAACTCAGCTTTATACCACAAGGGCATAAGTTTCGTTTGAGCCGACTAGCGGCTCAACTCAGCTTTATTTTCTCATGTTTACATAAAAAAAGAGGAAATAGGCAAAAGCCTACTTCCTCTTGAAATACTACTGATAATTCTGTGCAAAAATAATGACAGATTATACACAGCCGGTCGGTTTTGGCAGACCAGCCATTTTACAAGCTCCTTTACCCGGTCCAGATGGGAACAGCTCGTAAATTCTTTTCAGCGGAAAACCGGTGGTCTTGGAAAGAATACGAACCATCGGGGCAATACCATTTTTCTTATAGTATTCCTGTAGGGTGTTGATAACTTTCTGATGCTCGTCGGTCAACTCACCGATACCCTCAGTGCTTTTTACATAGTTAACCCATTCATCATTCCATTCTTCCATACCTTTGGTCAGGAAGCCGTCTTCATCTACGCTGAAAGATTTGCCGTTGTGTTCGATTGTAGGCATGATTCTCCTCCTTACATAAGTTTTATCTAAAATTTACCTTATTACCATTGTTAAGATGATCATAAATACTATATGACTTTTTCTTTGTCAAGGCGTCAGTAATTGTTTTTTAATTAAGGGGAATCAAAACGTCAGGTTCATAGCACTTAACCTTAACACAAGCCAATAGATTTAGTTAATTCAACAAATTCTTCCGGGGAAAAACCACTCTCCTGATGCAAGGTCGGATCAAGAGGGTCATCCGGATTAAAATTCTGTAATTTAAGGGACGACCCAGAACTTAAGTTATCAACCCACAGCATAATATCTTGCCGGGAATGAAATTTTGGTAAAACAGTCATCCGAAACTCATGGTCAATTCCACTGTTCTTGATTAATGCGATGCTCTGCCTGATCAGATCAAGATCTACCATGACCCCGGCACATTGATTATATTTGGCCTGCTCCAGGGGGGCCTTTACGTCCATGGCCACCATATCAAGCAATTCTTGATCAAAGAGATTTGCCAAGACCTGCGGACGGCTACCATTTGTATCGAGTTTAACCTTAAAACCTGCCGACCTTATCTTTAACAAAATATCTGGTAAGTCTGGGGCCAAAGTTGGCTCCCCGCCTGAAACACAGATCCCGTCCAACCATTGCTTGAATTTATTTAAACGAGCTAAGATATCGGACAAAAGAAAAGACTGTAATTTATCCTGATTTTGAAGGAGGGGGTGATTATGGCAGAATGGACAACGAAAATTACATCCTGGCAGAAAAATGACTGCACAAACCTTGCCCGGCCAGTCGATAAACGATGTTTCGATAAAACCCTTTATTTTCGTCATTAATTTAAATCAAGGAAGACCTGACAATCAAGTAGGCTACTCGATACAATTCAGGCTAAACAGAAACCCAGCCACCACCGGAAAAATCATCCCGGTGAATAACTAAAAAACCTAAAAGAAAACCCCGGCGCCCGACAGGAGGAGTGAGAGAGGGCAAGGTTAAGGAGAAGTGTAGGAGATTCAATTTAAACTCACTCCTCCTGGCCGACACCGGGGTAGAAAACTATTGAATGGAACAGCTCCCGTCATCACAGGAGATCGACTGCGAAGGTATTGCTTTAATTGTAAGCCCGCATTGCATAGCCTTATCGATTAAGTATCCCTCAATGCGGTTAAAATCAGCCTCGGTTGATGAATCATCAAGGACCAGAAGAGGCAACGTCTTCCGGGCACTCTCCACCAAACTGTGCCATGCCAAATGGGCCAGAGCTGCCGCATCACCATTATCCAGCACTTCAATATCGACCTGCATAGCGGCAAAATCAAATCTGTTTTTAAGTTGATCGCAAAGTCGGCAGTCCGTTTTAGTAAATAATGTCATTTGTGTCTCCTTTAGCCTAAACAGCCTTCTCGACAAACCGTTTTTCATTACGATAACGCTCGCGCAACTCGCCAAGCTTTCCTTTATTCCAACTGGATAACTTAGTAAAATATCCGGTAATCCGAGTTATACCGTCCACGTGTTCTGATTTACAATAAGAGCAATTCTGGCTAAGCCCACGGGAAGTTTTACCGCAATCCAGACAGCAGGTAAATTCAGGCGAAAAAGCTATCTGGTCATTCTGGGTATGACGGAACGTCTTGATCACAAAATCGGTTAATGCGCCCTTATCAGGATAAGCCTCTCCCAGCCAGACATGGGTTATAGCGCCAGCTTCGATCAACGGATGAAAAAGGCCTTCCCTTTCAACTCTGGAAATGGGATTCATGGTCGACCCAACATGATAGAGAGTAGAGTTGGTGTAATAGATCTCGCCTTTCTCCAGATCACCCTGCACCACTTTTTTTGCCATCTTCGGAAAATGAGCCATGTCCAGTTTGGCAAACCGATAAGCAGTGCTCTCAGCCGGAGTCTGCTCCAGCACGAATTTCATGCCGTTTTTCTCATTCATCTTATTACAAACGATATTCATATGGGCAATGATCTTCAGGCCGAACTTCATCGCCTCATCCGATTCATGCAGTTCCTGGCCGATATGGACCTTGACCATTTCATTAAGACCGACCATCCCGATCAGATAACTGCAACGTTCCAGACGCAGATACTCCTCGCCGTCGAGCTTCATGGCCAGCAAGGAAAGCGGTCCACCTTCACCCATCGCCAGCAACTTGCCGATAAAATCCTTTTTCTGGGCATGGGCCTTAACCGCCAGTTTAATCTGCTCGGTAATCAAGGAGAAGATTTGGGTATCATCTCCCTCAGCTCGATAGGCCAGACGAGGCAGATTGATCGTAACATTCTGCAAAGCGGAATAACGCATGCGCCATGGCGTCTTGGCATCTTCGAGGTCTGAGGCCTCCAACTTGAAACTGAGGCGACAACACTCTGAAATCTTGGCGGTTTCTCCCCGATCAAAGACAAAATAGGTGTTACCTTTATCGGCGGCCACATCACAAATGTGATTCAAAAAATCCATATGGCCTTCAGTCTTAAATAATTTCTCAGTAATATGGACCAACGGTTTCGGGAAGAAGAAAGGCTTGCCCAGGGCGTCCCCCTCCTTGTAAACTTCAAACAAGGCCCAGGCAAAGCGTTGCGCCTGTTTTTCATACTCCCCGTATGTCTTGCCGGTATATTCACCGCCGGGTCCAATGGCCGGCACATTTTCAAAATGTTTAGGTACTTCCCAATAGATATTGATATCGGAGAATATCGCCTGACCGCCACGGGCCACCGCCTGCTGAGAAAATTCAAAGATCAGCATTTGGGCCAACTGTTTTACATCGCGATCACTCAACTCCTCAAGATAGGGGGCGTAAAAAAGATTAATCGCATCCCAGCCGATCGCCCCGGCAAAATGACTCTGCAGGGCAGCGGCGAATTTGACCATATGGGCCAACAAAACCTCGGCATGCTTGGCCGGTTTGGCCATGGACAAGCCATGGGGCAAATTAAGACCGAATTTTTTGATATACTCGAGGGACTGACCTGAACAGTAAGGCCGATCGATAAAGCCAAGATCATGCAGATGCAGATCACCCTTCAGGTGAGCGTCAGCAACATCGTCTGAGAAAACATGCAGGAGAGCATATTCTTTCTTGATCCCTTCCGCCAGAGTCAGATTGGTGGCCTCGGGGCCGTGCGGCACATTGGCGTTTTCTTTATTGTGCTGGACCAGTAACTGATTAACATCATACAGCGGCATCCCGAGCCTGGTATGCATCCGACGCGCATCTTCCAAACCCAATTCAAGAAGCTTGGCATTGACCAGCTCACGAATCAACGGCCCGGTAACGGTCTTCACCGCTCCATTCTGAATTGTCTTTTCAACATCCAGACTGATCCGATCCGCCGTATCAGGATCAACAAAAGTTTCCCGGAGCAGGGCATCAACTATCCGCTGACGGTTCCACCCGGTAATATCTTCCTCGGAAGTCCGAACAAAAAGGGCCAGGTCGGTACTATCGGCTTTAGAAAAAGATTTTATCTTACTTTTTCTCTCTGTCGGTAATGGCATTACAACTCCCATACGACCTCCCCTTTTTCATTTAATAATTTATCTATTTAAAACTTTAGGTCCGAACCACCAAATTCGCCTTAAAAAACCTGTCGACATTTACTCATAAATGTCACAACCGCGAACCTCACAAAAGATGATAAAATACGATATGTAGTATCTTGTTTAGCAAAATAGCACTACATGTAGTGGGTCAGTCAAGAAAAATATTTATCTATTTTCCGGTTTTGACCTAACTGTATGACCCTACGTTAGTAATTAATCTCAACTTTTTAGGGGTATTATTTGGGTGAAAATCAGATGGGATATAAATTATGACGAATAATCGGCAGGATAAGAAAAATCGATGAATGAAAATCCATCTAGCGAGCAAGAGAGAGAATCGTATCCTTTTTCCACTCAAGATCATTAACCGCCGGGTAATCTATATTGAAATGCAACCCGCGAGATTCCTTGCGAAGCATGGCACTTTGCACTATTAAATCAGCAAGTTGCGCGATATTTCGCAATTCAACCAGATCAGGAGTCAACAGAAAATCCCGGTAATGCTGATCAATTTCATTTAAAATCGGCACCAATTTTTCCCGGACCAGGGAAAGCCGCCGATCACTACGCACAATCCCGACATAGTTCCACATCAAGCGCCGAATCTGGTCCCAATTATGGGTGATTAACACGCACTCCTCAATCCTTTCAGCCGGCCCCACACTCCACTCCGGGACCACGGGAAATCCGAGCTTACTTATCCGGGGCCATTCCGCTGCACACTGCCGGAAAGCCTGATCGGCAAAAACCACGGCCTCCAACAGAGAATTACTGGCCAATCGATTGCCGCCGTGCAACCCGGTGCAGGCGGTCTCACCGAAAGCATAGAGATTTTCGATATTGCTGCGCCCCATGATATCGGTCAAGACGCCGCCACACATATAGTGGGCCGCCGGAACCACCGGCAGAGGCTCTTTAGTCATATCAATCCCGTATGACTTACAGGTCTGGTAGATATTAGGGAACCTTTTCTTAATAAAATCCGCGGGTTTATGCGTAATATCAAGATATACGCAATCATCGCCGCTGGTCTTCATCTCGCTGTCAATAGCTCGGGCCACCGTATCTCTGGTCGCTAGATCGCCGCGTTGATCATATTTATTCATAAAGGCATGGCCCTGCTCATCAATCAGTCGCCCGCCCTCGCCGCGCACCGCCTCTGAGATCAAAAAATTCTTGGCCTGCGGATGGAAAAGACAGGTGGGGTGAAATTGGACAAACTCCAGGTTGGCAACCCGGGCCCCGGCCCGATAGGCCATGGCTACCCCGTCACCGGTGGCGATATCAGGATTAGTGGTATAAAGATAAACCTTGCCGGCCCCGCCCGTACAAAGAACGGTCACACGCGCTTGATAAGTTGAAATAGCCCCGTCCGGAGCCAAAACATACGCCCCAAGACACCGGTCACTAAACCCGGCCGTCACTTGCCCGATCCCGGTCTTTGAGCCGATCAACAGGTCGATGGCAAGATGGTTTTCCAGGACCTTAATCCTCGGGTTAATGGCCACTTGTTGCAGGAGCCCATTTTCGATCGCCCGCCCGCTCAAATCAAGGGCATGAGCAATCCTCCTTTTCGAATGCCCTCCTTCCCGGCCCAGATCCAACTTGTCCGGATCATTTTCAGCATGGAAAAACTCGACCCCGATCTCAACAAGTTCTCTGACCCGCGCCGGTCCACTCTCCACGACCATTTGCACCACATCTTCATGGCAGAGCCCCGCCCCGGAACGCAAGGTGTCCTGAATATGCAGATCAAATGAATCATCATCAGCCAGTACCGCCGCAATGCCACCCTGGGCCAGATTAGTCGCAGTATCCACCTTGTTCTTCTTGGTGATCAGAATAACTTCCCCATACCGCGCCGCTTTCAGGGCAAAGGACAAACCTGAAATCCCGCTGCCGATCACCAGAAAATCCGTTTCTTTTCGCATAATATATTTTTTCCAACTTCTCATCCCTCCCTGGCAACTTGACAGGAAAGGCTATTTGATTACATGTGATATTCAGGGGTCATCAGTTAAAAGTTATTTAAATTGCCGAACTAATGCTGACTTATACCGTAAAGAGACAAAGATATTTATTTTTCACAACTGATTTGTCTCGTGATGGTTTATTCTATAAATCATAAATCAACCCATGCCTACAGGAATCCTGCAAAATGACCGCTCTTAAACTTATCATCTTTGACTGCGACGGCGTAATGTTTGACTCCAAAAACGCCAACCGTTATTTCTATAATCAATTACTAACCAACTTTTCCCTGCCGCCGATGGATGATGAAGAACTGGAATATGTCCATATGCATCATGTCCTGGATTCAGTCCGCCATATTTTCCGTAACCATGATTTTGATCTGGAAGAAGTAAACCAATACCGCCTGAGCCTCGACTATGGAAACTTCCTGCAATATATGACCATGGAACCAGACCTGATCGAATTTCTGGAATTTATCAAACCGGCCCAGAAAGCAGCGATCAGCACCAACCGGACCACAACCATGCGGCCAATCCTTGAAGCATTCGGTTTAAAACCATACTTCGAAAAGGTCGTCACCCCGATGGATGTTGAACAAGGCAAGCCGCATCCGGAAGCGCTGCACAAGATCCTGGACCATTTCCACCTGACGGTCCCTGAAACCATCTACATCGGGGACTCGATCGTTGACCGCGAACACACCGACAGCCTTGGCATGCGGATGATCGCTTTCAAAAACCCTGCTTTATCGGCCGAATTTCACGTCAACAGTTTTATGGAAATCACCGGGCTGCCGATTTTTTAGAGCAGCGGAGGAGTTAAATGGATTTTACGACAAATCACAAAATCATGGTGGAAGGAAGTGACTTCACCACCTGCCGCCAGAAGGTGCAAAAATTTTTTGACCGTAACATCCTGGTAAAATATGACACGATCGAAATAAAAGAGGAGGAATCTCTGTCCGCCGGTTCCCCAAGTTTTATGGTCATGGTCGACCAGGGAATGGAAAAAAACCGGAAATTAATCAATGAATTCATGAAAGAACTAAAAGATTGCGGGATCAATACTCTTGATGAGTTAAGCGCGATGGACCAAGGCTACGAAAGTAAAACCCTCCATACCATCTGCCACCTGTTGGATGGTTTTTTCGGCATCGATTCCGCCTTTTACAATCTAACCGAAGACTCCCACTGGCTTTCCGCCCGGTTACGAAAAAAAATCAACTCCGGCGCGTCCGGATACTGGCTGTTGACCGTAAAGGCCTCTGCCAGCAGCAACCCCGACCTGATCCCGACCTTACGGAGTGCGGCGAATCAACCGTGATTATGATGGTGATGATGGTGTCCAGCAGGCGGACCACCGATTTTTTCTAAAGCCTTCACCAAAGCCTCGCCGGTTTCCGTCATCCCGCAAATCGCCAGCTTGATCAAATCGGCTACTTCTTCACCCAATTCGGCCCGGGCCACCACCTCCCACTTACTAAACTCGGCAATATGGGAATCATTATGCGCAAGCCAATGGGGCAAAAGAACCCGTAGTTTCTCCTGGTCGGTTATTTCACTCATGATCAATTTCTCCTGCTTCGTCAGGGCAATTTACCTCCCCGCCTGTTTGGGTCTTATTTGGGGGAAAGAGTTGCGATCCCGCCCAGAAAGTCGATCTTTAAAATTCTGGCGCCGGCAACCAACTTCGGCTCTTCAAAAAGGGTGCTGACCAAAACCCCATCCGCGGTAACCTCAAGTTTACTGACCCCATCCATTATTTTTTCCGATTCCTGACCTTCATGCTCAAGCACTACACTGATTTGGCACATATCTCACCATGCAATTTTTTTATTCTAGGGCAAAACCAACTTCCCTACTATAATCCTGAATAGGACCCCAGGCAAACAACAAAGGGATAACAACGATGGAAACTCTAGTAATCAGCAAACTACTCAAAGAAATTAAAACCATCGCCATCGTCGGCCTCTCCCCTAAACCGGACCGCCCCAGCCACGACGTGGCCCGCTATCTGATCGCCGCCGGATACACCATAATTCCGGTCAATCCCGGCCAGACCGAGATCCTTGGACTTCCCTGCTATCCCAATCTACACGCCATACCGATTAGAATTGATGTCGTCGATATCTTCCGCCGCTCCGAATTGGTGCCGCCCATCGTCGATGAGGCCATCGCCATCAAGGCAAAAGCCATCTGGATGCAGCAAGGCATTATCAACGAAGCCTCCGCCCGTAAAGCCAGACAGGCAGGGCTGAAGGTATTCATGGACCGTTGCCTGAAGATTGACCACATGAACCTGGGCTAGAAAACCATCTAAGATATCAAACCTCTTTCAAATCTTCCTTTTCCTAACTTTTTACCTCCCCCCTTTGCAATCCGAAAATTATACTGTAAATATCATAACAGCCCTCCTTTTTTTGACAGGAATATTTCACAAATTATTTTTTACATAAGACACCATTTGTCCCAGGCACACTGATAAGGTGATTACACCTTGCGTACTTTAAAATTAACCGAGGAATAGCCATGCGCAAAATAATGACCGGCCTGCTTTTATTTCTTTGTATTTATGGTCAGGGACATGATCCCAAAGCTCTTGAGCTCATGTTGCCACAGATCTATGCAGACGATATCGACATTGCCGGCTGGCTGGTCAGTGAAAAACTCGATGGAGTCAGGGGCTATTGGGACGGTAAAAAGTTACTCTCCAAAAACGGCATTCCCTTTGAGCCGCCAGCCGAATTTCTTAAAAACTTTCCTGACTTTGCCCTGGAAGGTGAAATCTGGGGCGGGCATGCCACCTTTGAAAAAACTATCAGCATTATCAAACAACAAAAGGCAGACCAAGGTTGGCTGACGCTGAAATTTGCCGTATTTGATGTGCCGGAAGTTGACGATATCTTTATCCGCCGAATCGACAAGGCCATAGTTTGGTTTAGTCAACATCCTTCCGACCATGCCTTTGTCATCCCCCAAAAGATTGTCCGCCATAAAGATGATTTGAAAGAGGAATTACGGAAAGTAGAAGAACTGGGTGGCGAAGGACTGATCCTCAGAAAAGCCGACGCCTTTTACCATAAAGGGCGGAGCAACGAGATCCTGAAGGTCAAAAGCTACCAGGACATGGAGGCCAAGGTAATTGACCACATCCTGGGCACCGGCAAAAACAAGGACCGCCTGGGTTCCCTGCTGGTCGAACTACCGGACGGAACCCGCTGCAAGATCGGCACCGGTTTTACCGACCAACAACGAGAAACCCCGCCAGCGATCGGGACGATCATCACATTTAAATATTACGGGTTTTACCAATCAGGCCTGCCGAAGTTTCCTTCTTTTTTGAGGGTCAGAGAGAATCCGGGGCTATAAAATATTTTTTGGCCTGGGAGCCTGTCGGATTATGGATCACAAGCGATAAAACAAGCGCCCCACAAAACTCACTATCTTGTTGATTTTACTACTTAACCAAGGTAACAGCCAATGCCTCCAAGCATCATGCATTAAGTTGTATGGCGGCTGGCGGCATCGGCCATCGGTAAACTGGCCGGGCTCGAGGATGCCGAAAGCGCACTTACGACGATGCAGCTTCAATCAGGAAATCAGTTCATGTTTTCCTGATTGAAGCTCCACAAAACCTATATGGAGGGAATAAGTCATTAAAATGGTTACATAAAATTTAAGGCAATGCGCGATATTTCTTTTGATTTGTTAAACAGGTAGACGATTTGCGTCAGAGATAGGATATTGAAATAACGCAATAACGCAAGCCGGACCCATCGTTCTCTGGATATCGATTCCCTGGACGCGGTGGGAATAGTCTTTACGGTCCAAAACCGTTATAAGGTCAGGATCGACTCGGAAGAGACCAGCCGCGAGGTTCTGACCAGCCTTAAAAGCCTGGCTGATTTCGTCAGGACCAATCAAAGTTAGAACAGAAAAGATAAAGGGTCGAAAGGTGGTTTTATTTCCCTCAAAACGGTTAAAAAGAGCAGAGAAAACTGAAGAAAAGATCTAACCCAAAAGGGGCGAGGCGACGCGGGGAAACTCGGTATTTTAATAACCATCGTCCGACTTCTTTTTATTTAGTTCCAGCAACTTAGTAGAAAATTCAAACCAGGTCAATGACCATCCGCTCGTTGTCATCGTCATTATAATCGCCCCCTTCTTAACACAACCCCTTAATCTGTGATAAAAGTCAGCTAAGCAAGCGTATGCAACTGAAGCCACGCCTCGCCCTCGCGAAAAATCTCTTCGCAATTGTGCGAAATTTAAAGTTTTATAAGGTACTGGGACACCATTTGTCCCAGGTATGGTTGTATGCTATGAGCAAAGAAACAACGGTAACGCTTCAAACACCTTAACGAATCTGGAGAATGGCAATGACAACAAAATTAAACGAAACAACAACGGTATCTCCATCAAACACCAAGAAAGAAATTCTTGAGGCCTATGATAAACTCAAAAAGCAGCTTGAGGACGGGGCCCGCCAGGCCCTCCAACCGGAGAAAGAAAAACAGAAAATTAAGAACGAAGAGGTGGTTGCGGCGGCAGAATTGCTTGCTGCAACCAAAGTGTTTGACAGTATTGATGCGCTTAAGTCCAGTCTGAACGAAACACTTGCTGATATTGCCATCAAAATGGAGCATGAGGTGAGTCGATACAGCAAAGTAAAGGCAGCAACTGCTGTCAAAGAAGCGGAGCTCAAAGAGATCTTTGGAATTGAACAATGCGCTTATTCCTTAGCCGCCTTGCTCGAAACGCAGAAACAGAAGCGAACGGTCTTTGATGAAGAAATAAGCCTGGAAAAAGCTGTTTGGGAAGAGGAAAAAAATGAATATTCTGCTAAACAACAAGAGCGGAGTGAACACGACAAAAAACTACGTCAGCGAGAACAGGAGGAGTACGAGTATAAATTAAAGCGTGAACGGGAACAGAAAACCAATGCCCTTCAGGACGAGATTAACGGACTTGAAAAAGAGTTGGCCCAGAAAAAGGAAGCCTTTGAGCAAAAAGTTACCGCCAAAGAAGCTGAATTAAAAGAACGGGAAACCCTTGTGGTCCAGGAGGAGAAACGACTTGTGGTCCTTGAGGTCCAGGTTGATAAATTCCCTGGGGAATTGGAAAAAGCCATCAAGAAAACGGAGACCGAAACCAGTAATCGCCTGACAAACGAAATGGCCAGGAATGAAGAACTGCTGCGCAAGACCTATGAAGGTGAAAAAAATGTACTCAACACCCGAATTGAGGCCCTGGAACAGCTTGTCGCCGAGCAAAGGAAACGGGTTGAACAGTTGTCAGCGCAGCTTGAAAAGGCCTATGGCAAGGTGCAGGATATCGCTGTTACAGCAGTTTCCAGCACACGGGAACGGTATGCCTCAGAATTGCAGGCAAAAGGTCATTCGCACAATGAAGCACAGGGCTGATTGCGAGAAACGCTTTGAGCGGTTGCCGGGATGAGCCGGAATGACGACTTTGCTTCTGTTTGCCAGGGGCTTTGAAGAATGAAAACCATTCCGGTTCGTGGCTTAAGTTTGGCTGGTTGGATAGAGAGAGAGAGAGAGAGTTAGACTTCGAGGGTTTTTGGAAGCAGGCAAGAGAATTCTCACTGATTTAGGGCGGAAAGCAAACAAAAGCCAACGGTAGATCTTTTCCTGGTAATGTCCATTAGTCAAGTCAGACCCCGATTTCTCGCCTTTGTCGGAAAGATAAATAAACTGGCGCTGGAATTCGGGAGGTCACAACTTGTGACCTCCGGGAAAGGCGGCGCGATGCATTTAAGAAAAAGGGCGAGGACCATGCCGGAAAACGCATTGGCGATTGTTAAAGATAAGGGAGTGCGGCGCGGCCTTTGTGACGGCGAGTGGTATTTTACCGTTGTTGATGTGGTGGCGGCCTTGACCGGCAGCCGGAATCCTGGTAACTCCTGGCATTGCTTGAAGGCAAGGGAGCTGGCGACTTGTGGAGTTGACTTGTCGGAGAATTGCCGGTGGCTGGAAATGGATTCAGTGCCCTCCGGACATCGGCACAAGGTGGAAGCCGCCACCCTGGAAGGCATTTTCCGGATTGTCCAGGCCATTTCCTCGCCCAGGGCGGAGGTTTTCAAGCGCTGGCTGGCGAGGGCCGGGGAAGAAAGACGTGCCCGGCAAGAAGTTAAGACCAGTTTTGATTCGATTCTTTCCATGCTCGGAGAGGCCACCACTGTCGAGATCGCCTGTCGTCAATCTCCTGACGATGGAAACGCGGCCAGCAAAGCAAGGCGGATTACCGAAGAGGCAAGGAAAAGCTTGGCCGGTGAGGCAGGCAAAAGCCAAGAGCGGACTTTTTCAAAAAAGAAGTAGGCAGGCAATGAAACAATCAAATGAGATAGTCTCCGCTAATATCCAGAGCATGATTTTTACCATTCGCGGCGTGCAGGTGATGGTGGATAGCGATTTAGCCGCTGTCTACGAGGTTGAAACCAAAATACTTAATCGGGCAGTCAAACGGAATATTGACCGTTTCCCTGAATCGTTTCGCTTTCAACTGACGGAAAAAGAGTACGATTCTTTAAGGTGCCAAATTGGAACCTTAAACGAAAAAAACTTGCAATCTCATTCCGACACCTCAAACGATAATGACTCTTTGAGGTCACAGATTGTGACCTTAGAAACGGGACGTGGCAAACACCGAAAATACCTCCCCTATGTTTTTACCGAACAAGGCGTGTCCATGCTCTCTGCGGTTTTGCGCAGTGATACTGCCGTCAAGGTCAGTATTCAGATCATCAATGCCTTTGTGGAAATGCGGCGATTCATTCAGCATAACGCGAGTGTCTTCGCTCGTCTGGATTCTGTAGAGCGCCGTCAACTTGTCTTTGAATCGGAAACCGAAAAGAATTTTGAAAAAGTGTTTCAGGCCTTGGAGCGTCGAGATGAACCACCCAGGCAGGGTATCTTTTACAACGGCCAGGTGTATGACGCTTGGCGTTTTGCCAGCGATCTGGTCCGCAAGACGAAAAAATCACTGGTGCTTATTGACAACTACGTGGACGATTCCGTCCTGACCTTGCTCAGCAAAAGATCTGCCGGTGTTTTATGTACGATTTACACAAAGACCATTTCAAAGCAGCTCACCTTGGATTTGAAAAAGCACAATCAGCAATATCCGCCCATTAACTTGGAAACCTTCAACGATGCCCATGACAGATTTGTAATCATCGACGGCAACGATATTTATCATATTGGCGCGTCGCTCAAAGACCTTGGCAAAAAATGGTTCGCCTTCTCGAAAATGGATCTCGGGGCCGTGGAGATGCTTGGCAAACTGGAGAAATTGCCGAAGGTGAAGATAGATGAGTGAAAGAAAACAATTCATAATTTTAAATTTGTTAAAGTTCTGCATTCATAATTCTAAATTCTTAAGCGGCGCCCTGGTCTTTGATGTCGCCGATCTGGTCAAAGACGCCATTGTCCTGCCCTGGTCCTTTATCTGCGCCAGGGAAAACGCCACCGAGCAGGAGTTCCGCCAGCAATGTCTGCAAGCCTTTGCCGACCACAAGGCGCTGGAGAACATGTTCGATCAGGTCAAGGCCTTGGCCAAAAGACAAGAGGAGGAAGGCAAACAATGACCGATATTGTGCCGATTGAAACAATTGAAAGAAGGATTTTTCACCTGCGAAGTGAGAAGGTTATGATTGACCGCCACCTGGCTGAAATGTACGGGGTCGAGACGCGCATTCTCAACCAGGCGGTAAAACGTAATAGCAAGAGGTTTCCCAGCGAATTTATGTTTCAGCTTAATCGGGAAGAACGAGATGAGGTTATCACAATTTGTGATGACCTCAAACCGTTGAAATTTGCCAGAACAATGCCCTTTGCATTTACCGAGCATGGGGTAGCGATGCTCTCCAGCGTCCTGAACAGTGAAAGGGCCATTCGCGTCAATATCGAGATCATCAAGGCCTTTGTTAAATTAAGAAAGCTCCTTGTCCGCCATAAAGACTTGAAAAAGAAAATTGAGGAAATGGAAGCAAAATATGATGAGCAGTTCCGGGTGGTGTTCGAGGCCATTCGTCAGCTTTTCAGTGAAGATGAAAAACCTAAAAGAAAAATCGGGTTTTAATAACTGCAGGCTGATGGTTGAAAACAATTCTTAACCCTACATTCATAATTCTTAATTGGATTTGGCCATGATGGTGATCTTCATTTCCCAGTGTGAGAAAAACGTTTGCCTGACATGGAATCGCGAGTATTAATCAAAGA
The DNA here is from genome assembly GCA_018823175.1 of Pseudomonadota bacterium. GTDB lineage: Bacteria > Desulfobacterota > Desulfobulbia > Desulfobulbales > JAHJIY01 > JAHJIY01. Next base: position 14,286 of record JAHJIY010000011.1, read on the forward strand.
TCGGCGACTGATTGAGCCGCAAAGAGCGGCCCCTTTTTTAAAAAGAAGTAGGTAGGCAATGAAACAAAAAAATGAATTAGTTGAGCTGCTGAATGTCGAGAGTCACATTTTCACTCTGCGGGGCGTGCAGATGATGCTGGATCGCGATCTGGCAGAATTGTATGGGGTAGAAAACCGGGCACTTAAGCAAGCGGTAAAAAGGAATAAGGCCAGGTTTCCCGAAGATTTTATATTTGAGCTAACGAATGAAGAAATCGAGTCTTTGGTATCACAATCTGTGATACCTTCCAAAAAGCATCTTGGAGGGGCAAGACCCTTTGCCTTTACAGAGCAAGGGGTGGCGTCCCTCTCGGCAGTTTTAACCAGCACAAGAGCCATAGAGATCAATATCGCAATCATGCGCGCCTTTGTGAAAATGAGGCAATTTCTTACGCATAACGCAACGCTCTTTCAACGGCTTGATCAAGTAGAGAAACGGCAGCTTGCCAGTGAACTGAAAACCAATGAAAAATTTGAGCAGATTTTTAATGCGCTGGAAGACAAAAACATCAAACCCAAGCAGGGTATTTTTTTCGATGGCCAGGTTTTTGATGCATACACATTTGTTGCCGATTTAATACGATCCGCCGGGAAATCAATTGTCTTGATCGACAACTTTATCGACGATACCGTCCTGACTCTTTTTTCAAAACGACGAAAAGGCGTGTCACTCACCATCGTTACCAAAAACATTTCAAAGCGGCTGAAGCTGGATATCCAAAAATTCAATGAACAATACCCGCCCTTGACAGTAAACGAATTCGGGAATTCACACGACCGGTTTTTGATAATTGATGATTCCCTGATCTACCATTTCGGCGCATCCTTGAAAGACCTTGGCAAAAAGTGGTTCGCCTTCTCGAAGATGGATCTCGGAGCGGTGGAGATGCTTGGCAAACTAGAGAAACTGCCAAAGGTGAAAATAGATGGGTGAAAGAAAACAATTCATAATTCTGCATTCATAATTCTAAATTCTTAATTGGATAACCCCATGATGGTGATCTTCATTTCCCAATGCGAGAAAAACGCCCTCAAGAAGACCCGCCGGGTGCTCGACGCCTTTGCCAATCGAATCGGCGACAACACCTGGCAGACCGTGATCACCGAGGAAGGGCTGAACACGGTCAAGAAAATGCTGCGCCAGACCGCCGAAAAAAAGCACCGCCGTCTCCTGCCACCGACTCCAAGAGGAAATATCAATGGGTGATATGAAGAAAAACCATGACGATCTGGAACCGATTTACAGGCGCGTCCATGCAGTTCTGTCCGAGGCGAGGGGCAGGGCCTGGCAAGCGGTCAATACCGCCATGGTCGCGTCTTACTGGGAAATCGGGCGGATAATCGTCGAAGAAGAACAACGAGGCGAGACCCGTGCCGCATACGGCAAGCAAATCATCAGGGGGCTTTCGGTCCGGCTGCGGGCCGAGTTCGGCAAGGGCTTTGATCAATCAAATCTGTGGAATATGCGAGCCTTTTTCATGGCATATCCAAAATTCGACGCACTGCGTCGAGAATTGACCTGGACCCATTATCGCCTGTTGCTGCGACTGGAAAAGCCGGAAGCCCGCTCCTTTTACGAAGCCGAGGCGGTCAACTCAAGCTGGTCAACCCGCGAACTGGAGCGTCAGGTCAATTCGCTGCTGTTTGAAAGGCTCGCCTTGAGCCGTGATAAGGAGGGAGTGAAGGAGCTCGCCGCCAAGGGCCATGAAATCCACCACCCGGGGGATCTGGTAAAGGATCCCTATGTGCTGGAATTCACCGGAATCCGGCAGAGTGAGCGTTTCCTCGAATCCGATCTTGAGCAGGCCCTGATCGACAAGCTCCGGCAGTTCCTGCTGGAGCTAGGCAAGGGTTTCGCCTTCATGGTCCGTCAACAGCGGATTACCCTTGACGGTCGGCACTTCTTTATCGATCTGGTTTTCTATAATCGCCTAACCCGCTCCTTCGTTCTCATTGATCTCAAGATCGGCGAATTGACTCATCAGGACCTCGGCCAGATGCAGATGTATGTGAATTACTACCAGCGGGAGATGGCGGCCGAAGGGGAAAGCCCGCCCATCGGCATTGTGCTTTGTGCCGACAAAAGCGATGCGGTGGTGCGTTACACTCTGCCCGAAGGAAACGACCGGATATTCGCCTCCAAATACAAGCTTTACCTGCCCACGGAAGAGGAACTGGCCGCCGAATTGCTCCGCGAACGCCGGCAGATCGAGATGGAACACCGACTGGCGGTCGCAGACGAACCGGGACAGGGCAAAGAGGACAATCAATAATGGCAACAAAATCACCGTCCGCAATTTCCGTCGAGGACTGGTTTGAACTGCTGGTGGAAAGCGGAGTCGTGCCTGGCGTGAAGTTGGAGAATCTTTTGAGCGAAGCCAATGAATTGACCGCAATTTTCGTAACAATTATCAAGAACACGAAGAAAAATAATTCATAATTTTATATTTGTTAAAGTTCTGCATTCTTAATTCTAAATTCTTAATTGGATAAACCCATGATGGTGACCTTCATTTCCCAGTGCGAGAAAAACGTTTGCCTGACATCGCATCGCGTGTATTAATCAAAGATCGGCGTCTGAATGAGCCGCAAAAAAACGGAGATGCGGCCCCATCGTCATTATCTCGGGTAATACCGGGAGCGGGTTTTCAGGGGGGTGTCCCTAATTCAATGACCCCATCGAATGGGTTAATATTGAAACTGATAGGACAGTATGGATATGAAAAATAACGAACTCCTCATAGACTCAAAAACAATTGGAAATCGAATCTTCACCATACGTGGTTTACAGGTAATGCTTGATCGAGACCTCTCTGAGTTATATCAAGTCCCGACCAAACGACTGAATGAGCAGGTAAAACGTAACATTGAGCGATTTCCTGAACAATTCAGGTTTTTTCAGCTTACCCAGGATGAGTAAAGTGAACTGGTCGCAAATTGCGATCGGTTCGAGAACTTAGCTTCCCTGAAAGACCTTGGCAAAAATTGGTTCGCCTTTTCGAAGATGGATGTCGGAGCAGTGGAGATGCTTGGCAAACTGGAGAAACTGCCGAAGGTGAAAATAGATGAGTGAAAGAAGAAAATCCGGACTGGCATATTCACCCCACGCCTCTGTCGGAAAGATAAATAAACGGTCACCGGAATTCGACCCGCAGCGAATGTTGAAGTGTCATTATCGGAGGAATAAATATGTTTACTAAACTGCTTGAACTGAACAGGATTATCGAGGGGAAAACGCCGAGGACGAAGATTGAACGGTTGAACCAGGGATTGCCGGAAGCGTATCGGCATGGCATTGCAATTTGTTTTGACCGGGCTACCGGGGCTTTTTCCGGTTTGCGGCTTGTGCAGGGTAGCAGAGGAGTGGTCTATATGGCTGCTTCGGGGGCAAACGGGTTTTCAACGACTGCTGTTCAGCCCATTACTAATGATCCACGTAAGACATTGGACAAGATAAAGCGCTGCGTGAATGTGTTGGCTGAAACTACCAAGGAAATTAAGGAAGAAATGAAGCGGCTTGCCGCAGCGTTTGATGAAGTCCTGATTGCTGTCGATGTTAGCGATAAAATCGCTGAAATCAAGCCTGATGTGGAAAACCGCGCCTACCTTTTTGTAGCTTTTATAAATGACGGAAAAATCGAGCCGTTGTACGCCGAGCAGGAAGTGCAGGCGTACATGAATGCAAAGGCGTTCGATGATTATGGTACAGCAGATAAGAAAAATGACTCCGTACAGAATGGCAGGGTTTGCTACGTCTGCGGTGAAGCTGGCAGGCGGGTCTACGGTAATTTCTCACGCTTGAAAAGCTATAATTTGGACAAACCCGGGATGATTACCGGCGGATTTGGAATAGGCCAAACCCTTAAAAATTTTCCGGTCTGTGACGAATGCATTACAGCTATTTCGTCTGCATATGATTATGCCAAGCGGAAACTCTCGTTTAACTTTTGCGGTGAGAGCTACCTGTTGCTTCCTTGTCTGAGAACAAAAAATGACGAGTTGGCCGAAACAATAGTCAACATGCTGGAGGGAATGGGCCATACAACCCAGACAAGCGAGTACACAAAGATTACCGGTAGCCAGAATGATATCCTTGAGGAACTGGCGGATGTGGGTCAGGGGAAGGATTCGCTGACGCTGACAATGGTTTTTTTTAAAGGGAAAAATGCTGAATGGAAGATCACTGCTGAAATTCCCGAGATACTCCCCTCACGTATCAGTCGCATTCATACTGTGAAGCGAACTGTAGAAGCGGATGAATACTTGAAGATGGGGGATAAGCCGTTTTTCTTTACGTTCAGGACCATCAAAGATTTTGCCGGGCACAGCGGCAAAACAAGTCAGCGCAAGTTTTTGGGTTATGTGGATGCTGTTTTTTCTGGTGGAATAATCAGTGAAAGGGCATTTTTGTCCGATGTGGTGCGGGCGGTTGTCACACAGGCAAAGCGCGAACCGAAGATGATGCCTTTTATGGTGCGCGATGCCCTGGCGGCATGGCAGTTTCTAAATCAGCTTGGCATTTTTGAGAAAGGGGTGAGAACTATGAGTGATGCAGTTGGAACAGGTGGTAAATATGGCCAGTTTGTAGAAGTGCATAAGGATTTTTTTGATGCACAGGAGAAGGTCGCAGCCTTTTTGACTGGTTGTTATGTCAGCAAAGTGCTGTATGCGCAGGGGCAGAACCTGGGGAATTCACCATTTTACAAAAAATTGCGGGGGATGAAGCTTGATATGAAGCGACTACAGGCGCTTTATCCCGAGGCGCGTAACAAGATTCAACAGTACGATGCCTTTGGTTTGGTCAATGAGATTGATCCTCTCCTGGCCTCTGCTTGGGTTAAGTGCGGCAATGATTGGAAGATAACAGATGATGAAGCGACCCTTTCCTTTACCATTGGTTTGAGTCTTGATTACAACATCAATAAATAGACAAGGAGCAGCAGCCATGAGCGTAACCAACAGGCAGGAAATACTTTTCATTTACGAGGCTAAGGATTGTAATCCCAACGGTGATCCGCTGGACGAGAACAAACCACGCACTGACCCAGAAACCGGAGTTGCGACGGTGACCGATGTCCGTATCAAACGGACTGTGCGCGATTATCTGCATCAGGTAAAGGGACAGGAGATTTTGGTAAGGGATACCTTTGATAACAATGGATATTTGAGGGATGGTAAAGGTCGGTGCGAAGATTTTTATCAAGCGGCGAATGTGAATGACCGCGATTCCATCACTGATCTTGTCACAAAGGTCCAGAAAGCAATTTTGCAGAAGTGCATTGATACCCGGTTGTTTGGTTGCACGTTGCCCGTTGAATTCGGCAAGAAAAAATCGTCCATTCGTCTGGCCGGTCCGGTACAGTTTAATGGTTTCAACCGTTCATTGCATCGTATCGCTCCGGTGTTGGTGCAGGGCACGGCAGGCTTTGCATCCAAGAAGGACGCCACCCAAAAGTCGTTTCGCGAAGAATATATCGTACCTTATGCCTGCATTGCTGCTTGTGGCGTGGTAAACGAGGTTGCCGCCAGATCAACGACCGGGACCGGGCTTTCGGATGCAGACGTGAGTCTGCTTTTGGAAGGATTGTGGAAAGGGACACAGGGGCTTATCTCTCGTTCCAAGGAAGGGCATAATCCATTGGCCCTTATCCGTTTGACCTACCGGGACAGCTACCGCATCGGTGATCTTGCGGGCAGAATCAGTCTGGTTTCTGACAAGGAGGATATCCAGATTCGTTCGATAAACGACTATCATATAAACGTGGCTCCCTTGCTTGATGCCGTTCAGTCAGCCAAGGAGAAAATTGTATCCATTGAGGTGTTGCAGGATGACCGCCTCGTATTCCTTGATGGCGCTGAGTCAGGGAAATTTGCAGATTTGGCGCGGCTCGACAAGTTGGTTTCAGAATTGAAACTGGGGTAAACATTGGAGAGAACATGAAGACCATCGTCTTTGACATAAAGGGGGACTGGGGACATTTCCGCAAGCCGTATGCCCCGGTTTCTCCCGTGACGTTTCCGCTGCCTCCGCCCCCGACAGTGCTGGGTATGATCGGCGCTATCTGCGGTTACGGCAAGGATGAGTATGCTGAAAGGATCGGCTGGGATCGGGTGAAGATTGCCGTCAGCCTGAAAGCGCCGGTTAAACGCTACCGCACGGCGCTCAACCTCGTCAACACTAAGTCGAATAAGTTTTTCCGTCTGGTTGGGGAGGCTTCCCGCTCGCAGATACCCTATGAGTTCCTGAAATCACCGTCCTATCGAATCTTTGTTACCGACGCATCTGATGACACCATGGACGATCTGGAGCGCTTCCTGAGGAGCGACACCACGGTTTATACCCCGTCGCTGGGGCTGGCGCAGTGTATTGCATCGGTTTCCTTTGTTGGCATCTATCAGGCCGAGCAGCTTCCGCTCGGCAAGTTGAAGGTGTCTTCCGCCATCCCGCTTGCATTGGGGCAGGTGTACTATGACGAAGGAGGGCGCTACACTCGCTTTCGTATTCCTCACCTGATGCGACCTGACAGAACCGTTGAGAAATACAGCGAGGTGCTTGTAGAAGAGACTGCCCAGCCGATAACGGTTGAAACATCCCACGCATTCCGGGTGAATGATGAAAACGTACTCTTTTTCTGAATGCCTGGCCCATCCGCCGAATGATTTCCTCTTCGGGCATCTGACGTCCGTGGCGCTGGGATGCCGTGGGCTTTGGGGCGACAGCTCCGCCTGGGTGGCACAGGCAGCCACGCTTGCCGGGTTGTTGCACGATGTTGGTAAGGCAAATCGCTGGTTTCAGGAACGGATGCAGGGAAAGAGCAGCAATCGCTCACTTCGTTCTTCCCATGCAGTACCGTCGGCGTTTATTGCCTGGCATGTCGCATCAACAGCGCCATTGGAGCGTGTTGAATTGAACCGATTCCGGCTAGCGGTATTCACGGCTATTCTTCGACACCACGGAAATCTCGAAGATTCTTGGGAAGGGGAGGTTTCCCGCTGGAAGCAGCTTTTGCGGGATGGCGGTGAAGAAGCAAAGATTTTGCGACAGCAGTTGGATTCGATGGATCTGCCGGGAATTGAAACATGGCTTGGATTGAGGTTGAAAGAACTAGGGTTGCCTATTGCATTGCCGCCACTTGCTACGGATGAAATAATCAAGGGTATTGCTGAGGCCCGTCCGCTAAGGATGGGCGGACTTTTCAGCCCTACCGTGCGGCTGATGGAATTCCTGGGCATTTATGGAGGCCTGCTCTGTAATGACAAGATTCATTCCGCCGCTGGCATGGTGGATCGTATCCGTTACCAACTTCCGGATGACGCAGCCTTGGAATTTGCCCGGAATTTGCCATTTTCTCCCGGTATTATCGGTGAAACTCGCCGGGAAGTGTCCGCGTTGCTGGAACAGGAGGCGCTGGCTTGGGGCGACGAGCATTTCTTCACTATTACCGCACCGACCGGATCGGGCAAAACTCTGGCGGCATTTAACGCCGCCCTGAAGCTTCGATCATCGCTGTATAAACAGGAAGGATGTCTGTCTGCCATCATCTACTGCTTGCCGTTTACTTCCGTGATTGAGCAGAACCACGCCGTGTACCGGGATGTACTAAACTCCGCCGGGGTTGTGATCACCTCTGAAATTCTACTTAAACATCACCATTTGAGCGATCCCGTGTATACCTCTTCCGACACCGAATTTGACCCGGATAATTCGGAGCTATTCACCGAATCATGGCGGTCCGAAATCGTGGTAACGACATTTCATCAACTGCTCTACAGCCTGTTCAGTGGGCGCAACCGTAATTTGAAACGCTGTGCGGCGCTTGCCAATGCCATTGTGATTATGGACGAAGTGCAGTCGATTCCCCGTAAATACTGGGATACTGTGCGCCGGATGTTTCTGGCGGCTGGTGAGGCTCTGAATACTCGTTTTCTACTGATGACTGCCACACAGCCGCTACTATTCACTTCTGAAATGTCGCGGGAATTGTTGCCGGGGCACGAGCGGTTCTTCGCAGCACTTTCCCGTGTTCAGTTGGTGAACAGGATGGAACCGACTACCGATCTGAATGAATTCTTTGAGATAGTATCCGCAGAAATAGAGGCAGTGCCGGAACTGAGCCGGATGTGTATTATCAACCGCAAAGGAATCAAGGTCTTCGACCACCTGTATAAAATGTTCTGCGTCCGTTTGGGGGATCGTCCGGTATTTGCCCTGTCAACGCGCTTAACTCCCAAGGATCGGCGACGGCGGATTGATGAAATCAGGGCAACACTTGCAAAAGGTGTTCCCTGCTTCATCCTTACCACCCAACTGGTGGAAGCGGGGGTTGATTTGAGTGTTGACGTGGTTGATCGTGATCTAGCGCCGCTTGACTCTATCATTCAATCTGCCGGACGTTGCAACCGAAATGGAGGGGGACGGACCGGTGTAGTCAATCTGTGGGAATTGACCGATGGTACTCAAAAGTTGTGGCAGCGGGTGTATGACCCGTTTCTTATTGACGCTACACGGCGGGTGCTATCCGGGTTAGTAACAGTTGAAGAAAAAGATTTCCTGGGACTTGGAAGACGATATTTTAAGGAAGTACATGATTATGGTGAGGCAATAGCTGTTGACACCCTGCTGACAGAAGGAAAGTTTGGTGAGGCGGAAAAGGCTTTTAAGTTGATAGAGGATGACGGCATGCGCCAATCCTGGTTTATCCTCCGAGATGAGGATGATCGAGATGTGTGGGCAGGGTATCAGGCGGTCCAGGAAATTGAAGATCGTCTTGAGCGCAAAAAAGCGTTTTCTCGGATTAAAGGGGATTTTCTTGAACGTATTGTTCAGGTGAGAAGCCGCGACAGTTCCGAGATTGTCATGCCGTTGGAGGCGACAACGAGCACGTATGATAGTGATCTGGGATTCATGGAAGAACCGGGGAGCGTGATATTTTGAAAACAACCAATCGGACAGTCATGCATCTGCGCTTGCTGACGCTCTACACCGACCGCCCTTTTTGTGAGAACGGCTCTGATCTGCGGCGGACTATTACTGCTTCTTTCAGCGATATTGCCGTGCTGCACAATCATAATGGCACAGGCTTTGATTACCGATCACCACGGGTGCGCTACTTGGTGATCGACCGGGTTCCGTATCTGATATCATTTGATGACGGACTGGAAATTGTTGAGCGGATCTATCGAGGGCAGGCGAGTTTGCGGTGCGGACAGAAGGTGTATCAGGTAACCGGGACAGAACTGCAAGACATCCATGATGATGCCGGGATTTGCGGCGACCTGTATCACTATCAAAGCCATACGCCATGGCTTGCGCTCAACGAAGAGAACTATGAGTGTTATATGAAGGTAAGTGGAACGTTAGAGCGCCGTGCCATGCTGGAGCGGATCATGGCGGCAAATATGCTGGCATTAGCAAAGAATGTCGAACTTGATGTGCAGGAAAAGATCATGGTCAAGCTATTGCGTTTTGATGAGGCTCGATTAAAAGCCGGACAAACTCCCATGCTCGGCTTTCGTGCAGAATTCGTCACCAATTTCCGTATACCTGCATTTATCGGAGTGGGTAAAATGGTGTCCAAAGGATTTGGCTTGATGAAGTATGTGTCAGCCTGTTGAATATTTTCAATTATACGAGGTGGAGTGGTGCAACTCGTCATCAACACTTATGGCGCATATCTGAAAAAGAGTGGCGAATGCTTTGTCATTAAAAACGAAGACAAAGTGTTTGAGGTGTCGCCGCGCAAGGTGGAATCGATCACGATTACCACCAGCGCCTATCTCTCCACCGATGCCGTCAAGCTAGCAATGGACAACAACATTGATATCGTTTTTCTTGATCACTATGGCAATCCCTATGGGCGTGTGTGGCATTCGAAATTGGGGAGCACCACACTTATTCGCCGTCGACAGCTCGAAATAAGCGAGTCCGAGTCGGGGCTCGATTTGGCGAAAGAATGGGTAGCTGCAAAAGTCGCCAATCAGGCGCAGTTTCTGGATCGACTGAGTCGTCCGCGAGAGGGCAAGGCCGAAAAACTGAGGGAATCATCCAACAGTTTGAAGGAACTCAGCAGGAAATTGAGAGCGCTTTCCGGTACATTGGGTGAGCGGCGCGGAACCATCATGGGGCTGGAGGGGACAGCCGGAAGAATCTATTTTGAACTGCTCAGTTATGTCATGCCTGAGCGTTTTCGTTTTGATGGCCGAAGTCGCAATCCGGCCAAAGACGAGTTTAATGCCATGCTTAATTACGGCTATGGAGTCTTGTATTCGTTGGTGGAAAAGGGATGCATTTTGGCTGGACTTGATCCGTATATCGGGTTTGTTCACACCGACAACTACAATAAAAAATCGTTGGTTTTTGATCTGATCGAACTGTTTCGCATCTATGCCGAGGAACCGGTTGTATTCCTTTTTTCCGGCCGCAAGGTAAAGGTGGAATATTTCGACAAACTGCCCAATAACGGTATGACATTGAATAAGGAAGGAAAGGCTTTTCTGATCGAGGCGTTGAACAAACATTTTGACGAATCAATCCGTTACCGAGGGCGCAACATCCAGAGACGCAACACTATCCAGATGGAGTGCCATCGTATCGCCAATAGCCTGATAGAGGAAAAGCCATGTTGACTTGGGTGATTTACGATATAGTCAAGAACAAGTCCCGCACAAAGGTTGCAAAATTCTGTAAGGAATACGGCCTGTATCGGGTGCAGAAAAGCTGCTTCCTGGGCGATCTCAATAAAAACGAGGTGGATGAACTTGGGCTGAAATGCAAAGACTTGATTAATCTTGAAACCGATGCCGTCTATCTCTTCCCCGTGTGTGAGGATGATTTCAGGAAAATCCGCTTGCTGGGCAATTCCTTCGATACGCTGCTTGTGAGCGGCAAGCTTCAGGCGCTGATCCTGTGAGGCCGATGGATGTGGAAGGAATTTTTGTTACTGCGTCGGAACTTTTGGAATATCTGTTTTGTCCGCGTTTCATCTATTTTATGAATTGCCTTTGCATCAGCCAGCATGAGGACCGGCGTTACAAGGTGCAGATCGGGCGCGAGGTTCATACCCAGCGTGAGACGGCCAATGTTGATTATCTGCGAAAGAAGATCGGTTGTGTTGGCAAGGAACTTGGTGCCTGGTTGTCGTCGCCTCGTTACAATATTAAAGGTATTGTTGATGAAGTTCTGACGCTGGATGACGACACAATGGCTCCGTTGGATTACAAATTTGCCGAATATAACGACCGGGTTTTCTCCACCTATAGGTATCAGGTGGTGCTTTATGCGCTGCTGATTCGAGAAAATTATGGAAAGGAGGTAAACCGAGGTTACGTTTGCTTTACCCGCAGTAACAGTATGATGAAAGAGGTTTCGATCACCGATAATGATTTCAATCGCCTGAAAGTGATGATCGCTGAAATGATTGCAATCACCCAGAAAGGGTTCTATCCTGCCGGTACGAAGAATACGGCAAAATGTTTGGATTGTTGTTATCGGAATGTGTGTTCGTAAGCCGCATGGTTTGTTTTTATTGCGCTTACGTGCTGTGAATGGAAAAAATGTTGTAATTGTCAGGTGATACATAATAAAAAATCATGCAAACCGGTAGTTAAAATACACTGAAAAGAGGGTAAACAAGAGTGAGAAGTCAGAAAAATGGCAAGCGAAATTTCGAGGAAAACATGCGTGGTATAAGGCTTTACAGGGAAAAAGCAGTCTTCCGGGCGAATCCATAAGAACAAGGATTGAAACCACAGCGCAACGACGGATTTACAGATTTCCGGAGTAGTCTTCCGGGCGAATCCATAAGAACAAGGATTGAAACACGCTGGTACTCACCCAATTATATATGGGTATCACGTCTTCCGGGCGAATCCATAAGAACAAGGATTGAAACTATCATAGCTAGTTACGATAATCAAGCATAAAAATAGTCTTCCGGGCGAATCCATAAGAACAAGGATTGAAACTCCAACGCGAACGCCGCCGTGTATAGCGGGGCGGCGGTCTTCCGGGCGAATCCATAAGAACAAGGATTGAAACTATCAGTCAATCGCCGCTACCTCAACCCCTCAATAGTCTTCCGGGCGAATCCATAAGAACAAGGATTGAAACTTAAATAACCACCGGATAAATCCCCATCTACTCCACGGTCTTCCGGGCGAATCCATAAGAACAAGGATTGAAACTCAACCGCCGGGGATTGGACGATCACACCAAGCGGTGTCTTCCGGGCGAATCCATAAGAACAAGGATTGAAACTG
>JAHJIY010000044.1 GCA_018823175.1 Pseudomonadota bacterium
GGCGTAGCTCCAAAACCCCGGGGATACAGCAGGCATTGTCTAATGCTTATCTCAAATCCCAGGGGCTATATTCGCTGCGTGATGGATGGATCAAGCTTCATCATTCTAAGTGAACCGTCCTGTGCGGAGCCGCATGCAGGGTGGTGTGGGGGCTGGGGGTTAAAAACCCCCGGCTACCCGATTGGGCGATTGTTTATGGATGTGCTTCGTTGAAGCTTCGCTGAAAAGGACTAATTGTTTTAAGTTCTTTTGCCTCGCTGTTTTTTGCTTTATATAGATCCCACCTAAGTTGGATATTCATCCAAAAATCCTCTGTCATGCCAAAGTATTTCGCAAGGCGTAAAGCAGTACTTGGTGTAATGCCTCTTTTTTTATTTATGATTTCATTCACTCGTTGATAGGGGACATGAATTGAATTTGCTAATTCTCTTTGAGTAATACCCATTGGATTAAGGAATTCTTCCATCAACATTTCCCCGGGGTGAGTTGGCTCTCTATGCGTAGGGATTCTAACCATTTTTCTTACCTCAATAATTAATGGTAGTCAGTTATCTCAACTGAATCTGGGCCTATTTCTGACCATATAAAACATATACGATACTGATCATTAATTCTTATGCTATGCTCTCCTTTCCTGTTTCCTTTTAACAATTCTAACATGTTGCCAGGAGGAACTTTCAGCTCATCAATGATTTGAATTGAATCTAATTGATCGAGTTTTCTAGTCGCAATATTCCACAACGAACGCGGGCATATTTTTCTGGCTTCTTTTGTGTTTTTGCCATTAAAAATATCGTCGGTCCCTTGGTTTTTAAATGACTGTATCATGAGTACATGATAGCACGGCCCTCATGCTATTTCAAATAATATATTTTCAACCCAAGTTCAAGTTCACTTGCGCCGCCACCGAAAGTTGACCGCCAGGCCGCAGACGTTCACGGCGTCAAGTGAAACATTGTGTACGCCCGACATGGGCATGAACTAATGAGGTGAAAGTCCTCTGTAGGAAGATCACGGTCATAGTTGTCACCTGACTGTTAGGTGATAAAGGCTATTGCAGGAGAATATCGCGACAGCCAAAGTCATAGTAAAGATAAATTTCATGATCATTTTCCTTGGTGTGATTTTTTGTTCATTGTTTACTGCATTATCCCCAAGTCGCGACGCAAATTTTGAAAATCAGGCGACTGTCGCAACAAACGTCCACCGGCATCTATCAACAATTTCACTGCTTTTTTGGGAAGTTGCAGCTTGGTTTTGATCTCTTGGAGGTCTCGGCGTAGTTCGGGATCTTTTTCCGCCTCAAAGGCCACCCGCGAGAAATAAAATTTGATGGGAGATTTCTCGTCATTATCGTCAAATTGGCTATTCCAAGTCTCAATATAGGATCTTACCTGCTCGATTGAATCGGAAGAATAGTTCTCCATCGGCGTAGAGGACGCCGCATTCAGAACGTTGAATATCCCAGGCGGATGTGAGCTACGATCCAGCTTGCTAGGTTGTTTCGGTTGGGCGTCGACTGCAATGATCACCACCCGTTTGATCTTTCCATCATTAAATTTTTTATGAATAGACAGTGGGCTTGCATTCCAGATCAGCCCTAGCACAGGGCCACGCAAACCAAGATTGTCGGAGAGGCCACCGTCACTCAAATGCATATATGATCGACCGGAATCTTCATAAGACGCCCAATCAAGGGCTCGATCATAACGACTGGCATTGACTTCTAAATCATATTCTCTGGCATTACTCAGCCAAATTGGAGTCTTATATCCACATTTCTCCTTAGGATAGTTCTTGAAGGTCAGGGGGGTGAAAGCAACTGGAAAAGCGGATGAAGCAGTCACCCCACGAGAGATGCTGACCTGATCCATATCAGAGCAAAGGCGGTCGAAGTGATCCTGGATGAAAGAAAAACGGGCACCGATCCCAATGTCGGTCGAATTCATCATAATGAAAGGACGCTGTCGTGGCAGTTCTTTAAAGGTCGCATTATTGAAAATTTTCTTGCCGTAATAACTATCAGCCAGATCACTGCGTCCGTAATACCATGAGCCCAGATGCCACCAGTTCCAAGGAGCCAGAATCCGTAGAATGATGGCGTTTTGAATTTTCCGGGACAACACATCCCTGGGGAAGTCTGCCAGAAATCGTTCCTTGCCATAAAGACCGTAATAGGCTGAAGCAAAACTTCCACCAGAGACGGAAGATATGATATCCACCTCGTCCAGCAAAGATGCCCCGCTGCCAGGAATTTTGATTGTGTTCAATTCCTGTATAGCACCATAGGAAAAAGCGGCCGCCCGTGTTCCTCCCCCAGACAGAGCAAGGATAATGAAGGTATCATCGCCGTTACCTGGGTTCATTGCCAAGTTCTTGAAACGATAACCAGTGGTGGTATCAACTTCATTTAGCGGGGGATTAACCGGATATGAAGCACAACCACAGGACATTAAAGCAACAAGCAGAAGTAAGATGAAACTTTGAGATTTCATTATATTATTCCTTGGTAAATTCAATGACAAGAGGATGCTGTCTTGTTGTTCCTGAGACTTGGACTTTTTTCTTCAGAGGGCGGTAATTTCCAGGCCCCCCTAAGCTGAAGTCATAGGTTCCTGACTCTCCGAGATAAAGGACCTTATTAGTCTCCCCAAGCTCTTTACCATCCGCAAACACTGTACGCATTCCATCAAAAACCACCTTTATCCAGTTCATAATATTGCTCCTGTCCAATTAACTTTAAAAATCTATACCTTGCCCCTCTTGGTGCAGGATCAGGCATTTTGACTTTCACTTTTCATTTGCCCCAAAGCCCATATATCTAACCGTCAAACAAAGCTTGTAAATAGTATTTCTTTAAAAAATGTAGGGCTGTCCCAGATGATGAAAATTACTCAGGACTGCCCCTTTTATTTATACGCCTGACCCCAACGCAACAACGCAACAGACGAGGTCCCATTCCGGGCATTTGTGCCCATGAGAGGCGTATTACACGTTTATGGCAAGCATTGCATGTCCTGGTTAACCGGCTTTATCGCCACCGGCATCCTCCTTCTCGGACTCCTCCACTGCCTCTTGCATAACGCCGTCAATATCTGCAAGAGCGGTTGTTAGCTTGTTCACCTTGATGTCGTTGATTATGGCTTTCAGCTTTTCAATCAGATCGTTGTATTTGGTGGTGCGATTCTTAATTCTTATAAACGCGTCTTTTATGGAATTATTAATCAGCGTTTCTTTCACAACTCTGGCTGTCTCTCTCTGTTCATCAGTTGAATCGTCAGCTGTAATTATTTTTTGAAGTCTCTTAAACTCGGTATCATAGCTCATGATGTGGTCCCTCCCTTTTCCACGTTAGTTGTCAATTGTAGATCGACGGGCTTTATCCAATGCTTCCCAGTTGCGCTTTACGGTAAATGCTAAAGAAACCAGTTCACTGGCCTGCTGACGGATGTCAATCGGTTTATCAAACGCCAAGCGAACGATAGTCAGTGATGTGCTCGTTTTGGATATTAGTTCACCATATGAAACAATCACCTCATGGAAAGCATTATGAGTTTTAATTACTTTTTCATACTCATATGCCACCGAATTCGTCTGATCTAAAGTCTGCTGTAGTTGGCTTAAGGCAATTTGATTGAATGCTGAGTCCCCTACTTTGGTCTGCAACTTTTCGTTATTGTCCTTCAGCCCAACGCGATCAAGCAGATTCTTAACTTTGCCTTCAATTTCGTTCAATTTTTTTTGGTCTTTCTGGTTGGTTGGTGCTTTGTGTTCATTGGCAACATTCCTCATTTGTCTGACAAGAATGGCGACCTTGTCCTGGTGTCCAGACCATAAGCGATCGGATTGTTTTACCTTGATATCATAGAGATCTTCTGCATCTTGCAGGAATAAAAGCAGGATGGATTGAATAAACGGCTCGGCTTTTGTTAGTGCTGCTATAAATTGTTTTCTGTTTTTAGCCTCTTCAAATTTTGTGATTACATCCGATACTAGCCTACTAATTTGACCAGCATAGGGAATTTCAAAGTCGTCGCCAATCAGTTCCGAAAATTTGTTGAAGTTTTCGATAAAGGAATCTGTCGTTGATTTAACTTCTTCAGGGTTCTTACCTTCGGCAAGGCTAATTATAATTTCGTTGAAACCCGTTACAACCTGCAGCGCTTCATGTCGTTTACTAACCGGGTCCATCAGCATAAAACCCGGGTACATCCTCTTTAGATCAACAGCCTTTGGGTAGGGTTGTTCCGACTCAACGTTTTTCTTTCCTGTTTGACGTTCGGCTTCGTTCTTCTTGGCCTGGTCATATTCAATAAGTAATTGCTCCGTCATTTTTTTTGATTCCGAAAAAGCTTCGCTGTAGGCTTTAAATTCCTGCTGGGGAACTGTCACACAACCGGATCCCATAATCATGACGAAGCATATCAGAAGCAATATGCCGAAACGGTATATTCTCTGTTTCATTACATCTCCTCCTTTTTCGTTTTTTTCACATGTTGAGGCGACTGTTTATGCTAACGCCTATTATGACCAGGCCGGGCAAATGAACTTGCCGCGTAGTGCCGATTTCGTTACCTCGGTACGGTTTATACATTTGTTAGCTTTTATTCGTATTTGGGTCTAGGACTGGCGGCGGGTCAGGTTCTTTCGCCTGTCCATTGCCTAATACATTGGTGATAGACGCAATTAATGCCCCAAGGGCAATTTTGGCAAAATCATAGAGTAATTGGGCGGATTTATTTAGGTTGTCAGATTTTGATTTCGACAACTCTACCAACAATTGCTTATCTTCCTTATCTAACGGTAAGTGTTCGATATGCCTTGCAGCACCAGTTTTTTCGTCCTTTGTGTCTTCTTGATATTGTTGGAATACTGGGTTGGCAACTTTTGATGCAGCTAAGTCCAGTGCTAGTCCGCCGCTAACAAGTAAGAAAACTAGTATCGTCAGGATTCGAAACTGCCAAGGAATATCATTCGTCAATAATTCTGAAAAAATTGTCCTCATCTGATTCTCCTTTTTAACCCTAACAAGTTATTGTCTGGTTTCTTGATATCTTACCTGGCACAATTTAGTTAATTCTCGAATTGCTGCCAATTCTCGTTGTTTCTAAACGGATATCATGCAAAATATGATTATAACCGGAAAAATTGATAACTCTGCATGTTCAAATTATCGTCAATCTTCAGTGTGGTTCACTTCATTTAATGCGCAAATAGGTGTGAAGATCGATTGGCATCGTCTTTAACTCAAGGGTAAATTACTCTCTTGATTCTTCTTTGAGATACGGCGTCAATCGGTCAGTAAAAACCTTACAGCTTTTATGAGTAAACTAAAAGAAAAAAAGCAGGTTGGAAAAATTGAGACAGGGGGGCGTGCTCAGCTGATTATCAAAACTGTTTTTTTGTGATGCGTTGTGATCAACAAACGTCTGGAAGAAAGGCCTTCGATCCGCAAACAAAAAAGGCGTGGCGCGGTCTTAATCGCCGTTTTGCTCGTACTTGTAGCCGACCCCGTAAACGGAGTGGATGATCTCTTCGCCGGTCAGAACGGCGTTGATTTTTTTGCGAAGTTTTTTGATGTGGCTGTCGATCGTGCGATCGCTGACGATTCGTTGGTCCTGGTAAATCCGGTCCATCAATTGCTGGCGGCCGAAAATCCTGCCGGGACTGGCAACGAGGATCTGCAGGAGGCGGAATTCGACCGCGGTCAGGTCCAGGGCCTGGCCGTTGACCGTTGCCAGGTAGCGGGTTTCGTCCAGGATTACGCCGGTTGGTGTTTTGGTCTGGCCCTGGCCGCCCCGGCGCAGGATGGCCTTGACTCGGGCCACCAGTTCTCTGGGGCTGAAAGGCTTGCAGATATAATCATCGGCGCCGAACTCAAAGCCAAGCAGGCGGTCGATCTCCTCGACCCGGGCGGTAACCATGATGATCGGAACAGAGGAAAAGGTCCGGATTTCTTTGCAGATCTCGGTGCCGTCCCGTCCGGGTAACATCAGGTCAAGCAGGATGAGTTGCGGTTGGTGTTCTCGCACCCAGTCGGTGACGGCGGTTCCGTCGGCAATCCAGTATGGGGCAAAACCGGCCTGGCGCAGATAGTCGCTGACCACGGCCGCTAGTTTTTTTTCATCCTCGACGATCAGGATCTTTTTTCCGGTCATCATGTTCTCCCAAGCGGGATGGCGATCTGGATCCATACCCCGCCAAGAGGTGAGGGCCGGGCCGAGATGGTCCCGGCATGGGCCTCGACGATATTTTTGCAGATGGCAAGTCCCAGTCCCGCTCCGCCCGCGTTACGGTTCCGGGAGGATTCGACCCGGTAGAGGCGCTCGAAAAGTCGGTTGAGGTTGGAAGCGGGGACGCCGGGGGCGCTGTCCTGAAAATCGAGGATCGCCATCTTGTCTTCCTGTTTCAGGCCTATGGTCAGAGTGCCACCACGATCGGTATAGTTCAGGCTGTTATCAAGCAGGTTGCCGAGCAGTTGTTGCAGGCGTTCCGGGTCGCCAAATATTGTGATTGGCTGCTCAACCTGGGGCAGGTTGCCAAGGGCGATTTCTTTTTCTTTAAACTTTAATTGGTATCCGGCCATGGTGTCGTTGAGCAGCTCCGCTATGTCAACCTCCTCCTTTCGGTAGGTGAGCCCGCCCAAATCGGATAACGATAGCTGATAGAGATCTTCGACCAAGCGGTTTAAGCGCAGGACCTCCCCGTGCAGGGAGCGGATGGATTCCGGGGTGGTGAGGCGGATCCCGTCCTGGAGCGCCTCGATTTCGGCGCGCAATACCGCCAGCGGGGTTCTTAGTTCATGGGAGATGTCTGCCACCCACTGCCGCCGCGTTTGCTCATTTTGTTCAAGAGTCAGGGCCAGGAGGTTGAAATCCTGGGCGAGTTGGCCAAGTTCGTCGGCGGAGGTGATCTGGACTCGGGTATTGAATTCGCCGGCCGCCATCTTCCGGGCGGCGAGGGTCAGTCTGGTGATCGGGCGAACCAGACGGCCGGCGAGGGGAAAGGCCAGAGCCGCTGCGACCAGAACCACGGCCAGCGCGACCAGGCCCAGGGTCAGTTTTTGTTCCTTGAGAAAACGGAGCTCGTGGGTCTCGGAAAGATCGTCCAGGGGAAGCAGACCCAGATGTCCGATCGTTTTGTTCTGGTGGCGTAAGGGGATGAGAATGGTATTTTTGGGGAGCAGATTCGGGCCGATCAGGGTGTTGTCCTGGTCGTCCTGGACCAGCAGGCGCATCATGAAATGACGGCCTCCCCGCATCGCAGGGCGGTCATGGTTGTTTTCCATCCCGTTGTGGTTGGGCCTTGGTCGGGGTGGTGGCGGCGCAAGACCCGGCGGTTCGCATTCCATGGTCGGCACGGTGGTCATCAGCAGTCGTCGCCAGTAACCGCGGTCGGTACGGATGAAATTCCAGGAGCCTTCCCGGGCGTAATCTACTTCCAGTTCTCCGGCGATCATGGTCAGTTGCATCTGTTCGAGGTTGTTGACATAGCGCAGAAAACCCCGGTCAATGCTCCACTGCATGATGCTGAACATGGCGGCAACCGAAAGGGCCGCCGCCGCCAGAATCGCTAAAAAGAGGCGATGGCTGATTCCAATCTTCATGGGGTGTCCTTTTCCTGCCTATTGTGGTTCATCTCTTTATTTCTAGCACAGCTTTTCGCCCCGGGCAGTTATTTTTTACAATCGTCGGTTATTTCCTCATTTCTTCCATAATTTGTCCACATTGTTGGATTAATCTGTATTTCAGAAGATGGCAATCGGGGTGATCCCCGCCACATCATACCTTTCACAATAGGAGACGAATTATGAAACGGAAAATTTTTGTCGTAAGTACGCTTTTGGCTGTAATCCTGGCCGCCGGTTATGCGGTGCAGGCCGGGCCCATGGGTCGGGGGGGCTGTCGCAGTCAATCTGCCGGGGTTGGTGGAAACGTTAATTGTGATCAGCAGAATTGTAATGAAGAGGGTGGCCGGGTGCGGCATCTTGACCGAATGACCAAAATCCTTGGCTTAAGCGATAGTCAACGTGAGGAGATTGAGGCGATCATGACCGCCCATCATGAAGAAAATGCGCCGCTGAGCGAAAGTATGGCTGCGGTCCGGAGTCAACTCCGGGAGCAATCCCATAGCGCCGAGTTAGATGAGGTGAAAGTTGAGGAATTGGCTGACCAACAAGCTGAGTTGATGAGTCAGATGATTGTGTCCCGGGCGCGGATGCAAAGTCAGATTTTTGCGCTCCTGACCCCGGAGCAGCAGAGAATAGCCGAGGAGTTGGGTGACGGCGGCTTTGGCCCTGCCGGTAGAGGACCCGGTTGTGTTCCTCCTCCGGGTGGCTGCGGACAGAGGCCTGCGCCGGTTGATGGCGCTGAACCGGTGGTGAATTAAACTGTAGATTAGTAAAACTGAGCCGCCGAGATTCGCGGGGCAGTAGATGTTTTGTCGCTATTAAAAAAGAGCAGGAGTGTTTATCTTCTGCTCTTTTTTTTTGAGTTTCCGCACGCCGATTAATCCCATTCCGTATTTTCTTCTGGGATCCCAGATTTTTTTATCAGGCCAAATTTGTCGCGGCCGAATTTAGCTTGAATACAAAACTTTATTTTTGCCGTTAAAATCTTGCGGACTGGTTTGGGGAGCAGAAAATTGCAAGTCAGGTCGGCTCTTTCTTCTTCGGAGCGTAGGTGCTGATTAATTATCCGGTCAGCGAAGTTGGGAAAGGAAGAAAACGTCGGGAATTGAACAGTTATAATTGGTTTCTTTATGAGTTAGGTGAGGAGGGAGGAAATATTGTTTATAGTTACCAAAAAAATATATTGACCTGACAGTTTTTTTATCCTCATAATATGGATGTTATATGGAGATTAATTATTATCCGGAGGGATGTTATGAAGATGGTAGAAGTGAAGGAAAAGGCAAAAAAGCTGGGAGTAAAGTCCGGTAAGATGAAAAAAGAAGACCTGATTAGAGCCATCCAGATAGCGGAAGGTAACGATGCCTGTTTTGGGTCGAACAATAAACAATGTCCGCAGATGGACTGCTGTTGGCGGGATGAGTGCATCACCGATTGAGCAGTGGGATGTCTTGTGAAATAGGCGTTGTTCCTGCTGGCAAAATTTTTATACCCCAAGGGCACTTCCTGCGGGGCGCATAAGTCTCGATGTCTCGTACGATTATTGGTTTGACCCGGCTAGCGCAGTGCAACAAGTGCCCTTGGGGTGCGGCTCAACTCAGCTTTATACCACAAGGGCATAAGTTTCGTTTGAGCCGGTTAAACGGCTCAACTCAGCTTTATACCACAAGGGCATAAGTTTTGTTTGAGCCGGTTAAACGGCTCAACTCAGCTTTATTACCTGGACTGATTTATTGGGAACAAGATCCGGACTAACTCTTTTGCGGGGTTAGGCCGGATCTTGTCGATATTTTCCAAGTTCAATTTTGCCGTAGAAAGATGATCCCTTTTAATAGGAGGGTTTGATATTCACGAAATCTTTCTATGGCTCCTTTTAGCTTTTCATCTCTCTTAATTTTTGATCTGCTCCTGGTCATCGGCTATTTCGCTGGTCGTGCCGCAAATCTTCTTCGTCTGCCCCGGATAAGCGGATATATTGTTTCCTGTCTGCCGCCAAAACCAGTAGGTCTATTCAGCTTTTTCCTTGACTTTTGACCTGGACAGTTCGATCCGCAGGGGTTTGTCGGTATCAAAATGCAGATCGCGCTGCGGGAAGGCGATGGAGATCCCGGCCTGTCTGAAATTTTCATCGATCATGAACCTGAGATCGCTGGAGATGCTTTGGATTCCGGCACTCTGCGTAACTGTGACCCAGAAATAAAGCTCCATACTCAAGGCATTGTCACTGAAATCCCCGAAAAAGACATAAGGCTCAGGACTTTTGCGGACTTCCCCGTGTTCGGCCGCAGCTTTCAGCAACCCTTCCTTGACCACGCGGGTCTCTGATCCATAGGCAACGCCGACCGTCACCTTGCCGCGAACAATGTTGTCACTATGGGTCCAGTTGATGATGTTGTTTTCCAGAAAATAACTGTTCGGCACCAGGATGTGGATATTGGAATAGGTCCGGACTCTGGTGCAGCGGGCGCCGATATCTTCGATCCAGCCTTGTTCGTCATTCATCATGATCAGGTCGCCCACCCGGATCGGCTGCTCGGCCATAATGATGAAGCCGCTGATGAAATTGTTGATCAGTTTCTGGGCCCCGAAACCGACGCCGATCGCAACGGCGCCGCCCAGAAAGGTGAAGGCGGTCAGGGGGAGATTAACGGTCCGCATGGCAAACAGGATAACCAGCAGCATAATCGTATAGTGGATCAATTTTTCGGTAATGGCGGCGGAACTGGTGCTGATGTTGAGACGGACCAGAAGCCTTCTCTGGGTCAGGCGGCTAAGAAAACCGGTCAGCACTATGCCGAAGATCAGGATAGTCAGGGCGATGGTGATTTTACTTACGGTCAGGGCTTGATCGTCAACTACCCAAAGTTCCGTTTTCCACCAGCCCTGCATGGTGTTGATGACGTCTGTAACAATTTTTGTCAGGGAGAGGGTGTGTTGGGCTCTGGTCAGTTCATCGATAAATCGCAGGTTTAATTGACTGGTGCGGGTCAGGGCGGTAATAAAGTTGATGGTGTTTCCGGCTAGTTCCACCAGGGCTTGCTGTTGCGTATTCAGGTTCTTTTTGGCCTCCCGGCTCAATCCTTCCTGCTGAATCTGTTCTTCCAGTTTGACGATTTGCAGTTGGAGACTGGTCTGACGCTCCTGTTCCAGAGAAATAGTTTGTTGCAGTCTTTCGCGGAGTTTTTCGGAAGTATCTTTCAGCCCGGCAAAATCTTCCTGGCGGATTTCTCCTTTGACCAGATCATAACGCTCTTTCCAGAGCTGTTTTCTGGTCGTGAGCTGTTGGAGAATGTTCTCGCTCTGTTCAAGTTCGACCCGGTAAGTTTGGCGCCATTGTTCCGCTATAAACAAATTATCCTTGGCGGCGGAAAGTTTGAGATCATCGGAGTTCTGCTCAACTTTTTGCTGGGCCTTGGTCAGATTGCGGTTGGCCTGGCGCAGCTCTTTTCTGAGATCATCAACCCTGTCTTGCAGCTCTTTTTTACGCTCATCAATGAGCGCCAGTTGGTTTTCCAGATCTGCCGGATCAAAATGGATATTTTCCACGATCCTTTCGTTAATCTGCCGATAGAGGTCTGTTTTGATTTCGAATAATGCAATTTCTTCTTTGGCGTTGGCCAGGATCTGCTCCTGGTTTTGAATCATTGCCTCGGTGAGTGCGGCGTCCCTTTCGGCCTGTTCAAGCAGCCATTGCAAATTAAGGGCTTCTTTGCCGGTTTTGTTTTTGTTCAGATCATCTTTTAAAGAACGGACCTGAGCGCTTGCTTTTTTGTAGCGTTCCTTCGCGTCCTGGAGAATTTTTTCAGCCACCGATAATGCCAATCTGGCGGTTTGCAGGTTACGTTTACTCTCCGAGAGTTTGAGGTTGAAATCGTCATAGAATTTCAGGGAGTAGGGTGCTGTCACTTCGATCTCCATAGCTTCCCCGGTGGCGATCTTGTCGGTTAGAGTCTTTTTTTCCTGAAGCAGGGATTCATGCTTGTGAAAGGCCTGTAGCAGCTGGTCGTAAAAGGCCTTGGTTTCCTGGAGAACTTCGGTCCTTTCTCGCAATTGTTCCAGGCTGACGTTCAATCCCTTGGCGATATCCTCCCGCTCGGCGGCGGAAAAAATCTTGATTCGTTTCTGGAGTTCGTCAATCTTGACCTTGGTGTCTTTTTCCAGGGTTTGTGGTTCGGACTTTTCCGTTTCTTCCGCCCAGCTTGTAGCGGCGGGGATGGTCAGGGAACCGAGAATTATAATCGTTAATATCAGCCGCAGGATTTTATGCATTTATTTTCGCTCATTTCTGGTCAACCGGAGACCTTCGGATCAATATGAATTATTCAATAGCTTGTCATATTATACTTCTTCTGCTCTCGCCAACACAGTTGTTTCGCTAAATCTTTGGAAAATATTCATTTCTCGACAAATTTTTCATCGTTTCGGTAAGCTGTAATTATAAAGGTGGAGGTTCCCTCGGCTTTAATCCATTTGTCAGTTGTGTTTGATAACCGTGGTTTTCCAAGGAACAATCAATGGTCTGGGATTTTAAATTATTTCATATCACGCACTCCCGATATTTGCTGCATGATACCGGCGGTGCCGATCACCCCGAAACTCCGGAGCGGTTAAGGGTGATTGCCTCTGCCCTGGCTGGTCTGAATGGCTGTTGCCGGCTGCTGACCGTCGAGCCGACTCCCCCTGAAAAAGAGTGGCTGCTGACGGTGCATGCGGCGGAATATCTCTTGCGTTTTGAGGAGGTGGCTCTTTCCGGTCGCAGTTATCTGGGCCACCCGGATAATCAGTTATGTTACGAGAGCTTTGAAATAGCGATTCTTGCCACCGGGGCCGGGCTCACCGGCATTGACCTGCTGGAAAAAGAGGCGGGGAGCAGGGTTTTTTGCAGTGTGCGTCCTCCCGGCCATCATGCTGAAAAAACAGTCGCCCTGGGCTTTTGTTTTTTTAATAACGTGGCAATCGCCGCCCGATACTGGCAGATCAAATATGCCCGCCGCCGGATTGCGATCATTGATTTTGACGCCCATCACGGCAACGGGATTCAGAGCACCTTTGAGGAAGACCCGGATGTCTTATATGTGAGCACCCACGAACACCCCACCTTCAGTTTCCCGGGGACCGGTTATGCCGAGGAGATCGGGACCGGCGCCGGGGAAGGGACTATCCTTAATATCCCTCTGTTGCCTGGGGCTGGAGACGCGGAAGTGAAAAATGCCTTTGTCGAGCAGATAATTCCGGCGGTGGAGAAATTCAGGCCGGAAGCGCTGATTATCGCGGCCGGCTTTGACGGACATCAACTTGACGATATGTCCGGTCTGTTATTTTCGACGGAACTTTACGGCTATCTGGGACGAAAAATAGCGGCCCTTGGCGACAGATTGTGTGAGGGCCGGGTTATCTCGATTCTGGAAGGCGGATATCATCTGCCAAGCCTGGGCGCGTCGGTTAAAGAATACTGTCGAGGAATTATGGAACGTAGAAAATGAGGTCTGAAAATGTTTGTCACCAATTTTATGACTGAACCAGTCCACACCGTGGGTCCTGAGGCGTCGTTGTCACAAGTAAAAGAGTTATTTGGCCAGAGGAAGTTCCGGCATTTACCGATTGTCGATCAATCGGGGCGGTTGATCGGGATGCTGACTGACCGCGATCTGCGGAGCGCTTATCCTTCAGGGTTGATGGATGAAAACGAAAAGAAGGCCTATCTCAAACGGTTTAAGGAGATGAAGGTCAGCCAGATCATGACTGAGACGGTAGCTAAATTAACTCCCAAGTCAACCCTGGATGACGCCTTGTTGCTTTTTGATCGCTCCCGGGTTGGGGCCTTGCCGGTGGTGGACGACCAACAAAAAGTTGTCGGGATTTTTTCGATCCGTGATTTGCTGGCGGCCTATAAACAATTATTCGGTCTGGGCGAAAAAGGGTCGGCCTTGATCGTGGTCCAGGATGACGGGAAACCACGACCCCTGACCAGGCTTACTGAAGCATTGGAGAACAGGAATGTTCTTTTCTCCCAGTTGATCAGAGATGTCCTTTCCAGACCAGATAACGGATTGGGCTTGATTTATGTCAGAGTGCACACCCATAATCTAAGTGGAGTACATGCGGCATTAGCGGCAGCCGGTTTTTACGCTGTCACCCCGGAAGCTTCATAAAATTTTATTAAAGAGCTTGCATATGCTTGAGACACTTTTTTATCCAAAGACAGTCGCGGTGATCGGGGCTTCACGTACCCCCGGCAAGGTTGGTCATGATATTGTGCAAAATTTGGCGGAAGGGGCTTTTGCCGGGGTGATTCTGCCGGTCAATCCTTCGGCTGATTCGGTCCTTGGTCTGCCTTGCCTGAAGAGTCCTCTTGACTATAAGGGCAAGATAGATCTGTGTGTTATTGCCGTGCCCCGGGCAGCAGTGCTGGAAGCGGTCACTCAGGCAATAAAGGCGGGGGCCGAAAGCGTGGTGGTGATTACCGCTGGTTTTAAGGAAATGAATCCGGAAGGGGAGGCGCTTGAAAAGGAACTGGCCGGCTTGTGCAAGGCAAAAAGAGTGCGTCTGCTTGGCCCCAACTGTCTGGGGTTGATCAATACCGAAAACAATCTTAATGCCTCTTTTGCCGGTAAAATGCCGCGCAAGGGTGGAATCTCAGTGGTCTCGCAATCAGGGGCCCTGTCGACCGCTATTCTGGACTTGGCTGAGGGTCGGCATCTGGGTCTGGCTAAAATGGTGAGTATCGGGAACAAGGCGGACTTGACCGAGGTCGATTTTTTAAAGGTTCTGGCCCATGACAAACAGACCAAGGTCATCGTTGGTTATTTGGAGGATATCAGTTCCGGGGATGATTTCATCAAGGCTGCCGAAGAGGCTTCCGCCAAGAAGCCGGTGGTTATTTTGAAATCGGGGACCACCAAGGCCGGGATGAAAGCGGCCTCTTCGCACACCGGGGTTTTGGCCGGGTCGGAAACGGCTTATGGCGCGGCTTTTAAACGTTCAGGCGTGGTGCGGGCCGATACCTTTGAGGCCCTTTTTGATTACGCAACGGCCTTTGCCATGCAGCCGCTGCCCAAAGGCAATCGGGTATTGATCATCACCAATGCCGGCGGTCCCGGCACCATGGCGGCCGATGCGGTGGAAAAGGCCGGGATGCGGGTGGCGGAACTTGATCGCAACACCCATACCTCCCTGCGGGAAAAATTGCCCGGCGCCGCCAGTTTCGGCAATCCGGTCGATGTCCTGGGTGATGCCGATCCCGAGCGTTATGTTGTGGCTCTGTTGGCCGCCCAGGATGATCCGGACGTTGACGCCATCATCATTATTCTTACCCCCCAGGCGATGACCAAGGCGGCGGAAACCGCTCGCGCCATCGCCGAGAATTTAAAGGGTGACAAGCCGGTCCTGGTGTCGTTTATGGGCGGACATGCCGTAATGCCCGGCCGGGAAGAACTGGCGGCGGCCGGCCTGCCCGATTACGAATCGCCGGAGCGGGCGGTCAACGCCTTGCGGGCGATGTATGATTATGCTTCATGGCATACCCGTCCTCCGCGGATCGTTACCCGTTTCAGGGTCAATCGCCGCCGGGTGGAGCGGATTATTTCCAGGCGGGTGCGGACCGGCCGGTTGCAGATCGGTGAGGTCAAGGGCAAGAGTATTTTGCAGGCCTATGGCTTTCAGATTCCGGCCGGTCATCTGGCGACCAGCGCCGATGAGGCGATCGAGATTGCCGGACGGATCGGTTATCCGGTGGCGATGAAGGTTGTTTCCCCGGATATTGTCCATAAGTCGGACATGGGCGGCGTCCGTTTAAATATCCCCAATGCCGATACGGTCCGGGATTATTTCGATCTGATGATGATCCGGATCGGGCAACGCGCTCCTGACGCCTGGATTGAAGGGGTGTATGTCGAAAAGATGCTGGATCCCGGCCTTGAGGTCATTATCGGCATGAGTCGCGATTCGCAATTTGGCCCGATGCTGATGTTTGGTCTGGGCGGCATTTTTGTGGAAGTCATGAAGGACGTCACCTTCCATTTAGCGCCGATTACCGAAGATGAGGCGGTGCAGATGCTTAAAACGACCAGATCTTATGAGATTATGGAAGGGCGGCGCGGGCATAAAGGGGTGGACCTGAAGGCCATCGCCAACGGCCTGCAGCGGATAAGTCAGTTGACTACCGATTTCCCGCAGATTGCCGAACTTGATATCAACCCCTTTATTGTCGGAGAGGTCGGCAACGACCCATGGGTTGCCGATGTGCGTCTCACTTTAATTCCCGGCAAAGGGGGTAACTCATGAGCAAACCGACAGAGACAAACAGTCCGATGGATTGGCAGGATAAATATCGGGACATGATTTCCACCGCCAAAAATGCGGTCAAGAAAATTAAACCGGGGCAGCGGGTTTTTATCGGCACCGGCTGCGCCGAACCGGTGGAATTGGTTAATGCGCTTACCGCCAGGGCCAATGAGCTGGCCGATGTGGAGATCATCCAGCTTCTGGCCAAAGGGGAAGCGCCTTACGCCGACCGCAAACTGGCTGACAGTTTTAATGTTAACAGTTTTTTTATCGGCACCGCGATTCGCGGTCATATCCAGGAGGGGCTGGGCGACTATACCCCGATCCTGCTTTCCGATATCCCGCGGATCTTCAGTTCCGGCCAACTGCCCCTTGATGTGGTCCTGATTCATGTAACGCCGCCCGACGCCCATGGTCAGGTATGTCTGGGGGTCTCGGTTGATATTGTCAAAAGCGCGGCGGAAAACGGCTCGCTGGTTATCGCCCAGGTCAATCCGCAGATGCCGCGAACCCTGGGGGACAGCACTCTCGATATTTATGATCTTGATATTCTGGTGCCGGTTGATATGCCGATCCTTGAGCGTGGTCAATCCGATCCCACCGAAGAAACCCTGAAGATCGGGGAATTTATCGCCGCCCTGGTCGAAGACGGTTCGACGGTGGAATTCGGTATCGGCCGGATTCCCCACGCGGTGGCTGATTTTCTTAAGCATAAAAAAGATCTGGGCATTCATACCGAACTGCTGACCGATTCAATCATGAAACTGATTGAATGCGGCGCGGTAAACGGCAGCCGGAAAACCTCGGATCGCGGCAAGGTGGTGGCCAGCTTCAGCATGGGCAGCAAAAAATTATATGACTTTATCGATAACAACCCGATCTTCTGTTTCCGGCCGACCGAATATGTCAACGACACCCATGTGATCAGCAAACAGTATAAAATGGTCGCGATCAACACCGCTCTGGAAGTCGATCTGACCGGACAGGTCTGCGCCGATTCGCTGGGAGAGCGATTTTACTCGGGGATCGGTGGACAGGTGGACTTTAATCGTGGCGCCTCGTTAAGTAAAAACGGTAAGGCGATTATCGCCCTGCAGGCCACCGCCAGAAAGGGGGAGAAATCACGGATTGTCACCCATCTCACTCCCGGGGCCGGGGTGGTTACGACCAGGGGCGAGGTGCATTATGTGGTTACCGAATACGGGGTGGCCTACCTCCACGGAAAAAGTGTGCACGAACGGTCCCTGGCCCTGATCAGTGTCGCTCATCCCAAATTTCGGGAAGAGTTGTTAAGAGAAGCGATCAAGGCCCATTACCTGCGTCAGGAGATGACCGAGGTGGAAGGTAGATTCGTGGTGGCCTCCCAGGAAATGAAGACTACCATGCTGCTTGATGACGGCACCCAGGTAAGTTTCAGGCCGGTTCACCCCACAGATGAACATTCGATGCGCGACCTGCTTTATACCCTTTCTCAGGAAACCGTATATTACCGGTTCATGACCCATAAAACCCAATTCAGCCATCAGCAGGTGCAGAATTTTATCTATATTGATCACCGGCAGGATGTGGCGATCGTCGGGACGGTTCCCGAAGCTCACGGCGAAGATATCGTCGCGGTCGGTCGCTATTTTCTTGATCCCAAAACCAACCGGGCCGAAGTCGCTTTTGTTATCCGTGATGACTGGCAGAATCACGGGATTGGCACTTATTTATTCAAACACCTGATTGCTTTGGCCAAAAGAAGTGGAATTGCCGGGTTTACCGCCGAAGTATTACGGGACAACCGACGAATGCAGAATATTTTTAATCACTGCGGATTTCGGGTCATGAGTTCTCTGGATGATGATGTCTACAGCTTCCAGATAGATTTATAGACGATTTTAAAGTGGGTCCCGGCCGCGTATTTTGGCCGGGAGAAGCCAGATCGGGCCGAGTACGTTGACGCTTCAGTCTGGTGATTTAAATAAATCAAGTTCCGGATAAAGTTTTTTGGCGCAATCGGGGCAGATACTATGACTGAATTTTGCTTCGGTTCGTTCCATGATGAATTGTTCGATTACGATCCATTTGTTATCTTCCTGCCTGATATTTTTACAGGAGGCGCAAATGGGGATATATCCTTTAATCGAGGTGTTTTCCGACAAGAGCTCCTGTAATTTTACAATTAAAGATTCTTTTTTCTCTTCAGCCGATTTTTTGGCGGTGGTATCCTGCAAGGTTTCGATGGCCGCAATTAATTCACCGGCATGGTTGTAGATTGGCGCCGCGTCAAAAATGATATGTCTGCGCCTGCCGCCCAATTGTTGATACCAACCCTCGGCGTGTAATCCATTTGGAATCAGGACTGATCTGCTGTGCCGGTCATATAATTTCGATATTAAATTGTAATTACCGCTAATTACGATATCGGCCAGACATGGCCGTTTATGCTTATAGAATGGTTGCCAATGATTATCTGTGCCGATTATTTCTGAAGATTTCAAACCGGTTAAAATCTCACACGATTTATTCCAATAAATAACCAGATGTTCCGGATTTATAATAAAAGTCGCGACTGCCGAGGAATTAAGCAGATTTTGGAATATTTCATCGGTTATCTCGTTGCGCATTGGCTGTCTTTATTTGAGGATCATGATGGAAGGTTAACAATATCTCAGTAAAATGATAACACGGGTCCAATCTCTTTTTACACTGATTTTTTTTTCAGCATTGTAGGGTGCATTTTATGAACCTTTCCTTTACGACCGGATAAACCCATAAACCATCTTTTAGATCGAAAATGGCCCGGGGAACAAATGGTGCGTGGAACGCACCCTACGACTTTTGATTCTTGCTTGACAGCTTGCGAAACGTTCGACAGAATATATTAATATATTGGAGAATAATCATGAGGAAGAGAACTGTATTTGCCTGGTATTTTTTGTTTTTTACAATTTGCTTGCTGGTACCTGTGTCTCTTTCGGCAGAAGAGGTTGCCGGTCTGTCCAGTGGGCAGTCGGTCTACGTTCCAGCTTATTCTCATATTTACATTGGTGATCGGGAAAGGCCTCTTTTGCTGACGGTAACATTGAGTATCAGAAACATTGATCCTCAGAATCATATCAACATCATGGGTGTCGATTATTACGAGACCCAGGGTAAACTGTTGAAAAAGTTTACGGATAAGCCGACAACCTTAAAACCATTAGAATCATTGCGTTATGTTATTCCACAAAATGATAAGTCCGGAGGTTCTGGCGCCAACTTTATAGTTGAATGGAAAGCCGAGCGTTTAGTCAACCCGCCAATTATCGAAACAGTAATGATTGGTGCACAATCTCAGCAAGGTATCTCTTTCACTTCACGCGGGCGCGTTATTATTGCAACAAATCAATAAGATAACGTTTTGCGCTGTTGGCTTTTAATAAAAAAACGGGCATCCCGGTAATCAGGATGCCCGTTTCTTGTTGAAGTTGTTATCGGTAAATAATTACTTCAGGGTATATGTAAACTCATCGGTAATTGTTTTGTCTGCAGTCACAATTTTGGTTTTGATGGTTACTTCTTCGCCTGATTTAAGGTCGATATCAGCCCCGTAGCCGTCGCTCATCGCCATGGCCATGACCTGTTGTTTGCTCTCCGGGCCGCTGATTACATAACCGACCTTGGCATCGGTGATCTGAGGCCCGCCATGGGGACCGACATAGAGCATCAGGTGATGAGACTTCATCTCCGGCATGGTCATGTTCATTTCTTTCATCTTGGCCTTCATGTCGATCAGATGATAGGCGAGATGCAGGCCTTCCTGCATTGAGTTCTGGATGTTCTCGCCACCGTGTTCCGAATTGGCCGCCATGTTGTGACCTTGATGGATGGAATGGTCGTCCATGGCCTGGGTGCTATAGGCGAAGGTCAGGGTCATAGCCAGGGCGATAGTAATAATGCCTAGTTTCTTCATGTTGTAAATCTCCTTGTGGATATGTGTTTAATGTAACGTTAGTTGGTTAGTTGTCAGGTTTTAAGCAAACATAATTTGTCGGTTCCTTCTTCTCCTGTTTTTATTTTTATGGTTCGTTCAAGGGCTGATACCGAAATAATTCCGTCACCGGAGTGGCCGGAATGGCTGTTGGCCCTGATTATTTCGACCAGACTTGATTCTTCGTCGTCATTGCAGATCAATTCAAGTTTAATCATTTTATCCACCTCTCGGCCAAATTCCATATTCAGTTTTGAATATTTGTGGTCGATATTTGCGCCCACCGCCAGGATATGAGTCAGGGTAGCGTTTTCGACCCCGGATTTTCGCAGGGCGTCAAGGACGTCCTGGGCCACTTTGCAGCGAATGTATGCCTTTATTTCTTTCATTTGGACATCTCCTCATCAAGTCGTGCCAGTTCCCTTCTTTTCCAGATATCATAAACTGCCGGGATGATCACCAGGGTAAGAATGGTTGAGGAAATCAGGCCGCCGACCATCGGCGAGGCGATCCTCTTCATGACCTGGGAGCCGGTCGCGGTGCCGAACATGACTGGTAGCAGACCGATCAGGGTGGTGGCGACGGTCATCAGTTTTGGTCTGACCCGGTCCGCCGCCCCTTCGATAATCGCGTCCCGCAGGTCCTCGAAACTGTTCATCATCCCGTGTCTCATCCGGCGGTTGTATACCTCATCAAGATAAACCAGCATTACCACGCCGGTTTCCGCCGCCAGTCCGGCCAGGGCGATAAAGCCGACGATTACCGCAACCGAGAGGTTGTAATCAAGCAGGTAGAGTAGCCAGATGCCGCCGACCAGGGCGAAGGGCAGGCTGGCCATGACAATTACTGCCTCGGTGATGTTTTTAAAGTGGATATAGAGCAGGATGAAGATCACGACCAGGGTCATGGGGACGATGATATTTAAGGTCTTTCTTGCTTTCTCCATGTACTCATACTGGCCGGACCAGACCATTGAATAACCGGCCGGTAGCTTAATTTGACGGTTGACAATTTCCTTGGCATTTTTGACGTATGAGCCCAGGTCTACCCCCTTGATATCGACATAGATCCAGGCGGTACGGCGGGAGTTTTCACTCTTGATGCCGGCCGGCCCCTTGTGGATCGAGATATCAGTTAGCTGAATCAACGGCACCTGGGCGCCGCCCGGAGTTGAAACCAGCACCCGTTGCAGTTGCGTGATATCGTCGCGCAGTTCCCGGTTATAGCGCAGATTTACCGGGTATCTTTCCAGACCTTCAACCGTATAGGTGACATTCATCCCGCCGATCGCGGTCATGATCACGTCCTGGACGTCGGCCACCGCCAGGCCGTAGCGGGCGATTTCGTCCCGGCGGATTGTGAAATCCAGATAATTGCCGCCGGTTACTCGTTCGGAGTAGGCGGACATGGTGCCGGGGATTTCATGGACAATAGCTTCTATTTGGGCGCCGAGATCGGATAATACCGCAAGGTCGGGTCCCATCAATTTGATGCCGACCGGGGTCTTGATCCCGGTGGAGAGCATATCGATCCTGGTCTTGATCGGCATGGTCCAGGCGTTGGTCAGCCCTGGAAACTGAATGGCCTGGTTCATCTCGTCAGCCAGTTCCTGGATCGTCAGATAACGCTCTTCCGGCCAGAACCAGGTAAGAGGCGGCAGTTTAAGCCAGTCGTGCAAAAAGGAATAAAATCGCGCCGTTTTCTTTTTGCGCCACTGATGGATTATCTTGCCTTGAATTTCTTCCGGCCAGATAAAGGTCAGTGGTTTTTTAAGCCAACCCGGCCAGGAGGAAAATAAGCGGTCCTGGTGGATCTTTTCATAGGTTATTTGCGGCCGGAGAGTGATCGTGGTCTCGATCATTGAGAGCGGCGCCGGGTCGGTGGCGGTTTCGGCCCGGCCGATCTTGCCCAGGGTGTGATGGACTTCCGGAAAACCCTGGATGATTTTGTCGGTCTGCTGCAATATTTCCTTGGCCTTGGTAATCGAGATGCCGGGCAGGGTGGTCGGCATGTAGAGCAGGTCCCCTTCATTTAAGGGCGGCATGAATTCGCTGCCCAGTTGTTTGAGCGGCAAGATGGTTACGATAATAATCAGCAGGGCCACCCCGACCGTGGTTTTCGGTCGATCAAGGACCAGATGGATGAATGGTTTATATATCCTGGTGAAGAAGCGGCTGAGCGGATTTTCCGCTTCCGGCAGCATTTTCTGCGGGACCAGACAGACGGCGCCAAAGGCGGAGACCGCCAAGGCCGCCAGCAGACTCCAGTCCGGCATCTTGAAGCCAAGGAGTGCCCCAAGCACGACCAGCAGCGGCGGGGCGGCAATGGTCGCAATCCAGGTGTATTTCCGTTGGCGCGGGCTGGTTTGCGGGGCAAAGGTCTCTTCTCTGACGAAAAAGGTCATTAAAACCGGGATGATGGTGATGGCCAGGATTGCCGAGGCCGCCATCGCAAAGGTCTTGGTATAGGCCAACGGCTTGAACATCCGACCCGATTGCTCGCCCAGGGAAAAAACCGGCAGGAATGATACGGTAATGATCAGCAGACTGTAGAAGAGGGCCGGGCCGACTTCCTTAGCCGCCTTGCTGATTATTTCCCGGTGCGATAAGTTGTCTTTGTCTTTTTCCAGATGTTTATGGGCATTTTCCACCATGACGATCGAGGCATCGACCATGACGCCGATCGCGATGGCAATGCCGCCCAGGCTCATGATCGTCGCGTTGATCCCCAGTGAGTACATGCCGAGAAAAGCGATCAGGATCCCCACCGGCAGGGTGAAGATCGCGACAAAGGCGGAACGGAAGTGGAGCAGGAAAATGATGCAGATCAGCGCCACTACCAGCATCTCTTCGACCAGTTTGCTCTTTAAGGTGTCAACGGCGCGCATGATCAGGGTCGATCGGTCATAGCCGGTTTCGATGATCACCCCGGCGGGCAGTCCCTTTTCCAGTTCTTTAAGTTTCTGTTTGACGTTTTTTATTACTTCCAGGGCATTTTCGCCAAAACGCATGACCACGATACCGCCGGCGGTTTCTCCTTCGCCGTTCCATTCCAGAATACCGCGCCGCAGGTCGGGGCCGAGATTGATATTGGCCACGTTTTTCAGCAGAATCGGAGTGCCGTTTTCGTCCATGCCCACCGCGACTTTTTCCAGGTCGGCCACCGACTGGATATAGCCCAGGCCCCGCACCATGAATTCGGTTTCGCCCATCTCCATCAGCTTGCCGCCCACATCGCTGTTGGAGCTTTTGATCGCCATTTTTATCTTGCTTAACGGCAGGTTGTAGGCCAGGAGCTTATTGGGGTCTACTTCCACCTGGTATTGTTTGACGAAGCCGCCGATGCTGGCAACCTCGGAAACGCCACTGACCGCGGTCAGTTCATAACGCAGGTACCAGTCCTGCAGACTTCGTAATTCCTGAAGATCATGTTGGCCGGTGGTGTCTTTTAGGATGTATTCATAGATCCAGCCCACTCCGGTCGCGTCCGGTCCCAGGCTCGGGACAACGCCGGCCGGCAGTCGGCCGGAGACGAAATTGAGGTATTCCAGGACCCGGGAACGGGCCCAGTAAAGATCGGTCCCGTCCTCGAAGATGATATAGACAAAGGAGAGGCCGAAAAAGGAGTAGCCCCGGACCACCTTGGCAAAAGGGACGCTGAGCATGGCAGTGGTCAGCGGATAGGTCACCTGGTCTTCGACGACCTGTGGTGATTGGCCCGGATAATCGGTGAGGATGATAACCTGAACGTCGGAAAGGTCGGGGATGGCGTCAAGGGGCATATTGATCATGGCGATAATGCCGCCGATGATTACAAAAATCGTACTTAGAATCACCATGAAGCGATTATTGATGGACCATTCGATTATTTTTTCAATCATTGGTTATTCCTTTAGACTGAAGGTATAAGGTGTAAGGAGGTATAAGGTATAAGGTATAAGGTAGAAGGTAGAAGGTATAAGGTAGAAGGTAGAAGGTAGAAGGTAGAAGGGTTTTTGGAGAATGTCCGAATGATAGAAAATCGCAATTTTTTTGCATCACTTATCCCTTTAGCCTTATACTTCAACCTTCAACCTTCAACCTTCAACCTTCAACCTTCTACCTTCAGCCTTCTACCTTCAGCCTTCTACCTTCAGCCTTCAACCTTCAACCTTCAACCTTCTACCTTCAGCCTTCTACCTTCAGCCTTCAACCTTCAGCCTTCTACCTTCAGCCTTCTACCTTCAGCCTTCTACCTTCAGCCTTCTACCTTCTACCTTCAGCCTTCAGCCTTCAACCTTCTACCTTCAACCTTCAACCCACCTCAAAAATTACATATCCTTAAAAAAATCATCTTCCTTGGCGGGCGGTGGTTTCTGGGCAGAATCGTTAAAGAAATCATCTTTCTTTTCTTTCGGCGCTTCTTTGACTGCCGACTCTGGTTTCCTGGCTTCCAGCATTTTCTGGACCGCTTCCTGGAGCTTTGATTCGGAATCAAGCAGGAACTGGCCGGAGGTCACCACGGTTTCATTGGGGGCAATGCCGGTTAAGATCTGGATCTGGCCATCATCAAGGGCCAGCCCCAGAGATACCTCGCGGGGGGAGAATTTGCCGTTGCCCCGGTCGACAAAAACAACATTGCGTTCGCCGGACCTGATAATCGCCTCGGAAGGGATGATCAGTCCTTCACCTTTTTGACCGACCTTGATTTTGATGTCGGCGTACATGTCCGGCTTCAGGGTGTGGCCCGGATTTTCGAACTCAAGGCGCAAAACCACGTCCCTGGTTTTTTTCTGGAGATAGGGAAAGATGTAGGTGACTTTGCCGTTAAAGACCTGGCCCGGCAAATAGGGCAGGGTCATTTCCGTTTCCTGGCCGACCGCAACCCATGGTAGTTCGTATTCAAAAATATGGGCCTCGACAATAATTTTGGTTAAATTGGTAATCTGGTAGAGGGTGGTACCCGCCTTGATAAAGACCCCTTCGGTCGCCTTATTCATGGTGACGACGCCGGTAAATGGCGAGCGGATGGTGAGATTTTTCTTAACTTCACCGCTCTTTTCAATCTCCCGGATTTGGTCTTCGGGGACGTCCCAGTATTGTAAACGTCTGAGGGCCGAGGCCAGCAAGTCGTTCTGCTGTTTTCCTGCCGATAAGCTCAGATTTTTATAGACCACCAGATATTCTTCCTGGGCGCTGAGCAGTTCCGGGGAATAGATGTCAAAAAGTTTCTGGCCTTTTTCTACCGCTTGACCGGTAAAATCGATATATACTTTTTCAATCCAGCCGCTGAATTTGGGGCTGATCATGGCGGTTTGCGTTTCATCAAAGGTTATGTGGCCATAGGTTCTGATCGAGCGGATCAGCGGCCCCTTGACCACCGGTGTGGTGCGCAGCCCCATATTCTGCTGGGTTACCGGGTCGATTTTGATCTCAACCCCGCCGATAATTTCATCCTCATATACCGGCACCAGGTCCATCCCCATTCTGCTTTTCCCCGGTTGCTCGTATATTTCGGTTGAGTCCATCGGGGCGCGCCAGTAGATGGCCTTGCGTTCTTTGCTCTGCCCACGGTCGGAGGTGGTATCGTCGTTTAGCTTGGGGGTGAGTTCCATATTGCAGATCGGACACAGGCCGGGCTCTTCGCTGATAATCCAGGGGTGCATGCCGCAGGTCCAGAGAGTTGCCTGGGCCTGGCCGGAATGATCGTGCTGATCGTGCTGATCGGGGGCGTTGCCTTCCGAGCCGATAAAATAGCCAAAGATGCCCGCCACGCCAAGGGCCAGCAAAGCGGTAATAATCAGCGCTTTTAAAGGGGCTTTTCTGGCGGAATTTAACAGTTTGTCAAAGGTTTCTTTACTCAACATTTGCTGTTCCTCAAAATGGGTAGCCTATTGCTTCGGTCAGCTCTGCGTTAGCGATGCCTAGTTCGGCGCGTTTCTTCTCGTGAGTCAGGTTGTTGGTCAGCCAGTTTGTATAGGAGCTGATGACATCGGCAAAAGCAACTTTACCGGATTCGTACCCGTTGGTGGAGACATCAAGGGCGGCCTGGGATAGACCGACGATACTGCCGCCGTAAAGTATTTTTTCCCGATTGGCCTGGTCCAGTTTGAACCAGGCTTCCCTTATTTTACGTTTGACCATGGCTTGTGTTTTTTCCAGATCATGGCGGGCGGCGGCAAGTTCCTGTCTGGTCTGGTTCAGGTAACTGTCATTTTTTCCAAACCAGGCCGATTTTGGCAGTCCGGCGCCCATTGTGGTCTGGGTGGTGATGGCGAAGGGTTCGGCCATTGCGCCCGAGCCGGTCTGGGTTATGGCGCTGTCCTGGTAACGGGAGAGGTTTAGGGTGAAGGACGGCAGGATCATGGTCTCAGCCATTTCGATCATTTTCTCCATCTTGGTGATCCTGGCCCGTGCCTTGGCCAGTTCCTGGTTATGCCGGTCGGCCAGTTTATAGAGGTTTGAAATTTCGGGAATCTCGTGGCCGGCTGTTTTAGAGATTGGTTCCGCAATCGTCTGGTCCGGGGAGAGATTGGTCAGTTCAATAATCTGTGCCGCCAGATTAATTTGCATCTGGCGCAAGGTGTTAAGGTTTTCTGATTCTTTTTCTTTATTGATCCTGATCTGGATCACATCCTGGAAACCGGTCATTCCCCCTTCGTAGCGGATGGTGGCCACTGACTCCAGACGGCGCAGCAGGGTCAGCATAGTAGTGGTTATCTCCTGGGCCTGCCGGTTGAAGACCAGGTTCCAGTAAACCCGGCGGGCACTGGTCAGGGCAGAGCGTCTGGCAATTTCCAGGTCATTATACTTCAGCAGGACTTCCTGGGTGACCACTTCGCCTTTTAAGGCCGTAATGGCAGGGAAAGGAAAGGTCGTCTTCGCCGGTTGCCCGGTTTTCATCGGGCCGACTCCGTTCATTAAGGCCTCGGTGAAGGCCGTGTATTGCGCCAGAATCGCGTCGAGATTTTCGATTTGTGAAAAGTTTTCAATACTTCCCGTCAAGCGGTTTTCCGCCGCTTTGATCGAGGGATTTCGCAGAAAGGTAAGGAGCTCAAGATCTTCAAGGTTTAATTCTTTGGCGAGAATCTGTCCGGCCAGGGTCGAGTCTTTTGCCGCCGGCATGAGCGCGATTAATTTTTGGGGATCAGGCTGGTAAAACGGGTCGGCCTCGTAGTCCTGGCGTTTTTCCTGGGGTATTTGACCGGTTACCGGCTCACCATGCATCTTGCTAAATCTGAATATGTTGGCCGATGATTTTTTACTCGTCGTTGCCGCCTCTTTTTCATAAGACGAGTAAAGCGCTGACGGTTGATAGTTATCCAGTTCCTGCCGCAACTTGCCGTATCCGGCCATGGTCTGGGTCGGGAGTGATAAGGCGCAAAATGCGATGATGACATAAAATAATAATCTCATCTCTGTGCCTCGGCCGGGGCGGTGGTCAGTTTCCGGCCGGTCAGCCCCTCCAGTTTTGCCAGATATTTGCCGTAGTCGGCCTGGGCCCGGGCCAGAGAAAGTTGGAAATTGTAAACGGTGGCCTGGGTTTCGATAAAATCAGAAAAACTGCCCTGGCCTTCCCGGTACCAGGTCTCCGCGGTGCTGATCGCGGCGGTGGCCTGCGGCAGCAGACTTTCGCTGTATAGTTTGATCAGGCGTCCGGCGTTGTTGAGCCGGAAATAGACCTGACTGATATTGGCTTTTGTTTTGTTTAACCGGGCAGATTTCATTTCTTTGGCCTTGCTCAGTTTAGCCTTGGCCTGATTGATCTGGCCGCTGCTTTTGCTATACCATAAAGGAATGTTCATCCCGGCCTGGATCCCCATGGCGTCCTGGCCGGCATTTATCGGTTTACTGGCGGTGTCCGGTTCGCCGATCCCGGCGTAAAATAGCCCTACCGTAAAATCGGGCAGGGCCTGATAGGTTGCCAGATCCTTGCCTGCTTCAGCCTTGTTGATGTTCTCCTGGGCTATTTTTATCTCCTCCTGATTTATTTCCGCCAGCCGGTAAATTTCTTCCAGACTGTAGGTTAATTCTTTGATCGGTTCCGGAACCAGGATGCCGATTGCCGCGTCCGGCGGCCGGTCAAGGATGGCGTTGATTTTTGCCTTCTCGGTCTGTGCAAGTTCGGCCAGCAACAACTGGTCATATTGCAGTTGGGCGGTTTGCGACTGGGCCTTGACAACATCAATCAAGGCCGCCTTGTCCTCGGCGTAAGCCGTCTCCCCTTGTTTTCTGATCTGTTCCAGGAGTTTGCTGTTTTCCAGGGCGATTTCCCGGGCCTTACTGATGTAGAAAAGTTCGTGAAAGGCCA
This sequence comes from Pseudomonadota bacterium, assembly GCA_018823175.1. Lineage (GTDB taxonomy): Bacteria > Desulfobacterota > Desulfobulbia > Desulfobulbales > JAHJIY01 > JAHJIY01. The sequence continues at coordinate 28,158 of JAHJIY010000044.1, forward strand.
GGCGAAGATCGGTGATTGTGTCCCGGACGGTCTTGTCCAGATTTAATCGGGCAATTCTGATGTCGGCCGTGACCATCTCGCCGGCCTTTGACAGTTTGCCGGGGAAGGGTATTTTTTGTGAGAGGTTGGCACTCCAATCCTGGGGGCCGAGTCTGGTTTCAATCGGTTCATTGAAATAGGTCACCATCAATTGCGGGTCAGGGTAAGCGGTGGTGATTCGGTACAGTTCAATCTCCGCCTGCCATTCTGCCTTGGCCGCCAGGATATCCGGATTTTTTGTGTAGGCGGTGGTGATCAGGTCGGCCAGGCTGGGACCGGTAATGATCTGTGGAGCCGGTTGCGGATTATCGTTGGCGGCCGGTGAAACGCCGGGCCAGATCGAGATCAGGATGATGATCGCTAAAAGTATGTATTTTGGCTGAGGCATCCGGTTATGGCTCCTGTTTCTGTTTTTAATTATCGGCGCTCTTTTCATCTTACAATAAACCTCGGGCCGTAAATCAATTTAATTCAGTACGGTGTTTGGCTGGTTTATTGAGCAATATTTATGCCACTACCGGAGACCCCTTGAATACGGGAATTTTTCCATAATGGATCATTGTATTGAAGAATATTCTCAATTTGGCTGAAGAATATTCTTCAATATTAGGTGGGTTGTTTGATTTGATTCTTCCTTAAGAAATGTCGTTGATTCTGTTTTTTACCTGATAAATAAAGGGTTTTGGTGCAAATTAAGGATGGCCGCTGAGGCTTGGCATGTCCTTTGCTCTAATCATATTCGAAGTTAAACTTATTGATGGAGAGAGCGATGAAGATGAAAAGATATGTATCCCTGTTGGTTTTTTTTCTTTTAATAACCGGCCCTTTGTCGGCGGCGGAAAATCATGAACTGGTGGTAACCACCATGCAAGTGCAGAATCTTACCTGTTCCTCCTGTCTGCTTAAAATAGGTGGCAGGCTGCAGCCCCTGGCGGGATATCTCGGGATGGAGGCTGATCTGGCAAAAGGGTTGATTTATCTCAGGCACGATCCTTCTCTGGACGAGGGAGGGGTTGCCGCTCTGCTTACGGTTCTGGGGTATCCGGCTATTATTGTTGCAGGGCCGGGGGCGGAAGAGATCGTGGTTGCAGGGACGAGTGATGGTGGCTGCGGCGGAAAGGGTTGTTGTAGTGCCACCTCAGGCTCATGGAAGAAATTAATTGACAAAATTAAGTCAAAATAACCCCATTGACTCAATGGTTAAACTGGTCTTCGCAAGAGAGCAGTATTTCTTTCCGGGCTTCTTCCAGAACGGATTTGGCCTCCTCAATGTCCTTGGCGATCTGGGCTGAAAGCTCCTTGATCCCCGGGAATTTTTGCTCGCCGCGCAGGTGGCGCAGCAGATTGATCTTGATCGGTTTGCCGTAGATGTCCTGATTAAAGTCGAAGATATGGGTCTCGGCCGAGATCGGGCACGCCCCGTCTTGCTCGGCAAAAGTAGGGTTGTGGCCGATGTTCAAGACCCCGCCGTAGCATTTGCCGTCATAGATGACCTGGGTTACATAAACCCCGTGTTTCGGGCAGAGATCCTCCTCGGCGATATGGAGGTTGGCGGTGGGAAAACCGACCTGGCTGCCGCCGCGTTGTTTGCCGATTTTGACCTCGCCCCTGATTTGATAATAGCGGCCCAACAGTTTTTTTACATCCCGCATTCTGCCTTCGGTCACCAGTTTACGGATATTGGTGCTGCTGGCCAGCATCTCTTCAACATAGTAGGCCTCAACCACGGATACCTCAAAGCCCTTCTCTTTTCCTTGTTCTTTGAGATAGCTGATGTCGCCCTGGCGGCCTTTGCCGAAGGCATAGTCGTAGCCCACAACCAGTTGGCTGATCCCGATCCTGTTTAATAACTGATCGACAAAATCAGGCGCGGGAGTAGCGGCAAACTCTCTGGTAAAGGGGATGATGACCAGCACGTCAATATTGGCCATCTGGATCAGTTCCAGTTTCTGCTCTTGGGTCGAGATTAACTTCAGACCGATGTCCGGCCGGACGACTTTCAGGGGATGGGGATCGAAGGTAATCGCCACACTGGTGCCTTTGTTGCTGTATGCCTTGTTGACTACCTCGCTGAACAGGATCTGGTGGCCGAGATGCACTCCGTCGAAATTGCCGATGGTGACATATGGTTTGGTCAGTTTTTCTTTTATCTCAGCCAGGCTGCGGTAAACTTTCATCAAGCTAATTCTCCGAAAATATTCTGAAAAGTCATTTTGGATCGGGAATCAAGAAATCAAATCGATCGGCCGATAAAATTTCTTGACAAATGTACCCGAAAAAAATAAAGTCGCCTCTTCACGTTGTGCCGAAGTGGCGGAATTGGTAGACGCGCTAGGTTCAGGGTCTAGTGTCCGTATGGATGTGGGAGTTCGAGTCTCCCCTTCGGCACCACCTTTTTTTTTCGAGATTTTCCTTTCCTTATTAATTAACTTTTTTATTAATTTTTTGTTTTTTGGTAATTAAGTTAAAGACTTTGTTCATCCCGTAAGTTCCGTGTAGCCGTTTATTAATGGTCTTTTGTTGATCTGTCAAGGCATCTGGATTTACCTTCTGTCCGGGATATTCACGTCAAAGTATGTTGTGTTGCAACGAGCGAAGATGATAAAGCTGAGTTGAGCAGCTTGTCTGCTCGTACGAAACTTATGCCCTTGTGGTATAAAGCTGAGTTGAGCAGCTTGTCTGCTCGTACGAAACTTATACCCGCAGGGTGAAATTCATGCTTAAAGTGATTCATTAGTGGTTTTTATCCCGGCAGGTTGGCACTGAATAGATTGACCTGCATGGTATGGCTAAAGAAATCAAACTCTACTGATAGAGTTCAAGTAGAACATCCCATGAAAGGTTTGTCTTTTGTCTCATTCTCCCATGACCGGTGTGGCCGGTGAAACCGAAGAATATAAAAAGGCGGAAGCCTGGTCTCTGGTCCTTTTGGCCGCAAATATCCCACATCTTATAGTGCAGCATGATTATCTGTGGCGGATCATGGTCGATGTGGCGTATGAAGAAAAGTCTCGGCGGGAGTTGATGGTTTCCGAGGAGGAAAACCGAAATTGGCCCCCGCCGGATTCGACGGTTGACACGGTCATCCTTCATTCAGCCCATAACCCGCCGACGATTTTGGTCATGGGCATGTTGATGGTTTTCTACGGGGTGACCGGCCCGGCGGCGCATGAAAGTATCTGGTTCGCCAAGGGTTCGGTGAATAGTCTCAGGATATTGACCGACGGCGAATGGTGGCGTCTGATCACCGGTCTTACCCTGCATGCTGATCCGGTTCATCTGTTGGGTAATCTGATTATCGGCGGTATTTTGGTCCATTATCTCTGTCGACAGCTTGGGGTCGGTCTTGGTTGGTTGTTAATCATGCTTTGCGGGGCGTTGGGCAATGTTCTTAATGTTGTTTTCCGTGGTCCGGGGCATATTTCAGTTGGTTTTTCTACCGCAGTTTTTGCCGCAGTCGGCATGCTTAGCGGACTACAGATTGGCTTTGGCAAAGGGTTGAAAGGGTTTCTGCTGCCCCTGGGCGCCGGGATAGGGCTATTGGCCTTTTTGGGTTCCAGTGGCGAAAGGGTTGATTTGGGTGCCCATCTCTGGGGGGCGGTGGTTGGACTGACGATGGGATTGCTTATCGGTAAGTGGCAGTCTCTAACAAAAATAGTCCGCTCCGGGCCGCTGCAATTCGTGATGTTTACGTTTTGTCTGTTGGTCGTTTATGGCGCCTGGCATCTGGCCATTGGTAATTAAAAACTCTTGAAAATGTTTGGCTAATCTGGGAGATTAAATTCTTGATGGCTGAACCGCAATCTAATATTTTGCATATTATATCTTTGATAATACATAAAAAAATAAAGGAGCCTGATAAAATGGCATGGGATGATCAACAACCCCAATGGGGGAAAAACAAAGGGCCGACATCGCCGGAAGATCTGATCGCGATCTTGATCAAAAAACTCAAGGATGCCTTTGAGGGACCAAAAAATCCGGGTGGTTCCGGTGGAGACGGCAGCGGTTCTCCTGGATCCGGCGGTTCCGGAGGTGTCTGGGGTGGAATCGGCAAGGTGGCCCTGGTCATCATTGTTATCATGCTGTTTAGTGTCGCGTCTTCGGCCTATTTCACGATCAGACCCGGGGAACAGGGTGTGGTGCTGCGCTTTGGAGAGTTTTCCCGACTGGCTGATCCCGGGCTTAATTTCAAGATTCCCCTGGTCGATGACGTGATCAAGGTTGATGTTAAAAACGTCCGTAAAGAAGACTTCGGTTTTCGGACGACCAAGGCCGCCCAGCGCTCCCAGTTTGCCAAGAGTGGTTTTGAGGATGAGTCCCTGATGCTGACCGCAGACCGCAATGTCATTGATGTGGAATGGATCGTTCAATACAAGATTAAAGACCCGGTGGACTATTTGTTCAAGGTGGGGGATGTTCGGCAAGCGGTCAGGGATGTTTCCGAGATGACCATGCGCCGGATCGTCGGCAATCTGGATTTTGATTATGTGCTCAGTAATCGTGAAATTCTGGCCGATACCACGGCCAGGGAATTGCAGGCAACTCTCGATCATTATGAAAGCGGGGTCGATATTGTCAAGGTGCAGCTGCAGGATGTTAATCCGCCGGAAACGGTAAAACCGGCCTTTAATGAAGTCAACGAAGCTGATCAGGATATGAAAAGACTGGTCAATGAGGCGGAGGAAACCTATAACCGTGAAGTTCCCAAGGCCCGCGGTACCGCCAAAAGGGTGCTGGAAGAGGCCCATGGCTATGCGGTTGAGCGGGTGAACAAGGCCAAGGGCGATACCTCACAGTTTCTGGCTATCCTGAAAGAGTATAAATTGGCCAAGGAAGTTACCCGGAAACGGATGTATCTGGAGACCATGCAGCAGGTTCTGCCCTCGGTTGAAGAAATCTATGTGATTGACAAGGAACAGCGTTCCCTGCTTCCTTTGTTGAATGTGGGCGAGGCCAGGAATAAATAAAAGCGTGACGGAAGAGGAATAAGTTAATCGCGATTTTTATCGCGCAAGGAGATCTCGTGAATCAGATAATTCGTACTTTTATAATAATTTTGGTTTTTGTTGCCATTGCTATCGCCTGGGATGGCATCTATGTCCTGCCGGAAGGACAGCAGGCGGTCGTAACCGAGTTCGGTAAACCGGTTGGAAAACCGATTATCACGGCCGGGTTGAAGTTTAAGAAGCCGTTGTTTCAGAAGGTGACATATTTTGACAAGAAGATCCTGATTTGGGATGGAGATCCAAACCAGATCCCCACCAATGATAAAACCTTTGTTTACCTTGATGTCACGGCCCGTTGGCGGATTGTCGATGCCCTTGTTTTCCTGCAGGCGGTCAATAATCAGACTCGCGCCCAGACCATCCTTGATGATATCATCGACGGTACGGTCCGCGACTTGGTTAATAAGAATGATCTGGTGGAAATTATCCGCAGTTCCGATTGGTCTCCGGATAATATGACCCGGACCGGGGAAAGGGCCAGTGAGAAGATAACCCTTGGCCGTGACAAGATTTTAACCATGATCCACGAGGCGGCCTCCAAGGTCACCCCGCAGTACGGGATTGAGCTGATTGATGTCATGTTTAAAAGGGTCAACTATATTGAGAAGGTCCGCCTTAAAGTCTATGAGCGAATGATCTCTGAGCGCAAAAGAATTGCCGCCGAGAAAAGGTCTTTAGGTGAGGGCCAGAAGGCGGAAATCCTTGGTAAGGTTGAAAGGGAACTTAAAGAAATAACCTCGGCCGCTTATCGGAAGACCAAAGAGGTCAAGGGTGAGGCGGATGCCGAGGCGGCTGGAATTTATGCCAAGGCCTATGGTCAGGATTCTGAATTTTACGGGTTTTCCAAGAGTCTGGAAAGTTACGAAAAGGCAATTGGCAAGAATACCAGGTTGATTATCTCGTCTGATTCTCAATTTTATAAGTACCTTGAAAAGGGACAGTGATTTAGAAAAGTGACGAGTGACAAGTGAGCAGTTACGAGTGAAAAAACTTGTTACTATTTACTCGTTACTTGTCACTTTCGTATTTAGCTTGTTAAAGCCGGGCAGGTCTTTTCCCGGGTTAAAGGGGATGCGCCCTTTCTTTTCTAGTTTTTCCTCAAAGGAGTCGATGTGTGACTCCCGACTGATTTCTTTGCGACCAGACTTGGTGAATTTGCAAGCGCAGTTGGTCAGTTGGCCACCGCACCAGGGGCAGATCTCAACCGGACAGCCCAGGGTATGGTTCTCGCCGCTTGCCACCGCGCAGATCGGGCAGAGTCCGGCGTTTAGGGCAATTGGGATGTGGACCGGGAATTCGGCAAGGTCCCGGTATTTTTCGATGAAGTTCTTGTTGTCGGTAAAGCCGAAATAATCAAGGACTTCACGGTCATTGATTCCTTCTTTTAAAGGGCCGAGAAAAATTGCTTCTTCGCTGGTCGAGACATAGAGGTAATCATCGATATTGGTTGTCGCGCATAGTAGAAAAGCGCCCTGGCGGTTTTTAAGCTGCCTGATGATTTTTATACCGTCGTTCTCAGCTTCCGGCAGGTAGCTGTAAAAATTATGGAAGACGTTTAAGGCAATCAGATCTGTTTCGTATCTTTCAACCAGGTCCGTTAGTTTTTTAAGGTGCTCTTCCGGGGCGGCATACTGCATCAGTAGTTTGATTTCTTTTATTTTTTCTGAAAGTGTCATTTATAAGTTCCTCAGGTCCTGTGAAGTTAGTGGTCTTGGGGTGAACTTGGGTGGTCCTTGCCCTTAAGTCCTGTGGATATGGCAACCGTCCAACGTTCTGTCGCAAGGGTTATATCGTCGGCCATGGTCAGGGCGGTGACTACGGCTATGCGTTGCGCTCCCTGGTCGGTCAGTTCCGGTACGTGTTCAAGCTTGATCCCACCCATTACCGTAAATGGCAAAGGGGAGAGGGCGGAGAATTTTTTAATCGCTTCCGGCCCCAGAAAGGTGGTGAGATTTTCTTTGGTATTGGTGGGGAAAAGAGGGCCGATATTAAAGTAGGATGCCCCTCTTGATGCGGCAGTGGCGGCCTGCTCCTCGGTGTTGGCCGAAACGCCGATAATCAGATCGGGAGCCAGTCTTCTGGCCTCCTGGGCCGGAATGTCTGAATTGCCCAGATGAATGCCGTCCGCTCCGGTCAATAAGGCGATGTCCAACCGGTTGTTGACAATAAACAGAGCGCCGGCCCTGGTGGTTTCCCGGCGAAAGATTGCCGCTTTTTCAAAAAGGGTGCGGTCATCTGATTCCTTGTCGCGTAACTGGACTATTTTTGCCCCACCGGCCAGGACTGCCTGCAGCCAGTCGATATCGCTGCGGCCCTTGGCCAGTTTTTCACAGGAAACCGGATAAATGGTTACCTCGTGCTTGAACTTGTTCATCCGTAGCCGGTATAATCCGGCTTGTTCTGTGATCATTGGTTTTTCCGGTTTAAATTTAAAGGATTTGGTTGACTGCTTACTTCGCGCCCCTTGAATATAAGACGTGTTTATCGTATAGTAAACGATTAGCTCCTTTCTTTCACTACGCCTTGCCGGGCGCAATAATATATTCAGTAAAATAGGCAACGGAGTCGGCGGTTACGCGTTATGTCCATATGCTTTTGCTGGTTCATGTGAATCGAATTAGATGTTAAGAGGTTTTTATTATGATTGATAAATTTATTACTGATGAAAAAGCTGAATTGAAAATAGGTGGCAAGGTCTACCATTTGCCAATCATTGTCGGTAAGAAGGGAGAAAAAGCCATTGATATCCGTTCGCTGCGGGCGGAGTCCGGCTATATTACTCTGGACAGCGGCTTTATGAACACCGGGGCCTGCGGCAGCGAAATCACCTACCTTGACGGCGAGAAGGGAATCTTGAATTATCGGGGGTATTCCATTGAGGATCTGGCGGAGCATTGCTCCTTTGTTGAGGTGGCTTATCTCCTGATCCATGGGCATCTTCCCTCGGTTACTGAGTTGGGCGGCTTTAGTGAACAGCTGAATCGGCACTCTTTGATTCATGAGGATATGGTCCATTTCTTTGATGGTTTTCCTTCAAATGCCGCCCCGATGTCAATTCTTTCATCCATGGCGAACTCCTTGTGTAATTTCTACCCGGAGACTACCAATCCGCTGGAGACCTTTGATATAACGGCGGCCCGATTGATTTCAAAAATACGGACTATTGCCGCGTTTTCCTATAAAAAGGGCATTGGCTATCCCCTGGTATATCCGCGTTATAATCTGTCTTATTGCGCTAATTTCCTGAATATGATGTTTGACTCCACGGTTAAGCCTTACCTGATTGATGATGTGGTGGTCGATGCCTTGAATAAACTGTTGATTCTGCATGGTGACCATGAACAGAATTGCTCAACCTCAACGGTCAGAATGGTCGGTAGCGCCCGGGGCAATATCTATGCTTCGATCTCGGCCGGGATCAGCGCTCTTTGGGGACCATTGCATGGCGGGGCAAATCAGTTGGTCATGGAAATGCTCGAGAATATCCTCGCCGATGGTGGAAAGTATCGCAAGTATATTGATAAGGCCAAAAATCCCAAGGATCCTTTTCGCCTGGTGGGTTTCGGTCACCGGGTTTATAAGAGTCATGATCCCCGCTCAAGAATCATCAAGAAAACTTGTGATGATGTCTTGAAGGCGATGGGGATGGCGGGTGATCCATTGCTCGATATTGCCAAGGAAATCGAGGAAGTGGTGCTCAATGACTCTTATTTTGTTGAACGAAACCTTTATCCGAATGTCGATTTCTACAGCGGGATTATTTATCGGGCTATCGGTATTCCGACTGATATGTTTACGGTAATGTTTGCCATCGGCCGGCTGCCGGGCTGGATTGCCCATTGGAAAGAGATGTGGGATGATCCTGATTCCAAGATCGGGCGGCCGCGTCAGATTTACGTCGGTCCCCGGAAGAGGAAGTTTGTGCCGCTGGAGGAGAGAAGGTAGGGATATCTTTATTGCCAAATGGTTTTTTATTACACCACAAGGGTATAAGTTTCGTTTGAGACCAGCTAGGGCTGGACTCAACTCAGTTAAAAAGAGGACGCCAGAATATGGTGCTCCTCTTTTTTTTTGCGAAAAAATTAAAGGAAAATAATCAAATAACCGATAACTATTTTGGACTAATATATTTTTAATTTTGTGGAGCTGTTTTTATGTCAATTACAGGGATCATCAAAAATATTTCCGCCTTGATCATGCCCCGGGAAGTTGATCGCGCGCCGTCTTCATTTAGCCCTGTCAAAAGCAGGCAGGGAGAAAGTCCGGCGGATACTTTTGAGCAGGGAAACTGGTGGAAGAATCGGCCCATTAAGGCGGAGGGATGTTCTTGCGGCAGTTGTGGGGTCTGCGGTGCTCGGGCCTACGTCAAGCAGTCTACGAGTATCAGGGGTGACAGTAAAGAAACCGGGGAAACAAAAGATGGTGAGAGTGGGATAGTTGAGCCGGACCAATCGGCCGGTCAAGAGAAAGAGACTGACCAACGCAAGGGAGCAGCCGGTGAATCTCTGAGCCATAGAGATGAGATTGTTTTGGCCCAGCTGAAGTCCGCCGATCTTAATATTCGGGCCCATGAACGGGCGCATCTGGCGGCCGCCGGCTCTCTGGCCATCAGTCGAGCCTCGTTTGAATATGTGCAGGGGCCTGATGGCAGGAGATATGCCGTGGCGGGAGAAGTCGCGATTGATACTTCAAAAGAGATGGCCCCGGAAGCAACGATGGTTAAAATGGTGAAGGTCAGGTCCGCCGCCTTGGCCCCTGCCATGCCATCATTACAGGACCGTAAGGTGGCGACCCGGGCTTCCTTGTCGATTTCCGAGGCGGTCCGTGAAATCAGGCTTGAAGATATTGCGGCTCTGTCGGCAAAAACAGGTGATGATCAGGAAGAACAGCCGGCTGGTTCTGAATCGCAGGATATCTGACGGCCCTTTCCCGTGGGTGTGATTTTAGCCGAGCTGTTTTACAGGCATCCGCACATCTTGATGTAATTCTCACACTCCCGCTGGTTGATAAACGGGCATGGGGCGCGGCGGAACCATTGTTGCTTGGGACACCAGTAACGGTCTTTGAACGGCTCGTTGCACCCCCGTTTGGTCAGTTTTGTTCTTTGCTTTTCTCCGTAATAAACTTTGTTGTGAACAATCGAAAAACGCCAGACCGACATTGCAAACCCTCCCCATGTTGATGACGGGTTTGCCGAAAATGACAGTGTGCCTGAATTGCGGAAGGCGGAGCATCTTCAGGATTACTGGCCTTAACAAGGCAAACCCGAACCATGCAGTTTGCGGGATAGGTTTGTCGGCTTCTCAGAAAATCAAAGTCGCCGAACTGGTTGGAAGCCGGAACAGGAAACTGACCGACACCGGAAATTGACGCGATGTTTTTCCGAGACCGACAAACCTTACTGGTTTTCTTTTCCTATTATATCACATCGGCTTTTTCCCCGGAAGAATTAACGGTTTGTTGACTATGGCTTGACCCTGTGTTAGATATTTTTTCTTTTTGGTTGTGTCTGTCCGTGAAAAGGGATTAAATTTTTTTAAAAATAAGCAGAATATTTTATCGATGGGAGTGATGGTTCATGCGAACTGATATCGTTCATATTGGCGCCGGTGAGTTGACTTACGAGATTCGTAATATTGTTGAGGTTGGAGAAAAACTTCAGAGCCTGGGCATAAAAACCTATTGGGAAAACATCGGGGATCCGGTGGCCAAAGGTGAGAAAATTCCAACCTGGATGAAAGAGGTGGTGGCCAAATTTGCAATGGATGATTTGTCCTATGGCTACTGCCCGACCCGGGGCATTTTAGAGACCAGGGAGTTTATTGCGCAGGAGGTCAATAAACGGGGCGGCGTCCAGATTGGTTCTAATGATATTATCTTCTTTAACGGTCTGGGGGATGCGATCAGCAAGGTTTTTGGGATGTTGAAACGTACGGCCCGTATTGTTGTGCCATCTCCCAGCTATACCACCCATTCTTCGGCGGAAGCCGCCCATGCCGGTGACCGGCCGGTTACCTACCGGCTTGATCCCCAGAACTACTGGTATCCCGATCTTGATGATCTGGAAAAAAGAATCAAATATAATCCGGCGGTGGCCGGGATCTTGATCATTAACCCGGACAATCCAACTGGCGCCGTTTATCCTGAGGATATCTTGCGCCACATGGTTGAGCTGGCCCGCAAATATGATCTTTTTCTCATCTGCGATGAAGTTTACCAGAATATTATTTATAACGGACAGACCACCGTGCCCTTGTCAGATATAATCGGTGATGTGCCGGCGATAAACATGCGGGGTATTTCCAAGGAAATGCCCTGGCCCGGTTCCCGCTGTGGCTGGATCGAGGTCTATAACGCCGATCGGGATCCGATGTTTAAAAAATACGTGGCTTCTATTTTGAACGCCAAGATGCTGGAGGTCTGCTCCACCACCTTGCCCCAGAAGGCTTTGCCTAGTCTGGTCAGTCATCCTAAATATCGGCCATATCTGCAGGAAAGGATCAAGCGTTATGAGTTGTATTCAAATATCGCTTATGACTGCCTGAAAAAAGTGGCCGGGGTGATCGCCAATCGGACCAACGGCGCCTTCTATATGAGTGTGGCCTTTGAAGAAGGGCTGCTCAACCATAAGCAGTTTCTGCCGATCGACAATAAAGAGGTGCGGGAACATGTGGAGTCGTTGGTCAATAAGCCGGGGGTCGCGCCGGATAAAAGATTTGTCTATTACCTGTTAGGAGCGACCGGCATCTGCGTAGTGCCGCTCTCTTCTTTTGCCACGGAAATGCAGGGGTTCAGGGTTACATTGCTTGAAAGGAACGAGGAAAAGTTCCGGATGATTTTCAATAATATGGCGGATGCGATCAAACAGTATACGGCTTCGGCTTGATCTATAAGTTGGTAACATCGTTTGGTTCGCTCAGATGCCCGGCATACTTGAAGTATAGCCGGGCATCCGCATTTTTTATTGTGGTTCGTCGGAAACTTGTTGTTTCAAATTCGGAAACGAGGATTTTTCGAGAAGGTCAAGGAAAACAAACAGTTGCCCGGAGGCGTACATGGGTACGCCGCACAAGCAACTGTGCGGTTTGATGCAGAGATTCACGAAAAAGACCGTTTCTGGATGGAAACTAGTTGAATTTCTTAATTCTTTTCTCCCTTCATCTTTACGTCCCGGCCGATGTTTCTCTCTAATAAGCGAGGATCAAGTCGGCTCATGATTGGCATTTCTTTTATCCTGGCTGGCTCTTTTTCGTTGTTGACTCTGATGATCAGATGTCTGCCGGCTCCCCGGCCATACAGATTGGCCAGGTCCAGCACACTGCCCACCACGGTCAGACGACCGTCCGCAATCCGCTCCTGATAACGCTCCATCGCGAGGTTTATTTGATAGTCAATGCCGGCCTCGACATTTTTTCTCAGGCGAAGAGAGAAGTCTTCGTCCTTATTATCGTGTTTCAGCGGTATTTTCAGGCCATCTAGTGCCTTTTGGTTTTCTACGCTCAAGTGTTTGTATCCCTGCATGAACAGGTGCAAGGCGTGACTGGCGGTGTTGCCGGTGATGAGCAGGACCGGGGCATGCAACTGCCAAATGCCATAATCAATTGATCCCTGAGCTAATTCAATCTGGCCGCCGGGAGTTCTTATCTGGTAGATCAGCCTGGATTTGTTCGGATCATCAATCAGCATGGCGGCTTCAATTTCGGGATCAGTGTCGGTGACCCAGGCAAGGAAAGGTGTGGCAGGAGTAATTTCCTTCTCTTCGATCGCCTCTTTTTTGACCATCATTTTGTCATTGGTGCGGACAACTTTTTCGATGACTTCGAAGGGAGGAATACCGGCTCGAATTTTTTTTACCGGTCTCATTTCCGACCAGGCAGTCCGGGTCAGGAACATGGTGCAGATAAATAATGTAAAAATAATGTCTTTTTTATTGATCATAAAGCCTCGCTTGTCCTCTTTAATCCTTTGTTATTCTTAGAGACTATCAGAAAATAATGTAACTGGTCAAATTGTGTTTCGCGGGTTGACAACTAAAAGGGGTATCCTTATTGTTGCTCTCAACTTAGTTGTAAAAAAATGTATGTTTTTGTCTGATTCCTGGTTAACGGCAAAAGGCGAGAACTGACGAGATATTATTTTCAGTCGCACGAGGAGGGCTGAGTGACGAAACAGAAGGATAAACAGAAGGAAGAGGTTATGACCGAGACCCTTGGCGAACCGGAAGAAATCGGGTCGCAGGAAGTGCCGGAAGCGCAGGCCGGCATAGGTGAGTCCAAAAATGAATTATTGATCGAACTGGAAAATGCCAAAAAGGAAGCTTTGGCAAACCAGGACAAACTTCTGCGGGCGGCGGCTGAATTTGAGAACATTAAAAAGAGGCTCCAGCGGGAAAAGGAGACTTCTCTCAAATATGCCGAAGAATGTGTGCTCCGGGAGATTTTGCCGGCGGTCGATAACCTGGAAAGAGCCCTGAGCCAGGACCAGAATAATCCTGAGTGCGGGGCGATTCTTAAGGAAGGGGTGGAGATGACTCTGAAGGGTTTGCTTTCTTCCCTTGAAAAATTTGGTTTGATCCAGATGGCGAGTGTCGGCAAGCCCTTTGATCCGAATTTCCATGAGGCCATGGTCATGGAGTCGAGTAAGGAAGTGCCGGAACAGAATATCTTGCAGGAATATGAAAAGGGTTATCTTTTCAAAGATCGGTTGTTGCGAGCGGCCAAAGTAGTTGTCTCCAAGGGCGATGTTTAAGAATAACGGAAATTATTAAGGATTATTTTTTTTAATATAAGTTTAAGGAGCTGTAATCATGAGTAAAATAATAGGAATAGATCTGGGCACAACAAATTCATGTGTGGCTGTAATGGAAGGCGGGGAACCAAAAGTTATCCCTAATGTCGAGGGTAATCGGACGACCCCTTCAATTGTTGCTTTTTCCGATGGTGGGGAAAGGTTGGTCGGTCAGGTCGCCAAGCGGCAGGCGGTTACTAACCCTTCTCGTACTTTGTTTGCGATTAAACGGTTGATCGGTCGGAAATTCACCGATGCGGAAGTTAAAAAAAGCATTGAATTGAGTCCTTTTAAAATTGTCAAAGGTAAGGATGGCGACGCGGTGGTTGAGGTTGAGGGCAAGAACTATGCTGCCGCTGAAATTTCCGCCATGATCCTGGGCAAGATGAAAAAGACGGCGGAAGATTATCTGGGCGAAGAGGTGACCGATGCGGTTATTACCGTGCCGGCTTACTTTAATGATTCCCAGCGTCAGGCCACCAAGGACGCCGGCCGGATTGCCGGGTTGAATGTTCAGCGGATTATCAACGAGCCGACTGCGGCCGCCCTTGCTTACGGTCTGGACAAGAAGAGTGAAGAGAAAATCGCGGTTTTTGATCTGGGTGGCGGTACTTTTGATATCTCCATCCTGGAGATCGGCGATGGTGTTTTTGAGGTTAAATCGACCAATGGCGATACCTTTCTCGGCGGCGAAGATTTTGATATGCGGATCGTCAACTGGCTGGCTGATGAGTTCAAGCGTGATCAGGGCATTGACCTGCGGTCAGATAAAATGGCTTTGCAGCGTTTGAAAGAAGAGGCGGAAAAGGCCAAGATGGAACTGTCGACCACCATGGAAACCGACATTAATCTGCCTTTTATTACCGCCGATGCCTCCGGCCCCAAACATCTTAATGTCAAATTGACCCGGGCCAAACTTGAAACTCTGGTCGGTGATCTGGTTGACCGGACCGAAGGCCCCTGCTTGACTGCTTTAAAAGATGCCGGAATCTCGGCATCTGAAATTGATGAGGTAATTCTGGTCGGCGGTATGATCAGAATGCCGATGGTGCAGGCCAAGGTAAAGAAGATTTTCGGCAAGGAACCCCATAAGGGAGTTAATCCCGATGAGGTAGTTGCGATCGGTGCCGCCATTCAGGGCGGGGTCTTGCGGGGAGACGTCAAGGACGTTCTGCTGCTTGATGTTACGCCGTTGTCTCTTGGCATCGAGACTCTGGGCGGTGTTTCCACCAAGCTGATCGAGAAGAATACCACGATTCCGACCAAGAAAAGTCAGGTCTTCTCCACCGCAGCGGACAACCAGCCGGCGGTTTCCATCCATGTCTTGCAGGGTGAGCGCGAGATGGCAGCCAACAATAAGTCGATCGGCCGTTTTGAGCTGGACTCGATCCCTCCTGCGCCGCGCGGTGTGCCGCAGGTTGAGGTTACCTTTGATCTGGATGCTAACGGTATTCTCCATGTCTCGGCCAAGGATTTAGGGACCGGCAAGGAGCAATCGATCAAGATAACCGCTTCCAGCGGTCTGTCCGAGGCGGAGATCAAGAAAATGCAGCAGGATGCGGAATCCCATGCCGATGAAGATAAAAAACGCAAGGAACAAGTCGAGACCAGAAACCATGCCGATTCTTTGATTTACGCCACCGAAAAGAGCCTGAAGGAGCTCGGCGATAAGGTTGACGCTGAGCTTAAGGGTAAAGTGGAAAAGGAAATTGAGAGCCTGAAGGGACTCATTAAAGGTGACGATACCGAGGCGATCAAGAAAGGAGTTGAGACCTTGACCGAGGCCTCTCATAAACTGGCCGAGATCATGTACTCTCAGGCTACCAGCTCTCAGCCCGGCGCTGATGAGGCCGGCGGTGCCGGTGAGGCGGGCGGCAAGAAAGATGATGACGATGTGGTTGATGCCGATTATGAGGAAGTTAAATAATTCGGTAGTTGATTGATATTTACGCTGATTACTAGGGGGGCGGGAAGTTTTTTTCCGCCCCCTATTTTTTTGTCCGGCGAGTTGCTTGGCTATAATAAAAATACTTTGTCTCTTTGTTTCTTTGTGGTTAATTATCCAGTTCAGTTTATTTCAGGTTCATAATTAAAGAAGAGAGTTTTACGAAATGAGAATTCTATCTGGTATTCAACCTTCGGGCCAGCTTCATATCGGTAATTATTTCGGTATGATGCAATCGATGATCGATAATATGGACAAAAGTGAGTTGTACGCCTTTATCGTTAATCTCCATGCCCTGACTACTGTGCATGACCCGAAGCAACTGGTCTTTGATACTCTGGGGGCGGCGGCTGATTTTATCGCCCTTGGTCTTGACCCTGAACGCTGTGTGTTCTGGGTGCAGGGCGATGTGTCCGAGGTCACCGAGCTTACTTGGGTTCTTTCCACCCTGACCCCGATGGGGCTTCTGGAACGTTGTCACTCATTTAAAGACAAGGTCGCCAAGGGAATTGAAGCCAGTCACGGTCTTTTTTCCTACCCGGTGTTGATGGCGGCGGATATTTTGCTTTATCAGGCGCAACAGGTGCCGGTCGGCAAGGACCAAAAACAGCATCTGGAAGTGGCCCGTGATATCGCCCTGAAATTTAATAATACTTTTGGTGAGACCTTTGTTCTGCCGGAGCCGATTATCAGCGACAATCTGGCCACCGTCCCCGGTCTTGACGGCCAGAAGATGTCCAAGTCTTACGGTAATACCATCCCGATCTTTCTCGATCAGAAGGCTCTGAAGAAAAGGGTGATGGCCATTGTCACTGATGCCACCCCGGTAGAGGATCCTAAAGACCCTGAGCAATGTAATCTGTATAACATCTACAAACTTTTTGCCCCGGCCGATCGCCTGCAGGAGGTTCATGATCTCTATGTCAACGGCGGCGCGATGTACGGCAAGATCAAATTGGAACTGGTCGATCTCTTGTGGGAATATTTTCGCGAAGCCCGGGAGATTAGGGAACGGCTGGCCGGTGATCAGGCCTATCTTCGGGATGTGCTGAAGATGGGGGCTGACAAGGCGCGACAAAAGGCGACGGTTACTCTCGATTTGGTCAGGGAACGGGTTGGTTTGCGGTACTGATATTGTTGTGCCGGTATTATTTGGTATTTCTTCCTCGTCGATCTGTTCGATACTACCTGCACGGCTGAGCTAAAGATAACTGACATGGGGTCGAGTCGGATCTTGTGGTTGTCTCAATTTATGTTGCCGTCATGTTTATATTTTTATCCTGGGCAGGCAGAGCGCAAAACTAAAGTTGCACACTGCCCCTCTCAATTTAACTTCATTAAAGCTGAGTTGAGCCGCTAGTCGGCTCAAACGAAACTTATGCCCTTGTGGTATAAATAGTAAAACCCATTCCTTTTATCAGTCTCTATTCTCCCGTCGGTTTGGGGATGATCAATTTATATCCGGCGTCATCCCTGACTACGTAAATCCAGTACCCGAGCCAGGGGATGATCCGGGCCTCTGGTGAGCCGCCTTCGCTTTCAAAATTGTATATCTTACCCCAATCGTCACCCTGGTAGGAATAGATGGCGTTGACCAGGTAGTTTGCGGCGCAGGCCTCAGACCAGGAGACCGGGTTCTCGTCATTGCGCTGGATCTTGACCTTATCCAGGAGAACTTGCCCGCCGTATGGGTTGGCGATCATGTTCCAGCCCGGCACGATCTCAATTGCAAACTCCGGTTGATGGTGTTCCGGGTATTGGCTCAAGTCGGGGAGAGTCGCCAGGTTTTGTCGCTTGATAAAGTAACCATGGCCCGGGGTGTTAATCCGGCTGTTGTCGTAAAGCTCAAATTCCCCGTTGTTGCCGGTGGTGGAAAGACCATGGGAGAGCCAACCGGAGATCTGGTTGCTGCCTAGAAGGTCTTCCAGACCTATATCGGCCAGGGCCTTGGCTAGCCCCACCATATTGGAGCCGTTTAAAAGTTCGATGGCCGGACCCGGGATCTCGTTACTTTTGACCAGTGGCTCTATTGCCGGGTTATAATCGGTCATCTCCCGTATTTCAACCTGATAGCGCTGGCTGCCGGCCGGGCCGAGCATGGTCTCAAAGGTACATTCAACCAAGCCATTAAAATCAACCGGCTCCGGTCCGCAGTTCATCTTTTGCGGATAACCGTTAAGCAGCAGCCAGATATTGCCGGCCGCCGGGTAATCGATGGTCGCCCTGAATTGGTAAACCACTCCAAGTTTGGGTTTGTCATCGACCAGGTTGGCCGCGCTGTCGCCGCCGTCTACCCTGATGAAATCGACCTGGCTGATCCCCAGTTCAAACAGGGCCGGATCGTCGGGGAAGGCGTCATCAGAGTCACCTGTCCCGTCTTGGTCACGGTCAGGGATCAGCTCGAAGGTGGCGGTAACAGTGCAGTTGTCCATGATCTGGGCTGTGGTAAAGATGGTGTCGGTCAGGGTCCCGCCGCAAGTGCTGTCCAAGACCGCAACCAGATAGCCGGTCTCCGGGGTCAGGGTGAATACGGCGCTATCCCCCTCGGTCATGATCAGATTACCGCGTGGACTGATGGTGCCGTGGGCGCCTGCCGAGGAGATAACCGTATAGAGCGGCAAGGGCAGAGAAGGGTCGCAGCCGTCGGGAATACCGTCGTTGTCGATGTCGATATTGTCGTTGCCGCCCGGACAAAGATCGGAGCCATCGGGCACCCCGTCGCCGTCACTATCGGGTTGGACGACCACTCCGGCGGTAATCACGGTCACCGTGCTGTTCCCCTGCCCCTGACCGTCATCGGCAGTGACGGCGCAGGTGATGGTCTTCCCCGCATCACCAACGGTAAGTGGATAGGTGGCATTAATCGCACCGCCGATATTCCCGCCGTTGGCCTGCCACTGGTAGGAACGAGTGACGAGGTCGCCGTCGGGATCACTGGTTGCGGTGTTGATCAGAGACAGGGTTTGGCCGACGATCGGACTGCCGCTGATCGCCGGGGTACCGGTGAAGACTGGCGAGTTATTGCACACACCCGGAGGCGCCACGTTACTGTTGGTTCCCCCAGGGCTAATGCAGCGCAAGGTAAAATCGGTACTGTTATCATTGGTGTCCAGGCCATCGGCGAAACGGGAAAGGCCATAAGTATTCGAAATATCATTATCCGCCGGGGCGCCGGTTGTTTCCGTATATCCGGCGGTGTCCCCGTCATAACTTACGGTATCAAGAGCGGCAATGCCTTTGACCAGTTTGATAGCGTCCGGTGAACCGTCCTGAATAAAATCATCGCCAAGAGAAGCAGACTGATCGCAGTTGCCGACTGTTGAGCCGCTGGTATTGCAGATCACATAATAATCGCCGGCGGCGAGAGCGACGTTGGCCAGATTGATTGTCTGATAGACCCCGGGACCGGCAGCGCTGTCCACCAGGAGGAGGGCGTAGCCGTTGAGAATAACCGCTGCGCCGGAAACGTTCTTGATCTCGATGAATTCAGCGGTATCCGTTGCCCCCTGGTTGTAATCGATTTCATTGATCACCAACCGGGGAGTGCCGTTGATGGCCAGGGCCTTGTTCGCTCCCAAGGAATTGGCGGCGCCGGGCGCGACCAGGGTCAGAACGGCGTCGTTGCCTTGGGCATCCCGGATCGTACCGCCGCCAGCCGCCAGGGCCGCGGTGTTCAGATAATCAAGATCCGCACTGGTGTGGGATTGCAGGACGGTATAGGTAAAAGTCAGGGTGGCGGATGGACTGCCGGAGCTGTAATCGGCCACCGCATCCGTAGCCCCGGTTTCCAGGGTCAGGGTTGGCGGGCCGCCTGTCACAGTCACCGACTCGTCAAATTGAACCGTTATATCAATGGTGTCGCCGATATAATAGGTGCCATCAGCGGTGGTGGCGGAAACGTTGGTTACCGTCGGCCCAACCCGGTCGATGGTATACAACTGTCCGGTAAAATTCCCGTTGCCCGCGCCCACCCCGCCAAGCGGATTGCTTAAAGCATTCACGATAGTGTCATTATCAGCCATGTTTAATCCAAGGGTGCCGTCGCCGGTAATCGTATTTACAGTGACGGTGACCGATGAGCCCGAAGCGGCGGAGACCGAAGCGATGTTGCCGGTGGTGCCGGATGTTGCCAGGCTGAAATCCGAGATATCGATGCCGGAGACCGATTGATCGAAGGTCACGGTGAAATCGACGCTCGCGGCGTTGGTCGGGTTGGAATTCGTTCGATTGATGGAAGTTACGGAAGGCGGCGGCGGAGTGTAAGTGACCTGGTTGTCGGTTGAGGTGGACGCCGCATTGGTATTGCCGGCCAAATCCTGGGCTACAGCGCTATTGATCTCGGCAATGATCGTGCCGATGGAACTCATGCCGCTGACCGCTACATTGTACGGCCCGGTGCCGGTGATCACCGCCGTGGTTGGGGCAGCGGTGCCGCTCAAGGTTACATCGGCCGGAATGTCGAAACCGGTGACGTTTTCATTGAAGGTGACGGTAAAATTGATCGGGGTGGAGGTTGCCGGATCGTTTTGGCCAACCGCCTGATTGATGGTGACGGTCGGCGCCGTGTTGTCGATGGTATAGATTTGGCCGGTGGAATCTGCGGTGGCGGCATTGCCGGCGGCATCAAGGATATTATCCAGGGCGTCGAAATCGAAGTTCAGACCGAGGGTGCCGTCGCCGGCAATGGTATTGACGGTGACGGTAACGACGGAACCGCTCGCCGCCGAGACATTGCTGACCGAACCACTGGCCGTGCCGGTCGTTGCCACCACGAAGTCACCGGTTTCGATATCATTGACCAAACCATCGAAGGTAACAATAAAGTTGACAGAGTTTGCGTTGGTCGGGGTTGGATTGGCTCGATCAATCGAGGTTACGCTTGGCGCGGTATTGTCCACCAGATAGGTTTCGTCCGTCCCTGGTTCGCCGGCCGGGAGGGGATTTCCCACAGAATCAGTGATGTTTTGTGTCCCGGAGACATTGATCCCCACTACCCCGTTCAGGCCGGCCAGATCGCCGCCTGAGACCGTTAAATCGAAAACGGTGTTCGCGGTTACTACCACCACGCCAGTGATAGTTGCGTTGGTACCGGTGACACTGAAATCAGCGACATCGACATTTTGCACGTCCTGGTCGAAAGTGGCCCGAAAAATAAGGTTATCGGCATTAGTCGGGCTGGAAGCCGGCGTCAGCCTCGTAAACGAAGTAATCCCCGGGGCGTTTTTGTCGATGGTATAAACTTCACCAGCCACGTAACTTCCATCCCCCGGCCCCAGGAAATCGGTTCCATCCGATATGGAATTGTTGTCGGACAGATCCAATCGGATCGTGCCGGACCCGATACCAGTGTCGACCGTCACGGTATAGGTCGTGCCGCCACCGGACACGGAGTCAACCGAGGCCCCGGCAATTCCACCACCGGTGGTCAGGGAGAAGTCACCGGTATCGACACCGGTGACGCTTTCCCGGAAAGTGACGGTGAAATCAATCGTGGCCGCGTTGGTGGGATTACCGTTCGCGCGAACGATGGATGTGACCGAAGGCGGAATATTGTTGATGGTGATGACGAACTCCTCGTCATAGGTCCCGCCTGCGCCGTCATTGGTGCGGATGCAGATGGTGCAGCCTGCCGGATAATCTTCCTGCTGGATGACGGCGTTGGTGCGCAGCTCGTCCCCGACGATCTGGAACAGGGCGTTATTCGGGTACGGTCCGCCGCCACATCCGGTATTTTCCAGAGTGTGCGTAAACGCCGCCCAGGTAACATTTGTGCTCATTCCCATACATACCAACAGGATGATTAATAAACCGGCCGCTTTTTTCATTTTATCCTCCCACCTGCTTCAATCCCCTTGTCTTGCCAAAGAGGCTGTTCTTTATAAATTCGTTTCTCTATTCATATTTCCATCGGATCAATTATCCGGATCGGTAATGGTCAGGGTGCCGACCACCGTGTTGGACGGCTGTTCTTCGCTGACGTTGGCGTTGTCCAAGGCGATATCCGTTGGAGGGTCGTTCTGCGGCGTGATGGTGATGGTTGACGTATCGTTTCCGGTTCCCGCATTTTTATCGGTCAAGGTGAAAGTAACGGTGCGGGTTGTGTTGGTCCCCGTGGGATTGTTTGAAGTGCTGCGATAAGCGATTGCGCGTGTCAGTTCCTGGATGATGGCATTGGTGGCGCTGGCGTTGAAATTGATCGTAAGCATGGCGCCGCCGGTCACCGTGCCGTCGTTGGCCGTGCCGCTGGCTTCCGAAATGGTTCCGATAACCCCTACTCCCGAATAGGAAAGGTTTGGGGTGGCGATGGAAAAATTGCCCGAAGTGTCAATA
>JAHJIY010000045.1 GCA_018823175.1 Pseudomonadota bacterium
CGATTTCATCACAATTAAATAGGCTCGTAAAAGGTCTCTGCAGTAAAAGGTCCACCAAACAAAATCAACATCTAATAAGGCAATAACTCGATGAAATCAGTCTTTCTGCGATTTCATCAATCATCACATAGGGGCAACAACGCAACACCCTATAACCAATGAATATTACATATGTTTTGTTGTCAAGCGTTTTAAGGTGTCAGTGGTAAAATCTTCATCAGCCGCAAGAAGATTTTTAAGAGGCACTTCTGCTCTGGCAGCTTCACGATGACCACCGGCAGAACCGTATTTGGCAAAGGTTTTTTCAGCGAGTTTACCCGCATTTGTCTTGTAGCCGTCACATCGGAAAATCACCACGAGTCGTTCTCCATGAATCCCGGAGACCACCGACCAGGAAACCTGATGGACGTGATTGAAGAAATCAGCAATTATCACCAGGATATCCGGATTCCTCACCCTTCCCACATGCGCGTAAAGGCGTTTTTTACTCACCTTCATCGCGGCGAGCGCGGTTTTAAAATAATTCAGCTCGGAAAGCCGCAGCTCGGAAAGCTCGATCTTCCTTACCAGATTCTGGTTGGCTATATTAAAAAGGTACCTGAAGGAGATGGCATCGGCGAGATTTGCTTTTTTCTCAAAATTCTGCGTATCAACCTTAATCGCATAAAATAAAGCCGTTGCCAGTGAAACCGAGGGCTTGATGTCGGCGGCGCGCAGATACTCAACAAACATGGAAGCAGTGGCGCCGTAATCCTTTCTTACATCGACAAATGGCGAAGTCCAGCCGTTTGTCGGGGGATGATGATCAATAACCGCGTCGAACTTGATTTTTTCAAAACAGGGAAGATGCGTTGGCTGAGAATCCAGGATAATTTTCTTGGTGAAATTTTTAAGCTTCAATCCCTGAAGTTTTTCAAGCTGGATCTTCAAAAGATCGAGCATCGCCAGATTACTTAACCTCCTGATTTCATTTGGATAGCCGATTACTACACTTTTAACGCGATACCGAAGGAGTCGTTTCACTGCCATGGCGCTGGCAACAGCATCCGGATCTGCATTGATAATTACCAGAACTTCGTCTTCCTTTCCAAAAAGTTCAAAAAACTCTCGCAAGCGTTCTTTCGCGGTCTTTTTGGAGTTCCGGATAAGAACATTTACCGGTACCGAATCTTGTTTCTTTTTCACATGTCTCACCTGGGTATCCCCGGTCTTTTTGTCTGTAAAAAGACCGGAACAAAGCCATAAAAAAAAAGGCCGGGCAACTCTCGTTGCTTACGGCTTACGGTACAATTACCGGACCCCTGCCCGATTATTTATTTGAAAACACTATTTACCATATTCCTCAATCTTATGCAAACATACTGATTCCGGTGGCAATTTAGGTATAATTCTTAGTTGTCCTCAAAAAAAGGCACTGATGGAAAGAGGTTATGATCCGTATGGGGGATGAACCTGGCCCCTGAAAAACGGATCATGAATTCCTGATTGACGTTTAATTCGACATAGGTAATTTTCTTTACCAGTTCAACGCTTCTACTTCTCGCACCTTCTTCGAGAAGAATTTTTTTTGCGCCGGCCAGCGAACTGTTGCCAATGGGCACATACACTTCCAGGGGCAGGTCCGGGATCATGCCGAGAACAATGGCCTGCCGGGGAGAGATATGTTGTCCAAAGGCGCCTGCAACATAAATATGGCGCAGCTGATCAAAACCCG
The DNA here is from genome assembly GCA_018823175.1 of Pseudomonadota bacterium. Taxonomy (GTDB): domain Bacteria; phylum Desulfobacterota; class Desulfobulbia; order Desulfobulbales; family JAHJIY01; genus JAHJIY01. The sequence goes on from JAHJIY010000045.1 coordinate 1,715, forward strand.
TACCAACCTGATTGGTGAGTGTCCTGAGGATTGAGTACATCGCCGCCTTGGACCGCATCAGCGCATCAAGATCCACCTGGCTCAGAGTAATCGGTTTTCCATCTGCAGAATCTTCAGCCGCGGCCACGATCAGCGAAAATCCGTCGCCCTGTTTGATTAAACGGTCACCTGCCGCATCAATTCGAAATTTTCCACGAAGATCAATCATTCTCGATAAATAGAGCTCAGCCACAAGATCAATGATTCCCGAACCGCAAATCCCCTTTGGCGGCAGGTCACCAATGGTCCGGTAACGGAATTCTTTCGTATCTTTATCGATTGACACCTGATCAATAGCACCGGGACCGGCGCGCATTCCCATTTTGGCGACTCCCCCTTCAAGGGCCGGGCCGGCAGCGCCGGCGCAGGCAATCAACCACTCCCTGTTGCCCACCACAACTTCTGCATTGGTGCCGACATCGATGAGCATACTAGTATGTTCCTGCTCATCAAGCCCGGACGCAATAATCCCGGAAATCAGGTCTCCTCCGAAATAACTGCCGATTGAGGGCAGAACCCATATTGGCGAAGCAGGATTGATTTTAAGACCAAGCTCTTCGGCCATGCACGGCTCCGGGATATTCACCACGGGGATATAAGGCTCGCGGCAGAGATGATAGGGGTCAAGGCCAAGTAAAAAATGCGTCATGGTTGTATTGCCTGAGACACTCATTGCCCTGATATCCGTGCCTGCAAAGCCGATCTTTACCGCAAGTTCATCGGCAAGCTCATTGATGCATGTGATGATCGCATCATGAAGGACCGCCAACCCATTATTTTTTGCAGCAAAATGGATCCGGGCGAGTATATCTGCGCCGTATTCAATCTGAGCATTTTCAATGGTTCCTCTGGCAAGAACAACTCCGGTCAACATATCAACCAGACAGGCTTCAAGATGGGTGGTGCCGAGATCGAGAGCCATGCCGACCAGCTGGGGGGGAACTTCAGGGAGAAAATCCACTAGTTCCCGGCCGCCGGGCAAGACATTAATCACTGCTGCACCTCGGAAACCGGCCTGGCGAAATTTACCGGCAACTGTGGCAATCCTCCGGTTTGGCACCCGAACATTCTCACAGCTCAGGGCCTTTTTCAACCGATCCAGATCGCCGGTGTTATCCTTCAGACTCGGGGGGACCGCCTCGACAATATGTAATTCAACTAATGGCTGGATTGTTTGCATAGGATTGTTACGTTGTGGAATGAGCCCTTTTACAGTATAGTCGAGTCTTTTTGCAGGGATTTCTTTATATGATGACTACTACCAATTCAACATCCTTTCAATCTCATACTCGTCCGTAACTAATGACCAAAATAATCGCAATAATGATCGGCGGCGGACTGGGAAGCGCTTTCAGGTATGCCCTTTTCAATCTGGTCTCCAGGGTGAGCGGCCCGCAGTTTCCCGCAGGCACTCTGGCGGCGAACCTTCTCGGCTCTTTTGCCATCGGCTTTCTCTGGTGCCTTTTTGAAGGCACAAAACTCTCCAATGAATGGCGGCTCTTTATCTTCACCGGTATCCTCGGAGGGTTCACCACCTTTTCCACCTTTTCACGAGAGACCACACAGCTGATCAAGGTCGGGGAATGGAAAACCGCTATAACCTATATCCTGGTGACCAACTCCTTCGGTATCGCCATGGTGTTCCTTGGATTTTTCCTGGCCCGGTATTTTTCCCCCCTTGCAAAACATTGACAATAACAGCCTTCAGTCCATACCTTTGCCATGATACCATACGGATTAATTTCCTGCAGGTGACAATCCGCTCGCTGTTTACACCAATGCAGAAAAATATAAAAGGATTTCACTTTTTTACATTTGTATTTGACCACTCGAAAATAATGATAAAGCCACCTGTTTATGGTAAATAAAATCTATGCCTTTATTGCTTTTCACATATCTGTTGACTGAAATTCTTGCGCCTTTTTTTGCAAGCATCCTGATCATAAACGGCATTCTCTTTCTCGGAAGACTGATGCAGTTTCTCGATACGATTTTCGGTTTCGGTATTGACCTTGCGGATTTCGTGCGTCTTTGCGCCTATCTCGCGCCCAACCTGCTTCTTTTCTCCATACCGATGTCAAGCATGATCGCAGTAATTGTCGCATTCACCAGGATGTCTGATGACAACGAAATTCTTGCGTTCAAAACAGCGGGAATCGGCCTTTACCGGATGCTGCCGCCGATTATCATTTTCGCCCTTTCAACCGCAGCGCTCACCAGTTTATCTTCAGCCTACCTGATTCCCTCGGGAACCGTGGCAATGAAAAAAATGCTTTTTCAACTCGCCAAAGAAAAAATCGACAAGGGCATGCAGGGTAAACAATTCAGTGACCAGATAAATGATGTGGTGATCTATGTCGATCAGATAACACCGGAGACAAAAGAGTGGAACGGGGTCTATGTTTCAGATCTGCGCGACAAAAAAAATCCCCTTACCGTGATCGCCCGAACCGGCAATCTTGATGCAAGAATAGAGGAAATGCACCTTACCCTTGAGCTTACAGACGGCAGCATCCACGCTACGAAAAATGATACCACCCAGACCATCCGGTTTGAAAAGTACAGACTCAACCTGCCGCTCAAAACGCCAGAATCCGTTGCCGGTGAATCGCTGACCAATATCGGCAAGGGAGGAATGACCCTTTCCCAGCTCAATACCGAGGCTGAAAGACTGGGGAAATCAACCCCGCAGGGCATTCCCCTGATGATCGAATACCATAAACGGCTTGCCTTGCCGGTCGGTTGCTTCATCCTCAGTCTGATCGCCCTTCCCCTGGCCCTTCTCCGCTCCAGTCCGGGCTCTCGTCAACCTGGGCTCAGCCTGGGACTCGGCTCATTTCTCCTGTATTATATTCTGTTCACCGCAGCTAAAGGCTTGAGTGAAAACGCCACGCTTCCTGTCATTTATGCAATGTGGACCCCTAATATCATCTTCACGCTCCTTGCCATATATCTTCTTCGGACAGTTGCCAGGGAAAATCCCGGCATAATCGTTAACAGCATCTTTCTTCTTATGAGAAACATCCTGTCCCTTTTCCCACATCGCCAGGGGACTTCCTCTTGAAGCTTCTGGACCGCTACCTGTTCGGACAGTTTTCCAGGATGCTCTTCCTGGTCCTCTGCTCTCTTGTGACCATTTATCTACTGGTGGATCTTTTTGAGAGAATCGATGACTTTTTAGCCGCAAAAAAACCCATAAGCCTGGTGATTAAATATCTGTTCCTGAAAATCCCCTTGATGTTTGATCAACTCATTCCGGTGTGCATTCTGCTTGCAGGGGTGATCACCCTGGGACTTCTCAACCGTAATAACGAATTCCTGGCGCTCAACGCAGGCGGCATATGTGTGAGCCGCATCGTCCGCCCCCTGATCTTTTCCTCTCTGCTTTTCACCCTTATCACAATGGCCATGGGGCAATGGGTGCTGCCTTCAACCCTGACCGCCACCAACAAGATCTGGTACGAAGACATCAGAGACATCGCTCCCAAAGGTATTTACCACGACGGTTATGGTTACTACAAAGGACTTGACGGGATTTATTCATTTACCCGAATTAATCCAAAGAGCAGCAAATTCCGGGATTTTGCCTATTGCATGTTTGACAGAAATTACCGCCTCAGCCTGTTGATAAACGCCGAAACCGCTGAATGGAAAGACGGAACCTGGTTCTTTGAAAACGGCCTCACAAAAAAACAAACTGCCACCGACGATTATACAATAACTTCCTTTGAACAATTATCACTGGACCTTCCGGAAAGCCCCGAAGACTTCTTCCTTCCAGATTATAAAAAAGGCGAAATGTCTTTGACGCAGCTTTATGAAAAGGCGCAATTAAATGCCTTGCATGACGACCAACTGGCATGGAGCGATTTTCACCAGCGGCTGTCCTATATTTTCCTGGGCTTTCCGCTGATTTTCCTGGGCATTCCGGTGCTGCTGGCGTTTCAGCAGAAAAAGGGCCGCGACCTGGCGCTGGCAATCCCGGCCAGCTGCGGTCTGGCTTTTGCGGCCTGGGGATGGTGGAGTGCGGCGCAATCCCTTGTAAAAGCAACCTACCTGTCGCCGATGATTGCCTCATGGAGTCTCCACATCATTGCCTGCATCCTGGGGCTTGTTATGATTAAGCGCAAGGACATATAGAGGTATAATGCCTTTTACAATGAATATCATCCATAACCCTTCGACCCTGCCGATACGCACTGAAAGCCTCAAAAACGTCGGCATTGTCGGCATCCCTCCGGTAGATTTCATCCGGTTCCTCAATGAACGGCAGGTGGTCATCCATGATCTTGATGCGCTGCTCACCAAGGCCGACATTGAAACTGCCACCGCTTATCTGCCGAAGGTGTATTGCGCCATTTTAAGGACGGTTATGCTCAATGGCCTGCATCTGAACCTCGATGCAATTATCATTGATGTCGGCCCGGGAAAATGCGACGCCGCCTATCATGTGGCAACGATTCTCGAAGAAACCGTCAACATCCCGGTGATCCGCACTGCCAATGAAGATATGATTGATCTCGGAACTCCCGTCTGCCGCACCAGGATGAATCTGCTGAAAAAATTTAAAACAATAACTGAAGGCGTGAAATCAGCAAACCCTGCTGACGGCAATTTTCCGGCGTGCAAACCCGCCGCAGGTTTCTGGGGTGTACCTCCCCGGGATTTCTCCATTCTCTCTTTATTCCCGGACACCACCCATATCTACGGCTGGACCAGGTGTATGGAAAACAAGACCCCGGCGAACATAAATCTGGAATCCCATTATAACCCCAAGGTGCCCACCGTGTTTTTTGCTCAGTCATTCTGCGCCAAAACCGCTCTGGCGCGGCATCTGGCAACCCGCCACCCCCAGGGCCTGTATCTTGATGTGGATTTCAGCGCCGGCAGCAGCGCCAAGGCCAAGATCCAGGCATTCCTCGAACTCACCGGAGTGGCATTATGATACTTGGTGACTTCGGCACATCGTATTGCAAATTCCTTGACCAGGAGGCCGATGCCCAGCCGCGAATCATTGCTGCCAGTGATTTTCCCAGAGAGACACGGGTGGTCTACGGTACCGGGCATAACGGCAAACGCTTTTCAGGACAGTATGTCAACGAACTCACCGCCCTTGCCAAAGGCGGCGAAGCGCTGATCCCCGAAGAGGATTTCGTCCTCCTTGACTGCGGCAGCCGGGACCTCAAATTCGTCCAGTATGAAAACCGCCGGATCAAGGACATGGGCTGGAACGCCGAATGCGGCGCATCAATGGGATTCACCATCGAACTTCTTGAGCGCTATTATCAGCTTGATTTCAAAAAAATTCGTGTGCCTGAACGGGCTTTTTCAGTAACCTGCGGCGTGCTGGGCATGAGTCACATTTTTGATGCGGTGATTAATGATATCCCGGTTGATGTCGCGGTTGCCAGGTTTGTGAAGGGAATCGCCATCAATGCCTTCCGCTTTGCCGGTTCTCCCGAAAAACTTTATCTTTCCGGAGGGCTTTGCGACAATCCGCTCTTTGTGCAGAGTTTCCCCTGCGAGGTCGTTTGTCTCGGAAGATTCGTCCTCCTTGAGGGACTGAAAAGCTATACGAATCCGGAGTAACATCTGCAATTATTGCATCCATGAAAGAAAAGAACACCAAACATCCCAACTGCTTTCAATGCGTCCATTTTTATATCACCCATGAAAGCGACCACCCTTACGGTTGCAGGGGCATAGGCTTCAAATCCTCCCGCATGCCCTCCATCGTGGTTTTTACTAATTCCGACATGGAATGCCAGATGTTTACAATTAAAAAAACAGGCTGATTCATAAACCTGTTTGATCATCCTTGTATCTGAACAAATTTCGGAGCATCTCGACAAATCCAACGCCAACCGGATAGATTGATTCGACACTAAGATTATCTGCCTGCCGCTGTGCTGTCTAACATCAACGTAAGCTTTGAGTCGAAAACCTCTTCCCCGGATACCAGTAGCTGATCAAAATCGGCACCTTGGGCCTGGGGTATAAAAAACTACCGCCATGCCTGCCGGCCCTCCTTCCAGTTCTTCCCTCGAACATAAGATAACACAAACAAAAAACCGGCCGGTGGTCGGTCAAAATGAAGGTTCAGGAATTTAACAAAATCGATAGTTTTATAAATTTTGATAAGTGGTAAGATATCTCTTTCATATAAAGCACCAGTAGAAATATCCAAAGCTTTCTTCGCCGACCTGCCTCTATAGCGTGATCTATACCTGGAGAATTGAAATGAATAAATACCAGCCAAAAATACTCAAGGCTCGCCTTCCTGTTTCCATTGGCTTTACCGCTTTGTTGGTTTTTATGGTACTTTTTTCCACAAGTATCTGGGAAACAACTCATCCTGTTGTCGAAATATCCCTGTTTGTTTCTGCCTGTTTTCTTGTTGGAATCGCCTCACTGGGCCGTCTCTGGTGTTCTCTTTATATTGCCGGCTACAAATTGGATACCCTGGTGATTCACGGGCCTTATTCCATGTGTCGCAATCCTCTGTACTTTTTCAGTTTTCTTGGAGGCATTGGCTGCGGATTAGCAACAGAGACATTGTTCATCCCGTTGATTATCATATCCTTCTTCACCCTGTATTACCCCCTGGTTATTAAAAGCGAGGAAATTGAACTTCGAAAAATTCATAAACAGGCCCTTGATGATTATCTCAATAAAACCCCGGCCTTTTTCCCAAAAATATCACTATTACTTGAACCGTCTCAATATCTGGTCAACCCTAAAGTATTTAGAAAACATATCTTTGATGCACTTTGGTTTATATGGCTTGTTGGAATTCTTGAAGTTATTGAAGGAATTCATGAACTGCATTTTATGCCTATCTTTTTCAAACTATTTTAAGTGCCTGGAATTTGCCCGGCTTGTGCTTTTCTTCAACTTTGATACATTCAGATAAGAGAATTAGTCATATTAAAAAATCTTTCATCTTGAGGCGAAAAGATACAGATGGATATCGAATTAAATGATGCTGAAGCGCGCGTCCTGGGCTGTCTGATTGAAAAATCCATGACCACCCCGGAGTATTACCCCCTGTCGCTTACCGCACTCACCACGGCCTGCAATCAGAAATCCAACCGCAATCCGGTTGTATCTTTCGACCAGAAAACCGTGGTCCGAGGCATTGAGTCTCTCAAGGAAAAGCAGCTTGCAGTGCAGGGCGACTCAAGCCGCGTCCCCAAATATGCCGAGATCTTTGTGGATCGCAACAATGTCGTTGCCCGGGAGGCGGCACTGCTCATGATCCTGTTTCTGCGTGGGCCGCAGACCCTGGGAGAATTGCGCGGCAGAACGGAACGGGCCTATAAATTTGCCGATCTCGGGGAAGTGGAATCAACCATCGATGATTTAATTGATGCCGGATACGTCACGCAACTACCAAGGCTTGCCGGCCGCAAGGAACACCGTTATGCGCATCTTTTTTGCGGGGAGCCACAGATTGAGGCCGAAACATCCCGACCGGAACCGGCAACAATTGAAGTGCGCGCCGAAAATGAAAGGATTGCCGGGCTTGAAAATGATGTGAATCAACTTAAAAGCGAATTCTCAACGCTTCGTGACGAATTTGACCAATTCAGAAAAGAATTCGAGTAGACATATACCATTTTTGAAATACAAAGTGTTTAATTTGCACCCGCTTGAGATTTTCTGTTATTTTGATACATTCATATAATAGATTCGATTGTCATATTTTTTTTATATCGAGGGATCAGAATGCATAGGGATCAGATTATACGTAAATTAAAAGACCTCAAGACCCAATTCGAAACATTTCATGTGGTCGAAGTATTCCTTTTCGGTTCCGCAGCCAGGGAAGAAACAACAGAAGGGAGCGATATCGATCTATTGATAAACTTCTCACCTGACAGTCATGTCGGCCTATTTGGTCTCGCACGTTTACAAAAAGTAATTCAGGATACCTTTAATTGTAAAGTTGACCTTGTAACCAGGGATGCCCTTCATCCCGCTCTCCGCGAGAAAATCCTAAGAGAGGCGATCAATGTCACCTGAAAGAGAATGGCGCTTCAGAATTGAAGATATTCTCAACTCCATTCGAGCCATTCAAGAATATACCGAAGGCCAGACCTACGAGGAATTTACAATCGACAGAAAAACCGTCGATGCAGTTATCCGCAATTTCATCATAATCGGTGAAGCCGCGACCCACGTTCCTGATAGAATTGTCAACGATAATCAAATTATCCCCTGGGCTGAAATGCGCGCCATGAGAAATTTTGTTGTTCATGAATATTTTGGGGTGAGTGATACAATTCTATGGGATACTGCAAAGCAGGATTTAACTCCTGTACCTGATCTTTTGCGCCAACTCCTTGATAAAAAATACGCCTGTACGGAAAAATAATTCATCATTCAAACCTTAACCGTTTCATTCGACCAGACAGGCCTATAGGAAAGCCTTCAGGATATATCTGATCGAAACAAACAGCAGAACTACCAGTAGTCCGATTTTTATCGGTTTTTCAGGAACATGTTTCTGCGCTTTTGCCCCGAAATATCCTCCCAGAAGTCCGCCGATTCCGAAAAGCGCTCCCAGCAGATAATCGGCCTTGGTTTGCGCCCCTCCTGAAAAGAAACCGAAATGATACACCGTTACCCCGGCGAGCGAACTGACAAAGGTCCCGAACAGCGAGGCCCCGGCAATGCTGTGCACCGGGAGTCTGAGCACCGAAATACAGAACGGCGCAAGCACTGCGCCGCCGCCGATTCCGTAAGCCCCGCCCACCACCCCGACCACCAGGGCGACGAGAAAGAGCGGCAAAGGATCAAAGCCATGGTCCTGACCGTCAAAAGAATACTCGATTCTTCGGGCAGTAATTATACGAGGCTCAATGGTTGCTCCTGCAGTCGGAGGCACCTTTTTCCCCCCTTTGCTCATCAGACTCCTGCCGATAATCCAGGCAAGATACAGAAGAACCAGACCGACAAACGGCATGAAATTCCTGGGATCGGTAAGATAATGCACCCGGATATAATAGCCCACACCGATTCCGGGAAGGCTTCCCAGAGAGATGACCCCGGCCAGGGGCCAGTTCATCCGTCCTTCCCGGGCATAGCGGTAAACGGTTCCTGGAATCGCATAGAGGTTGTAACAAAAATTGGTTGCCGAAACCCCGAAACCTGCATAGCCGAGCACGCTTATCTGAAAGGGCAATAACAGAAAGGCCCCGGTGACGCCGCCCATTGCCCCGAAAAAAGCCAGGACAAATGCAACAAGCGGAGGGATAAAAACGTAGGTGGTGATTCCGGATACCGGAAAATACATTTCAAACATCAGCAACAGGTCCTTTTAGTCAGAAGAATAACAACTGATTCTGAATCTACTGAATAGTATGGAATATGCAAGGAATTTGGATTGGAGTAGTGCCGACAGGATAAACATCTTAATTATTAAAGAGCCTTCAGTAATAATCCAGACCGGCTAGCCGATCATCAGACAGTCAATACCATCAAGTGCCATATGGATAAGCAGACCGATGGCGACAATCCGTGCTTTCGGAAAAAACAAAAGGATACTGTACAAGGTAATCGCAATAAACGAATGAAGGGGATGAAAGCCGATGCCGCACCGGTCGGGATCGTATACCGGCGAGGCCAGCAGATGATCAAGGTCCACCACCATGGTGCTGATCATAATCAACCATGCCCGAACCCACCGTTTAGAATAAAACGCCCCGGCAACTACACCGGGCACCAGAAAATGTAACACCAGATGAAGAGCGGGGCGAATAATCATTGTATTCTGAAGAACTACCAAGCGGCAGTAAGGCACCGATAAAATAAAAAATCCGAGTCCGAGCCACGGGCATGAGGCACCGGAAGAAAGAAGTCAGGAGCCGAAAGCCAGAAAAAAAAATGTAAAATCATTATGCTGCTGATTTTTATTCTTGATCCTGACTCCTGGCTTCTGACTTCAACAGCAATCAACCGACGCGATCGGGACACCGTTCTTCTACAAGAGCATTCCACTCTGCAACCCGGTCACTATGCGCTTCCAGTACGGCAGTTGCATCACCTTCGATGGTGATTGATTCTATACTGTCGCCCTGAACGATTGAATTAACCACATCCATGTCAGCATCGCTTTCCACCGTCCCGAAAACCGTGTGTTTACCGTCCAGCCAGGATGTCGGAATATGGGTGATGAAAAACTGACTGCCGTTTGTTCCGGGGCCGGCATTGGCCATGGAGAAGATCCCCGGCCGGTCATGGCGCAGTTCCTTGACAAATTCATCTTCAAACCGGTAGCCCGGCTCGCCGGTTCCGGTGCCCAGCGGACAGCCGCCCTGAATCATGAAATCATTAATTACCCGGTGAAATTTCAGGCCGTTATAAAATCCCCTCTGGGCAAGATTGACAAAACTTGCAACCGTAAGAGGAGTCTTGTCTGCAAAAAGGCTCAATCGAATTTCGCCCTTACTGGTTTTCATAATAGCGGCCAACTGTTTGGTTTTACTCATTTTTTCTCCTTAATTTATCCTTACAAGATCATGGGAATATTGAAGCGCCCCGCGGCAGAAAAACAAGAACTCCAAGCCATGGGGCAATTGAATAATTAACTTGCCATACTTACTATAAAATTGCTGCCTGCACAAATTAACGGGGCACAATCTTCACGTCCGCGCAGCAAAGTGCGCAGACAATCTCGACAGGTGAGGAACACCGCCGGTAATGATAAAAGGAAATATAAAAAACGCCAGTGAAAAACGCCGCACAATTCGAGTTTTATTACTTCTTAGTCTATCAGTTAAAAGTGAAGGTAATCTTATAGTTCTTATAATCTGTCGGGGCTGGTTGAGGATCATAATTATCGGCGTTCCAGTCAGCTTCAGCAACCCATGAATGGCCGAAAGAACCGCCGCCCCCATCATTCACACCATCCCAGGCATCATTCACACTCAACGGTTGCGCACCGATTGCGAGAAAATACATGCCAGCAGGCATATTGCTGATATCGAGATAAGGATTGAGGCCGCTTCTGGTATTAAATGCCTCCGGATGATCGCAGCCGGGAAACCCCAGCTCCCCCCCCATCAGGGCGCATGGCTCTGCCCAGTCTTTTCTATATCCCGTATCAGCCTCTGCCGCTGTTGACCTGGCGGCATCCAAGAGAACAATATTGCTGATCAGTTTGTCGTTGTTTACGCCATTCGTGGGCCCCCCAGCCGGAAAAAAAAGATCGTCAGGCCCATAGCCATTATAATGACACTCAAAACATAATTGCGGATCATTGTGGCTGAATGAACCAAAGGCCCAGCCTTCATAGGACTCGACATTTATTTCAATATTTGTCGTCTGCGTCAACTTGAACGGCCAATGGTCTACATCGTCCGGGGCTGTAATCTCACCGTAAACAGTAATTGTCTGGGTAAGCGGCCCCACCCAGGAACTCTCCTCGGTGATCCCGGAAGTGTCTCCCGTAGATGCAACAGGAGTTACTCTAAAAGCGATGTAGCTCCCAGCCTGACCTATCGTTGGATAATAGGTGACTGAAGTTGCGCCGCTGATTGCTGCTGCATCACTCGATGAGCCGGTTGCAGACTCATACCACTCAATGGTTGTGGCGCCGACATCCTGTAGATCACCATCCGGGTCCGAATAAGTATAATGTGCCGTATGCGCAAAATGAACACAACCGTATCCTTCCATTAACAAATCCATCGCAATCGGCGGATCATTAACAGTGATAGGTCCTGCTGGACTGCTTTTTATCGGCGTTCCGGGAGTGTTTCCTGCTGTGGCCACCGGTGTAATCTCAATCTTCAACAACTTGCCCTCGTCATCGGGAGGGGTTGGAGTATAAAAAAGCGTTGTTGCCCCGGATATCAGCTGCTCGTTGCTCCCATCAGAATCATAGCGATACCATTGAAAGGTGGAGACCCCTTCGGGATCGCCTTCAAAATCACTGTATTGATAGGTTGCAGTCAAAGGAAAATTAATCCACAGATTGCCCGAAATATTTATCGAACTGACAACCGGGGTGGCATTGGCCGGATCCGCGGTCACCGGCCCTAAAACAGCGCTCCATGCGGAATTGCCCTGCGGTGTGCCGGTCGCCGAGATAGGCAAAACCTCAAAGATCAGATATTCACCGATATCAATGAGATCAGGGGTATACGACAATGTCGCAGCCCCGGGAATAGCAGCTTTGCTTGTACCCAGTGCATCGGTCAGATACCACTGGAATGTGGAGGCTCCCTCGACATCTCCTTCTGCATCGGAATAGCCATAGGCAGCGGTCAACGGACAATTATCACAGAAAGGGCCGGAAATACCATAGACGGTTGCAACCGGCGACTGATTCGGCGTCACCGGACCCACCGCCTGGCTCCTGACCGCAGCCCCAGGAGTGCGGCCGGTTGCAGCAACCGGGGTCACCTCATAAAAAACATAGCGTGCCTGGTCTCCGACAACCAAATCATAGGTTGATGAAGTTGCAACGGAGATGGCGGCGATATTGGTGCCGGAGGAATCATCAGCCCTGTACCATTGAAGAAGGGATGTCCCCTGGGGATCGCCGTCCGCATCATTATAGGTGTAGGAACCGGTGAGCGTGGCCCCGACATAGAGATTCCCGGAAATCTGGACATTGCTTGCGGTGGGCGAACTGTTGCCAATCAAGGCTATCTCGGCAAGTGTCTCAATCAAATGGCTCTGTGCATCGTTTGCGGAAACCAGTAAATGGCTGCCATCGGTAAAAATTCCGGCTGCATTCAGCTCGTCAAGCAGCCCCTGGAGTTCGATATTATTTTCGAATTCCTGGGGGGTGGCGCTGACATCAATTACCCTGCCGGCAATCAGATTAAGCACCTCGGATGGAATAATTATGCCATTGGTCGGATCCCCGTCCACATCAAAGGTTTGCAGCAGGCGACAGATATTACTCACGGTGGGGTCGGTGGCGGCAATCGCATCGGTGACCAGATCAAGGGGGGTGAGAATCGGACCGGCAAGGGCATAACCGAGAATAACGCCGTTGATTGAAAATGTAATAATTTCACCTTCGATATATTGGAAAAGACCGTTTACATCGGTAATACCGCCCTGGGTTCTGGTCTTAAACATCAGACCCTGCACCGGACTGTCGAGAAACTGTCCCGAGTTGACAGTGACCTGCGCCCCTTCATGGCAATCCATACAATTAGGCGTCGGATCCGTCGTCAACCCCTGATGACAACCCACACACTGGCTATAAAGGCAATCGTGGCCTGAATCATCCGTACCGCATAATTCCTCCGGGTCATCTTCCGAATGGCACGACCTGCAGTTCCAGTTGGTTTCGTATTGGGTTTCCGGATGCGAATGGCATTCGGCACAATTGTCGCCCAGGGACTGAGAATGAGCCTTATGACTGAAAGTCACATCAGCCCAGGCGCCGGCAACCTCAAAGGATATCTGGCTGTGGGCGGCATCAATGGTCGGGGTGACGCTTGTCTCCTCATTGGGATTATGACACCCATAACTGAACAGGGCAATTATCAGAGCCGTCAAAATAAAACAGGGAAAATTCCGAACTTCTCGTTTTTGAGGCATTTTATTGAAATCCATCCCTTTCAGTAAATTGTACCTGTTTAATCTAAATACAAATTCAAATCCCTACAGACATCTTTTTACAAAAGTCAGCTTGTCCCGATTAACAGGCAATGTAACCCTCCGGAAAAAAATATTTTACTAATATTTGGTATAAATTGTCAAGTTGCGGCAAGGCGGCATGACACCGGAGTTCAATCTTTATTCCGTTAAAACAGGGTAAAAAAAAAGGAAACCGGGCAGATTCGCCTGATTTCCTTTTTATCTTTCATGGTGAGCTGAGCGGGATTCGAACCCACGACCTTTAGCTCCGGAGGC
>JAHJIY010000046.1 GCA_018823175.1 Pseudomonadota bacterium
CGATACTTGGCTGGGCAAACAAAATGATACAACAAAACTGATACATTATGGCTCTTGTGGATATATTCACTCATGAACCTTTTGTATCATCTTAGCTTATACGCCGCAAGCGGCGGGGAATTAACCCTGAGAGATTAAACAATAGGCAAGGATGGTACCTACAAGTAGCAGCTTTGAAGTTTTGGATTTCGACATGGTTGCACCTTATGCATGGGTAAAGTGATCGCTTTTAATCTTCTTTTAATAATTCCAACTGATATCCTAGCCAAGTTATTTGTTTGAGCAAAGGTATTATTCTCGCTTCTGAACGGCTTAGGCAATTTACTGGCCCAGCTCACCAATCAGCTGGAAAATCCTACAGAAAATGTAGACTATTATCCTATGAGCAAAAAAGGGTCTAGTTGCCCCCTTTTCTTATTCTTTCTTTTTTATTTTTGTGAGTGTCTGCGGCTAATCAAACCTTCATGGTCTAGTCATTAATGATCGTCTGAAATTCCATACAAGTTTTTTCCAGGTCAGAAGCAGATGCAGTCTGGTCGGCAAGGTCTGTCATACTTTGCAGCTTTTGAACCGGCCGTTCTTGCCATTGGTCGGGGAACATCCGGCGACTGACCAAGTTAGACCAAGTTTGACCAAGTTATAGGGGGGGATTATAGGGGTCATCCATTAAAAGGCCCTTGTCAAGAGATAGTCTTCTCCCTTGGGATGGGAAAACCATTTTCCCATCTTGGGATGGTTAATACTCGTCGAGTTCTCCGTCATAGTGATCAAGGCTTCTTTTCCTGCACCCGGTATTTCTCTCTCGTGTGTCGGCGTCTTGCACCGCACCAGTCATCCATCAGGTTCAAGGCGATTGAGGCAGGCAGTTGAGCTGATTGCCAACTAACTGTCTCGGCCCCTGTCCGTTTCACGGACCCAGAAAATCAACGGTTCCTCGTCGTTTCCAATCAGATATAACAATCACAAATCTCATGGTTTAAGCCAACCCTTTAGTGGTTCACGACTCGGGCGGGAACAAGCCAAAATCACTGGGCGGGACGGCTGCCAATCAAATCTGGTGGTTAGTTGTACCACCAGATTTACTGGTTCAACGCCCCGGCCAAATCATTACTAAAAAAGTTTGTTCGGATCGTATTCAACTCCATCTCTGATAATGAAATAAGTTGCCCTGCATAGTTTGTGAATCAGTGCAACTTAGGGTCAGGGCCGGGGTCGGATCAAGCTAACATAATGTGATTTCGTGTGAATATCGAAATTTCAGGCAGTTTTTTTGCCTTAGAGCCCCCTTTTGGGGGTCAAAAAGAATACTCTAAGGAAAACTTTAAATTAAACATTGATGTTTCAGTTTGTCAGTCTGGGTTTTGCTATGGCCAGCGTTTAGGGGCTGGTAAATGGGGTTGTCGGCTTTGGCGCTGGGCGCGCAGGGGTCGAACCACGATAACTATATGAAATAATTTGTGGGGCTGGGGTCGGTTCAAGCTAAGGTGCTATAAGCCCGTACAAACATTGTAAATATCGGCAGTTTTTTGCTTTAGAGCACACTTCTTGACGGCAAAAAGAGTACTCTAAGGCAAACTTCAAAATATTTATTGATATTTAAATTTGTCAGGCTATGGTTTTTCATGGCCCGTGCAAATCGAAATTCCCCCAAATTCCCAAATTCATCAAATTCCATTGACTCGGTCCGACCCCAAATTCCAACGACGCAAGCCAGATCCTCCTTCTTCTTTATGAAATATCCGGGCTAGACCTGGCACAATGAAAATGATAAAAAGGAGTACCAGATAACGAGACATGAATAGAATTTGGTTGACCACAATTAAGTAATCTATCCCAAAATTTTGCTGTCAAAAGTCACAAAAGCGAAGCATTTTGCTTCGGAACTATAAGGAAACGAAATGATGAAAAGAGTTATGGGGCCATCCCTGGTTTACCGGCGGTATTGGGTATTTTTGACTGTTATAGTGCTAGTGATAATGAACAGCCCCGTCGCCTTTTCTGCCAGTTTTGACTGTAATAAAACGACTAATAGGGTGGAAAAGCTCATCTGTGCTGATCCTTCGGTTTCCGAACTGGACTCTCAGCTTGGTGAAATATATGCCAGCCTGCTGGCCGGGATGAGCGTTGATGGCGCCGAGGATTTGCGTCAACAGCAGAGACAATGGCTGATAACGCGTAACTTATGCGTTGATCAAAAGTGTTTGGTAAAACAATACGGGCAACGGATCGAGAACCTAAATCGACAACTGCTTGAAAGTCAGTATGTCGGTCGAGATATGGAAGTTGTATCGGTGATTGAACAGACCTATGAAAATGCCGCATCAATAGTCGTGCGATTTTCAGTCCCGGTTGATAGCGCTTCCGACTTTCGCCGTTATCTCACCATCCTGCTGGACGGGAAACCCCAGGCCCCTGACAATTGGCTGCTATCAGAAGATAAGCTCCTGGCGGTCTATCCTTTTGTTGAACCGCAAAGCAAGTATGTCATCAAGGTTGAACCGGGTATCGTCGCTATTAACGGCGCGGCGCATGCCGGCAACCGCAGTTTTGAAATTATGACCCGGCGTAGCGAACCCAGTGCCGTTTTTGCCGGGAACGGCTATGTGATGAGCCCACATTTGAAGCGTGCCTTGCCGGTCACGACCTTGAATGTTGATGAAGTTGACCTGGATGTCTTCCGGATCGCCCAGGCCGACATCCCGCTCTGGAGCAGTTTCAGTAACAGTCAAAGACGTAATTTTTATCAACTCAAAGAATTTACTAAATCAAACCCTCTGGTTTATTCCGGTCGGTTTCCCTTGCACCATAAACGCAATCAGCGCACCACCACCAATATCGATTTATCGGAAATCTCCGAACTCGATCAAGAAGGGGCCTACCTGGCGGTAGTCCGGATCCCGGGGCAATATAGTCGTGATTATGACACCAATTTTTTTACGGTCAGCGATATTGGTCTGCAGGTTAGGAAGAACACCAAATCCATGCATGTGCTCAGCCACTCCATGACCTCCGGTCAACCCTTGGCCAAGATTGAAATTTCCCTTTTCAAAGGCAAGGAACTGGTTGCCCGACAGCAGACTGACAAAAACGGCATCGCCACCTTCAACAACTGGTTTGCAGATGCGACGACTTTAATTGCCCGGCAAGGCAAACAAAGTACTGTCCTCCGGTTCGACCAGCCCCTCGATCTATCGGGAATTCGCAACGCGGTGACTCGTCATCGGGATACCCAGATTTTCGCCTGGGGACCACGGGATTTATATCGACCCGGTGAAAAAATCGAAGTGTTCGCGATCCTGAGAGATTTCGATGGTCGCAGCATTCGTGCCTTTCCGGTCAAGGCCGAACTAGTTGATGCAACCGGTAGCCTGGTCCAGACCGTGACCATGAGTCCGGAGGCCGATGGCTCATATTTCTTCAAATATCAACTTGCCGAGCATGCCAAGACCGGTAGGTGGAAAGTAATCTATCGGCTGCCCGCCGACGGCAGCGTTATGCACGAATACCCCATCTCAGTAGAGGACTTCTTGCCGGAGCGGCTAAAGTTGACACTTTTTGATGGGGACGCCACCAAAATTAGATTGCTGGACGCCGCCGCGCCCTTGGAGATTCCCGTTGCCGGCCAGTACCTATATGGCGCCCCCGCGGCGGGCAATAAGGCCGATGGGCTGCTTCTGGCCGAGTTGGAGCGCCACCCCTTTACGCAATGGTCGACCTACGCCTTTGGTATTGATGGAGAAAAGATCGCCAATAAAAAACAAAAACTTGCGGAAATTCTCCTGGACAATGAAGGCGCAGGGCATTGGTCGGTTGCCTTATCCCCCTGGAATGAGGTGCAATCCCCTCTGGCCTTGACAACCACCGCGAGCCTTTATGAAAGTGGCGGTCGCCCGGTTACCCGCAGCATCAGTGTGACCCTGATTCAACAGGATACCCTGGTGGGCATTGCCCCGGAGTTTAATGAACAGGCCGATAACAACAGTCGTCCATCTTTCAAGTTGATTCTGACCGACCGGGCCGGCGCCATGCTGTCGGGTAAGGGATATCAGGTTTCTCTGTTGCGGGAAGATCGCAATTATTACTGGACCTATAACGACGGCATGGGCTGGGAGTGGCATTACGATCCCTTGGAATATGAAGCGTACTCGAGCCGGGTTGATTTCGATGGCAAGTCTTCGGTGGCGGCATCGGTGCCGGTGCAATGGGGTAATTATCGTTTGGAGGTTCGCGATGCTAATAATACCCTGCTATCCAGTTACCGATTCCGAACCAGGTGGTACTGGTGGGGCAATGCCGAACCAGGCAGTTCCTTAAAACCGGACCAGGTGCGGATGACCTTTCAGGATGAACTATACCAGCAGGGCGATACCGCCCGGTTGTTGCTTACCCCACCGACCGACGGCACGGCCACGATCACCGTGGAAAACAATGATGAGATCTTATGGGTCGCCCAGCAGGAGGTAGCTTCCGGGGGAACCGAGATTGAGATCCCGATTCCCGAAAACTGGTATCGGCATGATATCTATGTCACCGCCACGGTCTTGACCCCGGGAGACATGGTCCATTCGGTAGCGCCTAAACGTTCTTTCGGCTTTATCAATCTACCCCTCAAGCGGCAAGATGCGGAGTTCGAGGTGGCCCTTGCGGTTCCGGAAAAAATTCAGCCCAAACAGAGCGTCACGGCCACGGTGACCGTTAGCGCCGACCAGGAAATCCCGAACAACACCTATGTAACTCTTGCCGCCGTGGATGTGGGAGTCCTGAACATCAGTCGCTTTGTCACGCCGGATCCGGCCGGATATCTGTATGGCGCCCGGCGCTATGATGCCAATTACTACGACGTGTATGGCAACATTATCGAAAATGCCGGTTTTGATTATGTGCAGCAGCGTTTTGGCGGTGGTTTCATGCAATCTGCGGCCGAGCTTTCCCGGGGAGGGGATAAGCCGGAGAGTGATGTAATGATCATGGCCTGGCAAAGCAAACCGGTAAAGATAGCCGGTGACGGCTCGGCGGTAATTAGTATGGAGGTTCCTGAGTTTAACGGTAAGATCCGCTGGATGGCGGTGGTCTATGGCGACAATTCCTATGGCAAGGCCGAGGCTGAAACCATCGTCGCCGACCAGCTGGTTGTTCAGATCTCCAAGCCGCGCTTCATGGCCCTGGGCGACGTTTCCCAATTGAGTTTGGATCTGAGTAATCAGAGTGGGGTCGGGCAGAATATTTCGGTAGAAATGACGGTTTCCGGAGCCCTGACCGTAAAAGACTGGCAACAATCGGTCAACCTTGAAGACCACAAGAAAACCACGCTCACCTTTCCCATCCAGGCCGAGCAGCTGGGTCGGGGCGAAATCATCATGCGGCTCCACAACGATTCCTCGGCCCCGGCACAGATCTCTCTACAAAGGTCTTGGTTTATCGGGGTGCGCTCGGCCTATCCGGCCGTGACCCGCAAAGACCAGGAGATAATCAAGCCCGGCGGAATGTGGCAACCTAAACTGGCGATTGATGACCTTGCCAAGAATAGTGTCCAGGCCCGGTTGGTGTTGTCGAGTCAGCCGCCGATTAATGTGAATAGCCATTTTGAACATCTCCTGCACTACCCTTACGGTTGTACCGAACAGAGTACCAGTTCGGGCTACCCTTGGGCCTTGGTCGATATCTCGGCGGCCCAGCGAATGGGCTTATTACCCTTAATCGAAAAAGAGTTTAAGCAGAGCTATACCGATGCCTTCCGGAAAGTTCAGATTGATAAGGCGGTGACGCGGGTCTTAAGCAGGCAGAATAGCAACGGCGGCTTCGGCGTCTGGTCAAATCAGGAGGATGAAATGAACTGGTTAACCGCCTATGCCACTGATTTCCTGGTTGATGCCCGCTTCGCCGGGGGTGAGGTGTCCGGGGCCGCATTGGACCTGGCGATCAAGCGTTTACAGGAATATCTCAAAGGCAATGCCCGGATTGATAATCCGTGGAGCCGGGATGGTGATTACTATGGGTTTGCGACTAAATCATACGCCGCCTACGTTCTGGCCAAGATGGGCCGCTTGAGCCTTTCTGATTTGCGCCGTTTTTTTGATGGGGTCAAAGGAAAATCGAGTAAATCCGGCCTGCCCTGGGTGCAACTGGGCCATGCCTTTGAGGTGCTGGGAGATGCCGGCCGAGCCAAGGAGGCCTATGATCTGGCCGAGGCAACTTCCTATAGTGAAGAGTATTACGGGACCTATGGCAGTCGGTTGCGCGATCTTGCCTTAAGTTACGCAATTCTGGCAAAACGTGGTCGGGCTACTGGTGACATGTTAATGACGATTTTTGATCTCACCAGGGAACAGCGCTGGTTGAGTACCCAGGAGAGAAATGCCCTGTTCAGGGCAGCTCTGGCGGCCGGAAATACAGATGGCGAAACGCTTCGGGCCATCATCAAGACAACTGACTTTGAGCAGGCGATTGAGCAGTCTACCCCATTCCAAAGCATTTTAACCTACAAACAATTGGCCTCTATTACCTCGATCCAGGGTGGAGAGAGCACGGTTTACGGAAGGATGGAACTGGTAGGCCAATATGGTCAGGCTCCCGCGCCGTACAGTAACGGGTTGACCATCAATCGGGAATACTATGACCTCGAAGGCCAGGTGAAAATGCTTACCGAAATGCAGAGTGGCGAATTGGTCATCGTCCGCCTTTTTGCCACCACCGAGCAGGATACCCCGGATGCCCTGGTGGTCGATCTGCTGCCTGGCGGTCTGGAATTGGAAAATCAAAACCTGGTGAGCGCCGGCGTGGATTTGAGCCGGATGACCATTGACGGGAAAGATCTTAAGACCTGGCAAAATAATATTCAGGGCCTCCATCTGGAGTATCGCGACGATCGATTTGTGGCCGCTTTCGCCCTGCATAAATACGAGTCTGTTACCCTCTATTATCTGGCGCGCGCAGTTACTCCCGGCCAATACCAGATGGCGCCACCCTATATTGAAGACATGTATCGCCCCGCTCAACAGGCCTTGGGATCAGCGCCGAACATGTTGACGGTAAAACCTTAAGTTCGCGGGAGCAGCAGTGGTGAGAACACCGGCAGCGCGAGTCCGGCAAATATTCCGCCTCGCGGCGCTTGCCCTGGGGATGACTCTTCTGATTCTGTTGGCCTTGGATCGTTGGTATCCTGGCAATTTACAGCCCAGAAGCCGGGCGCGGCTGGTTGTTGATGCCGCCGGTCATCCCTTGCGCTCTTTTGCCGATGAAGAGGGCGTCTGGCGCTATGAAACAAGCGCGGCGCAAGTTTCTCCTCTTTACTTGCAGGCGCTGATCAATTACGAGGATCGCTGGTTTTACAAGCACTGGGGAGTTAACCCTCTGTCTCTGCTCCGCGCGGCCGGGCAATGGCTCCGGTCCGGTAAAATTGTTTCCGGCGGCTCGACCCTTACGATGCAGATTGCCCGAATTCGTTACCACCTCGGATCCGATATCTTCGGCAAATTGCAGCAGATCATGCGCGCCCTGCAGTTGGAGTTTCATTTCAGCAAGCAGGAAATTCTTACCTATTACCTCAATCATGCCCCCTTCGGTGGTACTCTGGAAGGGGTTGAAGCCGCCAGTCGCAGTTATTTCGGCTATTCCGCCCAAAATCTGACCCTGGCCCAGGCCGCCCTGTTGGCTGTTCTGCCCCAGGCCCCCAGCCGCTATCGCCCCGACCGATACCCCGCCCGCGCAGAACAGCAACGCAATAAGGTCTTGGACCGTCTGGTCATTTTCGGGTCGATCACCCCCACGGCGGCAACCGACGCTAAGATGGAGTCGGTTGCCGCCACCACTCCCCGCCTGGCGATGGTCGCACCATTACTGGCCCGGCGTCTTAAGCAGACCTATCCGGACTCGGCCTTGATCAGCAGTTTTATTGATCGGGATTTACAGCAGCGGCTCGAGCAGATTGCCCGCGACAGCGTCTATTTGATCCCGGAACGGGCCTCGCTGGCCATCATGGTCATGGAACACGAGACCGGTAAAGTCGTGGGGTATGTGGGCTCAGCGGATATGCTGGACGCTAATCGCTTTGGCCATGTGGACATGGTTGTCGCCAAGCGTTCACCGGGCTCCACCCTAAAACCGTTCATCTATGGCCTGGCGCTTGACGGGGGCTTGATTCATAGTGAGAGCCTATTGATGGATGTCCCTTTAAGTTTCAGCGATTATCGGCCTCATAATTTCAATGGCGGATTCTCCGGTCCGGTAAGCGTCAGTCGGGCCTTAAAGGAGTCTCTCAATATTCCTGCCGTTCAGGTTTTGGAACAGCTGGGCCCCGGCCAGTTCTACGCTCGAATGCAAACCGCCGGGGCCGGGTTACTCCTGCCGCCCGGCGCCCAACCAAACCTATCGCTTGCTCTGGGTGGAGTGTCTACTTCCCTGGAGCATTTGGTTGGTCTTTATAGCACCCTGGCTAACGGTGGCGAAGCTCTAAAACCCAGGTTGACCCCAGACGATCCTGTGCAACGGACGAAACTGTTAAGTGGGGGCGCGGCCTGGATTGTCCGCAACCTGCTCTATCGCCCTACCGATGAGGCTGATTTTATCCCGGACCTAGCCGTAAAAACGGGCACAAGTTACGGTAATCGTGACGCCTGGGCCCTTGGGGTGACGGATAACCATACCCTGGGGGTTTGGGTCGGAAGTCCAGACAATGCCGCCATGGTGGGCCATTTTGGCAATTTTACCGCCATACCGATTCTCCACACGGTGGTCAGCGTCCTGCCGCGGACCAATCACCGGGCCCATCCCAGGCCCGAGACGGTGACCAGCCAGTCGATCTGCTGGCCCGGTGGGCGACCGACGAGCACTTTGTGTGACGAAATCCATCATAGCTGGATTCTGGACCAGACAATTCCCCAAACCATGATGAGCACGGTAGGGCAGTCTCCCCTGATTCCCACCCCGGAACTAAGCTTGCGGATCAGCCGGGATACCGGCCTTAGAACGACTCTGGGCTGCCTGGAAGATGACCTGGTCAGGATAATACCAATATGGCCGGCTCCCTTGCAGAACTGGATAAAATTGGCCTGGCGAAACAAGGTGAGGATTCCAGCTCTCGACCCTAGATGCAATCTAAATGACGGACTCCTGACCGAATCCCCCGTGCAGATTGTCGGCATCCAGGATCATGATCGAATCAAACGTCATGCCAGCACCCTGGCCCAACCCAGACTCTCCGTTGATGCGGTGGGAGGTCAACCGAATTGGTATTGGTTCTTAAATGATGAACTGCTAACGGAGACCGGCAATCATCTGAATTTATTACTTCCAAATCCGGGGGAGTACCAGCTTTCAGTCTCTGATCAAGCTGGAATGAGCGACAGTGTGCGCTTTGTGGTTGAACAGGAACCATTCAACCTGGTGAATGAGGTTGAGAAGAGTCTATAAAGGGAAAAAATCAAATCAGCTCTTGGCTTTGACTTCGCCACTGCCAATAGTCCACGAATTCAAGCCTTAAGTGGCGCTATGCCTCATAACATACAGTTGACCGGACAATACATTGTACGATATAATGTACTAAAATCAAACATGAGGTGCATTATGCAACGACTAAAATTTGATCAAGACATCCGTCCTATGTCTGAATTCCGAACCGGTATTGCTTCTTTCCTCAAACAAATACACGACACAAAGAGACCGTTAGTTATTACTCAGCATGGCAAAGGTGTCGCGGTTTTGCTTGATGTTACAGAATACGAAGCCATGCAAGAAAAAATTGAATTATTAGAAGATATTCAAACATCTATAGCACAGCTTAATGCTGATACTGGTATTGAGCACAATAAGGCTCAGGCAACTATTTTAGAGCGAATCTAAATAATGAAAATTATATGGTCCCCTCTTTCAATCGATAGGGCAACTGAAATAGCCAGGTACATTGCTCAGGATAATCATACGGCAGCCGAAAAATGGGTTAAAACCTTATTCAAAAAGGTTCAACTGTTAGAATCATCACCTCAACTTGGTCGAGTTATTCCTGAAACACATAGTGACGATATCCGTGAATTACTTTATGGGAATTATCGCATCATCTACAGGCTTGAGCAAACACGAATATCGATTCTTACGATTCGGCATGGCAAACAAATCTTACCTACTGAAGACATAAAGGCATAACGAAACAATCCACAATACGACATTTAACTGCTAGTATTTTAGCAAAAGAAGAGAGGATGTTCTTGATTTAGTGGTTTAAGGGGTCTTTTTAGGGAAGTTGGAGGCGGGCCACGTAAGTAGCTAAAATCAAGAGATAGACTTCTCCAATGGAAAACCTGGGCAGCTCTTTGCTTGAATCATCTCAGTGTTAACTTTCTTTACCCCCCAAGCACCTTTCGGCCCGTTCTACCAGTAATAGCGCAGCCGAATGTAAATCATGGCGATAAACACGGTCAGGATCATGACCGGGGCACCGTAGGCCACGAACTTCATGAAACTGATCCGGTGGCCGGCTTTTTCGGCCATGCCCACCACAATTACATTGGCCGAGGCGCCGATTGGCGAACCGTTGCCGCCCAGACAGGCGCCCAGGGCCAGGGACCACCAGAGGGGCATCAGGTCGGGATGCTGAATCAACGCCAGCCCGGTTTCTTCGGGCCAGAGCTGTTGGGCCATGTCGATGATCAGGGGGTTCATCGTCGCCACATAGGGAATGTTGTCGACAATAGCCGAGGCGATCGCAGAGAACCACAAAAGCAGCATACTCGTGTGAAGCAGATTACCCTGGGTAACGGCCAGCATCTTCAGCGACATCCACTGGATTAATCCGACCTTGACCACTCCACCGACAATAATAAACAGGCCGATAAAAAAGAAAATAGTCGGCCACTCCACCTCGGCAAAAATATGGTGCGGCTCCCGCACCCCGGAGAGAAGCAGCAACAGACCGGCCCCGAACAGGGCGACGGTCGCCGGTTCATAATGGAAAACCCCGTGAAAAATAAAACCGACCAGGACCAGGGCCAGGACAAAAAGTGATTTTTTGAGCATCACCGGATCCTTGATCGCGTGCTTCTCGTTCATCGCCAACACCCTTTGCTTCAACTCCTCGGTGGTTTGCATCTTTTTTCTAAAAAAGAGATAAATCACCAGAATAAGCGCCATCATCATCACCACCACCACCGGGGCCAGATGATAAATAAAATCCATAAAATCAAGCTTGGCCTTGGAGGCAATCATGATATTGGGCGGATCGCCGATCAGGGTGGCGGTGCCGCCGATATTTGAGGCAACCGCCTCGACAATCAGGTAGGGAATCGGCTCAACCTTCAGCGCCTCGGCAATGAGCAAGGTGACTGGTGCCAGAAGCAGCACCGTGGTGACGTTATCCAGCAGAGCGCTTAAAATCGCGGTCACCACTGCGAAGATGATCATGATCCGGACCGGGTCGCCGCGGCCAACCTTGGCGCTTTTAATGGCGATATATTCAAAAATCCCGCAGGGCCGCATCAAATTGATAATGATCATCATGCTGATCAACAGAAAGATAACATTCCAGTCCACCCCATAGGCCTCGAGATGAAAGGCCTCATGCTGATCAAGAATCTTCAGGCCGATCATCAGGGAGGCGCCGCAGATGGCGACAATTGCCTTGTGGACCCGTTCGGAAATGATCAACACGTAGGAAAGCAGGAAAACCATAGAGGCGGTCCAAAAGGCGGCATCCATCTGAAAAACAGGGGCAAGGGCGGACGGTTCACTGGTCATCTTGACTAATCCTCAGTGGGATGAAAAACCTTGGTGATGACATGATAGATATCGCGAATGTAGACCACCCCGACCAGTTTGTCGGCTTCATTAAGTACCGGCAGTCTCTGGAGATTTTTGGCCAGAAAGATCTCGGCACATTTCATTAATGAATCATTTTCATAGACCGTAATCACCTTGGGGCTCATGTACTCGGCCACTGTTTTATTGGCGGCCTTAGCCGCCATCTCCTCAAGCATGCCGTCCCAGGTTACCTCCGAAAAACTGTCATCTGCCACATAGGTCGGCAGGGCGGCCCGCATGATGTCTTTAATCGCCATGATCCCGACCAGATCTCCGGCTTGATCAAGGACAACCATCCCTTTCATACCCTGACCATTCCACCTCTTGGTCACCCGCATCTTGTTGACCGCCTCCTTCAAGGTATCGGTCGGTAAAAGATACCCGTTCACCGGCTCCATAATGTCTTTTACTTTCACGGCCACCTCCCTTCAGATGATGGTGATGGAAAATCTCGATAAGTCATCACAAACAACCAAGCCTGAGACTTAATCAGTATGATAAATAAGCAAATTGTTTGTCAATTGGATTATCCCGCCAGGAAATCTTTGAGCCGGAGTAACTAATTGATTGGCGGTAATTCCTACTCGCCTCTACAGATATAGATCTCTTCATCGTTGACTAGAAACAATCCTTTCTTGTTCTTTAAAGGGCCATTCAGCAGAAATCAGAGTAGTTTTCCGTACTCTATCCCCTTTCTGATTAGCAAATGATACCGGCTGTTTGCGAGCAATTTACTCTTTTCCGTCACCCGAACAAATATTTAGCAGAAAACATTAAAACCCAGTATCATAATTTACTGGGGGTTCCATCGCATCACAATCAACTCAAGACCCTATGCTTGACCGGATCGAACCACCAGGGATGAAATACTTTTTCCCGGCCAATTTTCCTGCGAACAATTGCTTACCGGACTACGCTCGCACGAAGGAGAAGTAATGTCAACCAAGCCAAAAATCGCCATGTACTGGGCGGCATCCTGCGGCGGCTGCGAAATTGCCCTGGTGAATCTCCATGAAAAAATCCTGGATGTTGACGCGGCCTTTGACTTTTATTTCTGCCCCTGTCTGCTTGACACCAAGACCAATGACATCAAAGCCCTGCCGGATGGCGAGTTGGCGATCACTTTTTTTAATGGCGGGATCCGGACCGAAGAAAACCTCGAGATGGCCCGCCTGCTCCGGAAAAAATCCCAGATCCTTATCGCCTTCGGGTCCTGCGCCATCGAGGGCTGCATCCCAGGGCTGGCCAATCTAACCGCCGCCAAATCACTCATTGACACTATCTATCACGACAACATCACAATCGACAATCCGGAGCAGATCACTCCTGACCCTCAGACTCAGGTAGCGGAAGGGCCACTCGGCGTCCCCGCATTCCGGGACACCCTGCAAACCCTGGCCCAGGTAACGGAGGTGGACTATTTTATCCCGGGCTGTCCGCCGGAATCCCATCAGATCTGGCAGGCTATTGCCGCCCTGACTGCGCCAGCCGGTCCACCGCCGATCGGCAGCGTCCTTGGCTCCGGACCTTCCACCGTCTGTGTGGAATGCCGCCGGGAAAAAACCGATAAAAAAATCAACCGCTTTTTCCGTAATTACGAAATCATACCGAGCGAAACCGAGTGTCTGCTGGAACAAGGTCTGCTCTGTCTGGGCATTGCCACCCGCCAGGGCTGCGGCGGACTCTGCCCCGAGGTCAATATGCCGTGTACCGGCTGTTACGGCCCGCCGGCCGGCCGCAGCGACCAAGGCGCCCGGATGACCGCCGCCCTGGGTTCAATCCTCGACCTGGGCGACACCAAGGGAATTAACGAAAGCGAGCTACTGGCCCGGATTGAACAAGCGCTCGGCACCATCCCCGATCCGGTCGGCACCTTTTACAAATATAGCCTGGCCGGCTCAATTCCGGGCGGGAGGCAAGATCCTTGAAACGCATCACCATTGATCCGATTACCCGCCTGGAAGGTCACGGCAAGATCGAAATCTTTCTCGACGACCAGGGCAATGTGGCCAATGCCTATTTCCAGGTCCCGGAACTGCGCGGCTTTGAGGCCTTCTGTGTTGGTCGCCCGGCCGAGGACATGCCGACCATCACCAACCGGATCTGCGGGGTCTGCCCCGAGGCCCATCATCTGGCCTCGGTCAAGGCGCTGGACGAATTGTTCGGACTGGAACCGCCGCCGGCCGCGAAGAAACTACGCGAATTGCTTTACATGGCCTTTTATGTCACCGACCATACCACCCATTTTTATGCCCTGGGCGGCCCGGACTTTATCATCGGTCCCGACGCCCCGCCGGCCGAGCGCAACATTCTCGGGGTAATCAAAAAAGTCGGCCTTGATATCGGCAAACAGGTGATCAGCTGCCGGGCCAGAAACCATGAAGTAATTAAAAAACTAGGAGGGCGCGGCATCCATCCGGCAGCCGGTCTGCCCGGCGGCTGGAGTAAACCGCTAAGCGAAGAGAACCGACGGGAAATTGCAGAATATGCCCGGCAAAATGTCGAATTTGCCCAATTCACTCTGAAAATTTTCGCCGACATCGTCCTGGCCAACCCGGTTTATAAAGAACTGGTTACCTCGGATCTTTATTACCACCAGACCTATTATATGGGAACCGTCACCCCGGAGAATAAAGTCAACTTTTACGACGGCATGATCCGGGTGGTAAACCCGGAAGGAAAGGAATTTGCCCGTTACGCGCCGCGGGACTACCAGGAACATATCGCCGAACGGGTCGAACCCTGGACCTACCTGAAATTCCCCTACCTGAAAAAAGTCGGCTGGCAGGGGCTTACCGACGGGATTGACAGCGGGCTCTATGTGGCGACCCCTCTCTCCCGACTCAATGTGGCAGACGGGATGGCCACGCCACTGGCCCAGGAACATTTCGAGCAGATGCATGAGACCTTCGCCGGCGGCTGGACCAAAGAAGGACGCCGGAAACCGATCCACCACCGGATGGCCACCCACTGGGCGCGGCTGATTGAACTGCTTTACGCATCGGAACACATGCTCGAACTGGCCACCGATCCGGAAATCACCTCGCCAGACGTTCGGCAGATTTCAACCGGGGTAAAAAACAAGGAAGGGATCGGCTCGGTGGAGGCCCCGCGCGGGACCCTGACCCACCACTACACCGCCGATCAAAACGGTATCCTGACCAAGGTCAATATGATCGTCGGCACCACCAACAATTCAGGCCCGATCGCGATGAGTGTCAAACGAGCGGCCGAGCAACTAATCAAGGCCGGGACCATTATCGAGGAAGGACTACTTAATCGGGTCGAAATGGCCTTTCGGCTCTATGATCCCTGTCTGTCCTGCGCGACCCATGCCCTGCCTGGCAAAGCGCCGCTGGAAGTAATTATCCGGGACCCCGAGGGTCAGGTAGTTAGAACCATCAGCCGGAGGCCAAAATGAGCAAAACCATTATCATCGGCCTGGGCAATCCAGTCTTATCAGACGATGCGCTCGGCATCAAGGCCGCCACCATCTTACGTCAGCGCCTGCTCTCTGATCAACGGATCGAGGTGATTGAGGCCTATACCGGCGGCTTAAACCTGATGGAACTGATGGAAGGATATGACCGGGCAATCGTGGTTGATGCAGTGACCACCGGTTGCCATCAACCGGGAACCCTGGTTGAACTGAGTCTGAATGATCTGCTGGCCAGTCGCAACACAACCAGCAGCCATGATGCCAGTCTGGTCGTGGCCCTGGAAACCGGACGGATGCTTGGCCTCAAACTGCCGACCGCAATCAGTTTTTTCGGGATCGAGACCTTAGAGACCGGTGACTTCGGTGAAGAATTATCCGCCCCGGTTCGCCACGCCCTCCCCTTGCTGGTGGCCGAAATCATGACCATCTTAAACCGGGAGGTGACGGCATGAGCACCCGGGTCTATCTCTGTAAGTGCGGCACCAATATCGCGGCCCATCTTAATCTGGAGTCTCTGGCCACTCAACTGCAAGAGCGTTTCAACTTGGCCGATGTGGTGCCGGTTGACTTTCTCTGTTCAGAAGAAGGCAAGGATTTTCTGCAACAGGACCTGACCGCAAGCGGCGCCGATCGCTTCATCTTCGCCGCCTGCTCACCCCGTGACCACGATCACACCTTCCGGGAAGCGCTCACCAAGAGCGGCTTCAATCCATATCTGCAACAAATGGTCAACATCCGAGAACAGGTGGCCTGGGTAACCGCCGACCCGGCCCAGGCAGAGGCCAAGGCCTTGGCGCTGATCAGCGCCGCCATCGGCCGGGTGTCTCTGCACCAACCTCTATCTGACCGGGAGCTGGCCATCGTCACCGATACTCTGGTGATCGGCGCGGGACCGGCCGGCATGAAATGCGCCCTAACCCTGGCCGAGGCCGGACGGCAGGTAGTGCTGGTCGAAAAAAGTCCGGCCATCGGCGGCAAGCCGGTCCTCTTTGAAGAAGTCGCCCCGGACCTGCAATGCGGCCCCTGTCTGCTGGAACCGATGATGGAAGAGCTGCTGCACGGCAGTAACGCCCACCGAATCCAACTGCTGACCCTGGCCAAACTTACCTCGGTCAAAGGCTCCTACGGCAATTTTATCACCACCATCAGGCAACGGCCGCGCCGCATTGATCCCACCGTCTGTATCGGCTGTTATGAATGCATCGCCCCCTGCCCGGTCAACACCACCGATACCAGCGCTTTTCAGATCGGCCGGGCCAAAAAAAACGCGATCGCCTTTGCCTTCCAGGGGGTATTGCCCAATGCGCCCTATATCGATAACGAGTTATGTCTGCGGAGCAACGGCGAAGACTGCAGCGCCTGTCTGGAGGCCTGTCCGATGGACAATGCCGTTATCCTGAAGGAAGAAGAAAAACTGCTTGAAAAAAAGGTCGGCGCCATTGTGGTCGCTACCGGCGGCGATCTCTTTGACCCCTCAGCCTTAGCCGGCCTTGGTTATCGGACCATTCCGGATGTAATCACCTCTTTTGAGTTTGAACGGCTGACCTCGGCCAACGGCCCCACGGGCGGGCAGCTCCTGACCGAAGCCGGAATAACGCCGACCAAGATCTGTATCATCCATTGCGCCGGCAGTCTGGAAAAACAACACATCCCATATTGCTCGGGGATCTGCTGCACCTATGCCTTAAAATTCAGCCGGATGATTGCCGAACGCCTGCCCGAGACCATCATCAACCATCTTTTCAAGGAACTGGTCCTGCCCGGCAAAGCGGCCAGGACCCTGGCCGATAAAGTGCACGGCCAACCCAACACCAGTTTTCACCGCTTCACGACCATTGATGCCATCCGGATTACAGATCGGGACGGCCGAAAAGTTATCTCCACGCCGGATGGTGAATTTGCCGCCGACCTGGTAATCCTCTGCCCCCCGATCATCCCGGGGAAAGATGCGGGCAAACTCTCAAAATTACTTGATCTGCCACTTGACCGGGACGGTTTTTTTGAGGAGGCCGGCGACCGGCTTGATTCGGCCCGCAGTAAAGTAAAAGGAATTTATCTAGCCGGAAACTGCCAGGGACCCAATGATATCAGAGATGCAGTCAATCAGGGGATGGCGGCGGCCGGCTATATCCTGGCCGGTCTGGTCGAAGGCCGAAACCTCAGTCTGTCACCGATAGTAGCCACGGTTGATCCGGAAAAATGTTCCGGCTGCCGGGTCTGCGGCGAGATCTGCCCTTTTATGGCCATCGACCTCAATGAAGAAGACGGCAAAAGTCAAATCAATGACGTCCTCTGCCAGGGCTGCGGCTCCTGTGTCGCGGCCTGTCCGGCCGGAGCGATCTCCGGCCGTCACTTTACCTCGGCCCAGATCATGGCCGAGCTGGAGGGCATCCTTTCATGAACCGAACCCTTGACCACACGATCGTCGGCTTTCTGTGCAACTGGTGCTCCTATGCCGGGGCCGACCACGCCGGCGGCTCGCAAAAATCCTATCCCCACAACTTCAAAATCATCCGGGTCATGTGTAGCGGCCGGGTGGAACCTGAATTTATTCTGGAGGCGTTTCGGAAAGGGGCGGCGGGAGTGGTGATCATGGCCTGTCATCCCGGCGACTGCCATTATAAGACCGGAAACTACCAGGCCGCCGGCCGCTATCATCTTCTACAAAAAATGATCAGCCAATTGGGGATTGACGAAAACCGCTTAGTGATGGAATATATATCAGCCAGTGAGGGTGAACGGTTTATTGAAGTGGTCAACCAAACGGTCCACACCTTGGAAGGGATCCCACCGCCACCCCTGAGTTGACCAGACCGGGTGAGATCAAACAACAATCGGTATCCAATTTCAGATAATGACTCCTGAATAAACAAAAAAAAAACAGGAAAGGAAAAGCGATGACTACCGAAACCTACGATGCCCGCGGACTCAAATGCCCGCAACCAACCCTGAAAATGACCATTATCAGCAGCAAGATGCAGAAAGGCGATCTGCTGGAAGTAATGGCCGACTGCCCAACCTTTGAACAGGACATCCAGTCCTGGTCAACCCGGATGCACAAGACCATCCTCTGGGTCAAAAAAGAAAGCGGCTACGTCCACTGTCAGGTCAGGATCTGAAGCACAGAGCATAATCTCCTGCCCGGGAAATGATCCCGTTTAATGGCCCTTGTTTATCAGCAAAAGTCATTGACGAGTGATCTGCGCAACCCACCAGATTGCTGTTTCCGACCGGCAATCCGGCGCTGGCAATCTATCTTTAAAACGGGGGCAAAATGGAAGTTGATAAAGGCAA
This sequence comes from Pseudomonadota bacterium, assembly GCA_018823175.1. Lineage (GTDB taxonomy): Bacteria > Desulfobacterota > Desulfobulbia > Desulfobulbales > JAHJIY01 > JAHJIY01. The sequence goes on from JAHJIY010000046.1 coordinate 18,521, forward strand.
AAGTAAGCGGATCCTGCGCGATATAAAAAAAATACGGCAGGAAGAGGCGATTATTGATGTCGATGTCGAGACGGAAAAATTCGTTATTTATTCGCTGGCCGGAGATTTGTTTGCCTTCAAGGGCCATTATGTTAAGGAGATTCTGATCCCCACCGAGATCTCCTATGTGCCAGGGTCTCCGGATTTTCTGCTGGGGGTGATAAATGTCCGGGGGGATATCGAATCGGTGGCCGCCCTTGAAAAAATCCTCGGGCTGCCGACCACAAAAACCTCCGACAAAAATCGCATCCTGCTGACTGAAGACCGGGAAATTCGTTCCGGAATTCTGGTCGAAAGTATTGAGGATGTTATAGATGTGCCGGTGGACGCGATCAATCCGCCATTGGCCACGATGACTGGTCCGATGGCGGATTTTCTACAGGGCGAGATGGAGTACCGGGGCAAAAATGTAATGGTGCTTGATGTCCCGAAACTGTTCAAGAGATTTATCGAAATATGATTAAGGCCGCAAGTTCAGTTCCGGATCAAGAGAACATTGAGGTCCTGGTGTTCAGCGTCCAGAATATCTTATTCGCGATTGACGGGGAGAATATTGACCGGTTGATCACTCTGGAAGAAGCTGAAAAAAAAGAAATCCAGGTTGACTGGTTTCACCAAAAAATTACTTTTGCCACGCCAGAAGTTTCTTATCGAAACCCCAGGGTCATCACCCTGGCCGGCACCGAGAACCGAACCGGCCTTGTCATTGATCAGCCCCACGATTTTATGACAGTGCCGATCCGCTCGATCCGCCCCCTGCCCCCGCTTTTTGAAAAAAAACAAGGGCTGCAAGCCTTCTGGGGCGCTTACATGAAAGATAACACCATTATTTTGCTGATTGATTTTCACAAATTAGCCGGATAATTGACCATTAGAAAACAAAGAAGCTCAACAAATCGGGGGGGGAAAAGATGAACAGGGGAGCAATCTTGACAAGGGTGGGCAGGCTGTTAACCGTAGGTTTGGTCGCCACGGTATTGCTGTCTGGTTTGGCAACTGCGCAGAATATGGTGGCCGGAGATGAGTTGGTGATCGGCATGTCCAATGCCCAAAGCGGCCCGGCCTCTGCCTTGGGCCAGGGGCTTAAACAGGGGGCGATGGTTTATTTTGACAAGGTCAATAAAGCCGGCGGCATTCATGGTCGTAAAATCAGGATGATCAGTTATGACGATGGTTATGAGCCGCGCAACACCGTAAAGAATACCCAAAAATTAATTTCCGAAGACAAGGTGTTTGCCTTATTCGGCTATGTCGGCACCCCGACCTCAAAGGCGATATTACCTTTAATCAGCCAGGAACAAATTATCTATTTCAGCCCCTTTACCGGCGCCGAGTTCTTGCGCAATCCGGTAAATCGATATGTATTCAACATCCGAAGCAGTTATTTTGATGAGGCGGAGGCCCAAATTGAATACCTGACAACCGTTGCCGGGATCAAGGGAATCGGTCTTTTTATCCAGGATGATGCCTACGGTCTGGCGGTAAAAGGCGGCATCATGCGGGCCTTGCAAAAAAGAGAGATGGACCTGATCGGCGAAGGACGTTATACCCGCAATACCCTGGATGTCAGTGCGGGGCTGAATGATTTGAAAAAAGTCAATCCCAAGGCAATCAGCATGGTGGGAACTTACAAAGCGATGGCGACCTTTATCAAAGAGGCCAAGGCGACCGGATATAATCCGTCTTTTTTTAATGTCTCTTTCGTCGGCACCGATGCCTTGATCCAGGAGCTCGACGGCAAAGGAGATGGCACCCTGGTCACCCAGGTAATGCCCTCACCCGATGACAGTGGGCAGCAAATCGTCAAGCAGTACCGGCAAGATATGGGAGCGGCCAAGGAAAGTGATCTGAATTACGTAAGCCTTGAAGGCTACATTGATGCGGTGGTTTTTGTTGAAATTCTCAAAAAGGCGGGCCGCGACCTGACGACCGACTCGTTTATCTCGGCGGCAGAAGCACTGAACTACAAGGCCGGCGATATTTGGTTCAGCTTTTCAAGAGATAATCATCAGGCCCTGCAGAAAGTCTATATTACAAAAGTGGCCGGCGGAAAGGCCGTCTCGGTTCACTGAATATAATCCAACCTAATTGTTAATCACCAAAGTTGAGTGAAAAATCATGAAAAATATTTTGAAGTTCAACAGTGTGGAAAAGAAATTTCTATTGCCGATTCTGCTTTTTACTTTCGCGCTGTTTGTCCTGATCGCCCTGGCTGGTCTGACGACGACCTCATCCCTGATCACCTCGCAGATTGAAACCAGGGGTAGCGCCATGGCCAACTACATGGCCAAAACCAGTACGTTTTACTATTACAACTATGACCTCGGCGCCCTGGACGGGTTTGTCAAAGAGGTGATCAAGGACCAGGATGTGGTCTATGCCGTGTTCTATGATGAAAAGAAAAATCCCTTAACCATTTCATCAACCGAACCGGTTAACAAAAAAAATATGCTGGTTTACGAAAAAGAAATAAAGGATACGACCAAAAACACGATCATGGGCTACCTGGCCATCGGCTACAGCCTTGAGGCGCTGGATAAGAGCCGAAATAAATTTCTGATTGTGATCAGCCTCTGTACGCTATTGGCTTTAAGCGGCATGATTATCGGCAACAGTTTCCTGGTCAGATGGGTCATTCTTAAGCCGCTGAAAGAAGCAAATAATGTTGCCAGTAAACTGGCCGATGGCGACCTGACCGTGGAGCTGAAGGAAACGACCAGAAGTGAAGACGAAATCGGAGTGCTGCTCGGGAACATGGAACATATGGTTAAAAAACTACGGGAGATCATAGGCAACGTATCCGAGTCGGCGATGGCGGTCGATAATTCCGCCAATATCATTTCCGAATCCGTTCAGGACCAGGCGGTCATCGCCAATCAACAATCTTCATCCGTTTCAGAAATAACCTCAACCATGGAAGAATTTTTCGCCTCCTCAACCGAGATTGCCGAACATTCCGGCTCGGTGGTCGCGATTGCCGAAAAAACTCTGGATGATACCAAGAAAGGGGCGATGACCTTTGAAACATTTGTCGCCAAAATGTCGGAAATTCAGGAAGACAACCAAAACAGCATTACGGAAATCCTGGAACTGGGCAATAAATCAAAAGAAATCTCGTCGGTCATGGAAATCATTAATAATATCGCCGACCACACTAAACTTATTGCCTTCAATGCCGCCCTGGAAGCATCCAGCGCCGGCGAGGCCGGTAAAAGGTTTGGCGTAGTCGCCGCCGAAATCCGCCGACTAGCCGACAGTGTCATGGATTCTACCGGCGAGATTGAAACCAAAATCAGCGAAATCCAGGAAGCGACCAACCGACTCGTGGTTTCCTCGGAAAAGGGGACCAAGGGGATTCAGGAAGGTATGGAATACTCCATGGAAACAGGGGAGCTGCTTTCCGAGATTGTCAGCGGAGCAGACGCCACCTCAAGTGCTGCCAAACAGATTTCGCTTTCAACCCAGCAGCAGAAAACAGCCAGCGAGCAGGTGGTCTCGGCTATCCGGGAGATCGCCGACGGGGCAAGAAAATCTTCGGAATCAATCGGTCAGATCACCACCAGCAGTAAATCCCTGACCCGTCTCTCCGAGGAGCTCAAAAGCATGGTTAAACAATTTTCTCTGCAGCACCAGGATCCGGAAGAGAAAAAAATCAGCATAGTTCTTGACGATTACTCCCGGTAATCTTTGATGAAAGGGATAAAAGTTCTTATCGTTGATGACAGTTCGCTGGCCCGGGAATTCATCAAAGCCATCCTGGCAACCGATGGAGATGTCATCATTGCGGGCGAGGCAGAGAACGGCCGGGAGGCGGTGGAAAAAACCAGGGCCCTGCGGCCGGATATCGTTATCATGGATATCGAAATGCCGATTATGGGTGGTCTCGAGGCCATTGAGATCATCATGGGCGAGAACCCGGTGCCCATTCTGGTTGTCACCTCAAAAGGTGAGACGGATACCGCTTTTCGGGCCATCTCCAAAGGAGCCCTGGAAGTTCTCCCCAAATCGGCGGTTGATCCGGACAACCCAAAAAAGTTCATCGAACAGGTGAAGATTCTCTCTCGGGTAAAGGTGATCACCCATCTCAAAAGCCGGGCCAAAACAGGTAACGGAAAAGATGAGAGCGACGACAAGGTCCCTTTCAAAAAGATTATCGCCATTGCCGCCTCAACCGGCGGTCCCAACGCCCTGAATACTATTTTACCTGAGTTACCAAAAGATTATTGCTGCCCGATCGTTATCGCCCAGCATATTTCCGATGGTTTCGAGATCGGGCTAGCGGAATGGCTGTCAAAAATATCCAAATTACAGGTTAAAGTAGCCGAAGATGGCGATCTCCTGATGGCCGGCCATGTCTATATCTCGCCCCCCAACCGGCATATGGTAGTCAACTACAACAACCGGATCTCGTTTCTGGAAAAAAAGGCCCGAGACATATACCATCCGTCGTGCGACATCCTGCTGATGTCGGTGGCCACGGTTTACGGCGCCAAGACCATCGGCGTAATCCTCACCGGAATGGGCAAGGATGGGGTAATCGGCATGCAGAAAATCAAGGAAATGCAGGGCAAAACCATTGCCCAGGACCAATCATCCTCAATCGTTTTCGGCATGCCGAAAATAGCGATTGAAACCGGTTGTATTGACAAGGTGCTGCCGCTTGCACAAATCGGCCAGGAACTGCTCAACTGCGGCAGATTATAGGGTTTTATATGGTCGGCAAACAAACACTTTCATTAAAATACTTTAAAGACCTGGTCCAGAAAAGGACCGGCTTGACCTTTGACAACACCAGAGAGGAGATTCTTCGGCAGAAAATCGCCGAGGTAATGGGCCAGAGAAGCTATAAATCCCGAGCGGAACTCTTCAACTCTATTCTCAATAATGACCACGAGTTTCTTGCTTTCGTCAACCATTTGACGATCAATGAAACTTATTTTTTCAGGGAACCGCAGTATCTGAAGTTGCTGACCAACCATCTCGTCCCGGAATTGCTGACCAGAAAACCAATCGGTGCAAAATTAAAAATCATCAGCGCCGGCTGTTCCACCGGGGAAGAGCCCTACTCGATTGCCATGTCCCTGCTGGAAAAATACGGCGCCAATACGGCAGGCCTTTTTTCGCTGATCGGGATCGATATTAACTCCATTGCCTTGGAAAAGGCGACCGAAGGGATTTACGGTAAACTCTCTTTCCGTAACGATGAAGGCCAGCTCAATACGAGTTATTTTGACAAAGGGAAATACAATTTATACAAGATAAAACCGCTAGTGAAGGAACTGGTCTCTTTTCAAAGGGTAAATCTGTTGAACAACTTCTTTCCGATTGAGTTAGCCGGGGCCGATATTATTTTCTATCGGAACGTCTCGATCTATTTTGACTCGGCGACCCAGCAAAAAATTCTATCCGGCCTCGCTTCACTTTTGAATAATGAAGGATATGTCGTCTTTTCTTCCTCAGAGACTTTTTCTCATAAAGATATCGGAAAATTGACCCTGATTGAGCGACAGGGTCTCTTCTTTTATCAAAAGAAAATGATGGCGGGGGCACCGGGGGTTCCGGCAAAAATAAAGGAAATGGCGGCAAGAAAATCCGCAACAAATGCCCGGCCAAATTCTCTGCTGACCGCCAAAGGAAAAAATTTATCGCCCGGCATATTATCGCAAACTCCGGCAAAAAAGCATGTCACCCCGGAAAAAAAGAAACCCTCTCTACATGGACCGGCCAAAAAAATCGAGCCGGAACTCATGTTTAAAGAGGCGGTGGACTTTTTGCGAAAAAAAGAAAACGCCCAGGCTCTAGCCCTGGTGGTTGAACTGAAAAAAATCGAGGCCTTTGCCGGCAAGGCCTATCTGCTTGAAGGCTGTATCCTGCTTAACGCCAAAAAATACGCCGATGCCGAATTTGCTCTCGGCCAGGCCCTGAAACGTGATGAACTTGATCTCGACGCCCACATGATGCTTGGCCTGATCGCCAAAAATAACGGGGAAACCGCTAAGGCTATCCAGTGTTTCATGAAAGCCCTTTATGTTCGGAATTCATGCTGGATGGCCCATTATTTTCTGGCCGAAATCCACCAGAGCTGCCGGGATCTGGTAAAGGCAACCCGGTATTACGACAGTGTTCTTAAAATTCTGGAAAAGGAAACCGCCAACGCTAGTGGCCTGACCTTTTTCCCGATTTCATTTCATCGGCATGATCTGATCCACCTTTGCCGTAAAAAAATTGCTCAATTACAGGCTTATTGACATGGCATTTGATCTAACCAAATTTATCGGCCGATTTGTTGAAGAAGCCAGAGAGCATGTGACAACGCTCAACAAGGGCATGCTCGAGCTTGAGAAAGGCACGGGAAACGCTGAAACAATCAACCTGATCTTCCGGGCCGCCCATACGATCAAGGGCTCTTCCCGGATGCTGAAACTAATTCAGATCAGTGAACTGGCCCACCAGGTGGAAGATGCTTTCGGCGCTTTACGGGAAGGGAAAATAAAGTTTTCCGACGAGCTGAAAAACGTTCTTTACAAAGGAATTGACGCCATTGCGGCGCTCATCGAAAAAGCGGCCAACGGCGAAAGCATCGACCAGGACCAAACACAACTTCTAAAAATGCTGGGCGATGCGGCGGAAGGAAAAGCCCTGGACACTGCCGGCGAGCCGCCTGATCCCGACCAAGAATCGGTCGATTCCGCCGAGCAAGAAAGACCCAAACCCGCGGCAAAAAAAATGATCCCGGCTCCGAGCAAGGAAGCGACGCCACCCCCAAAACCCGAGAGCCAGCCGCCGCCGGAACCAGTAAAAAATGTTAAAGCTCAGGAATCGATCCGCGTAAATACCGAGAAATTAAGCGAACTGATCCGGCTGGCCAGCGAAATTACCTCCCGCCACAGCCGAACCAAACAAAGGTGCCAGGAGATTCATACTCTGGCCAAGCAAATAAAGCAGATTGCCGCCACGGTCAGTTCCTCAAACCATGATGAGCAAACCTTTAATCAAAAATTGGAACAAACACTGCATCAGATCGCAAAAAACCTTAATACCGCCGGCAACGTCTTAAAGGATGACTATGTGCTGCAAGATCTCCTGATCCGGGGGCTGCAGGAAAGGTCTCTTAAATTAAGGATGCTCCCCCTGGCCACGATCTTTGACACCTTCCAGCGAACGGTCAGGGAGATTGCCGGGGCTTTCGGTAAGGAAATCAAGCTGGAGATCATCGGTGATGAAATTGAAATGGACAAAAAGATCATCGAAAAACTAGGCGACCCCCTGGTCCATATGTTCAGAAATGCGATTGACCACGGGATCGAAGCTCCCGACCAGCGCAAAAAGGCGGGGAAACCAGGCCAGGGAAAGATCAAGCTGACCGCCTGTTATGAAGGGGGCAAAGTTCTCATCGTTCTGCAAGACGACGGCCACGGCCTGTCCCTTGAAAAAATTAAACAGAAGGCCTTATCTAACGGTCTGGCCACGCAGGAAAATTTAAACAACATGTCGGTCGCCGAGATCCAGAACCTGATTTTCACCCCCGGGTTCAGCACCTGTGAAATAATTACCGATATTTCCGGGCGCGGGGTGGGCATGGATGTAGTCAAAAAAAATATTGTCGATGACCTGAAAGGCTCAATCAACATCGAATCAACCGAGGGCAAGGGGACAACCTTCAAAGTTCGACTGCCGATGACCCTGGCGATCATGCATGTGGTGATCGTCGAGGTCGGCAACACCATGTTCGCCTTGCCCGACAACTATATCGGAGAAATAATCAAAGTCAGGGAAGAAGAGATCATCGATGTCTTTGACAAACGGGCGGTCAATATCCGTGACCAGCTGATTCCGGTCGAAAACCTGCAAACCATCCTGGGTCTGCCGGAAAATAATATCTCGCCCAATCAAGAGTTATTAATGCTGATAGTTAAAATTGGCGCCGAACGTCTCGGCTTAGTGGTCAACGCAATTCTTGATGAAGAAGATATGGTAATCAAGTCCCTGCCCGCTCACATGAAAAACAATAAAATGGTTTCCGGGGTGATCATTACCGGCCGGGACCAGGTGGTGAACGTCCTGAACGTGCCCTCGGTTTTCCTGGCAGCCAAAGAGACGAAAGGTTCGTTGGCGAGAAAAGCCGGCCTTGAAACCGACCGCCAGATCAATATCCTGGTCGTTGACGACTCGATCAACACCCGGGAGATCGAAAAAAGTATTCTGGAGGCATACGGATATCATGTTACTCTGGCCGGCGATGGCATTGAAGCGCTTGAAAAGGCCAGAGAAAACAAGTACGACATTATTATTACCGATGTCGAGATGCCGAGGATGGACGGCTTTACCTTGACCGAAACCCTGCGGGCCGATAAGGATTATAAAAACACGCCGATTATGCTTTTGACCTCACGGGACAAAGATGAAGACAAGCGCCGGGGAATTCAGGTCGGGGCCAATGCCTATATCCTGAAAGGCGATTTTGAACAATCAAACCTCATTTCCACGATTGAGAATTTGGTGTGATAACGGGAGAAAGTTGTGGGAAAAAATGAACTGACCAAAATACTAATTGTTGATGATGACGCACTGATCCGGGATATTATCGGAATGGTCCTTGAAGAAGAGGGCTATGCCATTACCAAGGCTGAAAACGGCGCTGATGCAATAAAAAATCATCATGCCTTGCCGGTTGATCTAATCGTCTCCGATATGAATATGCCGGAGATTGACGGTCTGGAACTAATCAAAAAGTTAAGGAGTGCCGAAGATAACGTGCCGGTAATCATCCTGACCGGTAACAGTGAAATCTCCACCGCGATCGAGGCCTTAAACAGCGGAGCCAGCGATTATTTGTTAAAGGATGAAAACATTCAGGATACGGTCAGTATTTCAGTCAAAAAAGTTCTTGAAAAACAGCGACTTGAAGATCAAAATAAACAACTGATCGCTGATCTGGCCCGAAAAAATGAACTGCTCGAAAAAGACAAGATGCTGGCCCAGAAGGTCCAGAAAAATATTCTGCCTAAAAATCTCAAATTTTCAGGTTTTGACATCGGGACCTTTTACGAGGCCTCCGATAAGATCGGGGGCGATTTTTTCGATGCCTGGGAGACCTCGGGGAAACTAAACATTGTAATTGCCGATGTCTCGGGACACTCTACTTCCTCGGCCCTGATCATGGCGGTCTGCAAAGGAATTATTCGCTCAACCGGTCAGGTTTCAAGCGACCCGCTGGAAATTGTCACCTCAACCAATCGTTTGCTTTGTGATGTATTAACCGACAGCGGCATGTTTATTTCACTGGTCTACTGCATTATTGACCGAGAAACCAACGAGTTACAAATTCTATCAGCTGGACATAATCCGGTTTTCCTTTATAATAAAGATCAATTAAAAGAAATAGAATCCATGGGCCCGGTCATCGGCTGGGATCCTGATGATGATTGGGAAGTGGAAAAATATCCCTTTCCCGACGGGACCAAACTTTTCATGTATACCGACGGCATAACCGAAGCCAAAAATAAGGAAGAAGAGGAATTCGGCGAAGAACGACTAAAAAAGATGCTGTCCAATGATCTCGATTCATCCTTGTTAATTGAAAAGGTTTTTACCGAAGTAAAAGGATTTTGCCACGGTGATTTCCCAGATGACCTGACTATGTTAGCGATTCGGAAAAAGTGATAAATAAGGTTGATGCGTGAAAGGATCCGGTAAATGTTGGCCGGGTGTTTACTAAGATTCAAAGGAAGAGACAGGAACTTTGATGAAAATTATTGCAAATACAGAAGATACCGGAAATTCCATCCTGAAAATCAGCGGCGACCTGGTGGCCAGTAATGTTGATCAACTCGTGGATGCCGTAAATTGTCTAGAATCAGGGGGAGGCAAACGAATTTTTCTGGACATGGCCGGCGTCTCTTTCATGGATAGCAGTGGCCTACGGACCTGTATGCAGTTACAGAATAATCTTCGGAAAAGCGGTGGTGAACTGATCTGTTTCAATATCGGGTCAAAGGTTCGGAAAGTGTTCAGTGTAACCGAGGCTGACCGGAAAATTTTGCTGATCAACAATACTTTTCGGCAAGAAGATGTTAATGGAAAGGCTTCAGGCAGGAAAAATCATTTTTACCTGACTTTGGTCCCAATCTTTGAAGAAGTTGATCTGGCTCGGCGGACCGCAGACGAGATTTGCCGGGAATATTATATTGGGATGGGAGTTGAAAGCTCTATCCAGGACTTTATTCTGGCCATAACCGAGGCGATGAATAATATCGTCGAACACTCCAGGGCGAATAATGTGAGAGTCGAGCTTACCGCTCATCCGGACAAGATAGTTTATATTATTAAAAATGACGGCATAAAATTTGATCCAACAGAGGATGTATCCATGCCCGATCTGAATGGCGATAATTTACCGGAGGGCGGATTTGGCCGGGCCATCGTCAATGAGTTGATGGATGAAGTCAAATATGATTTTATTGATGATAAAAATGTTCTTACTTTAATCAAAACAATTAACTGATCATAAAAGAAAACGGAGAGCGCGCTATGCAGATTACGGTCGGCAGTATTGATGGGGAAATCGTGGTGATCAATCTGGTTGGGGACCTGGTGGCAGCGACAGCGGAAGAGTTGAAACGCCAGGTGTCCAAATTGATCCAGAAAAATTTTAATCACATCATTGTCGAGATGGGAAGTGTAAATTTCATGGACAGTTCAGGCCTGGGCGCCTGCATGGCGATTCATAAAATGGTGCAGGAACATAAAGGCATGATTATTTATGTCAAACCAAACGACACGGTCGCCAAAGTGTTCCGGATTACCAGAGCTGATAAAAAACTATCTCTGTTAGCCAGTAAAGGTGAGGCGCAACAGATACTAACTGCCAACATGATGAATGGAGGGTGAGTCTAAATGTACGACGAAAAAAAGCTCGGACAACATCTGATCGGCAAGGGAATCATTACCACCTCACAACTTGAAGAGGCCCTGAAAAAACAGAAAGAATTAAAAATACCGCTGGCTGACACCCTGATCCACCTGAAATTTGTCAGCGAAATATTCATCATGGAGACGATTTCGCGCGCCCTCGGGGTCGACTTTATGAACATCAGCGAGAACAATTACCAGATCCTTGATCGATCTCTCGCCAAACTGCTGCCCCTGGCAACCTGCCAGAAATACAAAGTCCTGCCGATTTTTCATTTTGCCGATGAAGAGATCAAAGAAGTGACCCTGGCCATGCTCGACCCGGTATCCAAGGAAACCATCCAGGAAATTGAGAATATAACCGAATGTCATGTGACCCCGGTCTTCTCAAATCTTACCGCGATCGAGGGCGGCATAAACCGAATGTACTCGATCACCCCGGTAAAAGTTGAAAAGCTGCAACTGCAGACCGGCGATGCTATCGGCCTGATCGATAATATTCTGAAGAGCGCCATTGAAATCGGCGCCAGTGATATCCATATCGAACCCCACGCCAGCCAGGTTTACGTCCGGATGCGAATTGACGGGGTGATGGAAGTTTCCGGGGCCTATACGATCAAGCACCATCTGGCCGTAACTTCCCGCATTAAAATCCTGGCCAGCGACAGCAAAAGTTCCCTGATGCGGATTGATGAAAAAAGACTGCCCCAGGATGGTTCATTTGCCAAAAAAATCAGCGGTCATGAGGTAGATTTCCGGGTCTCCACCCTGCCGACCCTCTTTGGTGAAAAGATTGTTATGCGGGTTCTTGACAAGGACACCTCCACCTTCATCGGTCGGATCAGGGATTTGCGGATGTCACCCGCCATGGAGTTGAAATATCGGCGCTGTGTCAGACAACCCAACGGCATCAATATCGTCACCGGCCCGACCGGCAGCGGCAAGTCTACCACCCTGCATGCCGTGATGAACGAAATAAACACCCCGGGGATCAATATCATCTCGGTTGAGGATCCGGTCGAGCATCAGGCCGGCGGCTATATTAACCAGAGCTCGCTGATGACCGAAGCCGGCTATACTTACGCCAAGGCGTTGCGGGCCATTATGCGCCAGGACCCGGATGTGATCATGATTGGTGAGGTCCGTGATCTGGAGACCGCCGAAATCGCGATCCAGGCCGCCCTGACCGGCCATCGAGTCTTTACCACTCTGCACAGTGATGACGCCTCCAGCTCCGTGACCCGTCTGGTCGACATCGGCGTCGAGCATTTCCTGGTCTCATCCACCTTTGTCTCGGCCTTGAACCAGAGACTGTTACGCAAGATCTGTAATAACTGCGCCGAGGAGTATGTGCCGGCCAAGGTTGAAATGCAGGATATCGGTCTGGAAAACAAGGAAATCGATGAAATTCTCAAGAACAAGAATGAGTATAATATGCGGCGCGGCCGGGGCTGTGAACATTGCCGGAATTCCGGGTACAGCGGCCGACAAGGTGTTTTTGAGTTAATTGCGGCCACGGCGGAGATCAGGGAAATTATCCAGAAAAAAGGCACCGCGCAGGCCCTGGCGGCTTGTGCCCGCAGAAGTGATAATGTGAACATGCTGTTTGAAGAAGGGATTCGACTCTTTCTTTCCGGGGTAACAACACTTGGCGAATTGCAACATCTGCCGCGGGGCGAATACGAGCTGAAATCCATTAGTGACATCATAAAAAATGCTGAGGTCCAGTGAGCCGAAATTTACCTCGGACCAAGATTATTTTTTTGCAGACCGTCAGTTTTTCAAGTGAGAGCAACAAGAGATGGAAGTGACAAGTAGCCAGAGCAAAAACTCATTACTTGTCACTTTCATCTAAACTTTATTAAAAAAATCGTTGGCTCTCAACTCTCTCCAATCTTTATCGATTGAGCTCCCCACGGCAGATATGCGAACAGTGTGAGACTTAAGCCACGGAGACTCTCCATTATAATATCAAACCACTAGGTTTAGGGTTTTTAGAACTTAGAAAATAATCAATAATTGACATATATCACCCTTTGTGCCAGCATCATCATTATGAGTTGAAATAGAGGGTCAGTTTAAAACTATTTCCTTTCATTTAAGGAATCTCTGATAATTACCCGACAAGTCATCGAATTCTGCGCTATCTGCTTCGTCGCTATACTTCTCGCAAAGATGAATTTTTCAGAGGTTCGTTAAGATAAAGCTGAGTTGAGCCGCTAGTCGGCTCAAACGAAACTTATGCCCTTGTGGTATAATTACAAGATGCAGGTTCGTACTTTTCCTAAACCAGGGTAAAAGATCCGAATGCGCAGGCCACGATACTGTCGTATTATGACTTGGGCCGGTCCCTTGAGCAGAATGTCAGCCCACCATGAAGCTACGCATTGCCACTTACAATATTCACAAAGGGTTTTCTCACTTCAACCGGCGCATGATGGTGCATGAGCTTCGCCGCCGCCTGCGAATCCTCAACGCCGATCTCGTTTTCCTACAAGAAGTGCATGGAGAGAATCCGCACCACGCCTTGAACATGCCCGACTGGCCGACAGAACCGCAGTATGAGTTCCTCGCCGATCAGGTATGGCCGGACTTTGCCTATGGTCGTAATGCGGTGTATGAGCATGGCGACCACGGGAATGCCATCCTCAGCCGTTACCCGATCGTTTCCGCCGAAAACCAGGATATTTCGGATCACCGCTTCGAGCAGCGCGGCCTGCTGCATTGCGAGGTGGCAGGCGAGACCTTTCATCTGCATTGTCTTTGTGTCCATCTTGGCCTGCTTGCCCGGGGACGACGACGACAGCTGACGGCGCTGATCGAGCGCGTGCAGCGTCTGGTGCCATCGACCGCGCCGCTCATTGTGGCCGGCGATTTCAACGACTGGCACAATAAGGCCGGTCAATATCTGCTCGACGCCCTTGGCATAACGGATGTTTTCCACGATCTGCATGGCCGGGCGGCACTGACCTATCCAAGCGGTATGCCGTTGCTGCGCCTGGATCGCATCTACGCCCGCGGCTTTCGGGTATGCCGGGGCGAGGTCCACCACGGGAAGCCCTGGTCGCGCATCTCCGACCACGCCGTTTTGAGTGCGGAGCTCGAATTCCTATGAAACCCCAATTTATTAACGGCAACAGTCTTCAGTTGCTGACAAACAGCGCTGCCTACTTCCTGGCCCTTGAGCAGGCCATCGATGCCGCTCTAACTGTCATTTCCATCGAGACCTATATCTTTGCCGACGACGAAACGGGCCGGCGCATGGCAGCGGCGCTGACCCGGGCGGCAAAGCGCGGCGTGACAGTGCGCGTTCTGGTGGACGGCTTCGGCTCACATAAAATATTCGATAAGATCCGTCAACAGCTCCTGGCCGACATGGTACAGGTGCTGATTTACCACCCAAAGATATCTCCCTTCACTCTGCGACGAAACCGTCTGCGGCGACTGCACCGTAAGCTGGTAATGATTGACGGTCAGCTGGCCTTTGTCGGAGGCATCAACATCATTGACGACATGAACTCCCCGAGGAATCTGCCGATCCGCTACGATTACGCAGTGCGCATCGAGGGCCCAATGCTCGCGACGATCGTGGAAGAGACCGAAAAATTGTGGAACCGAATAGCCCTGCTCAATTTTCAGTTGGAATGGCGGACCAGACAGGCCCCCCTCATACCGGAAGCCATCGTTTCAGGCAAACAGCGCGCCGCCCTGGTGGTGCGTGACAATCTACTCCACCGTTCCGACATCGAAGACGCCTATCTTGAAGCCATTGATCGGGCCATAGAAGAGATCATCATCGTCAACGCATATTTCTTTCCCGGCAAGCGTTTCCGGTGCGCGCTTCGACTGGCGGCCGCGCGTGGCGTCCGCGTCATTCTGCTTTTGCAGGGACGTACGGAATATGCCCTGCTGCATTACGCTTCCCGTGCCCTTTACGGCGCCTTTCTCGATGCCGGGGTCGAAATATACGGCTACCGAAAAAGCTTCATGCATGCCAAGGTGGCGGTGATCGATGGACGATGGTCCACGATCGGCTCCTCCAATATCGACCCATTCAGCCTGCTGCTGGCCCGTGAAGCCAATGTCATCATAGATGATTTGCAGTTTGCCGAGGAATTGCGCGGCAACCTTCTTCAGCATATTAAAGACGGCGCCATAAAAGAGGACCTGGACGCGTGGCACTCCCAGCCGCTGTGGAGGCGCGTCATCAACTGGAGCGCCTATGGTTTTGCCCGCTTACTGCTTGGTCTGGCGGGACTTGGCGGCACAAGTTATTAAGTCAGACAAAAAAGCTGGGATTAAAACTCCCCGGCATTAAGAAGAATCATATAATGATTTTGGGATATTACGTGGTCTGACGGCAGCCGGACAGCCGGGAAATCCGCAGGTTTATAATCAGAGTATGCGACCCTCCATATTCTGAGGCCCGCCACATCTTGAGGCAAAACAGCTCACTCCCCTTTCTTCTCTTTTCTCGTTCCTTCCCCTGCCCCATAGACAGTCAGGGAATTTCCATATTTTTGCACATCCTGCCTCTCGTCGGCACGCCTCTTGCCTATCCCATATGTAAACAATGAAACAAGGGCATTATTGCTGAATGAAAACATCTTCTCGACAAAGGAGGCGCGATGAAAAAGATATTGATCCCAACGGTTGTCATGCTGGGTTTGCTGCTGGCCGTTACTGCGATGTCAATGGGACGCCGTCCCGATGTGGGTGTGGTGGTGAGTATCCCCCTTCTGCCGCCCCTCGTGGATCTGCGAGAGGAACCCTACTATAACCACAGTGGCTATTACTATCATTTCAACAACGAAAGGTGGTACTACTCCAGGTCGAAGGGTGGCCCCTGGGCCGACTTGCCGCGAGACCACTACCCGAAAGAAACCAGGTACAAGGGGAAAAAACATCGGCATGACAAGGGTCAAGACCACGATGATCGGGGGCGCGATGACCGAGGCCGCGACCAGAAAAATGATAACCGAGGTCATGATAACCGCCGCTAATACTAATTATGCCGTCGCTAAGAAAAATGTTGTTTGCAAAAACTACCAAAGGCGGCATCTTGCTTTTTAAAAACGAGGCAAATAGCCGAGCCCAGAAAGAGCTGACCACCGAATACATCAAGGATGTCCAGGGGGTTGCTTGTTTAACAACATATCCGTCAAAAAACCCAAACAGAAATAAAGATTGAGGGTTGCTGATCGACTTCTTGTCTACAGCTTAATCCCCAGGGAGAAAGGTAATGCGAGGAATATTTTTTTTATAATGCTAAAACAAATCACTCAGTTTTTTCTATTGTCCTGCGCCTTTCTTCTCTGTGTCTCCTGCGCTCCCACCCGAGGATCACATACTAAAGCCGGCATGGACAGGGTCCCCATTGCCACGGAAAATCCAATCCACTACGTCGAGTTCGGTCAGGGCCCGCCGATCATTTTGATCCCCGGACTGTTTGGCATTCACAGCGGCTTTAACCGGGTGATCCCTTTACTTAAGGACCATAATCGCCTGATTGCCATTGATAATTTCGGCACGGGGCAATCGGGTCGACCCAAGCGCGATTTTGATTATACGGTGGCAGAACAGGCTGAGATGGTTGTTGCCTTGATGGACGATCTTGACATCTCCAGATGCGACATTGTCGGGGTTTCCTACGGCGGGATGATCGCCCTCTATATCGCGGCCCGCTACCCTGAACGGGTGGTCTCAATCGTCAGCATCGAGGGGGCCGTCATCATGCCGAAAAACACCCCCTATCGCAGATTGATCCAGGGGCTCAAATACCCGATTATCGGTGATGCGATTATCGGGTTTATTCGCTCGGGGCTCTTTGACAAAACCATGGCCAAGGATATCATGGGCTCCTCCTGGGCTGATTTGACAAGCGAAGAGCAGCAAGAAATAACCGGCATCATCGCCAAAAATGCCGCGGTCGCCTCACGCCACACCTGGCTCAGCCTAGCGCGGGCCTTAAATAATGCCGAAGATTTCAGCGAGAAAGCAAAATCCATCACGGCACCGGTCCTTTACCTCTCCGGAGATCAATCCGCGTTTCGCGAAATGACAGATATGAACATCGCCTTTTTTAAAAGTCATCTTCCCAAAGTTGAGATGATCTCTTTTGCCGACGGAGTTCACGATCTCGAACTGCAAAAACCAAAAGAAGTCGCAGTCTTGATCAATACTTTTATCGGGCAGAAAGCATCCTCTCCCCTGGTGACTGCCAATGATAGTGATCCAGAAAAGGGCAGACTGGGAAGCTGATCTCAAATCGGGGCGAACCAGGTTCAGTGGACCGAGCAGGAAATGTATCTAAGGTCTGACCAAGATAACTTGTTGATTTTATCGAATATAAGTCAAAAAATATACAATATTTAGGCTTGGAATACCTTTTTACCGTCAAAAAGTGGGCTCTAAGGTTGAAAAGGGGCCGATTTCAGAGGAATAATATAATGATTTTGGGATGTTATCTTGATTCGACCCCAGCCGGAACAGCCGACTATTGATTATCCGACCAAACCAATCAAGAATCAGATCGTATCCGGTCCTATAACTACCTTTTCACTATTAAAAAAAAGAGCTTTAAGAAACATAACCCGCAGTAAACAGTATTCCCTCTTTTTCAGACTTGTCGGATAGAATCTTGAGTTATTCCCCAGGGACCGGTGGCCAAGACCAGGGCGATGATTGCGCAGGCGGCGATGCCGCCAAGCATGATGAGCGGGGTGCCGTCTGAAAACAAGCCAATCCCGCCGATAATTGCCGCCCCGGTCACGAAACGGGCAGCTCCCATCAGGGCAGAAGCCGAACCGGCAACAGCGCCTTGACCATCAAGGGCCAGCACAGTGCTGATCGGCACGACCAGTCCCAGAAAGCCATAGCCGAAAAAGAGCATGACGATCAGCAGTTCTACCCGGTCAAGACCGAAAAGATAAAAAACCAGCAACAGAGACATTACGCCGCTATATCCCTTTAACGATGTTTTCAAGACCGTAACCAGACCAAAATGTTTGCCGAGTTTGTCGGCCAGTTGGGCTGATCCGATAAACGCCACGGCATTTAACGAAAAAGCGATACTGTATTGAATCGGGGTCAAGCCATAATGATTGATCATGACGAAAGAAGAGTTGGCCAGGTAGAGAAAAAAACTGGAAATGCCCAGGGCGCCTATGGCGACAAGTTGCAGAAAGGTCCGGTCTTTTAGGAGTGGCCCATAGGTAGTAAAAAGTTTGCGGAGATTGATTTTTCTCTCCCCGGCCAGTGGCCGCGTCTCGGGGAACCGAAAAGAGAGCATCGCCAGGGTCGCCAAACCAAGCAGAGTAATGACCCAGAACACACTGCGCCAACCTTGCAATTCAATCAGCAGGCTCCCGGCCAAAGGTGCCAGCAAGGGGGAAACACTGAAAACCAGCATCAGTCTCGCCATCAGTTTTACCGCCTCATTGCCGGTGTGCAGATCTCGAACGATGGCCCGCGGGATGACCATGGCCGCACAGGCCCCTGCCCCCTGAACAAACCGTGAGATAATCAGGATTAGAACATCAGGAGCCAGGGCGCAACCGATACTGCCGATAATGAACAGAAGCAGGCCGAAATACATCGGTGGTTTGCGGCCGATCTGGTCAGACAACGGGCCGTAGATCGCCTGGCCAATGCCGAGGGAGAGGAAATAAACCAGCAGACTCATCTGCACCGCCGTCACAGAGGTTCCCAGGTTCTGACCAATGGAAGGCAGCGCCGGCAGATACATGTCGATCGCCAGGGGGCCGATGGCGGACAAAACCCCAAGGACTAAGGCTATACGAAAAGGGGATATGAGCATGGGATGGTGATTACCCGATTAATACCCTGTTGTAAAATAATTCCGGGGAGGAGGTAAAAGATTTTAAGGCAGTACTTGTTGCAGCCGACAGTTACCTTCTGAAAATTCTTCGCTTTATCTATATAGATTGTTTTTACGAAAAAAATTTCACAAAGAACACTACGAAAATAAACACTGCGGAAGGGGAAGAAGAACGTCCGGAAACAACTACTTGATTTTACATATAAAAATATAATTGGTCGGGGCGAGAGGATTCGAACCTCCGACCTCCTGCTCCCAAGGCAGGCGCGCTAACCAGGCTGCGCTACGCCCCGACTTTATAATCCATGATAGGAAGGCACTACTGATATCATTTTGTATCTCTGGTCGTCAAGCAAAAAGGTAAATATTTATATCGCAAAATAGTTGACGACTCGATTTCGAGTTGCTATATATGACCCTTCATCACGATTGAGACACTATTCCCAGGTAGCTCAGTTGGTAGAGCAGGTGGCTGTTAACCACCTTGTCGGGGGTTCGAGTCCCTCCCTGGGAGCCAATATTTAAAAGCCCGGTCTGCAAAGATCGGGCTTTTTTTATGTCATCCTGCTTATTCTTTTACCCAACTACGACAAAGAAAAATTAATCGCCTCGGTGATCATGACAATCTCCTGATCGCTGATAATAAACGGCGGCATGGTATAGATCAGATTATTAAAAGGCCGCAACCAAACTCCTTGAGCCATCACGCATTCCTGGATTTTTTGCTGATCAACCGGCGCATGGGTCTCAATCACCCCGATTGCCCCCAGCACCCGAACATCCTTGACCGGCGCCAATTCCCGACATTTTTCCAGACCTTGCCGTAGCAGGAGCTCAATTTCACCAATCCGGCGGGCCAGGGGAAATTGAGCCAACAGGCCGAGGCTGGCCAGCGCCACCGAGCAGGCCAGAGGATTAGCCATATAAGTCGGACCATGCATCAACATTTTGGGCCCTTTGGTCGAGATCGTCCGGCATACCTCCTCGGTGGTCATGGTCGCCGCAAAGCTTAAATAGCCGCCGGTCAAGGCCTTGCCCACACACATGATATCAGGGGTCACCGCCGCGTGTTCACAGGCGAACATCCGGCCGGTCCGACCAAAACCGGTCGCGATTTCATCGGCGATCAATAAAACCTGATATTGGTCACACAGGACCCGGACCTTTTTTAAAAAATCAGGCGGATAAAACCGCATTCCGCCGGCGCCCTGGACCATGGGCTCCAGAATGACCACCGCAATCCGACCGTTATTTTCCGCCAGCATTCTCTCCATTTCAACCAGCTGTCGTTCATTCCCACCGCTTGGCGCCGGGGCCTCAACAAAAAACTGGCCATTGACCAGATCACCAAACAGATGATGCATGCCGGCAACCGGATCACAGACCGACATGGCGCCAAAGGTATCGCCATGATATCCATGACGGATCGTCAGCAATTTATTTTTAGCGGCCTGCCCCAGAGAAAGCCAATACTGGATAGCCATCTTGATCGCAACTTCAACCGAGACCGAGCCGGAATCACAAAAAAATACGCGGGTCAACCGGTCAGGTGTAAGATCAACCAGCTTCTTCGCCAATAAAATGGCCGGTTCATGAGTCAAGCCGCCGAACATGACATGGGCCATACTGGCAAGCTGATCGGTTACCGCCTGGTTTAAAACCGGATGATTATAGCCATGGATCGCCGCCCACCAGGAAGACATCCCGTCAATCAACTCTCGGCCATCAGCCAGTTTCAACCTGGTGCCGCTGGCTGATTCGACCAGATATGGCGCCACCACCGCCGGGGCCGCCGCATATGGGTGCCAGACGTGTTCGGCATCAAGGGCCAATAATTTCTCAAGATCAGACAAATTCAACTTCTTCTTTCCTCCGTTATTTGCCAGGTTTACTTGACCACCACCACCTTGTTCCACTTCAAGACCCCGGCGGTCTGCTCGGGCAGAAATGCGACATATCCTTCGCCATCAAGCTCATTATACAGGCCAACCTCTGCCAGCAACGGCGCAGAAAACCGATAGAATAAACTACGCTTGAAAAAATCGTTGCGGGTTTGATGGGAATAAAGGGGCTCAAAATTTTGCGGCAACTGCTCCCAGAGATGATCCTTGATCTGCTTGAACGAATCATGTTGCAGATGGGCCGGCAAAAACCGATGCCCGCATCGCAGCCAGTCAAAAACAAGAAACTCCTGAAGTAACTCATAATCCGGCCGGTTAGCGCTCAACTCGTGCAACATCAGACTCATCACTTCCTGGGTATGGGCCCGCTCGAAAAAACCCTGCTGCAGACAATGATTGGTCAGTTCCTCAAAAAATGCGAAGCTGTCCGCCTCCGCCTGCCTGGCCAGAACATGGGCCAAAAAGGTCTTGAAAAAACGCGTATTATAAAAGGCCTCCACGCATTCACCAACTAAATACAGCTGGCGAAGCGTTTGCTGGTCCAGCCATTTTGTGGCCAAAACATCATAAGGCGGCCGTGCGCAGTGGACCAGGCCGAAACCAGGTTCGCGGCCAATGGCGGTACCCGGCAGCACCTTTAATAATCCCATTTGGATATAGTGCGGCCGCCAGGCGCAAACATCATTAAATGACTGGCGAAAGGTAGCGGCGGTTTCGTAAGGTAGCCCCAGAATCAGGTCAAGATGCAGATGGATATTATCAAAGGAAACAAGACGGCGGATATTCTCGCCGATCCCGGCCGGATTTATCTTCCGATTAACCGCCGCCAGGGTTTCGGGATTAGTCGACTGGATGCCGATCTCAAACTGGAAACGATCAACCGGCACCGTCGCAAGAAAGTCGAGCATCTCCTGGGTAAAGCGGTCCGGCGCGATCTCGAAATGAAATACTGTTTTCCCCGGTTGCCCGGCCAGAAAACGCCAGAGCACCAAGGCCCGTTCCGGCCGGTCATTAAAGGTCCGATCAACAAATTTAATTATTTTCGGTCCGGCCGGCAGAATCAATTGCAGTTCTTCCTTGACCGCCGCCAAGTCTTTATGTCTTACCCCATGTTCCAGGGCCGACAGACAATAACTGCAGGAAAAGGGACAACCACGGGAAGACTCATAATAGATATGGCGATGCTTAAGCTCACCGTTAAAATCATCTTCCCGGTAGGGTGACGAAAAAGGAGGATTTGCGTCGGCCTGATATGCCGGAGCCAGTTGTCCACGCCGCAGGTCCTGATAAAATTCCGCCGGCGCCCCCTCAATCTCTCCTTTAAAAACCGTACAGTTTGCCGGCAGCCCCATCTCCGCCATAATCAATGCCTGCGGCCCCCCCAGAACAATCTTCATCTCAGGCATGACCCGGGCCAGATCAACCACCAGCCTGGCGACATACTCGCCGCTCCAGACATAAACGGACAAGAAGAGATAAGCCGGCCCGCCGGCCGCAATCCCGGTCAACGTAGCATAATAGGGATCGTTGATCGTCAACTGACACATTTGCGCCTCACACTCCGGCAAATTTTTGCCAAGCTCCTGCCGCAGATAAAACAAGGAAAGACAAGAATGGATGTAACGGCCATTAAAGGCAACCAGCTTGATTAACATTGTTTTCCCTTTTTATACTGACCCTTTCAGCCAAAGAAGCCGGTATTTAATTTGTAATAGCCCGTAATATATAGAATCTTTTAACGATGCTCAAACTGCCGGCTAAAAAATCGACGATAGTACAGCTTCAACCTTCAACCTTCAACCTTCAACCTTCAACCTTCAAAAGCTACAATTTCAAGTCCCATTTGACAAGCAGCCATAGGCATGATAAATCACAGGCCATGATATCTTATCCTGAAATTGATCCGGTAATTTTCGGCCTTGGCCCCCTGAAGGTCCGCTGGTATGGCCTGATGTATGTCTTAGGGTTCAGCGCCACCATTCTGCTGGTCCAATACCAGATCAAAAAATTTTCCCTGTCACGTCTGGCTGATCACTGCGAAAACCTCAATTTTATCCTGATCCTCAGTCTGGTGCTGGGCGCCCGCTGCGGATATGTCCTGTTCTATAACCCTTCCTACTACCTGGCGCATCCGGCCGAGATAATCGCAATCTGGCAGGGCGGCATGTCTTTCCACGGCGCCCTGATCGGCATCATGGTCGGCGGTTTACTATACTGCAAAAAAGCAAAGCTCCCCTACTGGCAGACCGCCGACATCTATGTCGTTACCATCCCGATCGGACTGGGACTCGGGCGGATCGGTAATTTTATCAACGGCGAACTATTCGGGCGCGTAACCGATGTCCCCTGGGCCATGATCTTTCCAGCCGGCGGTCCGTTCCCGCGTCATCCTTCCCAACTCTATGAAAGTTTACTGGAAGGACTACTGCTTTTCAGCATACTCTGGAAGGCAAAGGATATCCAGCATCAGCGCAACTGGCCCACCGGTTTGATGGCGGCTTTTTTCCTGATCATTTACGGCCTCATCCGTTCTTTTCTCGAACTTTTCAGGGAACCCGACGATCAGCTGGGATTTATCGTAGCCTCGCTGACCATGGGCCAGATCTTAAGTTTCTGTATGATCCTGGTCGGATCAATAATTATCGCAATCAGAATAAAAACCAGGCCCCGATAACCTTTGTTTTTAATTGGTTTTGACCGGCTGATCTGTTATTAATTTTAAATAATAATTTACTCTCACAAGGAGAGGATTTCCGATGAATACCAAGGCGTTTTGCCACCTGCTTTTACCCCTAATTTTCTTTGCGGTCATCATGAAAACATCCCTCATCTCGGCAACCGAACTTTCCCCCCATCTGTATAAAACCACGCTTGACAACGGACTCACCGTACTGGTCAAGGAGACCCCCGGCACCAAGGCGGCCACCGTCCAGATCTGGATCAAGGCGGGCAGCGTTTACGAAGAAGCCAAGGAGGGCGGCATCACCCACCTGATTGAACACATGATCTTCAAGGGCACGCCAACCAGAGGTCCGGGCCAGATTGCCGGGGCAATTGAAGAGATCGGGGGCCGGATCAACGCTTATACCTATTACGAATACACGGTTTATCATGCGACCTTATCCGCCCGCCACTGGGAACTGGCGACCGAGGTGTTGACCGATGCGGTACTCAACTCGACTTTTGCCCAGGAAGAATTGGAACGGGAAAAAAAGGTAGTGCTGGAGGAAATTGCGATGCGCGAAGATCGCCCGGCCAATCGACTTTTTCAGGAATTGATGACCACCTCCTATTCCACCCATCCCTACCGGCTGCCGATCATCGGAACCAGAGAAAGCGTCGCCTCTTTTAGCCGCGATGATATTTTAAAATATGTGGCCAAACACTATCATCCCGAAAACTTCACGGTGGTGGTGGTTGGCGATCTGCTGGTTGATCCGGTCGTCAGCAAAATTCAAGAACTTTTCGGCCAACTGCCCAAGGGAGATTTTGTCCAGCCCCCCCTGCCCCAGGAACCTGAACATGAAAGCCCGCGCCTGTTTTCTCTGGCGGCCGACATCAATCAATCAAATCTGGCGCTTTCCTTCCCCATTCCATCTTCCAGCCATCCCGACGCGCCGGTCCTTGACGTAATTGCCACTCTTCTCGGCAATGGCGAGGCCAGCCGTCTCTATAATCAATTGCGCAACAAAAAAGGTCTGGTCTACCAGATCCACAGTTCCGCCTTTACCCCGAAGGACCCCGGTTTGTTCGAAATAACAGCCACCCTGGAGTCAGCCAATATTAACGCAGTGCTTGAGGCCATTCTGGAAGAAACCTTCAAACTCAAATATGTGCCGGTAGAGGAAGATGAACTGATCCGGGTAAAACGCAATCTGGAAAGCGATTTTGTTTTTGCTCTGGAACGGGTGGAAGGACAGGCCCGGGTGATGGGCTCTTTTGAATTTCTGACCGGTGATCCGCGGGAAGACGACTACCTGGCAAAAATCAGGGCGGTTACCAAAGAAGATATCATGAAGGTTGCGGCCAAATACTTTAAGGGCCGCAAATTAACCGCCGGTATTCTCACTCCCAACGACCAGAAAGTTGAGTTGGAACAGCCCGCCGTTACAGCCCTCATCAGCCAGGCCGAAAACATGGCCCGGCACGGCATCCCGACCTCACTGGTGGCGGACTCCTTCTTGCCGGATGTCCACTTTTTCAAGTTACGCAACGGTATTCGCCTGCTGGTCCGCGAAAATCCGGAAATCCCCACCGTCGCCATGCGGGTGGTCTTTCCCGGCGGTCTGCGCGGCGAGACCCAGCAGACCAACGGCTCCTTCGCCTTTATCAGCGCCCTGCTGCCCAAGGGCACCAAAAAACTGTCCGGTCGAGAACTGGCCCTGAAGATTGCCGATATGGCGGGCGATATCTCCGGTTTTAACGGCAAAAATACCTTTGGCCTCAAGGCAGACTTCCTGGCCCGCTTTGCCGAACCCGGTCTGGAGCTGGTCCGCGACATTATCCTCGAACCGGCCTTTGATCCACAGGAAGCAGAGAAGGTCAGGCCGGAATTACTCTCCATCCTCAAGCAACAGGAAGATTCCCTGCCGTCTCAGGCCTTTGTTGATTTTAATCGCCTGCTTTTTCAAGGTCATCCCTACGCCTTAAACGCCGCCGGGTCAGAAACCGCGATCAAAAATTTCACCGTGGCCGAACTGCAAAATATTTATCAAAAACACGCCCGGCCCGATCAGATGGTCCTGGCGGTGGCCGGTGCCGTAAACGCTGCCGAGATCAGAGACATTGTTGAAAAGATCTTTGGCAGCTGGCAACCGCCAACCGCCCAGACCAGTCCCTTCCTGGAGGAAAGCGTCCTGCCGCCCGATGCGCCGGTCGTGCCGGAGATTCTTAACAATCCCCGCGATAAGGAACAGGTCCATATTGTAATCGGCTTTTTGGGCACCACCCTCAACAGCCAAGACCGCTACGGGCTTGATCTACTCGACACCGTCCTAAGCGGCCAAAGCGGCCGCCTGTTCACCGAACTGCGCGACAAACAAAGCATGGCCTACAGCCTCTCTTCCTTCTCCCTGTTTGGCCTGGATACCGGCTCCTTCGGGGTCTATATCGGGACCAGTCCCGACAAAAGGGATGCGGCGATCAAAGCGGTCTGGAGTGAGTTATACAAAGTAAGAACGGAACTGATCAGTGAGGAAGAACTGCAACGGGCCAAAAATATCCAGATCAGCCAATATGAGCTCGGCCTGCAGACCCATGGGTCCCAGGCGATGGAAATGGCGCTGAACGAAACTTACGGCATGGGACAGGATTTCGGCAACCGCTTTGTGGCAAGCATTGAGAAAATTACGGCCGATGAAATCCTTGAAATAGCGAAAAAATACATCCAACCAGATCATTACGTGATGGTAACCGTGGGCGCTGAACCATCGCCTCTGGCTGCTCAATCGGCGACTGAGCCATCCACCTCACTGCCAAAGGATCCGGAAACTGCACAAAGCCCCGAGCAACCCGATTCACCCGCCATTGATAATCCGGCGCCGGAGTTAACGGAACCGACCGAGCAGATAAACGAAGAAATTTCTGAACCGGAAATCGTTGAGCCGGATTTCATTGAGCCGACCGAATCCCCAAACGAAGAAGCTTCTGAACCGGAAATGATGGAGCCGGAACCCCCAGCCGTATCTGAACAACCGGACCTTTCAACTACGGAAACCGAACAAGATAAAAAAGATGACGCCCTTTCTCCTGTCACGAATTCAGGCCAGGAACTGTCGAAAACTGAAACCGAAACAGAAGAACCTCAAGCTACGGATAATTGATATGCAAGAATATATGATTGCCCCCTCCATCCTTTCTGCCGACTTTGCCAGACTCGGAGAGGAGATCAACAACGTCCTGGATTGCGGGGCCGATATCGTCCACATCGACGTCATGGATGGTCATTTTGTGCCGAACATCACGATCGGCCCCCTGGTGGTCGACGCGGTTCGCAAAATTACCGACCGGCCGCTGGACGTCCATCTGATGATTGAAAACCCGGACCAGTACCTGGAGGCCTTCGCCAAGGCCGGCGCCGACTGGATTACAGTCCACGCCGAAACCGGTTATCACCTGCACCGTACAATCAACAGAATAAAGGAACTGGGCAAGAAAGCCGGGGTCGTGCTTAATCCGGCCACGCCTCTGGAAGCAATCGACTATGTTCTTGAGGATGTGGACCTGGTGATGATTATGAGCGTCAACCCGGGTTTTGGCGGGCAATCATTTATCGAATCTTCCCTGACCAAAGTCAGACGCCTGAAAAAGATGATTGACCAACGCGGATTAAAAGTCGGCATTGAAATGGACGGCGGCATCAGCCCGGAGACGATCGGCAAAGCGGCAGAAGCCGGGGCCAATATCTTTGTCGCCGGCTCCGCCATTTTCAGCCACCAGGACTACCGTCTACCAATCACTAAAATGAAAGAAATCCTGGCAACCATCAACCGATAGAATGCCTAATTAACTACAGTTACTCACACCAGACCGCGATAAGTTTAACATTATGATCCGCTCACTTCAAAGCGATGCGTTTCTCCCGGCATCTTAATCATATCTTGGATGCAGGCCGGACCACCTCACCTCCTGCAGACGGGAGGCAACCGGGACCTGCACTTGTTTGCTGGCATACTGGCCGGCGCTGTCAACTGCCTTCACCTGCAGAACCGGCTCCGGATAAGCGACCGTATAAAAATATGACGGCATGACAAAAGAAATAACGGATCCTTCCTCATTTAACTTTTCGATGTAAAGTGGTACGCCGGCCAGCTGTTCCCAGGCAAAAATCAAACCTTCCCGGTCATTGTCCACACTTTTGCTGGCATCAATAATCACCTTTTCTCCAACCTCATAAGCAGCTTTAAGCGCCGCCAGAACAATCTCCGGCAACGGTTCACCATGCTCAACCGTTATATCAATCTGCCGCGCTTTCGAGGTCAGGTTTCCCTGCCGGAACCTGTATCTGACCACTTCCCGTCCGCTCCAATAAGGATCAGACTTGTAACGATGTTGCGTACGGCTTATCTTTTGCATTTCTCCATTTAATTTACCGGCCAGAATTTCCACCTCCACATTTTTACCAAACTTCGAGTCATTGGCCTTTTCCCAGATTGCCGGCCAGTCAATGATCAAATCTTCGGTGCTCAGCGTATGTAGCGCCAGGTTATCCGCCCCGACCATGGTTTTCCTTGTGTTTAAAGTATTTTCCGTGGCCGCCATTTTGATTGATAAAGCAGGGCCGGCGATCAGGATCGTCGCAGGCGCACTGACCTCTTTGCTATCGCTGACCTTAAACTCAAAGCGGTCCTCGCCGGGGAAATCATTATCCGGCAAATAGGTCAGTTCAGGCGGTTCACCAGAAATTCGGCCATGGGCCGGCTTGTTGCTGACCTCAAATTTCAAAGCATCACCATCGGCATCCTTGCCGAACAAAGCAATAGTGATGCTTTCACCAGGCTTGGTCATCATATATTTACCGTCCTGGGCGACCGGCGCTCGATTAACCACATTTTTTATAGTCGTTGCCGGCGGCTGACCTTTACCAACCATCGCGACCTTGGTCTGCTGCGGCAGAATAATAGCCGGTCGATTTTTTACGGACCGGTTCTTAAAATAGTACATCCCGCCTATACTGCTAAAGGTGAGCAGCAACAAACAAAGAGCCGAAACCCCCACCATCCGACGATTAACCGCCGGCAACTTATATCTGAACCGAGAGGATTTTTCCGTCTTGGTCGACGCTTCTTCCCTAAGCGTATCGGCGATCATGCCCGGCACCACATCATCGGCAGATTTTTGCGCGAAGGTCCCGGCCGTCGACAAAGGTTGCTCAATCGGGACCGGCTCATTCTCATCCGGAATATCAGGAAGATCATCATCATCCAGACTGAAATCATCAATATCAGAACCAAAGCCAAAGGATGCGTCACCAGTTTCTTCATTACCAAAAACCTCTGAAAAATCAACGGTCTCCGCCTCAAATGAACCAGCTTCCGCTGCCGGTTTTTCAACCTCAGTATAGAGGGAATCGTCATCTGCAACTTCAGCCGCCGCAATACTCTGGCCGGCAATACCCTCAGTCGCCCCAGAAACATCCGCTGTTGCAACCGGCGCGGCAGAAGAATCCTGCCCGGTATTGCCCAGCAGCGCATCAATTGTTGCCTGGTCAAGTTCGCCGCCGTCCAGAGATTCATCGGCGGCACCTGCAATCCCTGCCGATCCGCCAATCTGATCATCCACGTCGCTGAGCAAGGCATCAATCGTCGACTGGTCAAGTTCCCCAAGCTCTGCGGCATCTAAATTGACGACCTCATCACCTGCCGTTGCAACAACCGGTTCTGCCGGCGAAGAGGTCCCCACACTGCCAAATAATGAATCGATTGATGACTGGTCCAGCTCATCCGGCGCCTCACTATCGGCCGATTCATTGAAATCATCCAACCAATCATCGCTTCCCAGGCTGCTATCTTTTTTCGTCATCGTCTACTTCCCAAAAAAGACTCCATAAGATCGGCTCGTGAAAAATCAGTTAACCTTTAATATAGCTGTGCAAAGTCCGATAAAGACGTTCTGACATCTCGACATTAACCACATAAGAGCGCCGCTCTCCCCGCCAGTTCACGCCGCTGATATGGACCCGCAAAAAACCATCTTCTTCCTGCAGCACTCCGCGCAACCATTGCTGCTGTTTTTTGTCGGAGACCATATAGCGCTTGCTTGTTTCATTATTAATCTGGGAGATCATCTGATCGGCCAAGGTAAAACCCAGGACCGAAACCCGGGCACGACCAAATTCATTGGCGGTCAAAAACGGCTCGACATAAACATTGGCCGGGCCGAAAAAATCATAAAAATGGCCGATGGCCTGTTGACAGATCAAATGGACCAGCTCAGGCATATTTGTATAGTCCTGAACCACAGCAACCGATGTCAAGCGAACCTCGGAGCCGACTCCGCCATCTTTGGCCGACTTGTTTTTTGCTTTAGCGTTACCGACGCCGCATAAAACACCGAAGATTAAACAACCCAAGACAAGCCCGACCAAACTCTGTTTAAATCTTGCCAATCCGTGATTTCTGTGTACGACAGATATAAAGCCGAGTTGAGCAGCGTGCCTGCTCGTACGAGACTTATGCCCTTGCGGTATACTCATCGTCTCTTCCCTTTTTACTTTTTAGATACCCGCAGGAAGTCCTTCCGGGTAAAAATCCAAATGAGCGGAAGGTAAAGTAATCAATCTTTATTTACTTAAGCCCCTTACCGCGATGCTAAAAGGCTTATCCACCCGGTTAAACAGGCTCAACAGTTCACGGTTAAGCGGCATCGTGTGGCGCCATGATGTCTTGACCAGCCCGTTTTTGAGATCCACCAACCGACCCTGCAGGATCAGGGTCTTCCGGGTATTACTAAAGGTTGACACCACGACATAATCAAGCTCCGGATTACTCTTGGCCAGTTCCCCGATATTACGGGACAGGATAAACTCTCCGGTCAGCGGCAAAATATTGATCTCACGACCAATCCTTAATTCAGTAACCTGCAGCCCGCGATCAGCCAGATCGGTCAGCAAAAATTCCCCCACCAGGCGGCCAAGTTCGGTATCCCTTCGGAAATCAGCCAAAGGTACCGCCGAGACCACCGCCACCTTTGCGTCTAAACTTGCGCCCCCTTCCTCCTGCAATTCGTAAGTGACCTTGCCGGCAATCTCCTTGGAAATTTCAGACAAGGTAAATTCATTACCAAACCCATTGGACTCATCCGACATATAGTTGAAAATATTGTAATGAACAGGGATAAGTCTGGCCCGGGGCCGGCTCATCGGGAGCTTTTTCCCGTCCTTTTCCACCACCCTTGTTTCAGCCGCCGGATCTATGCCATCAGTTTTTTGCTCAAAGCCGTTCTCATCAGCGGCGTCCAAGTCCACCTTCTCCGTTTTCGAGGAGCAGGCCGCGGCCAAAACCATGACCAGGGCAAACAACCAGAAAATTAACCAAATATTTTTATTGGAAATCACTGCGGCAGATCGCGAACAACCGGCAGCTTCAAATTGCCGGGACTGGGTTCGAAGGGAAGGGTCCGCGGATTGCATTTTGTTTTCTATTTTCATCTCTCTCTCCTGAGTTCTAATCCTGATACGAGTTAAAGATTAAGCCTTTTCATGTAGATCGGTTCCCGGGACCGATTAACTCGGGCCGAGGCCGTATCAGCCAAAAGCACCTCGGAAAGACAATTACGCGGAAAGATCATGGTACTGCTGGCCAGCAAGGCTGAGCTGCGGTTATCAATTATTCTGGCGTTGACCATAATGCTTTCGCCGGTCACAGTATAAGTACCGGTTAGCATCGTGTCGGCCGTGCCCGTTGCGCTGATCTCTGCCGGGTCCCGCGATAATCCGTACTCGCCGCGCCTTTCCTGGACCAGAACGGCGGTACTCTTCCTCAGTTCAATAACCCGATATTGATTGCGCTGAAATTCCCCCATTAACTGTTCGGAGAGATATCTCCCAAAAGAGGAGGTGCGATACAATTTATTCAAATCCACAAAGGTGCAGACCAGCAAACCCTCGGCCAGCACCCCGCTTTCCGGGTCAGGCTCCGTCAGATTAGCCACAAGGTCGGCGGCCATCGTCCTTATTTGTTCCTGCAGTTCAGCTGCCTGCACGCCTTCCACCTGATTGATTTTAACCACCACCGGCGACCGATCAACCAGATGATCAATCGGCCAGAAGGCCATGGAACGGGCGGGCATCATCAAATATAAAAGGAGGAAAGAAACAATAATCAGTGGTGCCCGCCCATTTTTTACCGGCATACCGGTCCATTTAAATAGTATTGGGATGACTGAAGGTTGCATATCCAGCTGTTCTCCTTTATTTTAGTAAATTTTTATCCATAAACAGGGTGCACGATTTAACCTTGTTTTACTTATATCATCGGTATAGTCGTCTTTTTCCTTTAATAAAAAAGATTGGCCCCAGGCCATGAGGGAAGATTTGGACCGCAATAAAGATTTCATCCTGTCGGAAGAGATGTTGATCATCAAACATTCCGGGGAAATCCCGGAGGTGGCCTACCACGGCTCACTCTATTATCTCACCGCCGACCAGGAAGGACCGCAACTCTCTTTAGATCATAACGACCTTGCTCAACTGAAAAAAATGGTCGTGGAACGCTACTGTGAAATAATCCGGCGGGATCTGACCCCGGAAAACCGGGACAAGACTATTTATCGGGGCTTGGCCCGCTGCGTGGCCAACTGGCATCGATTAGTCAAATTCGGGCAAAAGGAAAAAATTGATCTTGAAACGATCAGGCAGGATACGGCCGGTCGATTACGCGCCTTTCTGGAACAGGAAGTAAATGAGGTACAAAAAGGGACACGCGGTTCTTCGATTAATTGTAGCAAGAAAACCCTCGCTGACTTTGCCGAAGAACTAGGACTAGACTCTTGTCTATAATGCAGGCCTGGGCGGACTATCTTGTGTCTGTCCAGAAATAAGGTAAAAGATAATGCAGCACAACACCGAACTCTCCGCCATATTGATGCCCGATGGCTCCATTCAGCTTGAGTGGACTTCGCCTGCTGCCGATGGGCTCAAGCATTCAAGCCAGGTGATGCAGGATGAAATCGTGTCCAGTTTTACCCAGGAACCGGACGGCTGGCTCTTTTTCCTGGGATTCTGCGCGAAAAGTATTCCACTGTCGCCATCGCTCACCTTTTGGCGAACATTCTCCTGCTTGTTTGTCCGGAAGCTCAAACTCACGCCGGATCTTGAGGACCTGCGGGCCAAGGTGGTCATCCCCTTAGTTGACGAAGAACGGGCCCGGCTTCTGGAATCCGCCCCTCCGATGCCGGGCGGCGAATACCTCACCGCTGAAACGCTCTCATCCCGGTGGGAAGAGCTCCATGAGGTATTTTACCGAAAGATCGAGACCTACGCTGGATCCGCAGCCGATTTCTTTAATGATTACAGTCCGGATGTCCATCTTGCCGGCCGCATTTATTTTCATCTGGTCGAAAACAAGGAGCATGAGTCGCCGTTCGCTTTTCTCGCCACCTATTCCACCCGGTTGAACGAGGCGGGGGAGTCCAGGCACCTGCCCCTGAAATACGCTTTGGAGGAGTACAAAGACGACAACGAAAAACTGCTGAAACTGTTGGTCACCGTTGATGAGGCTGCCCACAAAAGCAAACTGGTGGCGGGCTTGCGTGATAGCGGTGAATTGTTTTACCCATTGGCCTGGTCCGCCAAGGAGGCCTATGTCTTTCTCCAGGAGATTCCGATCTATGAAGAGGCAGGCATCCTCTGCCGTATCCCCAACTGGTGGAAGAAAAAGACCGCTGCCGTCACCATGCAGATGAATATCGGCGACAAGCCGCCGTCCATGGTCGGCCTGGACGCCCTGCTCGATTTCTCACCCCGGCTGATGATCGGGGATACGGAAATCTCCGAGGAAGAGGCCCGCCGGCTGCTGCGCGAGTCCGAGGGTCTGGCCTTCCTGAAAAACAAATGGGTGGCTGTCGATCCGGAAAAACTGCGGCAGACCCTGGAGGCTTTTGAAAAAGCAGGAGAACTGAATTCGGAAGAGGGTATTACGCTTCTTGACGCCCTACGCTTTTCCATGAATTCACAGAAATTGCTGGGAGAAGCGGCTGCCGATATTGTCGGTGTCTCCCACGGCGAGTGGCTGCGGACGGTGTTTGGGCAACTGCAGCAGCCCGAGTCCATCGCCAAGGTCAAAACCAGCCGGGCGTTTGCGGCCAGATTACGCCACTATCAGCAGGATGGCCTCAACTGGCTATTCTATCTGCACAAAATGAGACTCGGCGCTTGTCTGGCCGATGACATGGGCCTTGGCAAGACCGTGCAGATTCTGGCCTTTCTCGACGCGCTTAAGGCTGAGGCAAAGAAAACCAAAAAGAGGGCTGCTTCGCTTCTGGTCATCCCCGCCTCACTGCTTGCCAACTGGTCTGCGGAAATTGCAAACTTTGCCCCAAAGCTCTCCTTTTTTGTCGCCCACCCGGATTTCCACCGGCCGGCCGCGGTTCCGGCCCTTCCAGCAGAAAAGCTGGCCGCTCTGGATCTGGTCATCACCACCTATGCCCTGGCGCAGAGGTATGAGTGGCTCCAGGAGTACACCTGGAACTATGTCATCCTCGACGAGGCCCAGGCCATCAAAAATCCCGGCACCAGACAGAGCAAAGCGGTGAAGAGTCTTGCCGCCGCTAACCGGATCGTCATGACCGGCACCCCGGTGGAAAACATATTGTCCGACCTCTGGAGCCTGTTCGATTTCATCAACCCCGGCCTGCTCGGCAATGCCAAAGAGTTTGGTGATTTTACCAAACGGCTCGCCAACCATCCTGATGGCTACGCCGGGCTTCGCCGGGTAGTCAACCCCTTCATCCTCCGGCGACTGAAGACCGACAAGTCGATTATCTCCGACCTGCCGGACAAGGTGGAGATGAAAACCTGGGCCGCCATGAGCAAAAAACAGACCGTCCTCTACGGCGAGGTCGTTTCCGGCATTCGGGAGGCCCTCGAACATACGGAAGGCATCCAGCGCAAAGGGCTTATTTTATCAGCGCTCATCAAGTTCAAGCAGCTCTGCAACCACCCGTCACAGTATCTGGGTCTGGACGGTTACGATGAGAAAGAAAGCGGCAAATTCCAACGGCTGCGGGAAATCTGCGAGACCATCCATGAAAAACGAGAGCGGGTGCTGATCTTCACCCAGTTCAAGGAGATGACCGGCCCCCTTGCCCGGTTTCTGGCCACCATTTTCAAGCGCGATGGCCTGGTCCTGCATGGCAGCGTGCCGGTCGGCAAACGAAAAGAGCTGGTCGAAACATTTCAAGGTCGCGATTATGTACCTTTTTTTGTATTGTCCCTCAAGGCGGGCGGGGTCGGGCTCAATCTGACGGCGGCCAGCCATGTCATCCACTTTGACCGTTGGTGGAATCCGGCGGTGGAAAACCAGGCCACCGACCGGGCCTTCCGTATCGGCCAGAAAAAAAATGTCATGGTCCACAAATTTCTGACCCAGGGCACCATTGAGGAAAAGATCGACCTGATGCTGAGCAGGAAGGCAAAACTCTCCGATGAGGTGATTGCCGCCTCCGGTGAAAGCTGGCTCACCGAGATGAGCAACGAGGAATTGTTCGAACTATTCACCCTGAAAATATAAGGAATAATTGGCATGAGTTATTGGGGGTATCCAAAATACGTTACGGTGGCCGAAAAAAAGACTAAAGCGGAAAAGAAACTGCAACAGCTCAGGAAAAAAAAGCCGGGCATCACGCCGGTCATAATTGAGGGCAATACCCTGGCTCGCACCTGGTGGGGCAAGTCCTGGAACAAAAACCTGGAGCGCTATGCCGATTACAGCAACCGCATCGGCCGGGGCAAGAGCTATGTCCGCCACGGCGCTGTTCTCGACCTCAAGATCAAGGGCGGCCAGGTAACCGCCCTGGTTCAGGGAACCAGAGCCAAACCCTATGAGGTGGTTATAAAAATCGCGCCGGTCAAAAAATCCAACTGGGACCAAATCAGAAAACAGTGCCGAGGCGAGCTGCGCTCGCTGCCGGACCTTCTGGCCGGTAAATTCCCCAAGGCGCTGGGCGATATTTTTCTAGCCGAAGGCAAGGGCCTGTTCCCGACGCCGGAAGAGATCAGCTTCGACTGCTCCTGTCCCGATTGGGCCTCGATGTGTAAGCATGTAGCGGCCGCCCTTTACGGCATCGGCGCCCGCCTTGATGAAGATCCTCTGCTGTTTTTCACCCTGCGCCAGGCCGATACCAAGGAGCTTGTCGCGCGGGCCGTTCAGGAAAAAACGGGTAACCTTCTGGCCCGGGCGGATAAAAAAAGCGCCAGGGTAATCGCCGATGCCGACCTCTCCGGTCTTTTTGGTCTTGACATGGATGTGAGACCCAATTTTGCTGCTGCCGCCAAGATCGAGAAGCCGAAGTTGCCACGCCGTGGGAAAAAGGCCGCGCCTGCTTCAGTTGCCGAGCAAGCGCTCGATTTAAAAACAGCACGCACTGCCCCCGCCTTGATCGAAGAGATTGTCAAGCAACACCCGAACGGTGTCACTGTGGCCATGCTGGAGGAAGCAACCGGCTTTCCGCGCACCAAAATTTACGCCATTACCAGCAGACTCAGGCAACAAGGTCGGATCAGCTATGTGGCGCAGGGCGTCTATGGGCGCCCCTGAAACGCTTATATTCCGAGGTTTTTTTAACTGATGGGGTGTCGTAGTTCATTGATCGCTATCTCCAAATCAAATGGCTGATGGATTATTACCGGTTCAGCAATCCGTATGTCGGCGAGATTGATATAGGTCTCGATATCGAACCGGAAATCGGCGCGGCTGATAGCGGCGACCTTGAAGTCGATTTGCCCAGCCTTTTGGTGGCTGTGGCCGAAGCCGCGCAGGAACGGGGATACCAGGCATGGAACCATGCCGCGTCGTCCCCTATTACCCTGGCGGTGGTCCGAGAAGCCGGCGAACAAGTTTCCAGACGGTTGGACGAGAACTTCTTCCGGGTTCGTTTTCGACCGGCTTACTCCACGCGAAAAAATGTTCCTCAGGGCCATGGCCGAGTTAGGCGGCGGACCATACAGGACTGGTGATGTTGCCGATAAGTTGGGGAAAAATACTCAAAATTGGGGCCATTACGTGCCGGCCTGATCAAGAAGGGCATGGTGTTTGCCCCTTCCTATGGTAATCTCGCTTTTACCGTACCGCTTTTTGATGAATTCATGAGACGCGCCATCCCCACCTTGGAGGCGTGACTGGCGGAAATAACGAGATGATATTGTTGGAAAATTGTCATTGCCGACAAGACAAGGAGAAACACATTGGCCGTACCTGATTTTCAGTCATTTTTCCTGCCGCTGTTGAAGTATAGTTCGGACGGGGAAATGCACCGCACCAAAGATATCAATGCTGCGATTGCAATAACTCCTGGCATTTATGGACAAATGAATTTATCATATTTTCAAGTCACACAGCAAGATTCGAACAACACCCCCCACGCATCTCGTAAGCTCTGCGCACCATGGGGGGTTACTTTTTTGATCCGTGGTTAATATAAAACATGAAAACTATCTTCATGACAGCATTCCGATGATCAATCTTGCCGCCTGCCCCACTGAAAAAAGAATTTCCGTCCGACCCGGCCCGGGGTGGGTCAGGATTTGTCCTCTATCGGGTGATATGCTGGATAATGAGTTCTCCATCCTCAGCGCAAAAAAAACATTTGCCTGACACTGCATTGCGAGTATTAATCAAAGACCGGCGGCTGATTGAGCAACAAAATAAAGGAGATGCGGCACACAGGCATTATCTCGTCTGCCACCGAGAGCGGGTTATTAAGAATAGATATTGAAGGATTTTAATCCATTGGAGAAATATGGATCACGCAGCTCATAACAAAATAGTATCTTTCATCTGGTCAATTGCCGACGACTGTCTTCGCGATGTCTATGTGCGCGGCAAGTACCGTGATGTCATCCTCCCCATGTTCGTTTTGCGGCGGCTTGACTGCCTGCTTGAGCCCACTAAAGATGCGGTCATGGAAGAGGTTAAGTTTCAGCGGGACGATGCCGGGCTCACCGATCTTGAGCCGGAAGGTCTTCGCGATGCCTCCGGCTATGTTTTCTATAATACCTCCCCCTGGACCTTGCAAAAGCTGGTCGATACGGCAGCCAACAACCGTCAGATACTGGAGGCCAACTTCAAGGCATATCTTGATGGCTTCAGCGATAACGTCAAAGAGATCGTTGATAAGTTCAAGTTGCGTTCCATGGCAAGGCACATGGCTGAAAAGGATGTGATGCTAGAGGTATTGGAGAAGTTTACCTCCCCCTCTATCAATCTTACCCCCAGTCCAGCCAAAGATCCGGATGGCCGCAATCTTCCCAAGCTGACAAACCTTGGCATGGGATATGTATTTGAAGAGCTGATTCGCAAGTTCAATGAAGAGAACAACGAGGAGGCCGGGGAGCATTTCACCCCCCGTGAGGTGATCAACTTGATGACCCATGTCCTCTTTGAGCCGGTGAAAGATCAACTGCCGCCGGTCATCACCGTTTATGATCCGGCCTGTGGTTCCGGGGGGATGCTCACTGAATCCCAGGATTTCATCATTCATCCGGATGGATTGATCAGGGCAAAGGCCGATGTCTATCTCTACGGCAAGGAGATCAACGACGAGACCTACGCCATCTGTAAATCAGACATGATGATCAAAGGCAACAACCCGGAGAACATTAAGTGCGGTTCAACCTTGGCGACCGATGAATTTGCCGGGATGCGTTTCGATTTCATGCTTTCCAATCCGCCCTACGGGAAATCCTGGTCCGGTGACCAAAAGCATATCGTTGATGGCAAACAGGTGTTGGACAGCCGGTTTGAAGTCCCGCTGGCAGATTTTCGCGGGGTTGAATCCATCGTCGCGGCCACGCCCCGTTCATCAGACGGCCAGCTCCTCTTTTTGATGGAGATGGTCAACAAAATGAAGGCCCTGGACAAGGGGCCCAGCGGCTCCCGCATTGCCTCGGTCCATAACGGCTCATCGCTCTTTACCGGCGATGCCGGTGGTGGTGAGAGCAACATCCGCCGTTATATCATCGAAAACGATTACCTGGAAGCGATTATCCAGCTGCCGAACAACCTCTTCTATAATACCGGCATTACCACCTACATCTGGGTGCTTTCCAACAAGAAGGAGCCCCAGCGCCAAGGCAAGGTGCAGTTGATTGATGCCGGCCAGATGTTTCGTAAACTCCGCAAGAACCTGGGCGCCAAAAACTGTGAGTTTGCCCCGGAGCATATCAAAGAGATCACCCGCTACTACCTCGATATGGTGGAGAATGGTAAATCCAAAATTTTCAACAATAGTGACTTTGGCTATTTTAAAGTCACCATCGAACGACCCAGTCGCAAGGCGGCCCAGTTTACCCCGGAAAGGATTGCCGGCCTGCGCTTTGTCCATGCCTTAAGAGAAGTGATGGCGTGGGCCTACGAAAAGTGGGGGGATACGATTTACACGGCACTGGCCGATCATAAAAAGATCATCGAAGCCCATCTGGAGAAAGAAGAAATCAACCTGACGACAAAGAACGCTAAGGCGCTTTTCAACCCGCAAACCTGGGAGAATCAAAGGGCGTTGCTCGAAGTGGCTGAACGATTGATGAAAGACATCGGCCAAGAGCTGTTCATGGATTTCAATATCTTCACGGACAAGGTCGATGCATATCTGAAGTCCAACAAGATCAATCTCTCTGCCAGTGAGAAGAATCAGATCCTTAATGTAGTGAGCTGGTACGATGAGAAGGCCGAACCAGTGGTCAAGAAGGTCCATAAACTCACCGGCAAGAAACTGGAAGCCATATTGACGGAATTTGACTGCAAACCTGAAGACCTGCAAGATTTTGGCTATTGGCCGTCGGCGAACAAGGGCGAATATGTTGAGTATGAAACGGAGTCCGATTTGCGCGACACCGAGAATGTGCCGCTCAAGGAGGATATCCATACCTATTTCCTGCGCGAGGTCCGGCCCCATGTGGAAGAGGCCTGGATTAACCTGCCGCAAACCAAGATCGGCTATGAGATCAGCTTCAATAAATACTTTTATCAGCATAAACCGTTACGATCACTGGAAGAGGTGACCCGTGATATTCTGGCCCTGGATGCCGAAACTGAGGGGTTGTTAAAGAAGCTGGTCAGCTTTGGAGGAGGTAACTGATGGATCAGTCAGTTGTCTTTCCAAGACACGAATCCTATCAAGATAGTGATTCAGATTGGCTAGGCGAGGTTCCAAGTGATTGGTCGGTGGAAAGTATCCGCGCCGTGACCCAGCTAAAGAGTAAAAAGAATCAGCCTGACTTGCAGGTACTCTCCGTCTATCGAGATTATGGAGTTATCCTTAAGAATTCGCGGGATGATAATCACAACGCAACGTCACTCGATACTTCGGGTTATAAGGTTGTAAACGAAGGTGATTTAGTCGTTAACAAGATGAAAGCTTGGCAAGGATCGATGGGGGTTAGTGAACATAATGGGATTGTAAGCCCGGCCTACATAACCTGTCGAGTAGACGCAGAAAGAGCCTTCCCTAAGTTTCTACATTATTTGCTACGGTCACAACCGTACATTGGGGTCTATAATGCGTTGTCTTATGGTGTTCGTGTTGGCCAGTGGGATATGCACTATGAAGACTTCAAGCATATTCCTTTGCCGTTACCAGACAGAGACCAACAGCAACGCATCGCCAACTTCCTTGACCAAAAGACCGCCGAGATCGACGAGGCCATTGCCAAGAAGCAGCGCTTAATTGAGCTGCTCAAAGAGCAAAAGTCCATCCTGATCAATCAGGCCGTAACCAAGGGGCTTAACCCCGATGCGCCCATGCGTGATAGCGGTGTGGAGTGGATTGGTGAGATGCCGGAGCATTGGGAAATAAAGAAATTGAAATATGTTGCGGGAGGGTTCATGTATGGAACTTCCGTGGATTGCAACACTGAAAGTACAGGTATTCCAGTATTGAGGATTCCTAATATAAGTAAGGGGCACCTAACCCTTGATGACTTGAAGTTTGCTAAACTGTCAAAGAGAGAAGAAGAAAAGTATCTGCTACAAGATAACGATATTTTGATAGTACGTACCAACGGGAACCCTCAGCTAGTAGGGCGATGTGCTTTGATCCGAGAGGCTGGAAGATTTATGTTTGCCTCTTATTTGATCAAAGTTACCCCTCAAAATAACATTGTCCCGCAGTTTCTTGTTGCCACCATGGCTTCAGCTTCTGTCCAAGATTATTTAACTCATAGTGCGCGTACCTCTGCCGGGAATTATAATCTGAATACACAATCATTAGGGGATGCGTATCTAACATACCCTCCAATAGAGGAACAGGAACAAATGGTAGCCTATGAGCAATCGCTACACATAAAATTTGGAGATATTCTGAGTGCAGTTGAGAAGGATATCTCATTGCTTGCGGAACTCAAGGCATGCCTTATTTCCTACGCTGTTACCGGAAAGATCAAACTATAAGGATTTTGGCTCATGGACACCCAAACCAACGAACAAACCTTAACCTCCGTCAGACAGGAGCCTGTCCCATGACCCTGACCCGCAGTCCGGAATATCTGCGCAGCCTGTTGCAGGAGCTGGCCTCCCTTCCCAAGGAGGCCGAGTGGTTGGAGTTCACGCACAATAACTTCAAGCCTGTTGGGCCTGAAGTTTAATTGATGGGTAATTGATAGAACAAGTGATCTATTGACGAGAGTGTCGGTTAACTTACTGAAATATAAGAAAGTATTATTCATAGAGGTAATTGATAGGCTATTGATTGAGTGAAGCTTGAGCATTGTGCACATAATGCGCGCAACCCCACTGAATTTGCTTGACCGTTGCTTGATCAATTCGGGGTTATAATGCCGTTTTTATTAAAAAATGCTTTTATTTCAGCATGTTGCATGTTTGTATTTGCTTGACTGATGTTTTATTAGGTTTTGCATACCGCACTGTTTAAGTCTGGTCATCTGGGAGAAAGAATGGTCACCCAAACCAATGAACAAGCCCTCGAAGCCTGTATAGAGCAAGCCTTGACCGGGTCTTGCCGCGAGCACTTTAAGAGCGAAGGCTTGAGTGTAGCCGA
Organism: Pseudomonadota bacterium; assembly: GCA_018823175.1. Taxonomy (GTDB): domain Bacteria; phylum Desulfobacterota; class Desulfobulbia; order Desulfobulbales; family JAHJIY01; genus JAHJIY01. The sequence continues at coordinate 59,921 of JAHJIY010000046.1, forward strand.
AGCCAATGCCCATTATCGCAGTGGCCATGGTTACTGGTTTGGCGAGTCGGTTGATTTCGATCAAGAGTTTGCTGTTGATCGCCAACACTTCTGGAATTTTCTTGAAGCAACCCAGGCCGAAGAATTGGTAAAAATCAAAGACCGGCCCAATTGGCAACGCTTGATCCTTGAGCGGCTGAGTCGGAAGATTCAAAAAGAGGGTATTCTTAAAGTTCTCAAAGGAGGTCTGCGAATTGATGATGCCAAGCTCACCCTTCTGTACAGCCAACCCTATAACGACATCAATCCCGAAGTTGCAAAACTTTTCGAGGAGAATATCTTCTCCGTCACCCGGCAGGTACATTATTCCCAGGCCGACCCGCTCAAGTCCATCGACATGGTGTTGTTCATTAACGGCATTGCCATTGCCACCATTGAGTTGAAAAATGCCTGGACCGGTCAGACCACTTATCACGCCATGAAGCAGTATCGGGAAGATCGTGACCCCAACGAAACGCTTCTGCAATTCGGGCGGTGTCTGGTGCATTTTGCGGTGGATACCGATGAAGTTTATATGACGACCCGCCTGGCCGGGAAAAAGACCAACTTTCTGCCCTTTAACAAAGGGTACAAGCATGGCAAGGGAAACCCGCCGAATCCCACCGGCCATAAGAGCAATTATCTCTGGCAGGAGATTTTTACCCGGCAAAGCCTGACCAATATCATCGAGCATTTTGCCAAGCTGGTAGGTGAAAAAGAGAGTGCCCAACTCAAGAAGAAGACTTTGTTCTTTCCCCGCTATCATCAGCTGGAGGTTGTTCGCAACCTGCTTGCCGATGTCCGGGAGCGAGGGGTAGGGAAAACCTATCTGATCCAACATTCCGCTGGGTCCGGCAAATCTAACTCCATCACTTGGACGGCCTACCAGTTGATTGAGATTTACGCCAAGGACGCCGATCATCCGGTTTTTGATTCGGTGGTGGTTGTTACTGATCGTCGGGTCTTGGATAAGCAGCTGCGTAACAACATCAAACAGTTTTCCGAGGTAAAGAATATCGTGGCCCCGGCCATGAACTCCCAGGAGTTGAAGCTGGCCTTGGAGAGCGGCAAGAAGATCATCATTACCACCATCCAGAAGTTTCCCTTCATTGTCGACGGTATCGAAGATCTATCCGACAAGAAGTTTGCCGTTATTATCGACGAGGCCCATAGTTCGCAAAGCGGCTCTGCGGCAGATAATCTCAACATGACCCTCGGTTCTGATGAGGATGAAGTCCAGGACGCTATCCTTGAGATTATGAAGAAACGGAAGATGCGGGACAACGCTTCGTACTTCGCCTTTACTGCCACGCCCAAGAATGCCACCCTGGAACGTTTTGGCGAGAAGACCCCGGAAGGCAAGTTTATCCCGTTTCATCTTTATTCGATGAAGCAGGCCATCGAAGAAGGTTTCATCCTCGACATCCTAGCCAACTACACCACCTATAAAAGCTATTATCAGATTGAGAAATCAATCCGGGACAACCCCCTGTTTGACACCGCTAAAGCCCAGAAAAAGTTGCGGGCCTATGTGGAGGGGCACAAAGAAACCATCGCGGTCAAGGCGGACATCATGGTCAGCCACTTTCTGGAGCAGGTGGTGGGGCCGAAGAAGCTCAAGGGTAAGGCCAAGGCAATGATAGTGACCCGCAATATCGAGTCGGCCATTCGGTACTTTTTCGCCGTTCGCGATGCGCTTCAGGGTCAATCCTTTAAGGCCATGATCGCCTTCTCCGGCAATAAGAAGATAGATGGCTTTGAGCATACCGAGGATTCTGTTAACGGTTTTCCAGCGAGGGATATTGAAGAGAAATTTGATGCCGATGAATACCGCTTGCTGGTTGTGGCCAACAAGTACTTGACTGGTTTTGACCAGCCCAAACTTTCCACCATGTACGTGGACAAGAAGCTGCAAGGGGTGTTTGCCGTGCAGGCCTTGTCGCGGTTGAATAGATGTTCCCATTCCCTCGGCAAACGTAAAGAAGATACCTTTGTTCTCGATTTTTTCAATTCCACCGACGATATCAAGAAGGCCTTTGATCCGTTTTATACCGCGACCTCGCTATCCAAAGCGACTGACGTAAACGTATTGCATGACACCAAGGAAAAACTTGATGAAGTCGGCGTTTATGAATGGGAGGAGGTGGAGATGTTTTGCACTCTCTATTTTTCCAATGCCGAGGCGGAACAGCTTAGCCCGATTATCGATATTTGTGCTGCCCGTTTTGAACATGGGTTGGAACTGGAAGATGACGATAAAGTCGATTTCAAGATCAAGGCCAAGCAGTTTGTAAAGATCTACGCTCAACTCGCCTGCATCATGCCATTTAACAAAATCGAATGGGAGAAGCTGCACTGGTTTCTGAAGTTCCTGATCCCGAAACTGAAGATCAAAGATAAGGACAAGGACACCCTGGATGAACTGCTCGACAGTATTGACCTCTCCACCTACGGTCTGGAACGGGTGAAATTGAAGCAGAGTATCGGCCTGGACGATACCGACTCAGAGCTTGATCCCCAAAACCCCAATGTCCGGGGGGCACATGGTGGAGGCCCGGAAGACCCTCTTGACGAAATCATCCGACTTTTTAACGAGCGCTGGTTTGCCGGTTGGGAGGCAACCCCTGAAGAACAACGGGTCAAGTTCATCAACATCGCCAAACATGTTTTCAATAACCCCAACTATCAAACACAAGTGGTCGACAACCTAGATGAGCAGAACAGCCGCATCGCCCTGGAGAAAATGATCGGCCAGGCCGTGAGCCAAGAACGAAAGAGAGAATTGGATCTGTACAAACGCTATGCCCAGGACCATGAATTTAAGCGGGCATTTGATTCAAGCATCATGAGGTTGCTGTTGCAAACCACAAGCGAAACAGTGCGGAAGGAACTTGTTGGTTAAGATGACGATGCCTTGGACATCACAACATTCTAAATGGCTAGTTGATACCGGCGAGAAACTTGAAAGAACTTCTGCAGGAAAAGAACCTGCAGGCCAATGCATTGAATAACTGAAACTAACGAGGTTATCCATGGAAAACAAGCCCACCATAGCCGAGGTGCAAGCGACGGTTCCAACGGCGAGAATCATCGAGGAACTGGGAGAAGGCACCTTCAAGGTTGCCTTCCGAGCGAAAATAGGCGGCAGAGAGGAGGCCCTGAAACTGGTACGGATTCCAACTGATCCGGAAGATCCTACCGTGGAAGAGATCAACCGCCGCCGCGCCTATCGCGAGATTGACATTCTCGCTAAATGCACCTCGCCCTTTCTGGTCAAACTTGGTCAGTTGCCGCCCGAAGATTGCGAGATAAGCGGCAACACCTATATCCTGTATTCAGAGGAACTTGTTGCAGGCGACTCCTTGCGAACAAGAATCAGAAACAAATATAGGCCGGGTCAACAAGAACTGGCCGTGGCCGGTCTGACCCTTCTTGATGTCATTGGCCAGCTTGCAGGAATGAAGGTCATTCATCGGGATATCAAACCGGAAAATATGGTGGCTACTGGTTTGCCGGAACGGCCTTTTGTGCTTCTTGACCTCGGAATCGCTTTTGTTCAGGGTGGCACCCGCCTGACCATGGACTCCGGACACATTCCTGGCACACTCTATTATATCGCTCCTGAAATGCTCGATGTCAATTTCCGCCAGTCCCTGGATTATCGCGCCGATCTCTATACCTCCGGCCTAACGCTCTATGAGTACGCTACAAGCATAAATCCATTTGCCAGGAGGGAGGAAGCCATATACTCAACCCTTTACAGAATAAAGCATGACAGGCCCCGGCCTTTGTCCGAACTGCGACCCGACCTTGATAAAGTTTTTTGCCTGCTGATTAATCAGCTCATCAAAAAACTGCCGGCCCTCAGACCTGCCAACTTGAAGGGCATAATCAATACCTTGGAGAATTACCGATGAAATTATACGCACAGCAGGGTTATGGCGAAGGCGAAAAAATTTTTCAGGGACTCCATGAGGGCATAATTAATGGGGCAATCTTAAGCCCCCGTGATTTAAAGCCGGATGTTGCGGCGGCAAAGATTGCTAAATACAAGGCCGCGAACCCAGAAGCTGATCTTCTTATCGATCCTCAATTTTATGCCACTTTTGCCGGGTCATCTGAAATGGCAAGAGTGGGTAAACTGCCGGAATGGTCTCATTTTACCAGCGAAAGGAAAAGCGAGTTGGAGATTACGGCAAATGTTGAAGCGATCCTGCACCGAACACTGGAACAAATTATTTCTTTGCCGGTAACTTCGGTAATAACCCCAAATATTTATATATCCCGTTCCTTTGATTCACGGGAGGCAGTGATTGCTAAAAATTTCATCCGCCAGGCTAGAAGTGTTTATCAGAGGTTTGGTGATAACCGTCCTTTATTTGTGACCTTGGCGGTATGCCGCGAAGCGCTTCTGGAGCGCGGTGATTTTGAGGAATTTTTGAACGACATCACAATGCTCGCTGAACCACCGGAGGGTTTCTATGTACTCATTGGTAGCCGCGGCACGGAGGTGCGAACAGATATTTTTCATGCGGATGTCATTGCCGGGTGGATGCTGATGAATCACAGTCTTTCCATAAACGGCTTTCAAATCATTAATGGGTTTTCAGACCTTTTGACGCCGTTTCTCTTAGCTGCAGGGGGAACGGCCGGGGCATCCGGATGGTTTGCCAATCTGCGGACCTTTTCCCTGGATAGATTTCAGCCCACTCAAGGCATGGCTCGCCAGCCGATCCTGCGTTATCTGAGCGCGGCATTACTGAACCGGGTAACCTTCACCGAGAAAGATGCTTTGAGCGGGATGGTCCCGGAGGTGCTGAACGGGCTCCCCCATGATGTCGATTACGACCCTGAACCGGATAGAACCAGCGAGGCGCTTCAAGCCTGGGAGGCCTTGCAAAGACTGAATAATACATTAGGCGCCGGAGACATAGAGGAGAACATGACAGGTTGCAATCTGGAAATCAGCAGGGCTGAAGCCCTTTACTCAGAAATCGCCGGGTTGGGCTTTGGCCTCGACAGAAAATCAGGTAGCGACCATCTTGAGCCGCTGCGAGAGGGCATCCACGTGTTCAAGAAGATGACGGGGCTTGATTAATTACGGCCAGTACCCGTTCTATTGCCTTCTCGCGATGATTGGGCCGAACAGGCCGCTTTGGTCTTGGGGTATAGATTTTGATAATCTTACCCGTTGTTTCGTCATAGCCCCATAGACCGACGCGAATGTTTTTAAAGGTATCCAGATTTAAAACCGTTGGCAGTTTGGCCGTCGGGAGAACGAGGATTGCCGTATCGGCAAAATAATTATAACGGTGCGCCTGCATAAGGCCGCGCCGCCAGTCGGAAAGTTTGACCTCAAAGGCCCTTACGGTTGGTTGAGCGTGCAATTCATTCCATGCCGCCGGAAGATTTAAGGGGTTTGCGGCACCCGTATTCCATGAAACGGTAACGAGATCGGCGATCCCGAAGCCGTTGACCGGCACCTCATGGGCCAGAACGCGGCACATTTTGGAAGAGCCGGGGTGAATCGCGGCATATCTGCTGTCATAATCGACAGCAAAGGAACGGGCAAAGTCCTCTTCGGCATTGCTGGCGGTCCATCGTGGGCCGAAATTAAGCCGCGGACTGGGGAAATTGCATGTTCCTATGTGGCTGGTTTCATACATGATTTATTGTTTTCCAGGTGGTCTTGTTTTCTTACATCATACAAACAATAAACAGGATATTCCACTGGTAAAGATGGCATGGGGGCGCAGGCCTGTGTAAAGAGGGGACGTTGGTTTTAAGGCAACTTGTTTCTCTCCGCTAATTATCTTAGATTATAAAAATCATGCCAAGACAACCCCGTATGGACGCGCCTGGTACCTTTCATCACATCATGGGGCGGGGGAGGGGGGTTGGGGCCGGGCCACGCTGACTAATTGAAACATTTGCAATCATATCCTAAAACAGGGCTTTTCCTGGCCTATATTGATCTTTTTTCTGCCAAAAACGCAAATATAGAGATACAAGGTTCAACGGTATCTTCTTTTTCCCGTTGAAAACAAAAAACCGGGACGGCATTATTTTTCATTTCGATCTTTGGTACTGGGAAATGGAAAGAGGCAGCAGGATTTGGCCTGGCAAACAAACTCCTGTGCGGAAAGACATGGAATGTGCAGCTGCTGCCGCGATACCGGATAGAATCCCTTCGGAAAAACAGTGCATTTTTCCCAAAGGTTGGCTTCCGTCACCCGCTGCGCCACCACCTGGAGAGGCTGGCCAGCGTCGGGGTGGTCAAGACCATCCGCGATGCCTTAAAAGGATGTATAACTCCGAACTCCTCATCTATCAGGCCGTGGCCGGACAGCTGAAAACCGATTACCGCTACTCCTCGGCCCTGTGCGACAACACCTTCCCCTTCCCGGATATTTCGGATAAACAGAAGACTACTCTGGAGGACCATGTTTTTCAGGTGCTGAATGAGCGGGGACAACACCCGGAAAAGACCATGGCCCAGCTCTATGACCCGGACAAGATGCCGGACGGCCTGCGCCAGGCCCACCACGAAATGGACCTGGCCGTGGAACGCTGCTATCGCGCCCAACCCTTCACCAGTGCCGAAGAACGGCTTGAATATCTCTTTAAACTCTACGAAGAGATGATCCTGGCGGATAAGAAATAGGTTGCTCTTCGGGAGATAACAAAATATAATCCCAACCATTGTTCCCCTAAAAGGGAACTTTTTTGTTTGCAACAACAAGGGAACTGCTATATAGTTTTATGAGAGTTATAAAATTACGAACATTAAAACAATTCTGGCTTGAAAAACCGGATGCAGAGAATGCTCTCAAGGCATGGTATGCCGAGGCCAGGGCCGCAGAGTGGCGGAGTCCGGCCGATATTAAGGAGAAGTTCCGGAGCGCCAGCATCCTGCAGGACTCGCGGGTGGTATTTAATATCTGCGGCAACAAATACCGATTGATCGTTAAGGTCATTTATCCATTTCCAACAATCTACATCCGCTTCATCGGCACCCACAAAGAGTATGATGCAATTAACGCGGAGGAGATCTAATGCAGGCAAAAATAATCAAAACAGAGACGGAGTACGATCAAGCGCTTGTTCGCATTGACGAATTAATGGATGCGACACCCGACACGCCCCAAGGAGATGAGTTTGAGTTGCTTGTGACCCTGGTAGAGCTTTACGAAGCGAAGGAGTATGCCATTGACCTACCTGATGCGGTGAGCGCCATCAAATTCCGCATGGAACAGCAGGGCTTGAAGCAAAAGGACCTCGTCCCCTATATCGGCAGCAAGAGTAAGGTGTCGGAAGTGCTGGCCGGCAAACGGCCATTGAGCCTCAGCATGATCCGAAAACTTCACGCCGAACTGGGTATTCCGGCGGCAGTCCTTTTGCAGAACCAGGGGGCGGACTTGCCCGTTATTCCGGATGGGCTGGAGTGGCAGGGATTCCCACTGGCCGAAATGTTAAACCGCAAATGGATCAATTTCAAAGGAACCCTGGCCAAGGCCAAGGAGCATGCGGAAGAATTGCTGGCGGCGTGGGCCGCGCCCTTGGGTGCGGATGCCCTGCAGCCGACGCTGCTCAAACAACACATTCGAGGCCGAAATAACGGCAACCCATACTCTCTTACCGCCTGGCGGATCAGGGTTTCCCTGCTGGCCCTTGAGCAGGATATTCCTGTATATGCCTCCGGCACCGTGGATCGTGGTTTTATGTCCGATCTGGTGAAGTTGAGTTACCTGGCTAACGGTCCCTTGCTGGCAAAAGAGTTTCTACTGAAAAACGGTATTCATTTTATCGTGGAGCCGCATTTGAAAACCACCCATCTCGACGGGGCGGCCATGCGGCTTCCTTCCGGCGCTCCTCTGGTGGCGCTGACCACCCGCCACAACCGCCTCGATAATTTCTGGTTCACCCTTTGCCATGAGCTGGCCCATCTCTCCCTCCACCTGGATAATAACGACTGGTTTCTGTTTCTTGATGATCTGGATTGTCTGGAAGAAAACGGGGTGGAAAACGAGGCCGATAGTTTTGCCTCCGAGGTTCTTATTCCACCGGATAAGTGGCGGGAGTCAGGCCTTGATGGGGCATCAACCACTGCCGAGGTCAAGTCTTTTGCTGAAAGTCAGCGAATACACCCGGCTATTCCTGCCGGTCGGATCAGGCGCGAACAAAATAATTATAAACTGCTCACCAGGCTCATCGGCAATGGTGAGGTGCGAAAACTTTTTTCATAATGAATGGCTCGGCTGTTTAGTGCCTTACGCAGGTTAAATTCGACCAGTATCAAACATCTCAATCTGTTTTCTGAATCTTCTCAATCAATGAAGTAGTGGAGAAATTTTCCACCAGGGGGATACTGATCACCTGGCCGCCGGCGGCGATTACTTCCGGGGCACCGACAATTTCTGCCACCGGCCAGTCCCCGCCCTTGGCCAAAACATCCGGCATCAGAGTGGCAATCAGGTTGTATGGGGTTTCCTCGCTAAACATCACCACATGATCGACGCAACCCAGGGCGGCCAGGAGCCGGGCCCTGGACCCCTCGCTGTTGACCGGTCGGTCCGGGCCTTTGATTGTCCTGATCGAGGAATCGCTATTCATCCCGACAATCAGACAATCGCCACATCGTCTGGCCGCTTCCAGATAGGTGACATGCCCCTCGTGCAGAATATCGAAACAGCCGTTGGTGAAAACCACCCGCCGCCCCATCTCTTTATAGTGATCAACGATCATTTTAAGCTGGTCCAATCCAACAACCTTATCACGATCCGGTCGACGATACGGCGAGACCCCGACCGTGGTAAAACGTGACCTAATTTCGGAAATCATCTGCGAATCAAGCTGAACCAGCACCGCTTCTTCTCCGGTTTCCGCCTCCGCTAATACTGTGCCGTCCGGCGCCACCACCATGGAATGACCGCCAAACTCTACTTCGCCGGTCGTGCCGCACCGATTGCAGGCCGCGACAAAGATCTGGTTCTCGATAGCCCGGGCAATCAGCAGGGTCCGCCATTGCTCCCAGCGCACCTTGGGCCATTGGGCGCTTACTACCAACAACTGCGCGCCCTGGTCGGTCTGCAATCTGGTCAAATCAGGGAAACGCAGATCATAGCAGACCAGAGCGGCCACCGGTCCCAGAGCGGTATTAATGGACTGCGGATTATGACCGGCAGTAAAATGGCGATCTTCAGCCATCGGCCCGAACATCTGCTGTTTGCGATAACTGCCGCAGATGCCCTCCGGCCCTATGAGATACATGGTATTGTAATACAAGACCCGGCCATCTGCCTCGACCTTTTCCGGCAGGGAACCGGCCAGATGAATCTTGCCCTTGGCCGCCAGTTGGCCAAGCTCGGCCAGCACGACCGGCGTCCTGGCGCTATGGCCCGCCAGGTTATGATAATCAAACCCGCACGACCACATTTCCGGCAACACCACCACGGCGGAAGACGTCGGCTGCAGCCGGGCAAGACCATCCCTGACCTTTTGCAGATTGTGATCGAGATCACCGAGCTTGACGTCAAACTGCAAAAACCCGGCTGACCAGGGATTTAAAGAGGGATAATCTAAATGGATGGCCATTATCCCAGCTCCTCTATTATTTTATGAATCGTTGTTCTGAGTTGGGGAATTTTCCCTTTACAGGTGTAAAAAACCGCTTCGGCATTTATGTCGGCATAATGGTGAGTAAGGATATCCCGCATCCCTTTGGCCTTTTTCCAGTCCACTTCAGGATATCGGGCCAGAAGCGTGCCGGCGGTAATTTTATCCAGATTCTTCACCGATTCGCCGATCACAATCAGCATCATGCAGATGGCATCCATCTTATCTACTCCACTAGGGCTATCGGTAAAAGCAGAAACCTGATCTATGGCCTCGAAACGGACCATGATTTTCGCGGCCGCCTCTTCTATCTGGCGCAAGACTTCAAGGGTGAGTTCCTGGTCACGCATATTCCGCCTCCCCATCGATCCGTTTTTTTAGAAATTTATTCATACTTTCCCGGTAGGTAACAAGATCAACCGGTCGATGAAGTCTTTCCTCCAAATCATGCTTGATGCCGACCAGCAGGAACAGATCCGGCTCTGAAATGCGGACCACCACATCCACATCGCTATCTTCTCCGGCCTCATCACGAGCAACAGAACCGAAAATACCGATATCGAGAATGCCGTATTGCGCGGCAAACTCACTTTTATACGTCCGGATTATTTCAATCGTTTCCTTTTTGCCCATTATCTTTCCTCATATTTTGTCCTGTCCTTACTTTCCAATATACCTAGAACCATCCAGCTCAACATAGCTGATCTTTATTCCATTCTCTCTTGAAAAATGTAAAATCCATTATACTTGCAGAGCAATAATCATCAACGCCAATATAATGACAGATTATCAAAGGTATCCTTTATTTATGGTTTTCCAAATTTATCATATAATCCTGCGATGCAGATTCTCAGCCCAATTCTTGATCTGCCACCGGGCAAAGGATGCGTTTCGCTTTGCATGTTCATTTGCAACTTTGCCTTAAGAAGCATTTATGTTAAAAACAGCTTCACTGACAATATCTACACAGGAGTACAAATTAAATGGGAAAAGAGATTCATTTCCTGCCCGATGATATAAAAATTACGGTTGAGACCGGCGCTAACCTGCTGGCGGCCGCCGCTAACGCCGGAGTTTACATTCATGCCTACTGCGGAGGCGACGGGGTTTGCGGCAAGTGCAAGGTCAAGATCGAAAAAGGAGAGGTGCCGGTCGACAGCGCCGCCGGTCTTAGCGATGATGAAGCCAAGGAATTCCGCCTCGCCTGCCAGGTAAAGGTTACCGATGATCTGGTGGTCCGCATCCCGGAAGAAATCAGGGCGGACGGCAAATCACTGACCAGAAAACCCAAGACCACCCGCTCAATCTCGGCCCGTTCGATGAGTGATCTGGTCGGCACCTGGGAGATAGACCCGCCGGTGGAAAAAAGATTTTTGAAACTGGAACCACCCTCAATCGCCGACAATTCACCTGATCTGCAAAGATTGCTGCGGGCAATTAAAAAAGGATGTTACGATTGCGTCGAACCGACCTACGACCACCCGCAGCTTCTGCAGGAACTGCCCTTTATCCTGCGCGAGGCCAATTGGGAAGTAACGGTCATTATGCTGCGCGGCAAACGGAGCGAAGAACCGGACCGGATTATCGCAATTGAGCCGGGCGATACCACCAGCAAATTCTACGGTCTGGCGGTTGACATCGGCACCACCACGGTCTGCGGTCTACTGATTGACCTTAACACCGGCGAGGTGATCGCCGAATCCACCGCCTATAACGACCAGATCCAATACGGCGAGGACGTCATCTCCCGGATCATCTTCTCCCAGCGGGGCAATGGCCTGGCCACTCTGCAGGACCGGGTAGTGCGGACGATCAACAAGGTAATCGAATCGGTCTGCAAAAAAGTAATCATCAGCCCCAGCGATATCAGCTATATCATGGCGGCCGGCAACACGGTCATGAGTCAGCTGCTCCTGGCGATCAACCCCAAATACCTGCGCGAAGCGCCCTATGTCCCGACCTGCAGCCAACTGCCGTTAACCAGAGCGGCAGATCTGGGGGTCTATGCCCACCCCTCGGTGCGGCTCTTTCTTTATCCCTCGATCGCCAGTTATATCGGCGGCGATATCGTCGCCGGGGTCCATGCCTGCCAGATGTATAAAAATCCGGAACTCACCCTGTTTATCGATATCGGGACCAACGGCGAGATCGTGGTCGGCAACCAGGACTGGATGGCCTGCGCCGCCTGTTCAGCCGGCCCTGCCTTTGAGGGGGGCGGAATTAAACACGGGATGCGGGCCAACTCCGGGGCGATTGAAAACTTCCATATCCACCCCGAAACCTATGATCCGATGATCATCACGATCGACCTGGTAAAACCACGCGGTATCTGCGGATCCGGCCTGATTTCCATCGTCTCCGAACTACTGGAGGCCGGGGTGATCGATCAGCAGGGGAAATTCAACCGCAATCTAAAACACTCCCGGATCAGAAACGGGGCGGACGGCTACGAATATGTTCTGGCCTGGGCCAAGGATTCCTTAACCGGTGAAGAAGATATCGTGATCACCGAAGTTGACCTGGACAACCTGATCCGGGCCAAAGGGGCAATGTACGCCGGCTATCTGACCCTGCTTGATTCGGTGGGCATGACCTTTACCGATCTTGACCGAGTGATTCTGGCCGGTAATTTCGGGGCCTATATCGATCTGGAACGGGCAATCTGCATCGGTCTGCTGCCCGATATCGCCCGGGAAAAATTCTATTATCTGGGCAATGCCTCCCTGACCGGCTGCCAGATCAGCCTGATCGATCACAAACGGTTCCGGGAACGGACCGAGGTCAGTAAATTGATGACCAATATGGAGCTGGCCGAAAACCCCAAGTTCATGAATCACTATATGGCGGCGCTCTTTCTGCCCCATACCGACATGAGTCTTTTCCCAACCGTGCAGGAAAAGCTGGCCGGACTATGAGCACGTGATGAAATTTTCAGCCGATCTTTCCGTCTGCCTGCTCCCCACAAACCGGCCGGAAATGATCCACCGCTGCCTTGAGTCAGTTGATGAATTCGCCGGATCGGTCTCCTGTGAGATAATTTTAGTGGTCAGCAAAAGTGATGACTGGCTGGCAGAAATAACCGCCGGATTTCCGGAAACCATCATTTATGACCATAACGGGCCGCTTGGTGAGATCGAGGCCCGCAACCACGCGCTGCGACTGGCTGGCGGCCGCTATATTATGCTATGCGACGCCAGGATCGTCTTTCCGCCGCAGGCAATTATCAACCTGATTAACTTTATGGACGAAAATCCGGAGATCGGCCTGGTCGGGCCGCAGATCATCAATCAGGCCGGAGAAATCCAGCCATCCAGCGGCGCCTTCCCCTCCTTTGGCAAACTGATCGCCAGCAGAAGTCTGATGAATGATCGTCGCATTAAACCGGCCCAATCTCTCGCCGCGCAAAAAGTAGATTGGGTCGACCTTAGCGCCATGCTGATCCGGCGGGAACTTTTAGCAGAAATCGGCCTGCTTGACGAAAATTATGCCGGGCCGCTCGGCGATCTTGACTACTGCCTGCAAGCAGACCGGGAAGGATGGCATGTCTGCTCGCTGCCCGGGATATCTTTAACCATTTCCGGCCAGGATAAATACCGGACCAGACAAAAACTACATCTCACTGATATTTTTCGTTTTTTTCTTAAAAAATGGTTCAGTTAAAACCAATCCCGGCAAAACCAATTGCCACCGTTTGCTCTTAAAAAAAGCCTTGCGGTTGACAATCTGTTTTTTAAACGCTATTTTCAGAGGTTATTTTATATTTTTCAAAATGTAATCGGCCAAATGAGAAAAAATTCCCGCTCACCCCGGGAACATACATATTGAATATTAATCAAAGGAGAAAAAGATGGCTAACACCGTAATGGCAATTGCTGAAAGCATAAATATCATGGGCAACCGCAGCGGCGGCGCCATGAAAGAGAGAAATCCCGGCCCGGTTCAGGAAATGGCCAAAGAAGAGACCGCCGCCGGCGCCTCCTACCTTGATCTTAACATCGGACCAGCTCGGAAAGACGGGACCGAACTGATGCCATGGGTCGTACAAACCGTGGAAGCGGCCAGCAATTTACCTCTTTGTCTCGACACCACCAATACCGATGCGATGGCCGCCGGTTTCAAGGTCGTTAAAAACAAACAAGTCGCGATCATGAACTCCATTTCCGCCCAACCGGAAAGGATGGAGAAACTTATCCCGGTTGCGGCCGAAGCCGGTTGTAATGTAATAGCCCTGCTCTGGGGACCGGACGGCATGCCCCGGGACTCCAACGAGCGCGCCGCCATGTCAGTTGACCTGATGATGGCCTTAATGGAGGCCGGCATCCCCAATGAAAAAATGATCTTTGATCCGATTGCCACCCCGATCACCCTGGGCGCTGACCAGATCGCTTCCGGTCTCGAGTTTTTGAGCATGTTGTCTGAAATCGCGCCGGGCGCCGGTTCCACCGTTGGTCTGTCCAATGTTTCAAACGGGGTCGCTGATCATCTTCGCAAATATCTGGATCGCACCTACCTGATCATGTTGATGAAACATGGTCTGACCACCGCCATCGTCAACTCCTACGATGCTGAATTAATGGCAATCTGTAAAGGTGAGCGGCAGGATCTGGTCGACATGGTCCACGGCATGATGGACGGCAATGATCCAGATCCTTCCACCCTGCAAGGCACCGCGATCGAGCATTATAAAACCTATAAGGCTCTGTCCGGCCAGTCCGTATTTTCCGAATCCTGGTTGGAGCTGTAAAATAAGATCAGTCGCAGTACCAAATAAATAAATTGATCTTCAGGGAGGCGAAAGCCTCCCTTTTTTATTTTAAAAAATCTTTGTGCCTTGGTCTTTTGGTGATTAGTTTTAACAAATGGCTGATATTCCTTCGCACCATATGATCTACGGCACAATGGCTGACTATCTCACCGGTGAACAAATCGTTGATACCGATGATGAGCGCTATCGCCAGAAATTGTCCCGTTTCCTGGTGAAGGAAAAGGGATACGCCAAGACCGACCTTGAAATGAGACTTAAAATCGAGACCCTGTTTGCCGGAAATTTTGTGGTCTCGAAAATTGATCTGGTCATCAGCCTACACGGCAAACGGGTAATCCTGCTCAGGTACGGGCCCGGCTCACTGGTAACCAGAGAAAGACCGGCCCTGGCCGCCGCCAGAATATTGGAACCGGATTACCAGATTCCGCTGGTAGTGGTCACTAACGGTGAGGATGCCGAAATCCTTGATACTTACCGCGGCAAGGAAATCAGCCACGGTCTGGAGAGCATTCCCGGGAAAGAAGAATTACAGCAGATGTTTTCTTCCCTGGCCTTTATCCCTCTTGTTGACCAGAATCGGAGAGAGAAGGAAGCAAGGATTTTAAACGCCTTTGATCTGGAAGTATGTTGCGCCGGTAATCCCTGCGCCCTGCCGGAGGCGCCGGAAGGATAATTTCAGTGAATAGTGAATAGTGAATAGTGAATAGTGAATAGTGAATAGTGAAAAATTTTATGTGCAGAAACAAAAGAACGCAAAATATATTTTATTTAAGGAGTAAAAATTAATGACAACCTGGAGCAAGACAAGCTGGCAGAACTTTACGGCCCTGCAACAACCAAAATGGCCGGACCAGAAAGAATATGAACAAACCGTGGAAGAGATTTCAAAACTTCCACCCCTGGTCTTTGCCGGTGAGATTCGCGCCTTAAAAAGGCAACTGGCGATGGTCGCCGAAGGCAAGGCCTTTTTACTGCAGGGCGGCGACTGCGCCGAGGTTTTTAATATGTGTACGGCGCCCGCCATCCGAGAGTTTTTAAAGGTAATCCTACAGATGACGGTAATTCTAGGTTATGCCGGCGGCAAACCGGTGGTCAAAGTCGGGCGGATCGCCGGGCAGTACGCCAAACCACGTTCCTCAGATACCGAAATGGTAAACGGGGTCGAGTTGTCCAGCTATCGCGGGGACATGGTAAACGGCATCGAACCAACCCCGGAAGCCCGGCGCCCCGACCCCAAGCGGATGCTCAAAGGTTATTACCTGGCCTGCTCCACGATGAATATTGTCCGGGCCTTTACCCGGGGCGGTTTCGCGGCGCTGGATCGGGTCCACGCCTGGAACAACGAATTTGTCAAAAATTCCCCCCAGGGTCAGTTATATGAAAAACTGGCCCGAAACATCGACAATGCAATCAACTTCATGAAAGTAGTCGGCCTGGATACCGACAATATCCCCCAACTGCAGCAGGCCTCCTTTTTCACCTCACACGAAGCCCTGCTTCTGGGTTATGAGCAGGCCCTGACCCGTCAGGATTCAACCACCGGCGGCTGGTACGATTGCAGCGCTCACATGCTCTGGATCGGCGATCGAACCCGCCAGCTCGATAGCGCCCATCTGGAATTTTTCAGAGGGGTCTTAAATCCGATCGGGATGAAGGTTGGTCCCAAACACGATATCGAAGAGCTTAAACAAATTATCAATAAACTGAACCCGGACAACGAAGCAGGACGCCTGACCCTAATCACCCGTTTCGGAGCTGAAAAAATCGGAGACCATCTGCCCAACCTGGCTCGGGAAATGAAAAAGGAAGGGTTTAATCTGGTCTGGAGTTGTGATCCGATGCACGGTAACACCTATACGGCGGAAACCGGCTACAAGACTAGAAATTTTGACAACATCCTGCAGGAAATCCGCAGCTTTTTTGAGATTCACTGGGCGGCAGGAACGGTACCCGGCGGCGTCCATTTCGAGATGACCGGCGAGAATGTCACCGAATGCACCGGCGGCGGCCGGAATATCCTAGATGAACATCTGGTCAAAAATTATCTGACCAACTGTGACCCCCGGCTCAATGCCGAGCAGAGCCTGGAACTGGCCTTTCAGATTTCGGAAATGATCCGGGGATAACAAAACAATTAATTATGGATCCCCGTCTGGCCACCGCCTTAATATTATTTCTCGGCAGTTTTATCCAGGGACTAACCGGATTTGGCCAGGCTTTAGTGGCTATCCCGCTACTGGTGATGGTGATCGATATCCGGGAAGCGGTGCCCCTCTGTATGCTAAACGGCCTGATCATTACCGGCTTCCTTTCCCTGCAACTTAAAGAGCATGTCGATCGCCGGAAAATAACGCCTCTGTTGATCGGCTGTCTGCCGGGCATTGGCGTCGGTATTTACTTGCTGACCAATATTGATGCAGCCACCTTTAAGTTAAGCATGGGGATCATGCTGATCGCATACTCCATGTACAACCTGACCTGCCATCCCCAACCGCGCAAGCTCAGCAATATCTGGGCCTACCTGGCCGGTTTCGGGACCGGCGCCATAAGCGCCGCTTTCAGTGCCGGCGGCCCGCCGGCCATCATCTATACCACACTCACCGGCTGGTCAAAAGACCAGATGAAGGCCACCCTATCGGTCTTTTTCTTCCTGGGCGGCATTGCCGCCGCCATGGCCCATCTTTATGCCGGATTGACCACCATCAGTCTGCTCAAGTATTTAATCTGGACCATCCCGGCCGTAATCAGCGGCGTTTTTTTAGGGTCACGCCTTTACCGCAGATTCAAGACAAGGGAATATATCAAGATCGTGCTTTGCGTGCTGATATTGATGGGAGTGATGATGATCAGATCAGCCTTTATTGCTTAAACAATTTATGCAATGAGCCATTGAAATTGAAGAGTTATATCGACTACGGAATTTCATAATATCGATATTCATCTTGATAACGGCACCCCTCTTACATAAAAAGGGGCGCCACACCATATCTTGAACAAATCCCGTTACTTATCGAACACCAGTTAAACTTCCACCCCTTATGGTACGCCTACAATAATCACTGTATCGGGCGCACTATCGAGCGTTCCATCATTTACAATGAGTTCGATTGTATAATCTCCTTCACCATCAGGGACAAATGATGGGGTAGCGGTAGTTTCATTAATCAAAAATGCGGTACTGCCGGCTGGCAGGCTCATAGTCCAGCTAAAAGTCAAGGTATCGCCATTGGCATCCGAACTTGCTGTACCGTCAAGAACAACCGATAAACCTAGGCCAACTATCTGATCATCACCGGCATTGGCCACCGGCGCTACATTAACGCCGGTTACGGTTACAATCATTGTATCGGGCGCACTATCAACAGTGCCGTCATTGACCATAAGCTCAACGGTGTAAGTACCTTCCAGATCCGGAACAAAAGAAGGAGTTACTGTTGTTTCGTTAGATAATACTGAATTACTGCCGGTGGGGGGGATTAAGGTCCAGCTATAGGTCAAGTCATCGCCATCGGGATCAGAACTGCCGCTGCCATCGAGCTCAACCGTTGAATCAGTTGTGGCGTTCTGGTCATCACCGGCATCGGCGACCGGTGCAATATTATCTAATGTTACGGTCACCACCATTATATCGGGCGCACTATCAACCGTGCCGTCATTGACAATAAGTTCAACGGTGTAGGTTCCCTCAAGATCAGGGATAAAGGACGAGGTTATGGTGGTCGCACCATTCAGAACAGTAGTGCTGGCAACAGGAGGGATTAAGACCCAGCTATAGGTCAAATCATCACCATCGGGATCGGAACTGCCGCTGCCATCGAGATCAACTGTTGAATAAGTTGTGGCATTCTGGTCATCACCAGCATCTGCTACCGGTGCAATATTATCTAATGTTGCGGTCACCACCATGATATCGGGTGCACTGTCAACCGTCCCATCGTTGACAATAAGTTCTACCAAATAACTCCCCACAAGATCTGGGATAAATGATGGGGTATCCGTTGTTTCGTTGGATAATACGGAACTACTTCCTTCGGGAGTTGTTAAAGACCATGTATAGGTCAAGTCATCGTCATCAGCATCGGAACTTCTGCTGCCATCGAGATTGACGATTGAACCGACAAGGGCCGCCTGGTCATCACCGGCATCGGCTATCGGTGGGAAATTGCCTGTTGTTGCTAAGACAGTTACAGAGGAGTCAATCTTAATGGGATTATTATATAAATCGGTGCCGACAGTGATTCTAATCTCTAAATAATAATACCCATCAACATCAGCAATAAAATATGGATTCAGTGTATTAGCATCATATAAAACAGCACTGCTTCCCATTGGAGGAATAAAAATCCAGGAAATTGGATCATTCGGATCGACGTCAGAACCGACAGTGGCATGCAGGTAGACCATAGAACCTGTTTCAACTTGCTGGTCTCGGCCGGCATTTACGGTTTCATCATCAGTGGTAAAACAACCGGAAAACAACAGAGATGTGATTAATCCCAAAATAAAAATACTTAGCCATTTTTTCATATTCATATCCTCCTTTCTCTATAAACTGGTTGGATCAACTATCCAGTTATATGAATAATTAGCATAATCCTGATGACTTGTCTCACTAATTGAAGCTGCCGGAGGCGCCGAATGGATAATGCCATCGAAAAAACCACAATATACTACATTGTGGTATATTATTTAAGGAATAGATCGTATTGACAACCTGGAGCAAAACAAGCGGGCAGAACTTTACGCCCTTTGCGCACATTTATGCCGGGTTGACCACCATCCGTCTGCTCAAGTATTTAAGCTGGACCATCCCGGCGGTCATCAGCGGTGTTTTTTCAGGATCACTGATCTACCGCAGATTCAAGACACGAGAATACATCAGGATCTTCCTGGTCGTGCTGATATTGATGGGAGTGATGATGATCAGATCGGCCCTTGCTGTCTAAGATTTCGATTATCTTAATTTTTTTGACAAATTCCTCGGATAAATGTAATCGTCTTTTATGGGTTTTCTTGAAACTGGAGCGGCTATGAAAAAAATCATCATTCTTTTTTTACTGATTATTATCGGTCAATTCGCTGCCACCACTAAGGCTGATGAATGCCTGGATGGCGACTGTGATAACGGGATCGGCACCGGTTTTACCGAAGAAGGAAAAATTTACAATGGTCAATGGCAGGACGGTCTGCCCCATGGCTTCGGCAAACTCACCATTTCCAAGGATAAATATATCGAAGGGCGTTGGGAAAAAGGAATATTGATCGAAGAAAAGAAGAAATAAAAAATCCAGGTTTTTTATTGCGGATGAAAGCGGGAAATCATGTTTACCCTGGCGGGCCCAAAACGATCATCCCGGCGATGGTCATTTTGACCTTAGGCATAACCGCTCTTTTAGCGCCCAGAAATTCCGTTTCCAGAGCAACCAGTTCTTTATAAAGCCCGGTCCGATCAACCACCCAGCAATCAGCCTGCTCACCGACCAGTTCCTGGCAACGGAAACAACCCGGGAAATGCATCTTACGGCCATTGGGCATGGTAATTTCAGACGGGACGCCGTGCATCCGACAGATCATCAACCGATGAAGGTAAAGGGAACAACGGCCACTCTCATTTAGTGGGCACATAATCACCGGCCTTGCACCCTGACTAAGTATTTTTTCGCTCCCCGCGACATATTCTCCCGCCCGAAGCCTGATCTCATCAAGACGTGCTTTATCTAAAAGATGCAACCCTTCCCAGAGATAAGCCCATTCCACATAGGTATGATGCAGGAAAAAACTATCGCAACAGTTATCAGGACACCCGGCACAGGAAAAGTCTATCTTCCGGGCTACATCATCGTAGACCTTTTCCATCCGATTATACAGATCAGCCATTTTGGCGGAAAGCTCATAGCTTAAAAGAGTATCACTGGTCATAAATATGATCCGATTAAATATTAAGACAAATTCAATGAAAATAAATTCTGATTACCACTAAGTTTCAGCTACTTTCAGGCGAAGCCTTGTTAGTCATTGCGAGGAGCGAAGCAACGTGGCAATCTCAAATTGATCATGCCGGGATCAATCCGATGCTAACTTGTTGAGATTGCTTCACTTTGTTCGCAATGACACCTTTCCGGCTGAAAGTCGATGGTAATCAGAAAATAAATTAACTGCAAAGAAGACATTTAGGGCAAAAAACCGCCTTTACCGCTTGCACTTTTCATCTAGAAATGTGAAAAATAACGGGCTTTCCAGATACCTCTACTTACCAAATAAAGACCGACCACAAGCGAAAGCTAACAAATATACCCGATCCCCTTTTTTTTGCAAAAAATTAGAAACATTATGGCGAAACCAAACAAACTTGACTGCTTCAAGGCCTACGATATCCGCGGCAAGGTGCCGGAGGAACTCAACGAAAATCTGGCCTATCGTATCGGCCAGGCATACAGCGAAATATTCAGCCCGCGGAAAATTGCGATCGGCCATGATATAAGATTATCCAGCCCATCTCTGGCCAAGGCCCTGGCCGAGGGCTTTATGGCCAGTGGGGTTAATGTTATTGATCTTGGCCTGTGTGGTACCGAAGAAATTTATTTTGCCGCCTTTAACCTTGAGGTGGACGGCGGCATCATCGTCACCGCCAGTCACAATCCGGCCAACTATAATGGCATGAAGTTTGTTCGAAAAGGCGCGATCCCGATCAGCGGGGATAGCGGCCTGCGGGAGATAGAAAGGTTAGCGTCTGGCCATAATTTTACCCAAAGCGCAACGCCAGGCCGCAAGCAAAGCATCAACAACCGTGCGGCATACATTGATCATCTTTTACAATATATTGACCGCGAGAAACTAAAACCCTTAAAAATCGTGGTAAATGCCGGCAACGGCGGCGCCGGGCAGATTATTGATCTACTGGAAGAAAGTCTACCCTTTACCTTGATCAAAATCCTGCATGAACCGGACGGTTCCTTTCCTAACGGCGTACCCAACCCGCTTTTGCCGGAAAATCGCGCCCTCACTTCGCACGCCGTACTGGAAAATCAAGCGGATCTCGGCATTGCCTGGGATGGTGACTTTGACCGCTGTTTTCTTTTTGATGAAAAAGGGAGATTTATCGAAGGATATTACATGGTTGGACTGCTGGCCCGGGCCATTTTGAAAAAATCGCCTGGTTTGAAAATCATTCATGATCCACGCCTGATCTGGAACACCCGGGAAATCGTAACCAGGGCAGGCGGCACCCCGATCATGACCAAGACCGGCCACGCCTTTATTAAGGAACGCATGCGATCCGAAGACGCGGTCTATGGCGGCGAAATGAGCGCGCACCATTATTTCAAAGAGTTTGCCTATTGTGATTCCGGCATGATTCCCTGGTTGCTGGTTACTGGAATTTTAAGTGATTCAGACTTACCCCTGTCTGCCATGGTCAATGGAATGATTGAACAATTTCCAGTCAGCGGCGAGATCAATCGCCGGGTTACCGACCCGGACGCAGTGATCAGCAAAATTGAAGATATATACCAAGACGGTCAGCGGGATTATACCGATGGCTTCAGTTTCGCAACCAACGATTACCGGTTTAATATCCGGAAATCAAACACCGAACCGGTCCTTAGACTCAATGTCGAAACCAGGGGCAACTGCCAACTCCTGGCAGAAAAAACCGAAGAACTATTGGCCCTGCTCCTATAAAATCATGACCGTATTAAATAGCCAACACACAGCTCAATTGGCAACCATCTCGCCAACCACGGACACCAGATCTTTCGCTTTAAATGGCTTACTAAAACAAAAATCAGCCCCATGCTTTTCGGCCAGCTCCAGATAATCTTCCGAACCATGCGAACAGCCACCGCCGGAAACGGCAATTATCTTTAGATTGGGATATTCTTTTTTTAAATCAATGATCGTCCCCAATCCTTCCTTATTGGGCATGATCATATCGGTCACAACCACGTCCGGCAGGTGATCAAGACACATTGCCAAACCGACATATCCATCGGACGCCGCAGCTACTTCGTGTCCCTCTTGAGTTAAAACAATGTTCATTAGTTTTCTAAATTGATAATCGTCATCAATAACCAGAATGTAGGCCATAACCTTCCCCTTTTTTGATTTACCAACTCATCAATCTATCTCCTTGTTTGTAGAACTTTTTCTCCTTACCTAAAAAATGATATCGGCTTTCTGGAAAAAATATCAAGAAATAGTTGCAAAAAAATTTCGCCGCCGATTTTAAATAACGCAAGAAATGCGGGGGCACTAATATGCAAGGGAAATTTAGCAGGGGAATAATACTTCAAAATAAGACGGATAAAAGCGGAAGATCTTACCAACCAACATCAACTTTTTTTACGAATCGTTAAAACTAAAAATCAATAACTCAAAGAAAATTCTTCAAAAACCTTATTAATCGGAATCGCAAAACCTATCCCTTCCGTATCCCTGACAATCATCGTATTGACGCCTAAAGCCTGACCATTGGCGTTGATCAGCGGCCCACCACTGTTACCGGGATTGATCGGGGCGTCAGTCTGAATATATAATTTCCCGTCATACATCCGCCGACCGGAAATTATGCCGGAAGTAACCGTGTGACTGAGCCCCACCGGATTGCCGATAGTATAAACCTTATCCCCTTGCTCAAATAAGTTTTTTGAAGCAGCTGAAATAAACGGTGAACTTACATCATCAATGACAATCAGGGCCAAATCATAATTTCTGCTTTTTTCCAGAGCTTTCACATTATATTCAGTGCCGTCAATCAAGGTAATTTTTATATCATAAAGGGTTGATGAACTTTCGATTTCCTTTATTTTATCAACCATCTGATCATATTTTTCCTCTTCACTTCTAATCCTGTTTTTCCTGAACTCAATCTGTCTTTCTACTTGATTTAGGTCATTACGGTCTCTGATTTTACCAACCTTGCTCTCCAGGTATTTGATGTTTTTATGCTCCTGGCTGATGGCATCACGACCGACCGCCAGCTGCTTTTTGATCTCAGCAAGTTGATCAGGAGGGAACTCCACGACATGACGATTGGTCACGATCCGACACTGATCATCAATAAAAAACCCCGAACCACTGCCCCATGGCGTTTTTATGGTAACCGTAGCATTCAGGGCCGAGGCAATTTCATTATTAGCGGGGAAAGATTCAGAAAGTTTACGGGAAAGACCATATCCTAAATCAGACTCCTTTTGAATTATATCTCGATTTACCGGGGTAAAATCCTGGTTAGAGGAATCAGATAAAATCTTTTCGCGGTCGACAACTTTGGTATCCAATGATAAAGATTCATTTTTTATGGGCGAACTTACCGATGGCTGATAATAAAGTTTGCCAACCAGAGCCAGACACACCGCAACCAAAAGCACAATCACCCACAGCAAAACCCGATTTTTCTTCGGGTGGGAATTCTGTGTTTGTGCAGCGCCCAACCCAGCTCCTTTCTCCAGCTCAACCTCTTCGGTTTTTCCGGGAGACAACTTCTCCTGATACCGGGCGTAACGTGAAAAAATTATCCCGCACCTTTCACACTCCACCGTATTGCTTTGTTCGCTATCACATTTTGGACATTTCATATTAAGCAATCATCCGGATGTTATTGAAATAATCCCAGAGAAAACAATGTCCTTGTCTTCCTTTTCACATTTCAAGTTTAAAATAAACCCCAACCCATCATCAATGATATGATCAGCTTATTGATATTCCATAGATCTTCTTGACATTTCGTGCTTTTTCGAATAAAAGAAGTTTTCTTGTTTGAAGAAAAACATTTTCCGCTCACTGCAAAGAGACAAAAATATATTTTTCTATTCACTGTGTCTTTGTGCCTTTGTGGTTTATTGTAAACCTAACTAAATACTTATTATTCACTTGAGCAACAAATTTAATAAAAGGGACAAGTCCGTTAAAAAATAGATGATAAAAAAATTCTTCAAAACTATCCGCAGCAAACTTAGCAGCTTTTCAAAAAATGCTATCGTTTCAGCTAAAAGCAGTCTGGAACCAAGTACAATTACCGAGTCCCAAACAGTCAGCCGAGAGGCTGGCCCAAAAAAACATCGCCCCCAAAGACCGCGCAAAAAAAAGCCGGAAGACAAGAAAGAACCTAAGCAAGAGGCCAGCCAGCAACACCAAAACTGGGATATTTCAAAGTTTCAAGTTACACCGGAAGAAGGAAAAGTCCGGTTTCACGATTTTGAACTACCGGCAGAAATAATGCACGGCATTGCTGATTTGAATTTTGAGTTTTGTACCCCAATCCAGATCGCGACCCTGAAACAAACCCTATCCAAGCGAGATGCCATTGGTCGGGCCCAAACCGGCACCGGCAAAACTGCGGCCTTTCTGATCACTATCTTCACCAACTTTTTAAGCAGTCCCAACCCACATAAAAACAAGAAAGGTACCCCCAGAGCTCTTATTATCGCACCAACCAGAGAACTGGTCATCCAGATCGGTAAAGATGCTCAGGATCTGGCTAAATACTGCCCGTTTAATATTATTACTATATACGGCGGCACCGCCTACCAGCGTCAGCAGCAGTCATGTGATCGTCCTCTGGATATGATCGTCGCCACTCCCGGTCGTCTTCTGGATTTCCAGCGCCAGGGAATTATCGATCTGAGCCAGATTGAAACCATGGTTATTGATGAAGCAGACCGCATGTTGGATATGGGTTTTATCCCTGATGTCAGAAAAATAATTCAATCCACCCCGAACAAGGATAAAAGACAGACCCTGTTTTATAGCGCCACCATGACACCGGAAGTGAACCATCTGGCCGCCCAATGGACAAAAAATCCGGTCAATGTCGAAATAGAACCTGAACAAGTAGCGGTTGAAACAGTAAATCAGGTAGTATACCTGACTACCAGTCAGGAAAAATACACCGTGCTCTATAATCTGATTATCAACCACAACCTGGAACGGGTAATGATCTTTGCCAATCGCCGCGATGAGACCAGAAAGTTAACCGAAAGATTAAAGAGAAACGCCATTAATTGTGAGATGATTTCCGGCGATGTGGCCCAAAACAAAAGAACCAGTACTCTGGATGATTTTCGGTCAGGAAAGATCCGGGTCCTGGTCGCCACGGATGTTGCCGGACGAGGTATTCATATTGACGGAGTAAGTCATGTAATTAACTATACCCTTCCTTATGAACCGGAAGATTATGTCCACCGCATCGGGCGAACCGGACGAGCCGGAGCATCTGGCATTTCGATCAGTTTCGCCAGCGAAGATGACGCCTTTTATCTGCCGGAAATCGAGAAGTATATCGGCCAGAAACTTCCCTGTGTGACTCCGGCCGCTGATCTGTTAAAAACACCGCCTCGTGGTACCATGAGTCTATCCCCACAAATTCCTTTTGTGAAAAAAGGAAGTCCCAGATCAGGTGGCGGACGCAAATTCAGTAAACCCAGAAAATAATCTATTGATGAAAAGTGGTATCACGGGATTTTTTCACGCCTTAAAGGAACTCTGCTTCCCTTCATCCTGTTTGATCTGCAATTGTTCATTGGAATATCAAACCAATGAATTTCTATTCTGTAAAAATTGCGCTGAGCAGATAAAATTGACCAGTGAGCCACTATGTAATTGTTGTGGCAAACCATTTTTGCACGCAGCCGGCGACAATCATTATTGTTCAAACTGTCTTGCCGGATCCCAGCACTTTTCTAAAGCCCGGGCCATTTTTTTATTCTGTGACCCAATAAAAACCATAATTCATCAGCTAAAATACAATGGCAAAACTACCGGACTTAAAACATTTCACCATATTAAAAAAAGTTTACCCCATCTGAATGACATGTTGGTACCAGATCTGATTATTCCGGTTCCACTTCACAAAAAAAGACTGCAAGAACGAGGATTCAACCAAGCCCTTATCCTGGCGCGATATCTATTCCCACAACAAAGAAAAATAATCCAACAAAATTTATTAGAACGCCATCAATGGACCCCTCCCCAAACCTCCCTCAATGGACAAGCGCGTCGGAATAATCTGAAAAACTCTTTCCGGGTAATAAACAATAACCAGATACCGGGTAAAAAAATATTACTGATAGACGATGTTTTCACCACCGGAACCACGGTTAATGAGTGCGCTAAGGTCCTAAAACAGACAGGAGCTTTGGAGGTGCAGGTATTGACCCTGGCCAGGGTCGAAGAATGATTTGAAACAAAAAGAAAATACAATCAGCCGATTATCACTTGATTGTTAATAATCAGCTGTCGAACATAATCAAAAAAGAAATATCTTCCGATTAAAAATAAAAGTATCGAAACAATAGCTGCCGCCGGCACCGTTACAAACCACGACCCGAATATTTTTTTGGTGACAGCCCTGTTGACACCACTTAAGCCCCGGGCAAAACCAATACCGAGGATTGCCCCCACCAGGGTATGAGTGGTCGATACCGGAAGTTTCATCATGGTACAAACCAGAACTGTAGCCGTGGCCGCAATGTCAGCTGCAACTCCACGAGAGGGGGTTATTTCGGTGATTTTTGTGCCTACGGTTTTCATTACTTTATGGCCGTATGTGCCCAAACCAAAAACAATCCCACCGCCCCCCAGACATAAAATCCACAGCGGCACCCCTACCTTCATCTCGATGGTACCATTCTGAATAATATGGACCACCGCGGCCAGTGGTCCTATCGCGTTGGCCACATCATTGGCCCCATGCGCAAATGCAACCG
Organism: Pseudomonadota bacterium; assembly: GCA_018823175.1. Lineage (GTDB taxonomy): Bacteria > Desulfobacterota > Desulfobulbia > Desulfobulbales > JAHJIY01 > JAHJIY01. The sequence continues at coordinate 87,023 of JAHJIY010000046.1, forward strand.
TGCATGAGGTTATAATTACAATCGGGGTAAAAGTCTCTTCCACCAGTTCCAATTGTTTTGCTAACAGCAGATCATCTTTACCATCTAATTTGCGCCTAACCCACAACATAGAAATAATGGCGAAAAAAACACTGATCATCAGCGCGATCAGGATGGCCACATCACCGGTCATCCAATCCACCCCTTTAATTACATGCTTTAAACCCTTATAAATAGTTGAAAGAGTAACAATACCCGAGACCACAAAAACGATAAAAGGGACATAAAACTTTGCGGCCAAAACCGGTCGATCTCGTCCCAGTATTGCCTTACTGATAAAAATAAAAAATATATACCCCATGATTCCTCCGGCCAACGGAGAAATAAACCAGCTGGAAACAATTTGGGCCATTTTCCCCCAATTCACCGAACTCCAACCCGCCGCCACAATACCAAATCCGGCCACCGCACCTACTATTGAATGGGTAGTGGAAACCGGCATCCCGGTTGCTGAAGAAAAATGAAGCCAGAAAGCAGCGGAAAGCAAGGCCGCCACCATACCGATCACCATAATAGCGGCGGCATCACCGGGCATCATCCCTGGAATTGAGGCAATGGCTGAGGGATCAACAATTCCTTTACGTACGGTATCGGTAACATGTGATCCAACCAATACAGCCCCGGCAAACTCGCAAATTCCGGCCAGAATTACCGCCTGTTTGATGGTAACGGCTTTGGAACCCACCGCATCAGCCATGGAATTAGCCACGTCGTTTGCCCCAATATTCCAAGCCATATAAAGGCCGAATAAAGAGACAATGACGATAAATATCGTTGTTTCCATAATATTATCGTTTTTTTCGAAACAAAAACTGAGAGATTAGCTATTTGATAATCATGGTCCGGAGCATGTCCCCGGCGTTCTCCGCCTCATTGGCAATGGACCCAAGAGCAAGAAGGATCTTTTCATAAAAGATAATAGTGATCGGGTCTAATTCTTTTTCCAGACGATAGATGTCCTTGCTAAGACTCCTGGCCATCCGGTCGGCTTTCCATTCCTCCTCCCCGAGCCCGGCAATTATCTCAAGAACCTTTCTGGCTTCGGCACCCCCAAAAGATACTTCTGCTAAATTTTGCAACTCAACTGCTGCGGTAAGCAAGGTAGCGGTTACTTGAAAAATCTGATCAACAAACTTGAAATATTTATCAACCAGACTAGGATGAACTACAGTATTGCGAATAGTAAGAATAACAGCTAAGTCTTGGACATAATCTGCTATTTTATCCTGGCAATGCAAAAAATTATCAAGTTCCACCCTTTCCACTGGTAAAAAATATCGTCGCGGTAATTGACTTCTTATTTCATGCTTAAACTTATCGGCTTCATATTCCAGTTTTGAAACCTTATCCTGTAATTCATGAAGTTCCTGATAATTCTCTTGGACCAAAGCCTCCATAAGAGGCCTGACCATCTCCACACATTCATGGACCTTTTTAGTATGTTCAACCAGGGGACCAAACGGTGACTTGCCAAACAATTCGCTTATAATATTCATTTTTCCTGCCTCATATATTCAAACAAAGATATGGCACCGTATTAAATACCGGCGGAAACTACTTTACCAATACCCCAAAGTCAATAATATTTCAAACCGCTATTCTACAAGGAAAAAGCTTTTTTTTATTTATTATTTTACAGATCCCCTTGAACCCGTGGTCAATAAGTATTAATTTATTATTTTAATATAACCTTTTAATTTTACGGTAAAAAATGGAAAATATAATTCCCTTACTTTTAGCGACTCTAATCGCCATTGTCACTTTTTTTAAATTTTTAAAAAAACAGGATGATGGCTGCCCAGCCTGACTGATGATTTATGCATCATTAGGTATGGGTCTCATATCTTTTTATATAATTAGAATACTTTTTGTTAAGTAATTTGGTTTTACTTAACAACAAATGTAGACTTTTACCCTGCACTCCTTTGTAGTTAAATCGGACCTTTAAATGAAAATTAACAATATTCCTTTTCGGACAATCTGGCCGGATGAACTTGACCGAAAAACAATCAAAATCATTGATCAACGTCACCTACCCCACAAACTGGTTATTGAAAAACTGTTAACACCAGAGGACTTTGTTTTAGCCATCCAACAGATGCATGTTCGCGGAGCCGGTTTGATTGGGGCTACCGCCGGTTTCGGCATGTACTCCGCAGCCTTAGTTGCCCCGGAAAATGATTTTGAAAAGTGGATAACCAAAGCAGCAAAAAATCTTATTGCCACCCGACCAACCGCCTCCAACCTATCCTGGGCCGTCAACCGGCAATTGACTGCGATGCAAGATGAATCCACTAAAGATAATAAAATAAATAAATCATATACAACTGCATGTGCGATAGCCGATGAAGACGCTGATTTCTGTCAACGAATAGGTGAACACGGTTTGGCCATTATTAAAGAAATCAGCCAACAAAAAAAAGGTGCTCCGGTAAATATCCTGACTCACTGTAATGCTGGTTGGCTTGCTTTTGTTGATTACGGTTCTGCCACAGCCCCGATCTATGCCGCTCACCGGGAAGGTATAGATATTCACGTCTGGGTAGATGAAACAAGACCATGGTTACAAGGTGCTAAACTTACAGCCTTTGAATTACAGGAAGAAGGTGTACCAAACACCCTTATTCCTGATAACACCGGCGGTCATCTCATGCAACACGGTATGGTTGATCTGGTTATAGTCGGTACTGACCGCACAACCTATACAGGTGATGTGGCCAACAAAATAGGTACCTATTTGAAAGCCCTTGCCGCCAAAGATTGCGGAGTCCCTTTTTATGTTGCCCTGCCCTCATCCACGTTTGATTGGCAAATACGAAACGGGATTAAGGATATCCCAATTGAACAAAGATCTGGCGATGAAGTTAAATATGTTTCAGGAATAACCAAAACCGGTAAAACTGAAACCGTACTTATTTCCAGCCCTGATATCAAAACAGCCAATTACGGCTTTGACGTTACCCCATCTCGTCTGATTACCGGTCTGATCACTGAAAGAGGAATTGTGGCTGCCCGGAAAAAAGATATTTTGACAATGTTTCCTGAACAACACAAATAAAAAACCTACTTTTAATATTATAAATATACCGTCGATAATTATTTGTTTTTATTAATTAAACAAACCCTAAACTTTCCATGATTGTATTGTGAAAATAAGGTCTGAATTCTTTTATTTTTTCATTATTTCGATTCGGATGAATTCGATTGGTAAGTAAAATCATAACCAGATCACGGGTAGGATCTATCCAGAAAGAAGTTCCAGTAAAACCCAGATGACCGACACTTAATGGTGAAAGATAATCTCCCCCACTTGATTTTTTTAATGATGGTGTATCAAATCCCAGGGCCCAGGTGTTTTCTTCTATTTCTTTTTGTCTGTTTAAAAACTTTTTGAGATCTGATGATTTATAGTTTGAATGCTTCTTTCTTCCCTTCCACTGGTCAAGAATATTAAGGGTTAAACTCAACACCCCTTCAATATTACCGAATAATCCAGCATGCCCTGATACACCCCCCATTGCATAGGCGTTTTCATCACTTACCTCACCAACCAACACCTTTTTACGCCACATACATTTTTCTGTGGCAACGAATTTTTTATCTCCTTTAATAACGAATGGTAAACGATTAAAAAACAGTTTGTCTTCTAATTTGAGCGGCATGAAAATATTATTTTTTACGAATTCATCAAATTTAACTCCTGATTTTTTCTCAATAATCATACCGAGCAACATAAAACCAAGATCGCTATATTCAGCTTTTTTGCCTGTTACATTATTTAACGGTTCATCAATTATTTTGTTTAATAATTTAATATTAAAATCATCATAATTTTCATGAGCAATATAATTAAAATATTCACGATAGGCCGGTAAACCAGATGAATGACTTAAGAGGTTTCTGAGTTTAATTTCCTTTTTTTTACCCTCAATTTTTCTTTCCAATAAATCTGGCAATTTTTCATCCAAATCTAATTTTTTTATTTTTATTAAACATAAAACAGCAAGAGTCGTGGCTAATGGTTTTGTTAAAGAAGCTAAATCAAAATAATAATCTTTCCCTATTTCTTCCTGTTGTGGATATATAGACGAATTTCCACACATTGATTCTATTTTTATACTTTTTTCTCCATTCCCGATACCAACTGCGGCAACAGCCCCGGCAAAAACTTTATTTTTTATGCCCTTTTCTAGAACTTTATAAATATCATTTTTTATATGTTTAATATCATTCATTTTTTACCTGTCTTAAAATCCACTATTTCTGTTTATAATTAAAGACATAATTAGTCCTGAAAACCCCGATATTATCTATAATTATATTGTGTTTTTGCCCTATTTAAACTATCTTTCACTATTAAAAATATTAAACTCAAATCATTTTTTTTTATCCTCTTAAAAAGAGATTTTACGTTAACAAATTTACCTTTTCATAGTTTTCAACAATTTGTTTAAAACTATGCTTATTTCTCTTTTTATAAAGTGTTTTAAATATAAAAAATCAATTTTATAACTATTTATCAATAATGTGGTTTTTATTATTTTGTTTTTGATATCAATAACTTATTTTGTTTTTAAACAAACTAACAGCATTAATAAATAATAATTTTTTAAA
>JAHJIY010000111.1 GCA_018823175.1 Pseudomonadota bacterium
ATCCCCACGAGTATAGCGGCGGAATGAGACAAAGGGCAATAATAGCAATGGCACTGGCATGTGACCCAAAATTTATTATTGCAGATGAGCCCACAACGGCCCTGGATGTCATCGTACAGGATGAAATAATAGATGAGATAAAAAACATCCAGAAGAAACTCAACATGATCATGATGTATATTTCCCATGATATATCCGTGATAGCGGAAACCTGTGATAAAATAGGCGTGATGTATGCAGGAAATTTCATTGAATATGCAGATACCCTTGCTTTATTTGACAACCCTTTACATCCGTATACAAAGGCTTTAATGTCGTCTTTCCCGAGTATTGAGGGACCAAAAAAAAAATTAAATCCTGTGCCGGGAGAACCTCCAAATTTATTGAATCCACCAAAAGGGTGCAGGTTTTATCCCCGTTGCAGTTATGCCCAAAATATTTGCAGAAATGAAAGGCCGGAGTTTGTTGAAATTGAAAGCAATCATTTTTTAGCATGTCACAGGGGGATCTGATGGAAATGGTAAATATTGAACATCTGACAAAACGTTTCCCTTTAAAAAAGAAATTGTTTTCAAGAGGCCGGCAGTATGTTCATGCTGTAGATGACATAAGCTTTAAAATAGAGAAAGGGAAAATATTGGGGCTGGTTGGTGAAAGCGGGTGTGGGAAAACAACAACAGCGAAATTGCTGGTCAGGCTATTGAATCCGACGAGCGGGAAGATATGTATTGGGGGTGAAGATATAGCAGGTCTGAAGGAAGATGCCTTAAAGAAATTCAGGAAAAATATCCAGATGATATTTCAGGACCCATACGAGTCGTTGAATCCGAGACTTACAATTCACAGCACCATTGCAGAGCCTTTGATAGCTCAGGGATTGTATAATTTAGAAAAGATCCATGATGCGCTGGATGTTGTTGGATTAACACCTCCAAAAGGATTTTTATACCGGTATCCCCATGAATTGTCAGGAGGGCAAAGACAGAGGGTTGCAATAGCAAGAGCCCTGGTTATCGACCCGGTCTTTATAGTGGCAGATGAGCCGACTTCCATGCTTGACGTTTCAATAAGGGCAGGTGTTTTGAACCTCATGCTGGCGTTAAGGGAAAAGTTTGATCTAACAATCCTTTTTATAACCCACGACCTGGCCGTGGCCAGATATATGTGTGATGATATTGCGGTTATGCACAATGGAAAGATAGTTGAAAAAGCAAATGCAGAGGAGATCATTAGAAACCCAAAGCATTTGTATACAAAAGCCTTGTTATCTGCTGTGCCTATCCCGGATCCCAGGGCTAAAAGAAAACGGATAAGAATCAAAGAAAAAATCATCTAGGATTTTTGATCTGCAAACAGCAGCGTAACTTTAACATTTCTTTTTCTAAAGGTATTCATATGTGTGTCAATAAAAGCAGGATAGTAGAGATTGCAAAAGATCTTATTAAGTACAAAAGTTTAACTGGGATGGAAAAGGATATCGGCGAATATGTTGCCGGCTTTTTTAAAAATATTGGAGTGGAATACTCGATATATGAAAAGGAAAAAGGAAGACCTAATATAATAGCTGATTTGGGGCATGGTGAAAAAACCATCGCCTTTAACGGGCATCTTGATGTCGTACCAATAGCAGATGAATCTCAATGGGAAACAAATCCGTTTTCACCAGAATTAAAGGGAAACAGACTCTTTGGGAGAGGGGCTTATGATATGAAGGGCAGTTGTGCTGTCATGATGCATATTGCTGAAATATTGGCAAAAAAGAAACTCAATGGCAATTTGCAGATACAACTGGTTTCAGATGAAGAGAAAGGTGCGGAATTTGGGACAAGACACATAATAGAATTGATAAAAAAGGGGAAAATCAAAAAGCCTGACTGTGTTATAGTAGGTGAAGGAAGTGATTTAAAGATCAGAACCGGGGAGAGGGGCATACTGGTGTTTGATGTGAAGTTCAAAGGCCGAGCCGCACATACTGCAAAAGCAAGGTCTGACGCAATAAATGCCATAGTTATGGCTTCAAAGGCCGTTCTCGCAATAGACAGGAAAATCGATAAATTCCATCCGGAGATAGGATCACCCGTCATAAGCGTTAATATGATATCCGGAGGAAAGGTCAAAAATCAGGTTCCTGGTGAGTGTGTAATTACTGTAGACAGAAGAACGATTCCAGGAGAAACAAAGGAAACAGTTTTAGCGGAAATAGGAAAACAAATAGACAAAGCTTTGGGGAAAGCGAGTTATGAGATTCTAAACATCTTGTATGGACCGGCAAACATAACACCCAAAGACTCTTCTTTTGTGAAAACAGTCTTTGAGGTAGTCAAGGATGTTTTTAAGACAGAACCTGAGTTTTATGTTGGTGAGGCAGGCGTGACAGACGCCAGGTTTTACAGATATGCTGGTATGCCGACGATCATCTATGGTCCTTTGGGAGAACGTGCACACGGCCCAAATGAATATGTCAATGTAGATTCACTGGAAAAGCAGGCAAATATATACCTTGGATTGATTAACAATTATTTA
>JAHJIY010000047.1 GCA_018823175.1 Pseudomonadota bacterium
CCTACGCTTAAAGCTGCATGTTACCATACAGCCTCCAAGGACTCGCTACCCGGTGGCTGGCCTACCTTCCGGGGCGGGCTTCCCACCCGCTGGACTACACGACCTTGCCCGGCCGCACTAAAGAATTGACCCCCTTTGCCCTGTTACCGTCAACCAGACTCAGATCGAGATTAAACCCCAGCGGCCCACTGCCGCCGCTGCCGGAAACCCCGCTGCGCCACTGGCTATAATCACCCAGCTCGCTCCAGACTTTGACTTGCGGCTCAACCGACGGGGTCTTGGTGATAACGTTAATGATGCCGCCGATCGCATTGCTGCCGTAAAGGGCGGAAGCCGGTCCCTTGATAATCTCGATCCGGGCGATATTGTCGCTATTGAGCTGGCTGAACTGACTGGAACTGCCCGAGCCATAGCTGGTGGTCGGCAAGCCGTCGAGCAGGACGATGGTGTACGGGTTGGTGAAATGGGTCGGCACCCGGATCGCGGTAAGTTCCGATTCGCCGCCAAAATTCTGGGAGTTGATTCCCGGAATACGATCAAGAAACTCGGCCGGATTACGTGCCTTCACCTCGGACAGGTCTACTTCGGAAAGGACATTAACCGAAACCGCGGTGTCTTTGATTTTCTCACTGACCCGGGAGGCGGTCACCACCACTTCATCAAGTTCCTGTTGTAATTCCGCCGCCGCCAACCAACCTGGGAACAGAACAATTGTCACCACCAGAAATAAATATCGCACGAATTTCTCCTTTATCAATTTTAGAAATAATTTTGGAAATGATCCCGGCCGTCAACTCAACAAAGTTGAACTAAATCTCAGTCGGTCCCAAGGCTACCACGGTGTGGTAGAGTTGAAAATGTGGCAAATTGTCGCAGAATGGTTGAAATTACTCAGTTGAGAAAAAGTAAAGAGAGTTACGGCGGGCAAGAAGAAGTAATTTTGGGGAGATATTTTTTAAAGAAGGGGGGGGTAAATAATCGTAGTCTATCGGATAAGGGAAAATAGCTCTACTCACGTTGACCGGGAAAATCAATCCATTATAAAAACTTTCACCTGCGTTCCCGGCTCCAGAGGCTTCAAAAGCAACAGCAGCCTGGCAACAAGACCAGATCGTCCGACAAGACATATAGATCAAACACATTATCCTCCATCATTATCTGTCGAATTATTTATGGAGTTGTCTGGCAAGATCCTTCGCGGCAGCTAACTGACTTGGGGTGAGTTCCTTGGCAACCCTTTTCCGCTCTTTCTTTACATAACTGGAGTTGCGGAGTGAAGCCGCAACCTCATACCAGGCATACGCCAGAACCAGATCCTTCGGGACTCCCTGCCTTTCTTCATAGAGACTGGCAAGGCTTGATGCAGCAAAAGAATTACCCTTCTCTGCCGCTTTTGTAAAATATTCGATGGCTTTCCCGTAATCTTGGGGAACGCCTGTGCCAAATCTGTAGCATTCACCCAAATTCCACAAACCACTATCGTCCCCTTGCTCAGCAGCTTTGCCATACCACTCAGCTGCTTTTTTAAGATTTTTCTCCACCCCGTCACCAAATCTAAACATCATTCCCAAATGACACTGCGCGCTGGTGTCGCCCTGTTCCGCCGCCATGGTGTAAAGTTCAACGGCTTTTGAAAGGTCCTTAGGAATTTCACCAAAGTCTGAATTATAGTTAGCAGCCAGTCTCAGCATGACCTGGATATTTCCCTGTTCAACCGCCTTATTATACCATTCAAGAGCCTTTGAAATATCTTTGGGGACTCCCGTTCCGTATAGATACATATCTCCTAAAACGGCCTGGGCCAAAATGTTCCCCTGTTCCGCCGCCTTGGAGTACAACTCAAACGCCTTTTTCAGATCCCTTGATACGCCGTCCCCCTCGGCATACATATACCCCAACATTCTCTGGGCATCTGGGAGTTGCTGATCAGCCGCCATGGAGAGCCATTTCGCCGCCAATTTCATATTTTTTTCCACCCCATCACCAGTGGCATACATGCTACCAACTGCAAGCTGGCTATACATATCACCCTGCTCTGCTGCCTTGGAATACCAGAAAGCCGCCAGTTTTTGATCCTTTGGCACCGATTCTCCGTATGCATATGCAAACCCCAGTTGAAACTGTGCATCGCTATTGCCCTGAAGTGCCGCTTTGGCATACCAGTGAGCCGCCAGCTTTCCATCATTTTGCAACCATTTATCACTGGAATTCATCAATCCCAAGACATACAGAGCTCTTTGATTTCCCTGTTCAGCGGATTTCATCATCCAGAATTCAACCTTTTGTATATCTTTGATTGTTCCCCCATTCCCGGAGCCATAATAAACCGCCAACTTAAATTGAGCCTCGCGGTTTCCCTGTTCGGCTGCCTTGGCATACCAGGAAGCGGCCTGTTCCATGTCTTTGGGAACGCCTTCTCCTTTGGAGTACAAAAAACCCAGGTTGTACTGGGCTTCCGCATCACCCTGCTCGGCTGCTTTGCTCAACCAGAAAGCCGCCTTTTCGTGATCAACTGGCATCCCGTCATCATTGATGAACAGAAGGCCCAGATTACGCTGGGCCCGCGCATCCCCCTGTTCGGCTGCTTTGGTATACCAGATTGCCGCCTGTTCAGAATCTTTTGAAACTCCTTCACCTTTGGAGTACATCTCGCCCAGGCTGAATTGTGCCTGCTTTTCTCCCTGTTCAGCAAGAGGTTGGAAAATATCACGGACAATCCGCGCAGAGGCTTCTTCCGAAAGGCTTGGGTCCTGCAGGGGATCACTCTTAAGGCCGGCACATGCGACACAAAACACCAATAAAGTAATAACCGGCAATATTCTTCTGATAAATATTTCGGCTGCAACGAAAATCATTTTTATCCTCCGCTCTCTTGAATAAATCCGTTTCGGCAACTTACTGCACCGCCCCGGTCAACTGGAAGGCTGCCCAGTAGAATGGATGTGAATTATAGGTATCCTTGATATGAAGTTGTGCCTGCCTGAGTGCATTTCGTTTGTCTGTTTTCTGGAGATTACCGTAAAAATCCTGCATCAACATGGAAGTCGCCCGATCATCGACCTGCCAGAGACTTGAGACGATTGAACTTGCCCCGGCATAGAGAAACCCCCTGGTGAAACCAACCACATCATCACCATTTGATATTTTTCCCAATGCGGTCTCACAAGCGGACAAAGTAACAAGGTCAGCGGGCATATTCAGGTCATAAAGCTCGGCTACAGTGAGAATTCCGTCGTTACGGCTGTCGGGCGAAAGTAATAAACCCGAGGTCAGAGGTCTTTCAGCATCAAATGTACCATGCAGAGCAAAGTGGATGTATCTGTATTGCCCGGTCAACTCCTTGGCTTTGGACTCGGTGGCTAGCCCGCGGGTGTAGAGTTTTGCATCCGTTACCATCTCGGTGATTATTTTTGATTCCTCTTCCGCACCTGGTAAATCATAGTCCTTATTGTTCAAGTCCGGATTACCAAAAGCCAGGAGACTGCCCTGCCGTTCCTTTTGGGGATTTCTCAAAAACTTCATTACACTGGCGCTCGGAAGCAAGCGGATATTATATTTGTCGATAAGGTAGCCATTTTGCGTCGCCAGTGCGTTAAATGGCAGGTAATGCAAGATACCGTGCGGGACAATGGTCAGATTTTCCGTTTTGATCTCTTCAGCAAGGGGCGCAATCAGTTCCCTGTAAAGGGAATTACTATCATGGTCAAGTTGCTCAACAATTCTATTAGAATTTTCCTTGACCTTTACAACAATACCGCGGGCAGTGTCAGGTGGGTTGACAATACGTTGCCTAAATGAAATAACTTGCGACCTTATGTCTTTTGATTTGAGAGAAAATCCTTTAATTGTATTCCTGGTAACAACAAAGGCATAGAGTTCTTCGCCCTCTCCGTAATATTCAATCAGAGTTTCATCTGGACTGAGCATCTGTTGCAATTCCGTAATTTCAGGAGGGTTGACCGTCACCAAAGAAGCCAATTCAGGGTCTGCCTCTTGAATTTCTTTTTTTTGGAGGGAGATGCTTCTGGTCTTTGGTTCCTGCTCTGGAGTACTGCCTGGTTTCAAGACAAGAGATGTAATTTCGGCAGCATCCATTTTCTGCAGCATGGCCATCGTTGTCGCGGTATCTTCCCGATTACCCCCTTTAAACTCTTTTTTGGAGGCCAGCATATCCACCAGGGCGCGGGCCTTGGCTCGTTCCGTATATGAAAACGCTTCCGCATAACGACCAGACTCAAACATGGTTTTTATAAGAGCGTGATAAACTTGCTGCTTATCCCCAACAAAACCGATCTTGCTGGCTTCGGAGCCGATGGTGGACCGCTGACTTTCAATAACTTCGATGGCCCGAGTAAAAAAATCGATGGCAGCCGAGGTATTGCCTCCGGCCAGCTCAATCTTCCCTCGATCAAAAAGAATATTCCAATAAATAGCGCCACTGGCCTGGATCTGTTTGATTTTCAGAAGGTCATCATATTGAGACTTGGCTGAACTAATGTTTCCCGTTTCATAAAGGGTCTTAGCTGAGATATAATATGAAGGAATTTCCTCCCATAGATTCCAGTCGTTACTGCCAGACATAAGCAACTTGGTCATAGCCATACCAATATTGTGAATGGATCTATATGCCGTTTCCGCATGTTTCAACGATTGGGCATAATTGCCATAATGCATGTTGAGCTTCGCCAGATAGAGATGCTTTTGCCCTTCGGCCGCCGTAACCAACTGGCCAAAGCCCCGGCATTCGATCTTTTCAAGCTCTTCGCCAACCTGAAATGCTTTCTCTTTGTTACCGTTAAAGGCAAGGGACATGGTGTAAGCTCCAGCGGCTAAAACCTGCCCCCCTGAAGTGATATCCACAGACCTCGATTTGGAAATCACATAACCCTTTTCAGCTTCGACAAGAGCTTCCGGAAACCGCCCAAGATCCATAAGTGCTTCTGCGCGCCAGGAATAGATCGCCGCTTCCTGATCCCACGAATAATTCCGAACCATATAATCCGGTACCAGTGGACCATCATACTGGAATATCTCAATCAACTGATCCGAGCACTGGAAAAACTCGGTGTATTTTTTCTGAAAATTATAGGTCTCGCAAAGCGAAAAATGCTTTAACTTCGCCAAGCCAACCGATTGCTGCTCGTCTTTCAGGATCTTTTCAGCATCTTCATACCTTGCTTCTGAAAGTGCGCTTACCCACGGGGCATGATAGACGGTAAAACAACCGGAGATAAAAAGACAGCAACAGGAAAGCAGCACAAACCCTAACGCCGAACGACTCTTTCTTAATTTGATTTTCATTGCCTGCTTAATCTCCATAAATCGGATTCAAATATTGACGGAATCCCCTGGACTAAATATTGTTCCGTAATAATGTCCCATACTATTTCTGGTCTTCTTCTTTTTGCTCCATCATGAGACGAAAGCCGGTATCCATAATATAAAAACCGGGCGAGCGACTTGTCCTCTGGGTTGGATAATGTTCAAAACTATACGCCGCGCCTTTCATTATTTTTTTTTGACCATAAAACGGTCCAGCCGGATTTTGTTTTGGACTCGTGACCTGGTCAGCCTCATCCAACCAATCCCAAACCCATTCATTAGCGTTCCCACTCATATCATAAAGACCGAGGCTATTTGGCCTCTTTTCGCCAACCGGATGGGTGTGACCGTCACTATTTCCCTCAACCCAAGCAACCTCTTCGGCAACATCTCCGCCACAGAATTTCTCATCTTTCCCGCCACTTTTACAGGCAAACTCCCATTCCGCTTCAGTCGGCAACCTGAACCTTTGACTGCTGCTGATATAGTTCAAGTGACTTAAGAATCCATAAGTTTCACTCCAACTGACAAGTACAATTGGATTGTCTGGATTTTCCAGAATGTCATATTCCTTTTGCGAATGAGGTAGCTCTTTAATGGCAAGATAGGGAAGATACCCCACAATTTTCAGCCATTGTTCAACGGTCACTTCGTACTTGCCAATCCAGAAAGAATCAACACAGGCCTCACGTCGATCATTATGGTCATAAGATTTCAGACCGTCACGATCGATCAACTCCTTTTTCTCAGCTTCGGTATGACCCATTTCAAAACAGCCGCCTTCAACATAAACCATTTCGATCCCGGAAATTGGCTCGACCCAGGTATCACCTTTTACGGGTGATTCAGGAAAACTAACCTGCTGTTTTTCCGGTTTTCTTAAAACTGCGGCCTTTGCAACCTTTTCAGAATTAATCTTGATCAGTTGTTCGATCTTGCCATCCCTTGTAAAATGTGGACTCGTAAACGCATCACGCTCAGAACTCATGACCCCGTCAGGCCAGACAACCCGCATCATTTTATTAGCTGTCCCAAAGTTGACCATGAAAACAAGATTTACCGGGGTTTCACCTACCTGTAAGCCCCAACTATTAATCACCGGCAAACCAGGCGGGTCAGAGGTCACGTGGAAGGCACAACCAGCTAAAAACCACATAAGAGCAAAACAACCCATGGTGTACTTCTTCATAATTATTCTCAAATTTCCTTTTTAATCTTCTACTGTACCGCCCCGGTCAGCTGGAAGGCAGCCCAGTAATATGGATCGGCGTTGTAAGTATTCATTACATGGAGTTGCGCTTCCCGCAAGGCCTCCCGTTTGTTCTCTTTTTGCAGGTTATCGTAAAAATTCTGCATCAGGATTGAGGTTGCCTGATCGTCCACTTTCCAGAGACTGGAGACGATGGAGCTGGTGCCGGCATAGAGGAATCCCCGGGTGAAACCGACCACGTCATCACCATTGGCAATCTTGCCCAGGCCGGTCTCGCAGGCGGAAAGGGTGACCAGATCAGCCGGGATGGATAACTCGTAGAGTTCTCCCACCGACAGGATACCGTCATTGGTCCCGTCTTTTGCCATATACAGACCGGAAGATAGAGGATGGGCGGCATCGAAGGTTCCGTGGGTGGCCAGGTGGAGATAGCGGTACTGGCCGCTCAAGTTTTTAACTGTGGTTTCAGTTGCCTGGGCTCTGGTAAAAAGTCTGGACTCGGCGATCTTCCCGGCGATGGCCCTGGCCTCTTCCTCAGCTCCGGGCAGATCAAGTTTTGGATCGCCAAGATCGGGGTTACCGATGGCAAGGAGATTGCCGGCAGGTTGCTCGTGTTTCGCCTGCAAAAATTGCATAACACCGGCGCTTGGCAAAACCCGCAGATGATACCTGGCCATAAAATATTCCTGCCCGGTAAAGAGGGCATTAAACGGCAGGTAATGCAAGGTGCCGTGGGGAACGATGGTCAGGTTCCCATTTTTAACCATCGACTCAATCGGAGTAAAAAGCCTCTTATACAATGCGAGACCAGCCTTTTTCAGATCCTGGCGGGCGGAAGTAGATTTGGCCGTGACGTTAATTCCCCTTGCCGCTTCCGGAGGCGAGAGAAGACCTGTCCGGAAAGACATCACCTCCTGAGCAAGACCGGCGGCATCGAGTTTCAGCCCCTGCACGCCGTCTTTATCAACCACAAAGACAAACAGGTCATCGTCGAATCCGTAATATTCCACCAGGGTTTCTCCGGCCGGCAGCAGGCTTTGCAGGGTGGCAACATCCGGCGGGGTCACCGTGATCAAGGAGGCGAATTCCGGGTCTGCTTGCGCGATATCCTGCCGGGCGTTCATGGTTATTCCCCGAATTTTATCAGCCTCGCTGTTTGTCTGGGGCTCGATATCGGAACTGCTTGCCATCAGGGTTTTTATTTCCGCCTTGCTCATCTCTATCAGGAGATTTTTAGCCCGGCCGGTATCGTCATCCTTCATCCGGATATCTTCTTTGTAGGCAAGCATATCGATAAGTGCCCGGGCCTTGCCACGTTCGGCGTAGGAGAATGCCTCTCCGTCCCTGCCTGTCTCGACCAGGGTGGCAACCAATTGCTTGTAGACCGCCTGTTTGTCTCCGGCAAAACCGATTCTGGCGGCTTCCGTATTGATGGTCTTGCGCTGGGATTCGATCACCTCGATGGCCTGTTTGAAATAATCAATGGCCAGGGCCTGGTCCTTTTCCTGAAGGGCAATCAGTGATAAGAAATCGCTTTTTCGCTGGTTTCAAAAATTAGGGGCGGCTTAACTCACCCACCCCTAAATTAGCTCAATTACTGACTGACAAATCAACATTAAAGACATGCCGTGGCTACTGTCAATCAAAAATTCCTACCACACCGGCAAAGTCTGCATAAATAATCACAAAATGGACCGAAATTGACGTTACTCTCCCTACCGCCTGTTCTCCGTTGCAAAAAAATAAACAGAATCCTCAATTGACCGATATCGCCGACTCTTCATAACTAGGCCAGCCGTCATCGATGGGCTCATATCGTCGCTCTTTGATCATCGGCGGCGCTCGCTCAACAGGCTGCCTTTCTTCCCACAATTCCAAGTGCTCCAGAATCTTCCGAATTACCTTGTTCCCGGTGATGAAACTGATAATCCGCATCTCGCTGCCGCATTTAGGGCAAAGAAGTGGGTCTACCTCCCACACCTTTTTGATGCACTCCCGCCATTTCGGTGACGGTATTCTTTTCGGCCGATAATCTGATACATCTATAATTTCAAAAATGGAGCTCTCTTTTATTACCGGCTTATTTTGCTGTTTCTGCTTTTCGCGATCCCCTCTAGCTCGATTCGAGTACCAACCATAATAACGCACTAACTGAAACGACTTTTCCGGAATATGTTGCGTAATGGCCACAATAAACTCCTCGGCCTTGAACACCTGGAAGTTCTTCTTACCACCCTTCGATTTCCGATGCTGCATCTTGGATCGATAGATCACCGTCCCGCTTTCTTCGTTATAGGTAATTTTGCTCACCGCAAACGTGTTCCGGATAATGTATTGAGAAAGCGCTTCCCGGCCAGGGATACTGAAGACATACTGACGATGGGGAACAGGATAAAGGAGATTATCCCTCAGATGTTGACCTAACTGGACGACCTTCTTGGCATGGCAGGAAGGACAGAACCAACGGCCACGACAAGAAAAGGCCAAAAGATATCCATGATGACAATCGGGGCATCGGACTCTGGCGAATCCTTCCGTCAAATCGCCACACTTGAGATACCCTCTGACGACATCGGAGATCACCTGCCGATAAAAACCGTATTCGCGGACGAACTTCTCGTCGTAATCCTGCTCGAATGTCTCGAAATGATCGTTCAGAAGATGCCAAAGCGGCGAGGTCTTTGGTTCCCGAGGATGATAAACCCCGGTGATATTTTGTCCATCCATTTGATAGCCATTGTAAGATTTTCCCAACAATGACTATCATCTATTTTTTCCTAGAGAAGCAAGTAAAAACGGCTGCGATCCCTTTTTGTTAAAAAATATCTCAGGTCCTGCGTTGCCCAGCAGAATAACATGATAACAGGCGCCGGGATAATGGAGTCTTGATTTTCTTGCCATGAATGGACGCTTAACGCAAAGTCCCCCATTTGGTACTCTGACCCCGTTGCCGTTGTGAAAGAACACCCTCCGAAGCAATCCCTATAGAAGACCACCAGATTCAAACACCTCGGACTACATGAACAATGGATTAATAGCGATTCTTCGAGATCGCATTAATCCTTATTTGTTATGTGATTCCATGGTGTTATCTTCTCAAGACCTTATGTGGTGCAGATCAATAGGGAGAATGGTTTTAAAGTTAATGAAATCTTTGTCTGTTGTTAGGATTGGCATTTTACGGTGATTAGAAATAGCGCAAATAAGGAAATCTGTATTTGAACCCTGGATTCCTTTTTTTTTAGCTGTGTTAAAAAATTCTGCAGCCATCTCATACTCTTTTGTTTCAATTTCTATTTGTTGAAATGCCCTAAGATGCTTTTTGAGAAGATTAAATTGTTTTTTTGATTTTATTCCACTCAGAAGTTCTTGGCAGACTGGGCCTATTAGTTGAACGCGAACTTCTTTTATAAGTTCTTTTAACTCAAGAACATATTCGTTGTCTTGAGGCTCATTTCGCCTTAGAGCTAATGACCAAACACATGTGTCTATTATGACTTTCATTTTACAGATCTTTGTTTTTTATAATCATAATCTTGGTCGTATTCTATTGTGTTGAAAATATTTAAAATTTCTGACTGTTTTCTTCTTTGAATATATTCTTGAAGAGCTTCGGTAACCGCTCCTTTTTTAGTACGATGTTTCCCGAGATTCTTTGCTTCATCAATAAGCCAATCATCAATTGCGAGATTTGTAGCCATGTGTGATCCTCCTTAGTTATTCTACACATTATAATAATTCTTTTTGTGTGTAAGGTAAAGAGGGGTAATTTTTTTGTTTTTGCACATAACGAGTCTGTAGAAAAAGCCTCTTTGAGATAAATATCTTGCTGCCATATTACTGGATAAAGGGGGGGGCTTCACCCGGGAGCACATGAGCCGCCAGCGCTTCCGGGAAATCCCAATTATTGGTATAGTTTCAGCCGGTCTTCCCTTGTATGCCCAACAGAAGGATGGCCTGGTCCTTTGTGAACCCCTACAATACGCCGAAAATGGTGAAATCGTGGTGGCATTAATCGAGTACGAAGAAGCAAAATAACATAATAACAGGCACCGGGATAATGGAGTCTTGATTTTCTTGCCATGAATGAGGCTTAACGCAAGAATACCCGTTTGTCCAGCCCCCTTGTGCTAACCGTCAAATGCCCGGTGGTGGCGCGTCCCACCTTACCCTACTCACCAGCCGACCGGTCAATAGGATTAATCTCGGCGACCTGATCATTATGAAAAACAGGGCATAAAAAAAGCCGTGCCTTTTTTGGCACGGCTTTTTAAAAACTAATATTTTCAAAAATGTTCCGGCTTAACTTCTGCTTCTACCCCAAGGGCATTTGCTGCGCGGCACATAAGTATCGATGTCTCATGAACTCGCTTATCGGTTTGAGCCAGCCAGGGGCTCAACTAACCTTCTTAAGATACCGGGCCATGTCCTTAGCAAAATAGGTCAGGATGATGTCCGCCCCGGCCCGCCTGATACTTAACAGGGTTTCAGCCATCACCTTTTCTTCATCAATCCAGCCATTGGCGCCGCCGGCCTTGATCATGGCATATTCTCCGCTAACCTGATAAGCGGCAATCGGCAGATCGTATTCATCCCGCAATTTACTGATGATATCAAGATAAGCCCCGGCCGGCTTGACCATCAGGATATCGGCTCCTTCTTCCAGGTCCAGAGACGCCTCACGAAAGGCCTCGCGCGAATTGGCCGGGTCCATCTGATATCCACGCCGATCACCAAACTGGGGCGCACCATCGGCCGCGTCCCTGAATGGTCCATATAAGGCGGAAGCATACTTTACGGCGTACGACATGATCGGAATATTAGGGAAATTTTCTTCATCCAGGGTTGCCCTGATCTCGGCGACCCGGCCATCCATCATATCGGAAGGAGCTACCATATCGGCCCCGGCCCTGGCATGAGACAACGCGGTCTTAGCCAGAATCTCCAAAGTGGCGTCATTATCAATATCGTTATTGATTATTACCCCGCAGTGGCCATGGTCGGTATACTCACAAAGACACACATCGGTAGTGACAATAAGCTCAGGCACCTTACTCTTCAACTCCCTGATTGCCTGCTGGATAATCCCGTCCTTGGCATGGGCCCCGGAACCGACCGCGTCCTTCTTGGCCGGCAGCCCGAAAAGGATGACGTTTTTCACTCCCAACTCCAGACATTCTTCGGCCTCTTTAACCAATTGATCAACCGACTGACGATAGACCCCGGGCATTGAGGAAATTTCATCATGGATATTTTTACCAACCTGGACAAATAATGGATAAATCAGGTTAGCCGCCGAGATCGAAGTCTCCCTGATCATGGCACGTAAGGTTTCATTTCTTCTTAGCCGCCGCGGACGGTACTCGGGAAACATCATCTTTATTCTCCTTAACAGGTAATTTCCGTTCTAGCTCCGAAGCGCTTTTTCAGGGAAACCCTCAACCATTTTCACTCGGAACGGTAACAATCCATACTGGTTTTTCAAAATACTATAATTTATACCACAAGGGCATAAGTTTCGTTTGAGCCGACTAGCGGCTCTACTCAGCTTTATACCACAAGGGCATAAGTTTCGTTTGAGCCGACTAG
>JAHJIY010000048.1 GCA_018823175.1 Pseudomonadota bacterium
CGACTAGCGACTCAACTCAGCTTTATACCACAAGGGCATAAGTTTCGTTTGAGCCGACTAGCGACTCAACTCAGCTTTATACCACAAGGGCATAAGTTTCGTTTGAGCCGACTAGCGACTCAACTCAGCTTTATAAAAGGTTGGGGGGATTCTGACAACCGCATTTCTTTTTACCCAAGCACATGTCCGACCTGGTTTATTATGCCGGGCTACCGTGGAAAAGCGGCCGGGATCCCGCCATCCACCGGCAGGGTGGCGCCGGTGGTCGGCGTCTGCTCCGAGGCAAAGAAGACTACCGCCTTCCCGACATGATCAGCCAAAACCGTGGTCTTGAGAAGGTTCCGATCACGATAATATTTTTTGAGTCCTTCCGGGTCGAGGTTCCGGGAGCGCATCCGGTCCGGACCCACCACATCCCAAAGGCCGGAAGATACCCCCTCATCATCAAAAATAGCATCGGCGTTAATCATATTGACCCGCACCCCGATTTCAGCCAATTCCAGAGCGGCAATCTTACCAAGCTGATGGGCGCCGGCCTTGGAAGCACTATATGCGCCAAAGGCCGCCCCGGGATCAAAAACATTCTTGGAGCTGTTAATCACGATCCCACCCCCCATCCCCTGCCGCTTAAAAATCGGCACCGCTGCCTTAATCACATGAAAAACACCCTTAAGATTGACCTCAATCACCTGCTGAAATTTATCAGAGGCCAAGTCTTCCAGCCGGGCCACATGCGCCACCCCGGCATTGGGCACCAGAATATCCAGCCCCCCGGCTTTGGCAACAAGCTCAGTCATGGCCCGAACCACCGAACCCTCATCACTCACATCCATGACCAGAGGCAAGACCATTTGGCAGCCATAATCTTTCTGCAATTTTTCGCAAACCACCATCAGCCGCTCTTCATTGATATCGCTTAAAAAAACCTTGGCGCCAGCGGCCAGTAATTGCCGGCCGATTCCCACGGCGATAGCGCCGCCGCCGCCGGTCACCAGAGCAATGCGCCCTTGCAGCGGCAGAGGCTTGCCTTTTTTAAGCTTGGCCTGTTCCAGACTCCAATATTCCATATCAAAGATAAAACTCTCCGCCAGTTCCCGATAAGGGCCAACCGCCGACGCCTTGACCTTGGCCCTGATCGTATGTTCAGCAATATCCGCCGCCACAGCCGCCGCCTTTGGGGTCGCGCCCACCGTCACTAAACCCAGGCCCCGAACCAGAATAACCCGCGGCAGGGAGTCAAGCTTACTACGCTTCTGGTTCTTAGCCGATACCTGCTCTTGAAAATAAGCATCATATCGCTTTTGATATGCCATAATAGATTTACTGATCAATTGCGCGATTTCCTCGTTGCCGGAAACTCCAGAAAAATCAAGGAATAACGGGTAATTTTTGGTGCGGATCACGTGGTCCGGGGTGAGTACCCCGGTGACCAGAAGTTCGGAGGCATCCGTCCGTTCCAGGGCCGCCATAATATCATCTGTTTGCCTTAATTCCAGACTGAAATGTTGCTTGATTCCTTTTGAAATCAGGCCCAATTCTCCCCGCAAAATCGGCAACACCAGATCAGTATCCGGCCGGACGCCAATAGTTGGTATTGAGACAACCTCTTTTTGACCAACTCCTGCCTTTGCAATAAACTCCTCCGCCTTGCTGACATATTCAATCATCAGGTCATAGGAGGTCTTGGCGTCATCGGCAAAGGTGAAAATCCCATGGTTCATCAGAATCAGACAATCAATTTCCGGCCGGAGTTCATATAGCTCTGCCATCGCCTTGGCCAAAGGAAATCCTGGCATTATAAAAGGCAGGATAGCTATTTTATGACCCAAGGCCTCCCGCAGCAAGATCTCGCCTTTCTCCTGATTAGTCAGGGTGACGATGGCATCGGCATGGGTGTGATCAATAAACTTATGGGGCAGAAAGGCATGGACCAGGGTTTCAATCGAAGGATTAGGCGACGAGGCGTCCAGCAGATGGGTCCGGAACTGATTGACCATCTCTTCATCGGTTAAAGAGGCAAGGACCCGCAACTTTCTTAAATATTGCAGATCAAGACCAGGCAGACCCGGCGGCTCAATATCACCAAGATCCCAACCACTGCCTTTGACAAAAATAACCTCCATCTCTTCGTTCAGAATATTTTTAACCGTAGCCTTCACAGAAGTATTGCCGCCGCCATGCAAGACAAGCTCAGACTCCTGGCCGATCAATCGGGAAGTATAGACCCGCAAGGCCAATTCCGGAGGACTGTCGGCATAAGTAGCAATAAAACGGGCAGCCTCATCTTTATCGTAACGATTTCTCATGATTTACCTCTGTCTATTTACAAAATATATTTTATTCAGATACGGCAAACAGGATTTCAAGCAGATGGTTGACAAAAACCTTAACAAAAGGCCAGAGGGAATCCCCATAACCTGCGGGGACAAGACCCTCTACAACCAGAATTCCGCCTGAGATTTTATCTAAACCTGATTCATCTCATTCTCTTTTCCATTAATCTTTAGGCCAAAGGGTCTTTGTATTCTTGACACATTAATCGTACAGATTACACAAAAGCTTGTAATTAGTACAATTAAAAGGGTATATCTATCCCCTAGTCTTAACTCTTTTGGGAATCCTTTATCGGGATTGCCATCTGCCTTCGGCTAACGAGCCAGACTAGAAGATTATAAAAAATAATCTTCCAAAACTCCTCATTTTCTGGAATTATTTTACGATTATGACCGCCTACCCGCAACGAGAAGAAATCGTAGGCCTGATCAAAGAATCGGCTGATATCGCTGAAATAATCGGCGAACATGTCAATTTAAAAAAAAACGGCACCAATCTTAAAGGCCTCTGCCCTTTTCATTCAGAAAAAACCCCCTCTTTCATGGTCAATCCGCAAAGACGTTCTTTCCATTGCTTTGGATGCAATGAAGGCGGCGATGTCTTCAACTTTATGATGAAGTTCCACAACCTCTCATTTCCCGAGACCATTAAGGAGTTGGCCCGCCGCTATCAGATCACCCTGCCGGAAAAAACTCTTTCCGGCGAGGAGCAGGCCAGGGCCAGAAAACGCGAAGCCCTCCACGAAATCAACCAAAAAGCGGCCGAGATCTTTCATGATCTGTTACTGCACGATAAAAGAGCAGCAGTCGCCCGCGAGTACCTTTCTGCAAGATCCATCTCCGCTGAAATTATTGCATCTTTCCAGCTTGGGTTTGCCCCGGACAGCTGGGATTTCTTGACCAACATCTGCACAAAAAACAAGTCCCAGGAAGCAGCTCAGGAAGCTGGACTAATCGTCAAAAGAGACCGGGGCGACGGATATTATGATCGCTTTCGTTCTCGTCTGGTTTTCCCGATCCTGGGACAGACCGGCAAAGTTTCCGGGTTCAGCGGCCGAATTATCGGCGATGGGCAGCCCAAATATATGAACTCACCTGAATCTCTCGTCTTTGATAAAGGCAAGACGGTTTTCGGCCTATACCAGAATCGGGAATTCATTAGAAAGGAAAATAAATGTTTACTGGTGGAAGGAAACTTTGACCTTCTGGCCCTGATGGAACATGGCATAAAAAATGTCTGCGCGCCGTTGGGGACTGCTTTGACCCCTTTCCATGTCCGTTCCTTGAAAGGTTACGCCGAAGAAGTCATCCTCCTGTTTGACGGCGATAGTGCGGGACTAAAGGCGGTCTTCCGGGCCGTCCCCCTTTTCCTGGCCGAGCAGCTGACCGCCAAAGTCGCGGTCCTGCCAGCGCAGCATGACCCGGATACCTTTGCCCGCAAACATGGCCGGGAAGGTCTGGAACAACTGATTAGCCAGGCGAATTCCCTCTCGGAGTTCGTCTTTGCCCAGTTGGTCGAAAAGTATGGCCTGACCATGGAAGGTAAAGCAAAAATAGTCGCAGAGTTACAGGCTATTATCGATGCTCTCCCGGACCAGCAACTGCAAAAAACAGTATTTATTTCCCATTTCAGTCAAAAACTCGGTATTCCAGCAGATAAGTTTCAGAATGAAAATCAGCCGAAAAGCGATGTAAAATCATCACATCAAATAAATGACAAATTGAAAAAAAAGTTTGATCTGCCATTTAACCAAAGACAATTGCTTGAATTTTTGATAATTTTCCCTGAATATCTATTGAAATTTATTGAAGCTGGACTTGAAGAGGTTATCATCAGCCATAGTGGACAGAATATTCTGCAACATCTCAAGGAGGCAGAAGAAAAGTCAGGTGGCCCGGAATATCTTCTGGAGATCACCGAAGACGAGGAAAAATCATTCGTCTCGCAACTTTTGATTTCCGCTCCGGCCTGTACCGATGAAGAAAAAGAAAATCAGGCTCTCGAAAAACTGGCCTGGTTGAAAAAAAATCTTTTAAAGGTGAAGCAGGAAAAATTAACTCGCCAGATAAGTGAAGCCCAACAGGCCCAGGACATGAAGCTTTGCATGGAACTTATTGAACAAAAAAAATCTTTAGAGGAAACCTTGGTGTGATGAACTTTATATCGATATTTACTGACACCAATCACCGGAGATAAAAACATCGAAATATTAAAGTGACAAATAGCAAGAAAAAAACTCATTATCATTTACTCGTCACTTAGCACTTTCATATAAAGTAACCGATTAGCCGTCGTTAAACCAGATATCCTGTCTTTTTACGGAGCCATTAATTTTGGGCAAAAAGAACAATAAAACAAAATCAAACCGAACCGAGGCGGAACTATGCCTTGACTTCGAAAAAGTTGAGAACTTTGACAACATGGATCTATCTGAAGATATGGAAGATTCTCAGGACGATCAGATAGATGAACTGACCACCATGTTTGACGACGATGATTCTGCTGATCCCGATCTTGACCAGGACCCGGAATCCGATGACCAGAATAAGGGGCACGGCTTAAATACCGCCGCTGTCGACCATGATGAAAGTCTGGCCCTGAACAGTCTCGACCCGGTTAAAGTTTACCTCCGCGACATGGGTTCCGTTTCCCTGCTGTCTACCAAGCAGGAAGTCGAAATTGCCAAGAGAATGGAAAAAGGCGAAAAACTGATCCAGAGCGCCGTGTTATCTACGCCGTCCGCCTTAGAAGCCTTGAAGGAACTTGGGAACAAGTTAAAAGATGGCTCCCAGGACATTCAGAATGTAATCCGGGGCATTGTCGATGCCGACCAAACGGTCAATGAAGAGATTAAAGAACGTTTTATCTGGCAAATAAATGAAACCGAAAGACTGAAAAAAGAAAACGATGCCTTCCGGGAGGACCTGCATCATCCTGATATCAATCAGCGCAATGCCATGGGTGTACTCATCCGGATAGAAAGAAACAACAACGCCATGGTTCGGCTCTTTCAGGATGACCGAATCAACAATAAATGGATCAAAAAAGTTGTTAAGGACTTACGACTGTTAGCCAAAAAGATGGAAGTCTTCCACAACAGCGCTCAAGACAGTATTAACGGAAGTGAATCAGAAACCCTGACCCCCGAAGAACTAAGATTGCGTAATTTCGAAGAGCGTCAGGGCATCGATTATGAAACCCTGATCAAAATTCTACAACAGGTGGAGCTTGGTGATGAAGCCAGCCGCAATGCAAAAAACGATCTCGTCCAGGCCAACCTGCGGCTGGTCGTAAGCGTAGCGAAAAAATATGCCAACCGGGGATTACAACTTCTCGATTTAATTCAGGAAGGCAATATCGGACTAATGAAAGCGGTAGACAAGTTTGAATACCGACGCGGCTATAAATTCAGCACCTATGCGACATGGTGGATCAGACAGGCCATTACCCGGGCAATTGCCGATCAAGGGAAAACCATTCGGATCCCGGTACACATGATTGACACCATTAACCGGCTGCTCAAAGGCAGCAAGAATTTCGTCCGGCAAACCGGTCGGGAGCCTACCCCGGAAGAACTTGCCATCGAGCTTGATCTGGATCTGGAAAAAGTTAAAAACATCCTGAAAATCTCCAAGGATCCTGTCTCGCTTGACGCCCCAATCGGCAACGGCGAAGACAGCTTTCTTTCTGATTTTATTGAAGATGAAGATTCTATCTCCCCACAGGACGCGACAATAAAGGACAATCTCAAAACGAATTTGAGTACTGTTCTTAAGACTCTCACCCCAAGGGAAGAAAATGTCCTCCGCATGCGATTCGGCATCGATACCGAGGTTGACCTTACCTTAGAAGAGGTCGGTAAAAATTTTTCGGTCACCCGTGAACGTATTCGCCAGATTGAGGCCAAAGCCATTAAAAAACTTAAACACCCAAATCGCAAACAGCAACTCTCAAGCTTTATCGACGATTAAACTCATTTCCTTATTTACCACCAGAACATAGGTTTCGATTGAGCCAACAAACACAGGGTAACAATCACCTTTGGGGCCAGCTCAGTTCAGCTATAATTTTCTGCCTGACCGATAACAAATTATCAGCCGGATTCCCAATCTCCAGCTCGAAACTCATGAAAGATCCAAGTTAAGCATTTAGCCCCACCAATCCCTTTTCGCTAATTGTTCAAACTAGAAATATATTGACACCAAAAGTCCTTGCTTTATAGTCTTGCCTGTTTTTCTGTTTGAAAATAGTACTGCTGTCCATAAAAATATGCCCATGCAAAGTAAAAACCTTTACCCGCAGAAAACAGCGGAAAAGCACGATAATCTTGATGCTTGGCTTACTCTTTACCTGACCCCGGGTCTCGGGTCTGCCGGATGCCGCAAGCTGGTTGATTTTTTTGGCACTCCGCAACAGGTACTGAAAACAAGCCGCGACCAACTTCTTCGCGTTCCAGGCATAAGAAAAAATGTTGTGCCGCTCATAAATGGACCTGAAGCCCGGAACGCGGCAGAACAGGAACTGATAAAAGCGCAAAAGGCGGGCATCTCGATCCTGACGATCGATGACCAGAATTACCCTGATTTATTGCGCAATATTCATGATCCACCTGTTCTATTATATGTTAAAGGTGACCTGAATAATTTAAGCCGGCCATGCCTGGGAATTGTCGGATCACGGGCCGCAAGCACTTATGGTCTGGAGGTGGCGGAAAAACTGGCCGGTCAACTGGCGCAACGTGGCTTGACCATTGTCAGCGGCCTGGCTCTGGGCATTGACGGTGCAGCGCACAGAGGGGCGCTCAAAGCCAAAGGACATACGATGGCGGTTCTCGGTTGCGGACTGGATGTTGTCTATCCGATCCAGCACCGCCAATTATATTCGGACATTCCACAAGCCGGGGCTTTAATCAGTGAATATCCTCTGGGCACAAAACCTGAAGGCTTTCGCTTCCCGGCAAGAAACCGGATAATAAGCGGGCTCTCCCTGGGGGTACTTATAGTTGAGGCCGCCAAACGTTCAGGCTCATTAATTACCGCCCACCTCGCCCTGGATCAGGGCCGGGAAGTTTTCGCCATCCCCGGCCGAGTTGACTCACAAAAAAGCGAGGGCACCCATCGGCTATTACAGGAAGGCGCCAAGCTGGTGCAAAGCGTTGACGACATACTTGAAGAATTGAATATCAAATGCGAGGTTCAGTTCCATAACAGCATAAGCACATTGACTAATCCTGAAAGCTTAAACCAGGCAGAGAAAAAAATATTAACTCTACTCGATGTATATCCGAAATCCATTGATGAAATTATTCAGGAAACAGGTCTGACCGTTCAAAAAGTTAATGAATCTCTTTTATTGCTTGAACTTAAGGGCTGTATTGAAGTATTACCAGGTAAACAATATAAAAGAAAAATCCGGTCCGGATGACCGCCCAAAAAGGTAACATGACTAAATCACTTATTATTGTCGAATCTCCCGCCAAAGCCCGCACCCTACAGAAATATCTAGGTAAATCTTTTGATGTCAAGGCCTCGGTTGGACACATCCGCGATCTACCGGTTAAAACCCTGGGGGTCGATGTTGATCAAGACTTTACGCCGCAATATGTAACCATCAGCGGTAAAAGCAAGATAATCACCGAACTAAAATCAGCGGCAAAAAAGGCGGATGATATATACCTTGCCCCTGATCCGGACCGCGAAGGAGAGGCGATTGCTTTCCACATCGCTGAAATTCTCAAGTCCACAAATAAACCAATCCACCGGGCCTTGTTCCACGAACTGACCAAAAAAGCCATTCTGACCGCCATTGAAAACTCTACTGAAATCAACTACAAACTTTTCGAAGCCCAACAGGCCAGACGCATTCTTGACCGTCTGGTCGGCTACCAGATTTCACCCCTCTTATGGGACAAAGTTAGACGAGGGTTAAGTGCCGGACGTGTTCAGTCGGTCGCGGTCAGAATGATCTGCGAACGCGATCAGGAAATTAAAGAATTTGTCTCGGAAGAATACTGGTCCATCGCGGCTAATCTGGAAGGAAATTCACCCCCTTCTTTTATTGCCCAGCTGGATATGATCGGCAGCAAAAAAGTCACTAACAAAAAAAATAAAATCCCGTCCCAGGAAGAAGCCGACAAAATACTTGCTGACCTGAAAAAAACATTATTTACCGTTTCTGAAGTTGAGAAAAAAAGCAAAAAAAGACATGCCGCTCCGCCTTTTATTACCAGTTCCATGCAAATTGAGGCCAACCGCAAACTAAGGTTTTCAGCCAAAAAAACCATGACTCTGGCCCAAAAACTCTATGAAGGCATCGAACTGGGGGCCGAAGGACCCACCGGTCTGATCACCTACATGAGGACCGACTCCACAAGAATCAATAACGATGCCCTGACCGAAGCAAGAGAGTACATCAAAAAAGAATACGGTCCTGATTTTCTTCCTTCTACCCCCAATATCTATAAAACCAAAAAATCAGCTCAAGATGCCCATGAGGCTGTCAGGCCGACCGACACCAATAACACACCGGAAAAAATGGCCTCATATCTGGAAAAAGATATGCTGGCTCTTTACACCTTGATCTGGAAACGTTTTGTCGCCTGCCAGATGTCACCTGCCCTTTTTGACCAGACCACTATCTCAATCAAAGCCGCCGATTATGGTTTCAAGGTGACCGGCTCAATTATGCGTTTTCTTGGTTTTATGAAGCTCTATGTTGAATCAAGCGATGAAACAACTACCAACGGAACCACCGACAGCAAAGAAATCACCCTGCCTAATCTACAGACCGGAGACAAACTTACACTTCTTGAATTAACTTCCAAACAGCACTTTACCCAGCCGCCCCCCCATTACACGGAGGCCACCCTGGTCAAGGCTTTGGAAGAAAACGGCGTCGGCCGGCCCAGTACATATGCCGCCATTATCTCTACTATCCAGGACAAAGAATACGTCGTTCTGGCCAGCCGCAAATTTGAGCCGACCGACCTGGGGACTTTGGTCAACGATCTGCTAGTCAAACATTTCCCTGATATCATCAATGTCGATTTCACCGCTTCCATGGAGCAAAATCTCGATCAGATCGAAGAAGGAACGGCAAAGTGGCTGCAAATTATGAAAGATTTTTACGGACCGTTCAAAGATACCCTTGAACTGGCCAAACAAGAGATGAAGGAGGTTAAACGAAGCGCAACGCCCACCGGTCTTCCTTGCAAATTATGTGAAGGGAAACTTGTGATCAAATGGGGCAAGATGGGAGAATTTCTGGCCTGTGAAAACTACCCTGATTGCAAACATACCCAGGACTTTAAAAAGGGTGATGACGGGACAATCATTCCGGTAGAACGAGAAGAAGCAAAGGAATCCGGTGAGACCTGTGAAAAATGCGGCAAACCCATGGTTCACAAGCATGGCCGCTACGGTAAATTTCTGGCGTGTTCCGGTTATCCCGAGTGTAAACATATCCAGGCGCAAACCACCGGAGTAAAATGCCCTGAAGAGAAATGCACTGGCGAGATAGTGCAGAAAATTTCAAAACGCGGCAAGGTTTTCTATAGCTGCAACCGCTATCCTAAATGCACTTTTGCCCTTTGGGACAAGCCGGTAAATGAGGCATGTCCACTATGCGAATCTCCTTATCTCATCGAAAAAATAACCAAAAAAGAAGGAGTCTCCCTCCGCTGTCCCAATAAAGAATGCGGCTATTCCAAAAATATCGAGTCCGAAGAGAGCTAACTCTGATATAGCGACCTAGGTTTAAGGTTTAAGGTTTAAGGTTTAAGGTTTAAGGTTGAAGGCTGAAGGTTGAAGGCTGAAGGCTTAAGCCTTAAGGCTCGAAGTTAAATAGGTCACTTCACCTTTTACCTTTTACCTTTTACCTTTTACCTTTTACCTTTTACCAATATTGACATAAATTCCCGCCAGCAAACCACTATTTCCTTGTGACATTAACACCCAATGCCCTGCCGACCCCATAAATTTTTCAAAAATAATCATCCAGACCAAAAATAATCTTAAAGTTTATTTTTAATGGGCCGATCTAATAATATAGATAAGGATTTTTTCGTGCCCAAAATCCAGCGAAGGTGGACGATTGTCAATACTTCACTGGTAGGCATATGACCTTTATTATGGAGACGCGCCATGAGTTATGGCCTATATTCCTCACTTTCCGCTCTTTCAAGTTTTGCCAAAAAAACTGAAAACACCGCCAATAATGTGGCTAATCTAAACACTCCGGGATTCAAATCAAGCAGTGTTTCATTACAGGACGGTTCCTCCCAATCAATTGCTACCGCCGCAGGATCCTCCCAGCTTGGAAGTGGGGTGGCGATAAGTTCGGTCAGTCAGGACTTTACACAGGGAACTTTTGAAAGTTCGGCCAACCCTACCGACCTTGCCATTGGCGGTCAGGGGTTTTTCATGCTCAGGCAACCCGAAAACGATGAGGCTGACCGATATACCCGCGCAGGTGGTTTTCGTTTTAACCAGGAAGGGTATCTGACCAGTCCGACCGGACTTTATGTCCAAGGGTGGTCACTTGACCCAAGCACAGGTGACCGCCAGGGCACAATCGGCGATATAAACCTCGGCAAGACAACACCTCCCGTCGCCACCAGACAAATCGATATGGTGATTAACCTTGATTCCGGCATCGCCACTGAAAATAACGAGGTCCGCCTTTTTGACGCCTGGGACGGCAGAAAGGCAGCTGCGGCTAATCCGACAGAACCTATCAGCTCATCAAACTATGAATATTCGAGCGCGATTAAAATCTATGATGAACAAGGCGCAAGCCATGATATCACCGTATATTTTGACCGAACCACCAACAATAACGAGTGGGAGTTTCTGGTCACCGCAAACCCTCTGGAAGATCAGCGCGCCATCAACCCTGATCAACAGGAAGCCTATGTGCCTTTTGATAACTACAACGCCCAAAGCCATGCAGGAGCAGGGGCATTGATGTACGGCACTATTCAATTTAACAGCTCCGGTGAAATACAAAACATTACCGCCTACGAAGTACCTCCAGACGGCAAGGTCGACCCGGCACTCAATGACAACCGGATAGTGTTGAGCAATTCGGATACAACCTACAGCGTGCCATATAACTTTACGGGCGACTCGGTTAATCAGCGGATTAAACTTAATTTCGGCGCAAGCTTCAGCGGCCAGACCACAAATCAAAGCCAAATCATTACAAGCGATCAGGGGGGAGTGAATGGCAGTGGAATCCCGATAACCGCCCAGACCAGATGGAACGATGTATACGATGCCAATGGCAACAAGATGACCACCGGCGATACTCTTAATTTTAACGGCTACAGGCATGACGGTTCTGTTGCAAGCCTTAATTATGCAGTAAATGATACGAATTCCGTCCAGGATTTACTCAATCAGCTCGGTACCGCCTTCAATAGTACTGCAACTATTAATTCCTCTGGGCAATTGCAGCTTAAAGACAATCAGGGAGGTGACAGCGGCCTGTCCATCTCAGGTTTCAACACAATAACGGCCAGCAGCGCCGATCCTTTTGGCAGCCAGATAAATATCACAACTTCAAAACAGGAAATAATCTCAACCGGAAGGGCTCTGACAAACGGCTCAGGAACTCCTCCTGTTATTTCCGAAAACACAAACTGGAACCAGGTTTTTGATTCATTTGGCTCCGGACCGGTTGTAACAGGATCTACCTTTTCCTTTGATGGAACTAAAGGTGACGGAACAACAGTATCTGGTCAAACCTTTACGGTAAATGCAACCCAATCACCCAACAATAATGTTCAGGACCTGCTGGACTGGCTGGAAAATACCTTTGATGCAGAGGCCACCATAGATAATGCCGGACAACTGATGCTCACCGAACGGGTTGCTGATTCATCAACCAGATCAAGTCAACTCTCAATTAATTCGGTGGCATATGGCGGTGGAGCCCCTTCCATCTTCGGAGCAGCCGCATTTACAACTATTGCCGCCGACCTGAACTCTGAAGACGGCAGCCGGACCGGTGATGTTGTAAGCATGTCATTCCAGCCGGGAGAATTGGCATCGACTCAATACGCCAACAATTCAACCACTATTTTTCAGAATCAAGACGGATTTGCCGCAGGATTTCTACAATCTATTACAACAAATAATGACGGCGTCATAACCGGTCGTTATTCAAACGGCCAGGTATTGGAAAGAGCCCAGGTCTCCCTTGCCAGCTTCAATAATCCGGAAGGATTATCAATGTTGGGCGGCAATCTGTTCAGCGCCACAAGTGAATCAGGGTCTCCGACCTCCGGTGCCCCAGGCACCAGCGGCTTAGGAAGTATTGCACCTAATGCTCTTGAACAATCCAATGTAGAACTATCGCAAGAACTATCAAATATGATACTTACAAAAAGATTTTTTCAGGCCAATCTTAAGATTATGCAAACAGAAGATGAAATGCTGGGCAGTCTGCTTGATATTTTTGGATAAACAAAGATAAATTTCAAACAACTAAAACATAGAACAAATCATGAAGCGATCAGCGCGTCAGTGAAGATCACTCCAGGTAATTTCCCCGGCCATTAAAGTAAGAACAGCTTTCCCCTTTAAATCCCAGTCAATAAAAGGGGAATTTTTGCTTTTTGAAACTATTTTATCAACCGAGTAAACAAACTCAAGATCAGGATCTATCACTGTAATATCCGCCACAGTTCCCGGCGACAAGGTCCCTCCTTCAACACCCAGGATCCGCGCCGGATTTAGCGAAAGCAATTCAACCATCCGACCGGAATCGATATCCCCATTACGAAGCAGATTCATGGTTAGTGGAACAGCAGTTTCCAGACCGATTATACCGTTGGCCGCCCTGGCAAATTCAACATCTTTTTCCAAAACACTATGCGGGGCATGATCAGTAGCAATAGCATCAATAGTTCCATCTTTCAAACCTTCTTTAATGGCCATGACATCATCAGCCGTTCGCAACGGCGGATTCATTTTTGCCCGACTGTCATAATTACCAACAGCCTCATCGGTTAAAGAAAAATAATGAGGAGCGGTCTCAGCGGTTACTAAACTACCCTTTGCTTTGGCCCGCCTGATTAGGCTAACCGATTCACGAGTACTGATGTGAGCAATATGAATAGGACGACCGGTACATTCCGCCACCGCCAAATCACGATAAATCATGATAGACTCGGCAATACCAGGAATGCCTCGCAAACCAAGCCTGGTGGAATTATATCCTTCGTTCATAGCGCCGTTTTTACTCAGAGCCAACTCCTCCGAATGGGATATTACCAATAGATTATAGTCAGCTGCATATTCAAGTCCCCGCCTGAGAAGTTGACTATCAACCACGGGCATCCCATCATCAGACAGAGCGACAACGCCTGCTTTTCGCATCTCGCCATATTCAGCCAGAATCTTTCCTTCCCCACCTTTACTGATTGAGCCAACCGGATAAACTCTGGCACTACCTTCAGCTGCTTGCGCCAAGATAAGAGAAGTAATCGAATAAGAATCATTAACCGGGCGGGTATTAGGCATACAGGCCACACCGGTAAAACCACCCGCCGCCGCCGCCCTTGTTCCGGATGCAATCGTTTCCTTATATTCTTCCCCCGGCTCACGTAGATGAACATGCATATCGATAAGGCCGGGCACCACCCATTTCCCCGCCAGATCAATACGATCTACCTCATCCGGCAAATCAGGCTCTTCTCCGTTTAGAAAAACAGCAGATATTTTGCCTTGCACAACAAGCAGATGCCCTACACCATCAATCCCATTAGCCGGATCAATAATTCTGCCGTTTAACAAAATCATACTCTTATTATTTTTACTTGCCGGCGCGGCCAAAGTGGACATATCAGTCCCCTCCCATTAACAGATACAGCAAGGCCATCCTGATCGCCACCCCGTTTGTAACCTGATCAAGGATAACGGAACGTGGGTCATCCGCAATCTCAGAATCAATTTCCACTCCACGATTTAAAGGGCCAGGATGCATAATCAGGACGTCTTTTTTCGCCAGATCAATAACCGATCTATTAATCCCAAAATATTTAGCATATTCCCGCAAGGACGGAATCAACGAATCATCCTGTCTTTCCTTCTGAATCCTAAGGGCCATTACAACATCGGCATCAGCTACTGCCTCATGAACAGAATTGCAACGAGTGGCACCAAGCTTTTCAACGGCAGGAGGCATCATGGTTCCAGGGCCAGCCACACAAACCGATGCCCCCATCTTGGTAAATCCAATAATATTTGAATGCGCGACCCGGCTATGAGCAATATCACCAATTATCGCGACTTTCAAACCTTCTATCCGTCCCTTCTTTTCCATAACCGTCATCAAGTCAAGCAGACCTTGACTCGGGTGTTCATGGGTCCCATCGCCCGCATTTATCACCGAGGTCTCGATATGCTCTGTCAACAATTGAGCAGCGCCGGAAAAGGAATGTCTGATTATAATGATATCAGGATTCATAGCCATCAGGTTCAATGCAGTATCAACCAAAGTCTCACCTTTGGTCGTACTACTGGTTGAACTTGCAATATTAAACGTATCGGCACTCATACGCTTTGCGGCAATTTCAAAAGAAAGACGGGTCCGAGTACTTGGTTCAAAAAAAAGATTGATTACAGTTTTGCCCCGAAGAGTTGGAACTTTTTTGATGGAACGCGTTGAAATTTCTTTAAATGAATCAGCTGTCTGCAAAATAAAGCTAATATCGGCAGAAGATAAATCTTCCAGACTTAGAATATGTTTATGACTGAAATGATATCCGGTTTCCATAATCTTCTCATGCTCTCACCCTTATAAGTGCTAAAGAAAACAAACCAGGGGTGAAAAACAGGTATCAAGCTTCCCGTTGAATATTAAATGGAATGTTAATGGATCATATCTCCAATTCTGCTCCAGCGGACTGAAAAATCATCACTATCCCAAGACCAATAAAAAATAAAAGCCTTACCTTTAACGGCCTTGAGATCAACAAATTTCCAGAACCTGCTATCATGACTATTATCCCGATTGTCTCCCATCACAAAAAGAGAGTGCTCAGGCACAACTACCAACCCTAAATTATCACGCTCAGACTGATCATTACCAGGAGGAATGATATTATCATCGAGGTGAACCGCATTTTCCACCTCAAATATCTTGCCATTAACATATAATATTTTATTAACAATTTCGATTCGATCCCCGGCAACACCGACAACCCTTTTAATAAAGTCCTGAGATGGATTTAATGGATATTTAAAAACTATTATGTCCTTGCGTTGCGGCTCAGATAATGAAAGCCATGTGTTCCCGTTAAATGGGTTTTTTATCCCGTAAATAAATTTATTAACCAGAATATGATCTCCAACCAGAAGAGTAGGAATCATTGAACCGGATGGAATTTTAAAAGCCTGTACAACAAAAGTCCGAATAAAGAACGCCAAAAATAAAGCAATCAAAATAGCTTCAACATATTCACGAACAATACTTTTAGGCTTATCTGCATTAGAATTTTTGTTTGTCACCTAGCTGCTCCCAATCTATTTACCACCTTGATCCGTGGCGAGAAAATCAATAGTCACAGCAAGTTCTTGACAATCTATTCGTCAAACAAGACTTACTACAACCCATCATTGATCAAATACCTTTATTGCACTGAACTTAATGTTATTACCGAACTATATATTATTTGAAATTAATATCCCAAAACGACACAAAACACAAGAATCTTTCATGCTAAGCAACAAACAATTGGAACAATATCGCAAACTATCCCACCCAAATAACACCCGAAAGAATTATCAATTAATTTCACCCTGTAATTTCAAAAACAACAAATCAATATTTCGAGACATTAATACCGATGCAAACCCTTGCCCAGCAAGAATTAACGAGGAATATACCCTCCCAGGGTATAAAATTTGACATAACAATAAAAAAATTGTGCAGTATGGACAATTGAATAAAAATTATTACCTCTTTAGCAAAATATAAAACCGAGAATGATGCAATAAAGTCATCCATACTCAAACAACAATATATAGTGTACACTTGCTACTAAAGGCACTAAATAGTGTGTTATTGCTTAACTTATTGTTTTCAATGCGTATTATTATAAAGCATAAAATCAGACCCAAATAACGCCCTTTTCAAATATTTCCAAGGATTACAGAAGGTAACAAACATTTTACCCTTGACAAATCTTCCGATTTATGGCTTAAATGATCTTAAATTTCACATGTATAAATTTGTCTTAAATATGAATGTAATAGTGACAAAGAATACAGATGCAGGAACAGTCATAAACTAGAAAATCGCGTTCCATAAAATACCGAACCAAAACGAAAGGTTATCGGGCATCAATAGAAAATAGGGCGACAGGTTATTGCAATATGGGCGGCTTAGATTTTTCAAAACTATCAAAACTGAATATCGACATCCCGTTTTTCACGCCCCAACAACTCACGGTTGGCCTGGACATAGGATCTCATGCAATAAAAATATGTCTGCTGAGCGAAACGAGTAAAGGTTACCAAATTCTAAAAGTCGGTAGCGCCATGCTGCCTCCCAACTCGGTAGAAGATGGTGTCCTGCAGGACGCTGAGGCTGTTTCCCGTGCAATCAGCATTCTAATAAAAAATCTAGGATTGAAAGGCAAAAAAATTGCCATCTCCATCTCCGGGTATTCAGTAATAGTTAAAAAAATCAACTTGGCGACCATGAGCAGCGAAGAGCTGGATTCACACATCCAGGCCGAAGCAGAACAATATATTCCGTTTGACATAGACGATGTTTATTTAGACTACCAGGATCTTCATACCAACACAGATGAAGAAGACCGCACTGATGTAATGCTGGTCGCGGCTAAAAAAGACGTTGTTGACAAATATTTGGAAATGCTCAAATCAATTGGCCTCAACACAATAATAGTTGATGTTGATGCATTTGCCCTGGAAAACGCCTACGGCGTAAATTTCGGAACAGAAGGCAATATCGTGCTGGTTGATATCGGCGCTTCAAAAATGAACATCAACATAGTTTCCGAGGGCACTTCTGTCTTGGCCAGAGATGTGGTCTTGGGTAGCAGAATGTTAACCGAGCAAATCCAAAACACCTTTGACCTGACTTTTGATGAGGCCGAAGCGCTTAAAATAGGCTTAACCGCACCGGGAGATCGCCAGCAATCACTTGAAGATATTTTCACAAATACCTGTATCCAGTGGGTCACAGAAGTAAAACGCGCTCTTGATTTTTATTACTCAAACTACCCAGATGACACCATCAACAAAATAGTTTTGAGTGGTGGTGGAGCCAAAGTAAAAGGTATAGCGCAACTTTTCACCGAAGAAACCGGCATTAAAACCGAAATATTTGGACCGTTTACCCGGGCCAAAGCAGACAAAGACAAAATTGACCCGGACTATCTGAAACAAATCGGTCCGGAAATGGCCTTATCTACAGGATTGGCTACCAGATCTACTATACTGTGATGGTGGCATCAATGGACAGAACACGGGTTATCAAATGATAAAAATAAACCTTCTGCCTGTCCGGCAGCTAAGAAAAAAACAACAATTACGGACAGAGTTGATTAGCTTTAGTCTTCTCATGATAGCTGTTATTTTCATAGTTGGCGGTACCGCTATCGGAATTAGCGCCAAAGTCTCAAACCTGAAAAAAGAAAACACCGTACTAACTGCAAAAAAAGCATCCTATCAGCCGATATTAAATGAAATAGAACAACTGAAAAAAGATAAGCTTGTGCAAGAGACAAAAATTGATGTTATCAGACAATTAAGAAGAGGTGCGCAATTGCCGGTTAAGGTTCTTGACGAAATTGCAAAAATCACCCCCTCAAATCGTTTATGGCTCAAGGATCTTAAACAAAGTAAAAACATCCTGAAAATATCATGTATAGCGCTGGACAACGCTACTATTGCCCAATATATGGAAAAAATCACAGATTCTGCTTTCTTTGCTAGTGCCGAGTTATCGCAATCGGCACCAATCAAAATTGCCGGGGCTGACCTCCGGGCTTTTTCTTTAGATATAACGATCAACCCGGACGCCGGTATACCAAAAGCCCTAGTGCCGTCTCAAGAGGCTAAATAAATGAAGCCTGATCAAATAAAATCAGTTGTTGAAGACTTTTTAGAAAACAAGGTCTCAAAACTCAACAAACAGACAAAACTAGGAATAGCTGCCGGGGCAGTAATAATACCGGTTGCATTATTTGTAATGTTTTTCTGGGTTCCTAAAAACAAAGAAATAAAACAACTAAACGACCAACAAACATACTTGCTTAGTGAAATAAAAAAAGTAGAAGAACGAGCCAAAGAACTTGATAAGTTTAAAGAAGAAAAAGCAGAAGTCGCTTTAAAACTTAAAGCTGCGAAACTTCTTTTGCCCCAGGAAAAGGAAATTCCAGTACTGTTAACGACCATATCAGACTTGGGAACCAGTTCCGGTCTAGAATTCCTTACCTTTCAACCAGGCAAAGGTAAGACGGAACAATTTTATTCAGAAATTCCAATAAAAATTACAGTAAATGGTTCTTACCACCAGATTGGAACCTATCTTGATAAGATAAGTAAACTAAGCAGAATTATCTCTGTTGACGATATGGTTTTAGGCACTCCGGACAAATCAGCCAATTCAATGAACCTAAAAGCATCATTACAATTTGTTACTTATAGATTCATAGAAACCACTCTATAATTTGAATTTTTTAATTGACCAATTTAATAATTGAAAAGAAAGACATGGCAACCAACTCTCAAAAATTGAAGTTCGCCCCTGAGGAATCGAAATGAACAACAGATTCAGCGGTTTGGCATACTTCCTTGCTACCATGCTACTCACGATATATTGGGGTGTCGCTGAGGCTCAACAAACCAGCCCGCCGGCAGAAATTGTTCTTGGCGAACCATCTGAAAGTGCAAGCGAAGAAGTACGAGTTAACAAAGCTCTTGAAGAATTACTAAAGACAATGGATGATCTTGAATATGTATATATAACAGAAGGAAGGCCGGATCCATTCCTGCCTTTTCTTTCTGAGGAAATTATCCAGTCAGGTATTTCTGAGGAATCCACTGAACCTGAAATGCTCACAGGCATGCGTCAATTTGAGCCTGGGCAACTAAATTTGCGGGCTATAGTTTTTTCAGAAAACAATCCGTACGCCATGGTAGAAGACGCCGCCGGCAAAGGATATGTTATCCGGAGAGGATCAAAAATTGGCCGCAGCGGCGTAGTTGCGGAAATCATTCCCAATCAAGTCATAATAAAACAATTGTCATACTCCATGACCAAAAAGAAGCAATACCGGACAGTGGAGATGGTCTTAAGGAAAGAGGGGGACGAACAGTGATAGCCCTAAACAAAAGCCCGGAAAAGATTGTATTATTCGTAGTGGCTATGTTTTTTTCTCTACAATCATTGGCCTTAGCTGCCTTGACAGCCGAAAGCAAAGTTGAGGAAAAATCACCCTACCAACACAACGAAATACAATGGGAACAGAATACGAACGAGGCTATGACTTTTGCCGCCCTGACCACAAAAAGTGCGGAAGAGGAAAAATCAACTTATCAGATAAACGAAATTCAATGGGAGCAGACTGCCGATGAATTTCTTTTAAGAATTGAGGGCGAGGTAGCTCCAACCTATACAATGTACGAATTGTTTGACCCGCTCCGTGTAATTATTGATATAGCAGATGCAACTATAGGCGAAACCGTAAAACTGCCTTTGGACTTACCGCATGGACCTGTATCTTTGGTTAACGGTCAAGTGCTTGAAGACAAAGAACCATTTATTGCCCGGATTGAAATATTCCTGAATGAAGACAAGAGCTATACGGTTGAACGTGAAGATAATGATATTATTGTAAAATTTGCCAAAGAAAACAGTGTCACTGAGATGCCGGCAGAAGAAATAACTGAGGCCAGCATACCCGCCGATATCAATACACCAGTCATTACAGAAATAGATGCCCAAACGGCAATCATGGAGGACACAATTCCGGCAGAAACAGAGGCTCAGGCAGACAACAAAGAATCAGAAATTAATGTTATCGCCGATAATCTTTCTCAACCACAAGAAACTGCCACTGAACTAATTGACATTGAAGTAAACAAAGATTCGGCTGAAACCAGAATATTGATAAAAGCTGACGGTCCTATAAAAAATTTCGACAAAGTACAACTCAAAAAGAACTTACAGGCAAATCGTCCGGAAAGATTTTATATTGATATTGATGACATCAAAGTATCAATCCCCATCAAAGAAATTGATGTTGGCACAGCGCTTTCAAAAATAAGAACTGCCCGACGAAGTAATGGAATCAGGATTGTTTTCGACTCAAGTACCGATCAAATCTTTGAGTACACAATAGATGAACAGAACAATGGTTTGCTGGTAGTTATCCAGGAATCTTCTCCAGCTTCAGCTTTGATCGCAAACCTTATGGGAGAAGATACTGTTTCCTCTATTAATGAACAACCTTATGAGCAGGAAATCTCTGCAACTTCAGTAGTGGCTGATGACGAATCAATAAGTACCGAAGATGAATCAATGGTCAAGGAGTCCACACCAACTCCTGAAAAAGTAAAGCCAACTACAAAGGCAATAGCACCCAAAGTTACTCCGGAAGGTGATTTCTCATTCTCCGGTTATACCAAAAAACGAATCACCGTAGATTTCTTTAAAATCGACCTACATAACGTGTTCAGATTGTTTGGCGAAATAAGCGGATTAAACATCGTCGTTGCGCAAGATGTGGATGGGAAACTTACATTGGCTTTAAATGATGTTCCATGGGATTTCGCCCTCGACATAATCTTAAACCTGAAAGACCTGCAAAAGGAAGAGCGGTTCAATACCCTCGTAATATCAACAAAGAGTAAACAATTTACCTGGCCGGAAAGACAGCTCAGTACCATTGACTTCAAACAGGACGAAACTATAATCAAGCAAGAAAAAGAAAGTTTGATTTTCGCAGCGCAGAAGGAAGTACCTGAGACAGTTGCTCAATCGAAAAAACTTGTCCATCAGGCTCAAATTAAAGAAAAAAATGGTGACTACAACGGAGCTATTTCACTATATGAAGAAGCATTTAAAAAATGGCCTGAAAATTCTCAACTTGCCAATCAAATTGCAGCTCTAGCACTTGTCCAGCTTGAGATGAACGCAAAAGCAGTCCATTTTGCAAAAGTTGCTTTAAAACTAAACCCCGATGATTCTGACGCAGCACTGCATGCTGCTATAGGCTCAGCCAGGATGAAGAAAACAGCTCAAGCCAAAGAATACTTTGATTTAGCGGTGCGCGGGTCTCAACCAAGTAGTGAGGCTTTAACCAGCTACGCCGCATTTACCGAAGAAAATGGCGATTATGATACGGCACTTGCCCTGCTTAAAAGACACGAAGATTATTACGGCGATTCACTGCAGAGCATGGTCGGCAAAGCCAGAATTTATGATAAGAACGGTAACACCCCGAAGGCAGTTGAAGAATATCGTGCGATCATGCTCTCCGGATTTGAAATTCCACCGGATTTGAATCGATATATAAAGGGCAGAATAACTCTGGCTAATCAGTAAGACATTTTTTAAAGCACAAAATTAACACATAATTAATAATTTTATTTCACTAAAACAGATAGATAAAAACCAAAGAGACTGTCGAAATGAATACAAATATTCTCAATCATTTATGGGGCCTGCGGATCTGGCTGTCTGTTTTTCTCCTTATTTCTGCCTGCTCCCATTCGGCACCGCCACCAGAGCCAAACCAGACATCATCGCAACTGAAATCCGAGGCGGTTGAAAGCAAACAGTCACAAAGTAACGAAAGTTCTGAGATGGGAAACAGTTTACCAGTCCGCTTTAAAAGCCCGTCCTATACAGTCAAACAAGAAGCAGATAGTGGTTCTTTCGGACGAGCCGATGAAGATTTTGTAGTCAAAGTCGGGGCGGACATCTCATCAACTTCCGGACCGGTTCCTCTCCGTGATATCCTCAAAAGATTAGCCGCACTGAAAAATATGAATATCAGCTGGGCCAGCGATGTCTATCAGTATCATCTGGTTGATGTAGATATCAACGCTGATGATGATTTTTTTAAAGCAATTGATAACCTTTTGCGCCAAAGAGACTATTTTCATGAAGTACAGGGCA
This sequence comes from Pseudomonadota bacterium, assembly GCA_018823175.1. Classification (GTDB taxonomy): domain Bacteria; phylum Desulfobacterota; class Desulfobulbia; order Desulfobulbales; family JAHJIY01; genus JAHJIY01. Next base: position 22,498 of record JAHJIY010000048.1, read on the forward strand.
ACACCATTGTGATCAGATACAAGGAAACCAGAAGATATCACATTGCCATGCCGTTTACCTCCTCAAAGTACGAAGTTGGCGTTGGTGGTGATGTCCTTGGTAGTACCAGTAAAGGCAAGATCCAAGGAAATCTCAAACTTTCCACTCCGGAAACCGTGTTCGACATCTGGAAAAATATCGGAGATAATCTTGATAAAGTCTTAGCCATTTGGGCCGATAACTCAGATGCTGCCAATGCCGCAGCCAGCGCCGCGCAAGAAAACACAGAAACATCATCGACCGAAAACAGCGCCGCTGCTGCACCGGCACCTTCAGCCTCGGCGGCACCTTCAGCCTCGGCGGCTCCATCGCAATCTGCGCAAGGATATTATACGATTGATCGTCCAGTCGGCTTGATAACCGTCACCGCCCCCAGAACCATCCATGAAAAAATTGGGGATTATATTGAAAACCTGAAGGCCGAATTATACCAGCAGATTTCCATTGAAGCTAAAATTCTTGAAGTCACCATTGAAGATTCCATAAAAACCGGAATTGACTGGTCGCAATTACTCAGTGGTGGCGCGGATTCAAATTTTGATTTTTCCATGAGTTTCGGCAACATAAGCCAACAAAATCCTTTGGGTGACAATAAAACATTTACCCTTGGTGCCAAAAGTTTCTCTGTATTTTTAAGTGCCATCGAAGAACAGGGGAAAACAAATGTATTGGCCAATCCAAGAATAAGCGTGATGAACGGCCAACCCGCCATCATAAATGTGGGTGAAAACGTATCATTTATCGACTCTGTAACCTCAACCGTTTCAGATTCCGGAGTTATCACTTACAGTGTCAATACCTCAAACGTCCTGTCCGGGATAGGTCTGGCGGTTACTGCTAATATTATTGAAGGGCAACAGGTTATTTTAAGCATGACCCCGGTAACCTCTCAACTGCAAAAACCAATTGAGTACAAGACGTTCGGTGGTGGCAATCAAGTCGGCTTGCCAATCGTCAACCTGCGAGAAATGACAACTATGGTTCGAATTAAAGATGGTGAAATGCTCGTGGTCGGTGGGTTAATCGATACCTCTGCCGACAACAGCGATAACCAAGTCCCACTGCTTGGCAATCTACCTCTGATTAATAAATTGTTCAGTAGCGAATCAAAAATTAAAAAGAGTAAAGAACTTATAATTCTTTTGAAACCGACCATAATTTCTTTAAATAATTAAAATTAATCAAATCAAATAATTTTTATAAATAAGTAAACTTTAAAAGGAGATCCAGTCATGCCCGCCATCAGAATTTTAATATACGGGATGTTGGCCCTAATACTCTCCGGTTGCGGCCAGGTCGTCACGGAAAAATTATCGGTTCAACAGTCCGCTGCCAACTTGCCATGTCCGACAAGTAAAAAAATCGTCGTCCTGCCCTTTGCCGACTACTCGTATTCAGAGGACGTAACGATAGCCCAAAACCGTAGTCTGGCGATTATGGAGGTGTTGACCGATCAATTGGTTGCCAATGGCTTTAGGCTACCGGTACAGGAAGACACTATGAGATATCTGGCAGACAATCAGATTATCAAGACAAATTCATTCAACAATGAACTTAATAATAAAAGAAGCTTGCAGAGGGAGCTTGACGGTGCCTGGTCGTCATTAATGAGAGAAGAAATCGCCAAACTTATCGCGGCCGAACAAAGGGTAACCAAAACTGAGCAGAATAAAGGCACTGCTTTAAACAAACAAACACTCGCCAAAATAGGCGCTGATTTCAGAGCCGATTATATTTTACGCGGCAGACTAATCAAATTTGACCTGCAGCAGGAACACACTTGGAACCCGATGAAAAAAGGCATACTTCCGGTTATCTTTGACGGAACCAATCGCACCTTCTTTGGTGTAGCAAAATCAGAGACCTACGATACGATAGATAGCATGGCGGTCGGCGCAGCGATTGGTTCTATTTTCGGTGATTCGGCAAACTCCCCTTATACCACGGCCGACAAAGTTAATCCGTCCGGTGCCAACAGCACGGTCTGGGGTCTTGCCGGTGCGGGCGCTGCTTACCTGGCAAGTCAGGGCGGGGTTACCAATCAGGCCGCTGTTGAACTCAGAATATGGATCCAGGACCCTGAAACCAGTGAGGTAATTTGGACAAACCGTGTGCATGTTTTGGTTTCTCCGCAAACAATGTTTGCCGACAGTAACAAAGACAAATTATTTGACACGGCAGTCACCCAGGCTGTCACCGCACTTGTTCAAGACTTAGTTGCTAAAACCAAACTTTAATTGAAACAGATTGATTAGTTAAATATTAAGGTCATAAGGCAAATCATTAACGGTCAAAGTGGATAAAAAAATGCTTACTAAGAAACTATTACCAAAGTTATTTTCATTACTGAGAATTACTTTCATTACATTACTTTTGTTGACCGCTTGTACAACTGGTACAGACACCCCAACCCAAGATGATGAATCAACCGGAGTCGGAGGTTCTGACTCCTTATACCTGACTTCATCATCTACTACAATCCAATCTGATGATACCCAAAGTGCGGAGATAATGGCAACAGTACTTGACAACTTTGTTCCACAAGAAGGAGTTGAGGTAATCTTCAGTACTAATGGCGGTGTTATTAGTACTGCCACCGGCACTACCGATGTTAATGGTAAAGCAACAACCATACTTACATCTGGTCCGGCTGCATCTAACGATGTGGTTACTGTCACAGCTACAAGTTTAGGACTAACCAATACTGTCCCGGTTCAAATAACAGGTAATATTATTACCTTAACAACCGCACAGACCAATATAGCAGTTGGTGATAATCCAACATTATCAGTTTCGGTTCAAAATGCTATACCACTAGGCATTCCGAACGCAACAGTTACCTTTTCAATTTTGTCGGGCGCAAATATTATTTCCTTGTCAACATCCCAGGCAATTACTGATGTTACAGGAAAAAGCAGCGTAAGATTAACAAGTGTAGCAAGCGGCAACGCGATAATTCAAGCTAGCTGTATGGGAGCCACCACAACTCTAAATATGGTCATAGCCGCACCGTCAAATGTTTTTGAAATTACCTCACCAGATACCGACTCATACAGCTTACCTACATCTCCTGCAGGCTCTTTGCCCATTACGGTGAACGCCCCTAACCAAACGAATGTTACATTTACTACAACATTAGGTAGTTGGTTAGGCGCCACTTCACCCGGCAATACCATAGATGTTCCGGTAGTCGATGGAACTGCCTCTGCTACCCTTAGTTCTCTTGCGGCTGGAACCGCAACTATCGAGGTTCGTGACAGCACTAATCCTAGTATAATTGATTCAATGAATGCCGTCTTTTCAGCCCCTCCAGCAGATGCTGGCTTTATTGCTCTACAAGCTTCAGCAACAAATGTGTCTGTTACAACCTCTGGAGCAACAAAAAACACTATAACCCTTATTGCTACAGTAACCACAGGTCTACCTGAAAACAACGTAGTTGGAGGTGCGGTAGTCAACTTCACAATGGACAACGCACCGGGCGGCGGTGAATATATCAGTCCGGCAAGTGCGGTAACCAACGATTACGGAGTAGCGACTTCCACATTTTATTCAGGGGAATTATCATCAAGTGGTTCTGATGGGGTGAAGATATCAGCTGTTGTTGACAAAACAACAATAGGCAATAATGTAAATATTATTATTGGCGGGGTTGCTGGCTCAATTTCTATCGGTAGGGCAAATAAGATTTCAAAAAATGGTGAAAGTACCCTTTATACTCAAATGATAACCGTCCAGGCTACCGATGCAGGTGGCTCACCGATGGCTAATCAAGTCGTTTCACTCAGTTTATGGCCCAAAAGTTATTTGTTGGGTTACGCGTGGGCCTGGAATACGACAGGGGGGACATGCGGGTCTTGGACCGGATGCTATAAATATGTGCCTTGGCCTATGGCAACTATGTACAATAAAAATACATCCTACAATTACTATATACCAAACGAAGACCTTAACAATAACTTGATTTTAGATACAGGGGAAGACGCTATTCCAAATTTGGACAACCTTTTGACCCCTCATAACTCAACGGCCGGTTCCGTTCCCGCGACTGTAACCACTGACGAAACTGGCACTGCTTCCTTTGAACATACATTTCTCATGCAATATGCCTTATGGGTCGAAGTAAAATTAAAGGCCACAATCGTAGTTGCAGGCACCGAGACCCAGGCCACCCAAAGCTGGGTTCTTCCAGCTGAAGAAGGCGATGTGAATAATTGTGATCTATACAACTCACCTTTCGGCTATTACCCCCAAGAATGTCCCCCTCAGTGTAATGATGGACAAGATAACGATGGCGATGGCTTAATAGATTACGGGATAGGAATAGATAATGATGATGGTTGTGCTAATATCAATGACAATACCGAGTGATCAAAATATAATCAAAGCACAATAATTTATACATTTGGACATCACAAAAAAAGCCATCTTCAAATATGAAGATGGCTTTTTTTGTGATTAACTAACACCGAAATTTACTATCATCAATCTTTTTCCCAAGTTACTGCTTAACCTCACCCTCATTATTTTTCTTGGCACCTTGATAGAGGGCCATAAAGTTTACCGGGTCCATCAAGAACGGCATAAAACCGCCATCGACTGACAACTGGCTCATGATCTGCCTGGTAAATGGGAACATCAAGGTCGGGCAATCTACGGAAAGGACCGTTTTGACGTGTTCTTCAGGGATGTTTTTCAGAGTGAAGATAGCGGCATGTTCGATTTCAATAATAAACAGGATCTTTGGGTCACCCTCCTTTTCATCTCTGACCTTGGCGGTAATCGACATGGTCACTTCCCAGTTCTCATCATCGAGTTTACGATGCTTGATCTCCAAATTCAAATCAACCTTGGGTGAGGTTTGCGGCGTCATGAAAACATCCGGCGCATTGGGGTTTTCAAAAGAAAGATCCTTCAGGTACATCTTCTGCATTCTGAAGATCGGGGCATCCTGATTTGGTTGGTTGCTATTGTTTTCGGTCATGAATTTCTCCCTGAAAATGTTAATTTGTTTGTATTTTAAAATGGTAATAATTAACCACAAAGACCCTGAGACACAAAGGTTTTCTTTCTGTTGTTACACCTTACATTTTAAATAACAATAAAGCTTTTCGTGACCATCAATCATGGTACCGATAAAACATTTTTTAAAAATTTACCTGTAAACGAATTATCACAGGCCGCCACTTCTTCCGGGGTGCCGCAAACCACGACTTCTCCACCGTGATCTCCACCTTCCGGGCCAAGATCAATCACATAATCGACTGTTTTGATCACATCAAGGTTGTGCTCAATTATAATCACGGTATTCCCCTGGGCAACCAGCCTGCTCAGAACGTTTAAAAGATGCTTGATATCGGCCGGGTGCAGACCGGTGGTCGGTTCATCCAGAATATAAAGGGTCCGCCCGGTGCTTCGCTTGCATAGTTCCCGGGCCAGTTTAATCCGCTGCGCCTCGCCGCCGGAAAGGGTGACTGATGATTGTCCCAGAGTAAGATAGGAGAGCCCGACATCGTTAAGGGTCTGCAACTTATTTTTGATGACCGGAATTCTTATAAAGAAATCAAGCGCCTCCTCGACGGTCATCTCTAAAATATCGGCAATATTTTTATCCCGATATCGGATATCAAGGGTTTCAGGGTTGTATCGTCGTCCGTTACAACTTTCGCAGGTCACATAAATGTCCGGCAAAAAATGCATGGCGATTTTAATAACCCCGTCCCCCTCACAAGCTTCGCAGCGGCCACCCTTGATATTAAAACTGAACCGCCCTGGTTGATACCCCCTGGCCCTGGCCTCCGGCAACCGGGACAATAATTCCCGCACCGGCGTCAACACCCCGGTGTAAGTGGCAGGATTGGAGCGCGGCGTCCGGCCAATCGGCCCCTGATCGATATCAATTACCTTGTCGATCAGCTCCAGCCCGCTTATCCCTTTACATTTACCGGCCTGCTCCCGGACGTCGTGCAAGTGGTTCATTGCCCCTTTAAAAAGTGTCTCGATAAGCAGTGATGATTTACCAGAACCGGAAACCCCGGTAACGCAGGTCATCAGGCCTAAAGGAAATCTAACCGTTATATCTTTCAGATTATTGGCCTGAGCCTGTTGGACGGTCAGCCAGTTTGCTTTAGTCGGGATCTTTCGTCTTTTAGCCGGGACCGGAATAAAAAGGCGTCCTGAGAGGTATCCGCCGGTCTGTGAAACCTTGCTCTTTAACAAGCCCTGCACATTACCGCTGTAGACTACCTCGCCCCCATGCACCCCAGCCCCCGGACCCATATCCAGAACGTGATCAGCCGCCATCACCGTATCGCTGTCATGCTCCACTACTATCACTGTATTACCAAGGTCCCGCAAACTGGTCAGAGTCATGATCAACCGTTGATTGTCTCGCTGATGGAGCCCGATACTCGGCTCATCAAGGATATAAAGGACCCCGGCCAGTCTTGAACCGATCTGCGAGGCCAGCCTGATCCGCTGCGCCTCCCCGCCGGAAAGGGTCGAGGCCCTTCGCTCCAGAGAAAGATAGCCCAGTCCGACATTTTTTAAAAAGGTCAATCGATCGTTAATCTCCTTGATAATCCTTTCAGCAATAATCTCTTCCTGGCTTGAAAAAGTTATCTGCGGGAGATTAGCGAGCAGACTATCGATACTTTGCGCTGTCATCTCACTGATCGACCAGGACCCGACCTTAACCGCCAAGGCCTCCGGCGTCAGCCGCGCCCCATGACAGGACGGGCAGGTCTGTTCATTCATATAACGGTCCATCTCTTCACGAACCGCCATCGAATTAGTTTCCATATAACGCCGCCCCATCTGGGGCAACACACCTTCAAAGACAGTTTTATCCAGAACCAGCCGCTGGCGCCGCTTAAATTCAATGGCTATCTCTTCACTGCCACTGCCATACAAAATAACATCCTGCACCTTGACCGGCAGTTTCTGAAAAGGAATTTTCAAATCAAATTTATAGTGGCTTGCCAGAGCGGACAGGGTCTGACTGTTGATCGAAGAGCCGTCGCCCCATCTCCCGTGCTTCCAGGGATCACCCCAAGGGGCAATAGCTCCCTGCCGGAGACTCAATGCCGGGTCCGGAATCACCAATTGCGGATCAAAAAATTGTTTTACTCCCAGACCGCTACATTCGGGACAGGCACCCTTCGGGTTATTAAAAGAAAATAACCGCGGACTTAAATCGGGCATGCTGCGGCCACACTTTATACAGGCCGAACGCTCGCTGAACATGACATCTTCACCGGAATCCGGAAAATTAACCAGAAGAAAACCAGCTGCCAGATTTACCGCGGTCGCGATCGAATCCGCCAGCCGCCGGGCCAGCGATTTTTTAATGACCAGTCGGTCGACCACCGCTTCAATCCGATGCCGCTTATTCTTTTCCAGGGTAATTTCATCTTCCAGATTTACTATTTCACCATCAATCCGCGCCCGGACATAACCTTCCTTACGGAGATTATCGATCACTTCACGATGCTCGCCTTTCCGGTTATCAACCAGCGGGGCCAGCAGAATAACCTTGGCCCCTTCGGGATATTTAAGGATACTTGCCACCATGTCCTGAATGGACTGGGGCTTAATTTCGTCACCGCAGACCGGACAATACGACCGGCCGACCCGGGCAAAAAGAAGCCTGAAATGGTCATAAATTTCAGTGATTGTGCCAACCGTTGACCGGGGATTACGATTGGTGGTCCGCTGCTCGATAGAAACGGCCGGCGACAGACCCTCCAGGGTATCGACATCCGGCTTTTCCATCTGACCCAGAAACTGCCGGGCATAGGTGGAGAGAGATTCAACATAACGCCGTTGTCCCTCGGCATAAAGCGTATCAAAGGCCAGGGTCGATTTTCCGGAACCGGAAAGACCGGTAAACACCACCAACCGGTTCCGGGGCAGATCAACGTCGATATTTTTTAAATTATGCATCCGGGCACCCCGGATCTTTATATTTATTGGTTCCATATATTTTAATTAAGAATGAATAATTTAAAATTATTTATAATATGCATACCATCGAGATACTGAGCAAATCTTGTATCTCACTATTCCTTGTGGCTTACCAAACCTTCCGTGCTATTCCTTGGGTTCCGTGGCAAAAACATCTCACTTAATTTTTTCAAGTCGGGCGGCAAAAAAGCCATCCAGTCCATTTTTATCTGGTCTGGTTTTGAAAAACCCCTGTTGATCGACCAGTGATTTTGCCTGCTCCGGCAAGAAATCCCGGCCGGAACTTAACCTGAAGTCAGGATGAGAAGACAAAAATTCCGTCACTACCTCTTCGTTTTCCTCCGGTTCCATACTGCAAGTGGCATAAACCAGAATCCCGTCGGACATTAAAAGAGCGGCGGCCGAATCAAGTAAGGCAAGTTGTTGCTGCCGAAAACGCACCAGATCATGCGGCTGGCGGTTCCAACGGATATCCGGATGTCGTTTTACCACTCCCAGCCCAGAACACGGAGCATCGACCAGAATCCCGGCAAACTTGTCGCTAATCAGATCGACCGGTAAAGATTCAATGGTGCCTTCCACAATTTCAACCCGTGAAGAAAGATCCAATCTGTGCAGATTTTCCGCCAGAAGTTTTAGCCGATTAATGTTTGGTTCAACCGCCACCAGGCTCGCTTTGGCCGGTAACATCCGGGCAAGTTGTCCGGTTTTACCGCCAAGCCCGGCACAGGCGTCAAGATAAGTGCCGGTGATCAATGGATGCAAAAAATAAACAACCAGTTGGGCTGCCTCATCCTGCACCTGAAAAAGACCTTCGGTAAAACCCGGAATCTCGGCAACCTGTCCCTCATAATCCGGCAGATATACCGCCTGGGGTGAAAACAGACCAGCTTCGGCCCTAATCCCCTGCTCAGCAAGCTGATTAATTAACCGTGACCGGTCCAGTGCAGCAAGACATAAAATTGCCAGCTCATTATTTTTACGACACAGAGCCAGGGCTTGTTCACGACCGTACCTGGCAGTCCACCGCTCAAAAAGCCAGGTCGGATGACTGACCAGAGCATGGTCCGCCATTGATCCGCCATCTTCACCGTTGGGTATCGGCAGTTTGGCCCGGTTCCGATCAATATTTCGCAGCAAACCATTTACATAACCGGTAATCCAGCGGGGCTGACGGGCCGCCTTCAAGGCCTTCACCGTCTCATTAACCGCAGCGGAGACCGGAATCCGGTCCATAAAAAGCATCTGGTACAATCCAATCCGCAACCCCTGCAAAACCTCTTTCTTCAGTTTGGCCAGCGGTTGTTTGGAATAATCAGCCAGAACACTGTCCAGATATCCCAGCCAGCGGACCACCCCATAAACCATGGCCATACAAAGCTGCCAATCCCTTGGATCCATCAGCTTGCTCTGTGGCTCGAATTCATCACGGACCTGATCGATCGGCCAGCCTGAATTATGCCAGCGGCATAATATTTCAAGCGCCACATATCTTGCGTCGTTATTCATTTAAACCTACCGTTAACAAGGCCTATCACCGAAGCGAAACGTCCGGTTTGCCGGTCCCGACGATATGAAAAAAAATCCTCATCACAAACCGTACAGTTCCCTGCGATTTCAATCCGATCAGCACCGACGCCGGCGGTCTGCAACTGGTCACGACTGATCGACCAGAAATCAAAATAATCATCCCGGACCTGATAGTCATGCATTGAGGCAGGCAATTCTTCCCGGAAATTAACAAACTCCCCGCAGCACGGACCCAGAGATGGGCTGATCGCAGCACACAAATCACTTGCCCGGGAACCAAAGGCCTGAAACATGGTCTTCACGGTTTTACCGATTATATCGGTCACGCTGCCGCGCCATCCGCTATGAACAATACCTGCCACCCTCTGAACCGGATCAAAGAGCATAACCGCCTGACAGTCAGCCTGCTGGACCATCAGCCCGGTACAACAATTAGTGACCAGGGCGTCATACCCATCCACCTCATAATCATCATCCGGTTGAGCAGTGACGACCAACACCCGATCACCATGCACCTGTTTGGCCGAAATCATGGTCTTCAAACCTAAAGCCTGTTTGATCAAAGCCCGGTTTTCCACAATATTATCCGGTTCATCCCCGACATGATAGCCAATATTCAAGGAATGAAACGGTTGATCACTGACCCCGCCATGCCGGGTAAAAACACCATGGCTGAGACCGGGAAATGAAAGGGAGGGGAAGGCAAGATACCGCAGTTGCCGAGATTTTCTGTAAATATTCAAGGGAGATACCTCATCCCCCAAGGGAGAGGGGCAAAGATCAGAATGTATGTCGCTAAAATAGATAAAAGCACGAGGACACTAAAACACATAAAATTTAGCATCCCGTGCCTTGAAGGATAAAAATTAAAACAAAGATCAAAAAGCCAGATGCAGACCTAGACGAATACCTTCATCAATTTCCCGATCACCGGTCGAATCCATATTGGCCCGGATATTGGTATAGGCGACATAAACAACGGCCCGGGGGATCAAGGCATATTCGATTTTCACCTCGGTTTCCATCATCCGGTTTGCATCCAGAGAGGTAAGAATATCAGGACAATAAAAGAACCGGCCGTCCACACTGAGCTTAGGGACAATTTCCTCAAACCGAAACAACCCGCCAAAACCGCCGGCCAGGATATCTTCATTTTCGGATGAAAGAACAAAACCTTTGATGCCAACGCCGAGTTTAATCCTGGGCAGAGTCGGAAATTTACCCATCACGTTCAGCGCCAATGAACCAAGATAAGTCTCCTTATCGTTATAAAGACCACCAAGTCTGATCGAGGCAAAACCGTTATCGTCTTCATCGATCACCTGGGTAAGATCGGCCTTGACACTATATTCATTAAAACTCAAATCAAGAGTGCCGGCCCCGGCATTAACACTGCACAATAATAAAACACCAAAAATTATCAGAACTCGCTTTGTCATCTTTTTTCCTCAAATTACATGAAATCTGCGACCATATTCTATAAAGGAAATATGACATAAAGATCAATCACTAGCAAGTGCAGTTTGCCGGTCCGTCTTTCAATTTATGAAATATCCCAAGCCGACTGCCAGTTCATTTTGCAGGCTTTAACCCAATGCTTACTACCATTACAAAGACAACGATATAAACCCTTGGGGCGCACCAAAAAAAAGGGGCAGTCCGCAACAAGCAGACTGCCCCCAACTTAGGAAGGTACATCGGGTTAATTCAACTTCAATTTAGAACCAGGCTTCAAAGGTCAGATAGACATTGTCCATCTCATCTATTTGTGCGTAGAATTGTCCGCTCAGAGGATCTTTATTTATGTCACTAATCTTCTCAGGTACACCAAGCCACATACCACTATAAGTATACTCATAATCATAGTGCTGATATCCTAAGCGCATGAATGCCTTGCCGAATTGGGAAACCGCTTCGCCACTGGGAAGATTATAAATAGCATATAATTCATAAACAGACCCACGGGTTGAAAGCTTTCCGGAATACATATCATCATGGCCCGGAGTCATCCCCAGCCAGTTTTCAGAACCATAGTTATACTCGGCCCCAAGTTTCAAGCCAAGATCATCCATGTCATACCGCACACCAAGGTAAGCACTGTAACCATCCTTTGCTTCTTCCTCATTCCACCAGGCATTAAGCAGACTTACACCAAGTTCATCGGTGCCTTTTGGATCAGTGCGGCTCCAACCGGCAGCCAGAAACCAATTCAGGTTGATATTTTCAACTTTATCCATGTAAACAGCCGAGGTATGATACAGATTACCCATGTTCTTACGATCAAGATATGTATTGCCTACATAGGTGCCGCCGGCTTCCTCAGTCAGCTTTTTATCGGCCTCTTCAAGAGGATTGGGGAAGTAGGTATCACCAGGAACATTAAAAAGATTAAATGCGCCAAATGTCTGAAAGATCAAAGATTTGTTGCCTTTCTGATAAATATCCCAGCTGATCCCGCCAAAATCAACATCACTCATGCCGGTGTCTTCCTCGTTTGGACCTGCTTCAAAACCACGACCATAACAGAAACGAACCCGACCCGGAGCGTCTTGGATACCGAAAAGATTCTGATAAGCATAACCAAGAGACAACCCGTCAAAAGGGTAATCCATATAGTTAACAGGTGTTGCCATTTTCTTGTCGGCACCCATCCTTAACTGAGCTGGAGGCCCGTCCGTGGTAGGCCGACGTCCGATTGAAAACCAGATATCCTGACCGGCTATTGCATTCCAGTTCATAAAGGCACGATCAACCACCAGCTTGTTGTCGCCAGGCTGCCGACCTGATGTGCCGTCAAAGCTGCGTGAGTTCAGGAAATAGGGACTGTCGGTATCATGCACCCCATCTTCATTGGTTTCAGGCGTAGCCGAGTCCTGCATACCCCAAACCTTGTACCCGACCAACCGGACTTTAACCTCAACATTTTCGGTAGCTTTGGCCCGCATATCCAACCGAAGCCTGGTACTGTATAACGTATCATTCTTATATGTTTTAGCAGCGGTTGGTCCGTAACCCATGTTCGTAAAAATCGCGGCCCTGGCAGCAGGAGAGAGGTTTTTCATGAAACTGGCAAGTGCTTGCGGCGTCTGCATGGCATCGATAATATTAGCCGATGACATAGAAGCCATCCCCGTCAGCATCCCCCCAACCTCCTGGTTGGTCATCATATAAAACAGGGCCTCTTCTTGTCCCGCGGTGAATGGACTGCCAAAACCAGCAAGGTTAGTCCGCCATGTTGCAAGGTCTGGAACACCATTAGAATCAACCATCATAGGACCCAAAGCTCCTATCATGGTGCCGATTGTTACGTCTTTGTAATCTGCAGAACCATCCCCATTAGTATCGGCAGCAGCCATACTCGAAACAATTCCGGCCATAACCGGCTGTGCTTTAGTAAAGGTGGTAACGCCGATGGCAACATCTGTTGCTTTATAATACTCGGCAGTTTTAGCAGTATGATAATCTGCTCTGGTTCTGATATCGCCGGCCAAACTAATCCGAGACGCCAGATCCCAGCCTTCTGATTTTTCCTCAAGCGTATCAAGTCTTTCGGCAAGCTCATCGGTAGTCGGCGCAGCACTTGCTGCCATTGGCGCGGCAAGCAGGCCGACCAATATCAGTGTTGAAAATTTTTTCACCATTTTTTTCTCCTTTCACATGGAATCAACTGACAGGGATTACCTCAGGTAATCCTCCCCACAACACACCTAAAAATTATATCATTCAAACTATTGTCGGCAAAATCATATAGATAACGCAAGAAAATATTTCAGATCTTCATTTATGTTCAGCAACCGAATCTTTTTTCGACACAGCCCATGATACTGGACAGAGCCGGTTCATTAATCGAATAGAAAATTTTACGTCCATCCCGCTGGCTGGTCAACAAGCCCCGATCCTTTAATAGCCTTAAATGCTCTGACGCCATGTGACTTGGAATTTCGCAGGCCTTGGCCAGCTCACCAACCGAACAGTTCTCACGCAGCAGAATCTGGATGATCCGCAACCGATGGGGATGGGCGATGGTCCGTAGACATTCAGCCGCGTGTTCCAGGGTCTCAAAAGACAATAATGTCAATTTTCCTAATTCAATCATAAATATCAATATATCTGAACATCACGATATGTCAATATTTTAAAATGCAAGAAATCATCGCCCGGAATAACAAGTCAATAGTGACAAGTAACAAGTGACAAGTTATATAGATGGATAAAATAAAAATAAGCTGACGTAACCTTTGGCCGTAAGCGATCAGCGATTAATTATGCCGGTTTTTGCTGACAACAAATCAGCATCGGCTACAATAAATGTTTTCAAGCAATAATTTTATTTTAGTTACTCGTCACGATTAGCTTGCCACTTTCTTTTAACTATTTTCAGGGAATAACATGTATTTTCAAGATATCATTCTCGAACTGAGCCGCTTCTGGGCCGATCAGGGCTGTGTTCTGCAACAACCTTACGATATGGAGGTCGGCGCCGGGACCTTTCATCCAGCCACCCTGCTCCGCGCCCTGGGGCCGGAACCTTGGAAAACCTGCTACGTCCAGCCTTCCCGCCGTCCCACCGATGGCCGCTACGGAGAAAATCCCAACCGCCTGCAACATTACTACCAATACCAGGTGATGATCAAACCATCGCCGCCCAATATTCAGGATCTTTACCTGGAGAGCCTGACCCGCTTCGGTCTTGACCCGCTGGCACATGACATCCGGTTCGTCGAGGATGACTGGGAATCCCCGACTCTGGGGGCCTCCGGCCTGGGCTGGGAGGTCTGGCTGGACGGCATGGAAATCACCCAGTTCACCTATTTCCAGCATGCCGGCAGTCTCGAACTGCACCCGATCACCGTTGAGGTCACCTACGGACTGGAAAGAATCGCCATGTATCTGCAGAGCGTAGAAAGTGTTTATGATATTGCCTGGAATAAAGAAATCAAATATGGCGATATCTTTCACCGGGCCGAGGTTGAGTTTTCGACCTTCAACTTTGAGGAAGCAAATGTCGATTTTTTGCTCCCCCTCTTCGACTCATGTGAAAGTGAGGCGCATAAGCTGCTGGACAAGGGCCTTATTTTACCGGCCTATGACTACTGCCTTAAATGTTCCCACACCTTCAACCTGCTTGATGCCAGAAAGGCAATCAGCGTCGCGGAACGGACCAGATATATCGGCAGAATCAGAAATATTGCCCGGAAAGTGGCAGTGAAATACACGGAACAAAGGGAAAAAATGGGACATCCATTGATCAAATGAAGAGAAGTCAGCCGAAATCGCGATTTGTGAGAAGAACAAAAAGACCGTAAATCAATACCGCTTAAAAGTGACAATACTCTCGCAACCTGAAAAGTATTGTGGGCAGTATGTAGGTAGTATTTAAGAGTTACAAACCCGCATAAACAAAGGATTTATGGCGGAAGTGCATGGGAATCGAACCCACCTACCAAGCTATTAACCCGGTACACCGGATTTGAAGTCCGGGAGGGCCACCAGAGCCCTTTCCACTTCCAACAAGAATGGCCATAGTAATTTTTTGCACCGACTCTGACAACTCCTTTTCTTCCATTTTAGATAAATACATAAACAATATTTTTTGTTCCCCGACCTAACTGTTGAAAATATTAGGCAACTTATTTAAAGTGCAAAAAATTTTTTGATTAGCTTTTTTGCCAAATATTGTTTATTTGACCAGTGCGGTTAATCATATAAAAAATCATTTTAAAGGTTTTATCGGTTATGGAGTGTAAACGCTTAACAAAACTTGTCAAAGACTGGTACATGCATGTCCAGGACGAGACCCTGGCCCCGGCTCGGATGGTCGCTTTTATGAAAAAGCATATCGCCGAATGCGAGACCTGCCTGCTTGATGTTGTCGTGATTTCCGAAGTTGAACGGATAACCGCCATAGTATTGCCGCCGTCCAAGATCCCTAAAGCCGTTAAAAAAGCAGCTGAAGACCGGATCATTGATGATGAGGATGACGAAGTAGAGGATGACGAAGTAGAGGATGAAGTAGATGACGAAGAGGAGGAAGAGGAGGAAGACGAAGACGACGAAATTTAATTAAATCTTGATAATAAACTTTACATTTCAATCAAGGCCAATGCCCCCTGCGGGCAATGGTGCCGACATAACCCGCAACCATAACATTTTTGGTGCTGCACAAAAGCGACCGTTTCGCCGCCATCCATCATCCGACTGGATATCGCCTCAAACTGGCAGGCATCCTCACACAACCCACAACCATTACATAAATTGCGATTTACCATTGCCACGTATTCACCCCGGGCCAGAGTTTCGACCTCCAGCGCCAAAGTACGCAACCCCAGACACTCACGATTTGTACAATTGCAAATCGCCCCGATAAACGGGGTAATCATGGTCCAGATGGTATGCACCGCTCCTTCCCGCCCCAGGACTTCCATTTGAGCAATTGCCTCTGCTCCCGATAACGATTCAAAACCTTCGGCCGGGGCCTTGCCGAAATAACTCATATCAAGCCCCCGCCACCAGGTTTCAGGAGAATAACTGACCGAGTAACAACAACGTTTCTCTTTCTTCTCCGCCGCCCAGCGACAGGCACAAGGCATCCGGACTACAGTCTCGGCACCCCCGACGATGGTCCTGATATCTTCGATGGGCACTACCTGCCCAAAATGCTCATCCCTGGCTTTATCCACCATCGCTTTGACCAGACGGGCCGGCAGATTTTTTTTCTTGCGATAAATGGTTTCAAGGCGGCCCAGACTGGAAATGCCGGCGCCTATGGTTGATTCCAGAAAATCATGGATATACTGCCGGCGCCGTAAATCTTCCATCAAGTCACGAGCGTAATTTTTGGCATTCTTATACCAAATCTTGCCATCGCCATGCTTTGTACAGAAATCACACATCAATAAATTCCATAAATTAAAAACACTTTGTCAAATCAAGTTTAATCAGGGGGAATAATATTAATCGCCATAGATAATCAGTCGGCGGCGACTGTAGATCCCCATCAGGAAACTGACGGTTTGCAACTCAGTAAAGGATATTTTACTGATCCCGGCCTCTTTCGCAGTAGCCAGAATCAGATCAGTGGTCAACTCAACCGACAGATCATAACCTGTAAGCGGTTCCTGGAGTTTATACTCATCAATAATACAGCGCTTGGTCCCGACTGCGGTCCGCTTAAAATCAAGAGAGTGAGGCCGAATAATATTTGTATATAACCGCCCGGAAGGAGAGGTATCTAAAATCCCGGAACAACCGCTAAAGAGGAGCGCCACAAGAACCAGCGCACAATAACGTACCCAACCCCGCGTAACTCTTTGCAATAGTTCCTTGCCGGGGGTCTTAATATAGACTGCAGAGCCAAAACCCTTTAACCCAAGCAGATTTATCCTGATGATTCCAGCAAAGGGTCTAATCACCATAAACCACCGTGGTGACCTTATAGTAAAGACCAAAAAGAACGACCGTCACCTCGGTATCGGCGTGATTGATGATCGTGATCCCGCCATCTTCAGCCGCCGCTTTTGAGCCGCCATCCCCCCAGGCGAAAAGCCAAAAGACCGATTGGATATGAGAGCGGCCAACCTTGGTGCCCAACGAGGTGCTGTCAAAATCCGTATCAAGCGGCCACTGCACGTGACTATAGATACAACCGTTTAACACAAAGGCAATCAGGATAAGCCCCAATAAATTTAAGCAAGATCTCATTTTCACAAGAAAATCCCCGACCATAATTATTAAGCGCAATATTATACAGATCTTAAAGTTATAATAACCTATCTGCCAGTCAACCAAAAAGAAGTGTTTATATTCATCAAGACTTCTGCCGGGAAATAAGCACCATCAAGGCCGGGGCCAGTAAAAAATCGGCCAGCAGCGCCATACTGATCGTAAATCCGGTGATCAGGCCAAAATTCACCGTGCTTTGCAGCTGGGCAAACAACAGAACCAGAAAGCCGGCACACAGGATCAGGGTGGTGAACAGCATGGCCCGCCCGGCGGAGGTCAGGGTGAGATGCACAGCTTGCCGGGCATCGCCGGTCCGGGCGAAATAGCGCCTGAAGTTATGCATGAAATGGACGGTGTCGTCAACTGCAAGTCCTATTGCTACCCCACCGACCATGATATTAGAATAATCAAGCGGCAGTCCGACAATTTTCATAAAACCAAGGCCCATAACTATAGGAAGAAAATTTGGAATCATGCTGACCAGCCCGACTTTGAGATTACCGATCAACAAAACCATCAGCCCGGTAATAATCACCGCCGCAATCAGATAACTGTTGGCCATGGTCGAAATAATGACCGAGAATGTCCGGCAGATCACAGCGGCCATGCCGGTCACCGTAGCGGTTGCGGTGGCTCCGAAAATATCCTTTAGCTGCTCCTGGTAATTTGTGAGGACCCGATCATATTCAATGGCATCAACCCAGGGCAGATTCAAAGTTATCCGAGCTTTTTGATAGCCGCTGTCAACCAGAGTTCGCAGATCATCGCCGCCGCCGATCTCATAAAGCAAAAGCTCCTGGGCGATCAACTGCCGCTCTTCGGGAATCTTGAAATAATCAGGATTGCCGCCGTTCAAGGCCTGATTCATCTCCTTGATGGTATCAACCACGGATATTGATTTCCCGACCGGCGCATCTTCAACCCTTAATTTTTCGCCCAGCCGCTGCGCCTTTTCCATATTATGCAGGACAGCCGGATCATAAAGACCATTCTCCCGGCCGGTATCGATCAGGACTTCAACATTGAGCGAACCTTTCATGTGTTGATCAATCATCTCGGTGGCCTGCCGAGTCTCCATGTCCCTGGGCAGATATTTGAGCGAGTTATGGGAAAAGCCAAGTTGGCTCGCCAAGGCAAAAGAAACCAGCAA
This sequence comes from Pseudomonadota bacterium, assembly GCA_018823175.1. GTDB lineage: Bacteria > Desulfobacterota > Desulfobulbia > Desulfobulbales > JAHJIY01 > JAHJIY01. The sequence continues at coordinate 40,904 of JAHJIY010000048.1, forward strand.
AATGAGCCCGCTCACCGCCACCACCGGCCAGGGATGATCGGCGGCAAAATCACCGACCCTAACTAAAAAATTATCCAGCCTTGAGAAAGCCCCAGCCGATTCGACCATCTTCTTTTTGCTCAGTGGAATTGCAGCCAGTAAAGCCGGCAGGGTGACAAGCGTATAAGCCAGAGCCAGCATGACTCCCACGGCGGCAAAGATGCCCAGCTCGGCAATCGGCGCAATGCCGGCGGAAACAAAGGAAAGCAGACCGCCCGCCGTCGTCAGGCTGGTCATTACCACCGCCAGGCCGGAATGACCCAGGGCATATGAAATGGCTTCTTCCTTATCATGATGTTGATTGAAATGACGATAAAATATAGTCAGGATATGGATCGAATCGCCAATGCCGACCGCCAGGATAAAAGAGGGCAAGATCGTCGTATTAAGGGTCATCGCCGTCTTAAAAAAAGCCATCAGGCCAAGGGTGGCCAGAAGGGCGCAATTGACCACCAGAAAAGGATAGATCACTCCGGAGATGCGACGAAACATAATGGCGGTGATGATAATAATCAGCAGCCCGGTCAGGAGCATGAAACGTGACATGGTGTCCAGGGCGAGTCTTTTCAAAACAACCTCAGTCGCCACCTCGCCTCCCACAATAACCGGGAAATCCGGCGTGTTAAAACGGCCGGCCACCATCTGCACCGCGTCAAACAAGGCACCGAAATCATCCTCACTGAGCAAGCGGCCAGAATCTGTTCCCGCACCGGCTGTTTTTGAAGTTGAGAAAATAACCGGGGTCAGAACGATTATCGTAAACATCCCATCCTCTGAAATAATCGTCCCGGGATAAAGGGGATGTGCCATCACCTTTTGTTTGAATAGAGCCAACTCTCCCTCATTGGCCGGCAGATCTTCCAACAGATCTTCAACAATCAGGTCATCCCCTTGACCATCGATATAAGCGGCATTGGCCAGGCTGCTGACTTCACTGATGTTCGGGACTTCATTCTCCAGGGCCGCCTGAAAGTCCTTTAGTTTCGCCAGAAAATCAAGATCAAAAATATTGGCCGGACTTAAACCGATAATGACCGTTTCATCCCGCCCAAACTGCCGCCTGAAATCCTGATAAGTCTTTAAGGCCGGATCTTCTTTGTGCAAAAGACCCTCGGCCGAAGTGTCCATCCGGATACTCGGCAACTGCGAGACCATGGCGCCGGTGGCCAGTAGACTCAAAAATAGAAACAACCAGGCCCGCTTAAATATCACCCGGCCAAAATTGTCAAACCATAATTCGATGCGGTCACGGATATCAGCCATTTTGCGCGCGTTCCCTCTCTTCGCGACAGATCCGCCCGAAATAATTTTGACATTTAAGGCGATAGCAGATCGCGCGGAAGCCATAGGTCATCCGGTTAGTCCAGATGCAAAGCGGCATACTCTGACTGCAACCCTTCTGCACCATCTCAAGATTCAACTCCATCCCCCGCAGAAAAAAATCGCTATCACCCCAATCATACAACTTCTCCGAAACAATCGGCCCGAACTGCCAGGTGATAACTTCCCGGATCACTTGCAGCTGGACCAGGCTCATCCGGGACGGATCATGGTACAAACAGGCATTGGCAATCACCTGGTCGATCTTGGCCGGATCTTTTTCCAGAAAGGCTATTTCCAGTTGGGCCAGCATCTCTTGTTCCTCAACAGAGGTAGCCCGGGTGCAGCCAAAATCAATAAACCCCAAACGGCCATCAGCCATAAAAATAAAGTTGCCGGGATGAGGGTCGGCGACAATTTGCTTGGCACTATAAAAAAGACGCGCCCAGAACCTGCTGATCAGTAAGCTATAATTATTGCGCAATTCCTCCGATGGATTCCCGGCCAGAAATTCCTGCAAATGGCAGCCGGGAATAAACTCCATGGTCAATATTCTGCGGCTGGAATATTGATCATAAATCTCGGGGATGACAAAACCCTCCGCGCGCTCAAAGAGTTTCCCAGCCTGCCGGCAGAACGCCGCCTCCTGTTCATAATCAGCCTCAATGGTCAAAACCCGTTCAATCTCAACAAGATATTCCGTCATTGATCCCCAGTCGGCAGAGAGACGCATCGGGGCCAAAAGGAAGCGGAGGTTGCGCATATCGGCCTGAATGGTCCGGGCAATATGCGGATACTGGATCTTGACCGCCACCTCCTCGCCGGTTTTCAGCCGTGCTTTGTGGACCTGCCCGAGGGAGGCGGCGGCAAATGCTTTTTTGTCAAAGGAAGCAAAGATTTCCTCAGGTTCCCGTCCCATTTCGGCAACAAAAACCTCCCGAATCATCGAGTAATGCATGGGCGGCGCCTCAAAATGCAAAGCACCCAGGATCTCGGCAAACTCGTCCGGCACCACATCGGGCAGATTGGCCAGGATCTGTCCCAGCTTCATGACCGCGCCCCGCATATACCCCATGGTAGCAAGAAGCCTGATCGCGGCGGCAAGATGGGTTTCATTTAATAATTTCTGCTTTTTACCGGCGCTGACAAAACTGCTCCTTACCCGATATGCCAGATAGCCCAAGGCAATTTTCGTCTGCACGTTGCCCAAACTCCAAAACCTGGTCAAGGCGCTGGTCGGCATTTTCTTTAAGGAAATACGTTTTGAGATGTCGGCCAAAATCTCAGGTGATACTTTTCCCGTATTACCCGCATCCGGCAAGGCGGCGATCATCTCCTCAATCCGCAAAGATTTTTCTCTGTTTTCCATCATCATTTACTCAGTCCTCCTGCTACCGGATCTGCGGCTGAAATCATCCGGGCAAAAAGAATGATCGAATAATCAATCATGGCCAGGGTCGCCTCCTGATTTGGCGAGTCGTCATTGGACCAGAAAGCCAGAATCCCCAAATATAAAGACCAGTAAATATTGGTCGCCAAAAACTCCGGCACCATGGTATGACCGTGTCTTGTCATAATTGCACTGACCACGGCCAGATGCTGTTCCCGGGCCGACTCCCCTTCCTTGCATGTCGCCTTCCGGGCAAAGGGACTTAATGATTTTTCCAGGACCGGCCCGATAAATGGATGCATCGCCCGTAACCGCTGCAGACCCGTGGTAATAAAAAGAAACAACTCTTCAGCAAACTCTTCCTCACCAGTGCGACGGGTTACGAAGTCTGCGCCCCCCTTGAGCAAGGCCTCATTGATCATGCTCATCGCCATTGTTTCCTTGCTCGGGAAATAATTAAACATGGTGCCGGTCGCCAGTCCTGCCGCCTTGGCGATATCCCGGGTCGTGGTCTCCTCAAATCCCTTTTCGGCAAAGAGCATTGCCGCCGCCTTGATGATCTTTTCCCGGTTTTGATTTTTAGCTTCTTCGGTTATGCGCATTTTATGCTCTTAATCCCACAATCAAATTTTTATTTAAAGCCATAGCGGAAAAATGCCATATTGCCATTAAGTTCAGATATTACCGGCATTTTAAGTTCATTAAAAACCGCTTGCAGTTGCGCCATGGTTCTAGGGGCAACGCCACTTATTTTATCGAGCATGATCTCCAGATACTTGTCAGCAAATCGATTATTTTTTATTAATGTGCTGATCGAAATAGTACCAATATCGGCCAATACATTTTGTTGCCCGGCCAAGACTTTTTTGGCATCAGCCAGAACATGCAGTAAATTCAAAGAAATTATAGTCTGAAAAACATGGGGCTTAAACGGCAAATTCAGGGCATCGCCTTGCACAAAAACCATATTTTCTGGAACCCGGCCATTAATCTTGCAAATCCTTTGTTTGGCTATTCTCAGTAAATTAAGCGACTGGTCGAGCAGAACAACAGGACGCGCGGAATAATGAGCGTATTGTTTAGCGTTAAAGGCCAGAGAGCCGCAACCGACATCCAGAACCAGACCTTCTTGGGAGGATTCAAGTCCTTTTTGGGTAAAGGTCCCGAAGCTGCTGATCCAATAGCCCCAGATCAGACGGTTATAGATGGGATTACAGATCACCAGATCATAAAACCTGGCCCCGTCATCAAAGGTGTTTGATATTTCGCCCTCGGGCAAAACCGTGTAGAGATCCGGTTCAATCAACTGCAAACTTACATCTGCTAAAAGAATCCCGGCCAAATCTTTTTCAGCAATTACCGCCATGATCATCTCCCTTGATTGGCAAACTTTTGCTCTACCCCTGACATAAAGCTTGCGGCCTTGCCTTCACTTGTCATCACCGCTGCACTATTACAGCGGATATGCCCCTTAAAGTCTCAATAATAAAAGGCCAGATCAAGCCGCACAAAATCATCATCCCGCAGGCTATAGGCCAGATCGTTTTCCGGTAAATCCACAAAAAAGCCGGCCTCCAGGGTCGCCTTGAACCGCTCGCCAAAACGGCGGTTTGCCTCAAGGCTCACGATCCGGGCCGAACTGTCCAGATCAATAATGATCCCGGCCAGCAATTCGGAACTTGCCGCGTCATTAAAGGCCAGCCGCAGACCGAGCATCGCATCCTTTTCATAAGGGGTGGTTGCCGCATCATTGCGATCATCATAGGCGTATTCGCCAATCAGGCCAAGATCAGCGACCGTGCTCATAATAGCAGAAAAGGTATATTCAAAACCGCCCACCGCCGCCAGATAATGGTCCGGCTCACTTTGCCGATAAATCGACTCCAGTTTCCAAAGCCAGCCCCCAAAGACCCATTGCAGATCAAGCCCAAACTGCTGAATTTGACCGTAGTATGGAATAAGCACCGGCGCCCCTTGCCGATTCAGGCCAGGCGACAACATGGGTTGCCGGTCCGTCCCGTTGAAATAAGACAGCCCGAAATCCAGCTCCCCGAGGGTATGGCTGTAGCGCAAGGCAAAATCGAAATGATTTTCTTCCGCGCCGCTTTCATAGAGCGGATGCTCGGGATCAACCACCAGTTCCGAGCGCAGACGACCATTTTGGCCCGGAAAAGTCCGTTCCCGAAAAAAAGGCAGGGCAAAAAAATCAACAATCCCCCACGCCCTTGGTAAAGAAAGATGGAGCATGGGCTGACCAAGTTTATCCTCGCCGTCAATGGATTCCACCCCATCGGTCTGATTGACGATATCAACCAGATGGACAAACTCGGTCGCCCCCCAGAATACCTTGCCGATCCCAAATCGAACCTCCCATGACTCGCCGGGATAGAGCAGATTCAGCTCCCGGATATCGAAATGACTACGCTGATCATCGGCGCTGTCCAACCGGCCGAAAGGGACAAAGGTTACGCGCAGGCCGCTTTGCCACTGATGGTAATATTCCGGTTGCAAGGCCAGCGAAACGTTATGCTCTTCCTGCCCGGTAAAAAGCGGACTGTCGGTAAAAAATCTGCCCTCAACCGCCAGAAAACCCGATAATTCATGGGCCTGCGCAATCCCGGCAAAACCGCCGACCAGACAACCCAGAAAACCGACAATCAATATAATCTTGTCCTTAACCAAAACTACCTCGCCCTCTGCAGACTGTTCTTGCTGAAATCACTCTCGGTCAGGCCTTGTCGGAATTTATACCCCGTCCACAAGAGTCCGGTGCTTTTGCCGTTTTGATGATTAACCATCTGCATCTCGGCCGCCCGCCAGTATTTACCCAGATATTGTTGGTAACCAGACATAACCAGTGTTTTAAGCAGGGATTTTTTCCGGTCATAATAATCAACCTTCCAGGCCCGATATTCTTCCTGGTCCAGCCAGGTCACCTGCCGGGTGTAACCGGAATTTTCCTGGTCGACCGGATAGCGCTCAATCACGAAACAAGCCCTGCCGTCATATGTTTCATCCCGAAGCCATTTATAGGTGTATTTCTCAATTTCCTGACTGGAGATATCTTCGTAGGCAAATTCACTACCCATAAACGACCCGGACTTGTTACGCGAACTGATCCGCTTCACCCTCTTTAAGGCCGGCATGTATAACCACTGGTCGTCATCCCCTTGCTTGTGGGAAAAGGTCAGAAAAGCTGTCCCTTTGACGTCCATCGGCGTATCAAAAATTGAGAGGCTTTTATCCCCGTCGTCTTTAACCTCCAGAGTCTTGATCCGGATCAATCGGGTGCTCGCCTGCCCATGTCGGTTCTTTAGTTCCATCCGCATCTCGGCGGTAAAATCGCCAAAACCGTTTTCCCGCCTTTCGGCCTCCAGGGCAATCATCAGCCCCTTCTCCTCTGCGGTCTCACCCCTGGCAAGATCAGCCAGGATCGGCATCGAACATAAAATTAAAACCAAGACCGAGATTAGTCTCTTCATCTTATTTCTCCCTCCACTTTCATCAGAATTATCGGCAAAAACAAAAAATCCATGGCCAGCGCAATAAGCAAGGTGAGCACGGTCATCGCCCCCATATCGGCATTGACCTTAAATCCCGAGAAGGAAAGAATGGCAAAACCGGCCACCAGGATCAGGGTCGTAATAAACAGGGCCGAACCGACCGTATGAAATGAGTAGCGGACCGCATCGGCCGGACCCATCTGGTGCTCCTGCCGGGCCCGTTGATATTTACTGATAAAATGGACCGTATCATCAACCACAATCCCCAGGGTCATGGCGATCAAAACCGAGACGGGCAAGCCGACCTCGCCCACCGTTATGCCCCAGATCCCAAGGGCCATAATCGCCGGGGTCAGATTTGGGACCAGACTGACCAGCCCAAGCTTGACACTGCGCAAGGCCAGGACCAGAATTGCCGAGATCAAGACCAGGGCCAGGATCGAGGCGCCCAACATACTTTCAATATTACGTTTAGAGATATGGGCAAACATAATCGACAGCCCCGAACCATAGCTGAACATCGAGGCCGGGGCATTGTCGGCAAGCCACCCCCTAGCCTGTTCATCCATCGCCCGAATATCAACCGCGCTGACATTCTTCAGGGTTACCGTCATCCGGGTCGCCGATTTATCGACATTTATCTGGTCATTCAAATCAAGACCGAAGGGCAGCGACATTTCGTACAATAGCAGGTATTGGGCCGCCAGTTCCCGCTCCTCCGGAATCCGGTAAAAATTTTGATCATCGCCATGCATATTTTTATTAAGCCGTTTGATGATTTCAGTAATCGCATTGACGTGGACGACATTAGGCTGGGCTTTATACCAATTAACAAACTCCTCAACCTTTGACAAATAAGCCGGATTATTTATGCCGCCGGCCTCACCTGCTTCCAGCGAGTACTCAATAATATTAAAGCCGGTCAGATTTTCCTCGGTAAAATCAGTCGCCCGCCTAAAGGCATAGCTCTGATCAAAATATTTTATAAAGTCATCATTGAGTTTAATCTGAGAAATGCCGCCGGCCAAAACAATAAAAGTGAACAAGATCGCCCAAAACAAAATGGTTCGGCGCCTGATTACATATTCAGCAAACCGGTCAATATACCGCGGCTCATCCTGCTCAATCTGTTGTTTTACCCGAACCGGCAACACCGCCATCAGGGCCGGCAACAGAAAGACCGAATACAATAAGGCCGCCATAACCCCCATCGCCACAATATTGCCAAGATCACGAAAGGGCGGCGCATCGGAAAAATTCATGGTCAGAAAACCAATGGCCGTCGTAATACTGGTCAAAAATACCGGCTGCAGATTGATCCGCAGTGACTCGGCAATCGCCGCAAATTTGCTTTGCCCCTGCCGCATCTGCTGAAACATCGAAATCAAGAGATGAATACTGTCGGCCACCGCCAGGGTGAGAATGATGGTCGGCGCATTTGCCGAGGCCGGGGTCAAGGCAATGCCCAACCAGCCCGCCAGGCCAAGGCCGGTAAACATGGAAATGGCAATGATCAAAAAGGTAACCAAGGTGCCGGTAACCGAGCGCAAAGCCAGCCCCATAATGATCAGCAGCACCCCGTACATAGCCGGGACCAGGGTCGACATGTCCCTTTTACTGGCTTGCTCAAAGGCATGATCGATGATCACCCCGCCGGACACATAAAGATCAAGATCCGGATACCTTTGCCGAACATCATCCGCCAAACGACCGACATAATCCGTTACCTCCCGGACCTCGTCCATCGATTTACCCGGCTTTAAAATGTTGACATTAATCCCGGTGACATGACCCCTGGCCGAAATTTGCCGATTGACCAGCAACGGCTCGCTCAGAGCGATCCGTTTAATTTTCTGCAATTGGGCCTCGGACAGGGTTTTGGCGTTTCGGACCAGATTTTCAACCAGCAGATCATCATCCTCCGCCCTGGTGTGTTGAAAATTGGTCAGGGAATCGACCCGGCTGGAGTACGGAATCTGCCAGGCCGCCTCGGTCAGTTCCTCGATGATCGCTAAAGTCTCACGGGTAAAGACATTGCCGTCCTTTGGCGCCAAGACAAATAAAACATTTTCATTTTTTGAGTAGGTGTTTTCCAGGGCCTCCAGGGCCTGGAGCTGTGGGTTCTCCTTACTGAAATAGACCCGCGAATCGTTGACAAAACTCAAATACCGCCCGCCGCTGGCCGTACTGCCCACGATGATGAGGGAGGCGAGAATAATCCACCAGCGCTTTTTCACTACCCAATGCCCGAACAGTAACTCGAATTTACCCATAATTAATTTCTCCAGCCCGTCTACATCTGATTATTGATTGTCGAAAACGACTGGCCATTTTCCATAAAATCAAAACCGCAAGACAATATGACCACGCTCATATAACAACAAGAGGACCCGGCCTGCAACAATAAAATGAACATGCTCACAAAAAACTCTTGCTCCCGCCCCCTTGACCTGATCACGATCAATTATTAGTTTAATGTTAAACTAATTACCGAGAGGTTTGGATGATGACGATCAGCAATAAAGCAAATAACCAATCACCGGCACTAAACGCTTTCGTCAAACTGATGCGGGCAGCCGGGACCGTCAACGCCAGAGTTCATGGTCATTTGACGGAATATGGCCTGACCATCAGCCAATTCGGCGTCTTGGAGGCCCTGTGCCATCTCGGTCCCCTGTGTCAGCGTGAGATCGGCAACAAAATCTTAAAAAGCGGCGGCAACATCACCACCGTAATCGCCAACCTTGAAAAAAGGGGATTAATCAAACGGATTCGCAATGAAAAAGACCAACGATTTTATGAGGTTACCTTAACCGAAAAGGGGGAAAAATTGATAACTGTAATTTTCCCCAAACATCAGGATATAATCAGCAAAGAGTTCTCGATTCTTAATCCGGTTGAAACCGATGAACTGGCCAGACTCTGTAAAAAACTTGGCCGACAAGGAGGGTGACGGGAATGCCCCGTTCCTGGCAAAAATATTTCATAATAAATATGCAAAATGACAAACTAAAGGAGACGACCATGAACCGCTTAACATCTTTGATTATCGCAACAATTCTGGTTTTTACCGCTACGGTGGCCACCGCAACCGAATGGGCCATTGATAACGATCACTCAAACGCCTATTTCAGCGTCAAGCACATGACCGTGGCCAAGGTGCGCGGCACCTTAAAAGACGTGACCGGCACCATTGATCTGGAAAACGGCGCGCTCAAAAATCTGGCGATCACCGTTGGCGTGGCCAGTATTGATACCGGGGTGCAGCAAAGGGACGACCACTTGAAAAGCCCTGATTTCTTTGACCTGAAAAAATTTAAAACCATTGAATTTACGGCCACGGGAATTACCCCGAAAACCGCGATGCAATATGAGGTTACCGGTGATTTGACCATCCACGGAGTGACCAAAAAAGTCACCATCGACCTCTTGGGCCCCAGTCCCGAGGCAAAAGACCCCTGGGGCAATATCCGTCGCGGCATCAGCATCAGCACGAAACTAAACCGCAAGGACTTCGGGCTTAATTACAACGCGGTCCTTGATAACGGTGGCCTGCTCATTGGCGACATGGTAGAGGTTGAACTCGACATTGAGATCCTGCAACCAAAAACCAACTAACCATAAATTTATCCGCAAATAACAAAGCCGCAGCCCATCCGGGTTACGGCTTTAGTTTCACTATCGGGAAGTAATCTTGAATTTATCCGCCCGGCCAAGCTGATTGTTTTATGCGACCAGTTTCTTCGCCGCCCGCCGATATTGAACCGCTTTTCTCAACTCCCCCCGTTCTTCGTACAGATCCCCTAACAGGATAACCGGCCAAGGATTCCTGGGCTGCCGGGTCGTCAGATCCAACAGAAGCTTTTCCGCCTCGCCCTCCTGACCATTTGTCAAAAAATCGGCAAACCTGGCAAGGGTAGCTGGCAGATGAGTGAGCGCGGCATTTCCTAATTCATGATCACGGAAACCACCATTTTGACCAAGTAAACGAATACTTTTCCGATAAAGGGCGCGATACTTTTGGCTGGACGCCTCGTCAAAATATAGTATTTCCCGTTTGCTGAAAAAAGAGTCGACCGGCACCGATGAACTCAAGGCGGTGCCCGGATAATGAACCAGCGGCGCCGCCACGGCGTCAAGCAAACCGCTGGCTTGCAGAAAGGAGGAATTTTCCGCCGCCTCCTCCGGCGTTTCACCCATCCCGTAAATGAAATAGCCAAATGGTCGAATAAGCTGACGACGCAGCAGGTCGATACTCTGCCTGATCTTTGCGGGCCGCTGTTCTTTGTGAAGCAGTTGCTGCAATCGGGGGGACACTGTTTCGACCCCCATCTGCAACTGATCGCAGCCGGCCGAGGCGAGCCAGGCGGCGCATTCTTCATCGACCAGACCGGCGGAGCCCTGAACATTAAACAAATAAAAGAGGTTTTCCTCGCTGAGTCGCCTGGTGAAATCCCGCACCTGATGCCGGGCGGCCAGGAAATTTTCATCCCGCAGACTGAAATAGACCGCCCCCGTCGTCTTGCGCAAATCTTTCAGGTAATCGATAAGTAGCGACACGCTGTGGTGTCGGAGTTTGTTTTTCCACAGCGCCGTCGAGGAGCAAAAGGCACAGCGGTATGGACAGCCCCGCGAAGAAATAAGCACCGCCAGATTGTCTGGCGCCACCTCCTCACAATAAGGCAGAATCTCGGAAGGCAAATAAAAGAAGCGGTCGATATCCTCCAGCAACCGGGCGGGCTGGCATTCTATGCCAGTGCCGCTGCGCCGGCAGAGTCCCGCGATATCAGAAAAATTCCCATCACTGAATAGGGCGTCCAGAATTGCGACGCCTGCTTCTTCCCCCTCACCCTGAACCACGAAATCAATAGACTGAAATCGTTTGAGGATTTCGCCGCCCAACACGGTAAAAGGACCGCCCAGAACCACGGCCGTCTGCGGAGATATTTTTTTGAGCAGAGCCGCGAGCGCCGCCGCTTCAAGATGATTGCCGTAAAAGGCCGAAAGAAAAAAAGCGTTAGCCTCTATTTCAGCCAGCGCCTTTTTAAGATATTTGCTCGGCATTGCCGACAAATTATAAAGCCTGGCCCGATAGCCTGCGTCACGAAGACTTTTGAGAATATTGAAGAAACCGGCCGGCACAAAGGAAGTAAACTCGTCTCGGCCCACGCCCTGTGGACCCCGGTAAAGAAGGGCAATTTTTTTGGAATGTCGGCGGACGATTTTACTCATGTTTACCATTACTTTACGAGAGAACGATCGATCAACACCACAAACCCGGCCCCTTTGGCCCCACCGCAATCAAGATCCATCCAGAAGTACCGTCAAAAGGGTGGGATGTAAATAGTTTTTCTTAACCCGTATAGCAAGCAATAAAACCAGAAATCCTATGCAAGACTCGGGGTTAAAGAATTACTCGGACCTTCCTGGATTATGTACCGCGCGCCTTGTTAAATCAACAAACCAAGAACCCCACGTCCCCTTATCGCGCAACAATGCACAACCATAATCTTATTGATGGTGGCAAAAAGTGGTCTCGATGGGTATGCAAAGGTCTGATTTCATTGACAAATAAATGTATTTTCAAGTAATTAGCTTGGTCCGATAAAACAAAGAAAACGAACCGATCCCTACTTTACTTGATTTGTCGCCAACGGTAGTATTGAATAATGGAAAGCGTTGACGTGACCTATGGGTCATGATAATCTCAGACCGGCCAATGGCCGATAATCTGGCAGATAATGCCCCGATTATCAGGAAACAGTTTACAAAACCAGCAAATCATCGCTGCTTGTCGATAAAATCTTACTTTCATTCCGAGAAAAAAAACCATGAAGCAAACCCGCGTAAAGATACCCAGTGCTCTGTTATTCTTGACCATCCTGTTAACCAGCATCAACCTGACATCCTGCCACAGTTCCTCAAGTTCGGATTATATCCCCTGCGAAGAGGGGACCAGCCAAGTTGGCAGCACTTCGTGCGGGGTCAACGGGGGGCATCTAAGTCAGACCTGCGTTGATGGAGGTTGGGTCGACACCGCAACCTGTCTGGAATTTACTTACCTCGGTGAAGGAGAATGCCGCCAGGGCGACGGCAATTACCCCCTCAAATTCAGCTATAACTACTCAGATCTCACCCCCCACACCGACGGCACCAACTCCGGAGATACTCAGGACCGTTGCGAGGCGAGCTGTCTTGCGCATCTGGACTGGTGTCTGGCCGTCGAAATCGTGACCCGAGACATCTGGCCGACGCCCGAATGTCGACTGGTTACGGACCGCGCAACTTTTGAGGCCGCCGGCTTAAGCCTGGAGAACGATATCTGGGGAGGGGCCCAGACCATCGATGGGAACAGCTGGCAGACCTATTGCGGCGGCACCGGCGATTGCACCCAGACCGACTGGGCTGGCGGAAGCCTTAACCCCCGGGAAGGTTACCATTGCTCATTGTTGGACGAAATTTGAGACATGCCTTGGCATTATCAACAGCTTTATGGGCTCCCCAAAGATCTGTTTAGGACAATCATTCTCTCTGATTTCAAATAGTTAGCGCGGCCAGACCCCCGGAAATTTTTTTGATTCCAATAATGGAATAATGCTAGCGGACCCCCTTACACATCTAATCCAGCTTTTTAATGTAGCCAACTGATGATTGTTGAATGGCTTTCTCTGATCTGACCCTGATTCTCTCTGGTTCAGGGCAAGCATTCATACTTGTGCTGGTTTAAAACTTTCTTTGCCTGGCGGCAATCTTTCTTATACCAAAGCGCGGAGCCATAACTGCAGGTTACCTCATTACCCGGTGGTACAATGCTGGAATTAGTCAGGCTGAGAATCTGGTCCGGAGCAGTTACATTCAGTTCGAATGTCTGATGATTGAAGGAACTGACGATGCCCAGATCGGATTGCAATGTGTGACTGTCGCCAACCATGTGCACCTTAACGGTGGGGCGGCACGTTTCATAGAAAACCGCGGAAATGGTAAATGGCAGTGTTTTGCTCGTGAGATTATTATCATCAACAACACACTTAAAAGTGTAATTGCCCTTAGGCGGCATGGTCACATCCTGCACAACAATATACCTGTTCCCATTTAGATGCACCGCATCCTTGCTGAAAACCTTATTGCTGTTAATGTAATACGCAACATCATGGCCTGCCGCAGGGGCAGGGCCAGAATCTGAGAACTCGCAGATTAAACGTATTGATGCCGGAGATTGATACGCTATTACGATATCTGATTTTAGAAAATTTACCGAGATATCTGTGAAATTTACAGCAGGCTTGGGCAGCACTTTGGCCGCCGGAGCCTGCTGTATTGTTTTTTCAACGGACAGGGCCGCAGGCCTTTTACAATAGCCCCTTGCCGGATACAAACATATCAATACACTGACAGCAATAAACACCCCGGCCATACGCATGATTTTTTCAGATGTTTTCATGATCTTTCTCCTTTTCAAAACAGTGTAACCGTCAACGATATTTATCAGACAGTATATTACGAGGGCTTACCATTGAGGAAGGAATAAGTTAGAAAATTACCTTTAATTAAGTATGGATGTCCCTGGAATTACAGTTTTGTCCGGCAATAATGCAATAGCGCAATCCTGACCCCAATACTGTTACTGCCTTCAAAGCCGAGATAAAACATGTTACCTCGGGAAATTTGGCCAACCCGAAGTGCATAATCCCCACAATTAATGTGACCAAATTTTCTTAAAGCAGTATTTTTATCACCAAAAAGGATGGTTCAAAATCAGATCTAACTTTTTTTGACTTTTTTTCTCTGGATTATCAATCACTTACCTTGGTCTGACCTGCCCAGCGATCCTTCAGACCC
>JAHJIY010000110.1 GCA_018823175.1 Pseudomonadota bacterium
CGGGTTTGTTCCAGCTTTTGCGGAGTTCCCAAAGCCAGGGTCCTTTGCCGTCCACCACTTTGTTTTCCAACTACGGCGCAAACCCTTTCTGGACCTCAGCCGGCAGGTCATCAAAAAGACCGCCATTTTCCGGCACGCCGTGCTTAACTGCATCATAGATATAGTCGGTTCCGCTCTCCTTCACCATCTGCCAGAGCCAGCCGTCGGCGGCAAAGGCTTTGGGATAATTCCGTTTCACTTCATCAAACAGCCAGGGAATAATACAGTTCTTGGCTATGTAGTCGGTAATATCTTCTTTGGTGTAATAGGCTCCCATCTGAGCGCGGTCATTGATGTATTTTTCAAAGATATAGCCGATTACATCCGGGTTTATGTCTTTGCCGCTGGCGATTTCACGGGTGTCGAGGTGCCATTCATACTGGTCAAAAAAAATGAAAAGCTTTTCAAACGCCTGGTCATCTATGGCGATGTTCGTAAAAGTCTTTTCAATTTTGTGTTTGTTAAACAGTCCGCCGTTAAGGTAGGGGATTTGGCCGATTTCCACTTCAAGATTTTCAGCGTGTTCCGGCGCACCCAGCCCTTTATGAAAGAGGGCCAGCAAAAAATCGCGATAGAAAGAATAAAACTTGTCCTTCCCTTTATTCTCTTTACAGGCTTTGAGCTTGTCCTGCAGGTAATTTTTGTTTTTATCCAGAAATCCTTTTTTCTGGATAAAATAGCAAAACATCAAGCGGTTTAACATCAGCGAGGCATACCAGTCCATATGGATCTGATCGTCAATGCCTTTGATGAATTTCAAAAAGGCGGTGTGCTCTTTTTTGAAACCTTCATAGAATTTTTTGGTAACGCGCTCGTTATTCTGCTGGAAATTTTCCGCGACCCGTTGGGTGACATCAATGATGGTGACCTTTTCTTCTTCGTCCAATGTGAAAAACAAACCGCTTGCCCGCTGATATAAAAGTTCCGGGTCTTGTGATAATGAAAAAAGGGTTTCACTTATTTTTGTGGGACTGCCGGCTTTACGCACCGCCAACTGCCATACCTGTTCACGCTTATACTCATCAATAAAAATAATGAGATGCTCCTGAAAAAGCTTGGTCAGTTTCCTCTCAATTTTCTTGCGTGTGGCTTTATCGGGCAGTTTGTTCCCCGGCGCGGGTTCACAGATAAAAATTCTGAAGCCGCTTTTTTCCGCAATACCGTTGAAATTAAACGCTACGTCATCGACAATAATCGGTTGCTTTGTCCGATCGTTGTTCCAACCCATTTCGTTAAACAGTTCACGGAAATGAAATCCTTTGATATATTTGGAAAACTCAGCTTTGGTGATTGCCATGTTTATTCTCCGTTCCTGATGCCCAGGGAGCAAATAATCTGCAGCAGGCGGTTTACCTGGTCTTCATTATCGGTAATACACAATTTGTCGTCGTCCCGAAGTGACACCACAAGGTGTGCCAGCCCATCATCCGATATACCCGCTTTGAGTTGGCGGTTCAGCGTGTCGCGTGCGAATTCTTTCAGCGGGTATTTGAAAATATCGTCCACGGCTTTTTTCATCTCTTCGGTCACAAAGAGCGTCCCATCATTTTCCTTGAAATAGCGGTCAAGTCGCATGTAAACCCGGTACTTGACACCGGTCTTTTTACCAAGAGAACTTCCCGCGGTTACCTCTTCCTTGCTGATGATATCCACAGCGGTTTTCACAATCTTGTGATGGTCAGGCAATTTATAAAGCGGTTTTGCCTCTTTGTTGCATTCCGCTGCTTTGAGTATGGCAAGCTGGGACTGGGTAATCATTTTACCCTGCACATCAAGCCATGCCAGGACATCGTTGTCATCCGAAGTTCGGGTATACACGATTACACCTTCCTTCTCTTTTTCAAAGGTGTTCTCTTTTGTCGCGTAAATGACGTTCGACATATCCGGGATGATTTTGGCGAGGGCCGCGTCGCTGTCAATGGCGTTTTTCCATATCTGATAGGCATATGAAGCAAGGTCAACCTCTGTATCATCCTCATGGTCAAAGATACCGGATTTTTCATTGTAGAGATCATGGAGGTTTACCGGATCGCCGTCAAAAAAGGTTTCATCAGAACCGACCACTTCCGCGTTCTCTTTAATTCTCGTGCTCAACCGTTCCCGAAGTCTAATGATTTCTTCAACGCCGTCTTCGGGAAGAAATGAGTAACACAATATCTCATCGGATTTCTGTCCGATGCGGTCAACGCGGCCCGCCCGCTGAATCAGTCGAATAATCGCCCAAGGCAGGTCATAATTCACTATGATATGACCATCTTGAAGGTTTTGCCCTTCACTGAGCACATCGGTGGTGATGAGTACCCGCAATTCTTTTTCAGTACCTTTCATTTCAGGCTTTTCATTGCTGACCGGGCTGAAACGATGTGCATAGTCGGTCGGGTTTTCACAATTACCGGTAACGCATTCAATGCTTTTAGCGCCTTTTTTCTTCAGTTGTTCACACAGATACCCGGCAGTGTCGGCAAACTGGGTAAACACCAGAATTTTTTCTTTTTTGTGGGTGTCATTGATCAGCTTAAAGAGCGCATTGAGCTGGCGGTCTTCTTCGGGATTCCATTTTTTGGCAGTGGTTAGAATCTTGATGATGGTCCGGCTGTCGTTGATAAGCGACTTTTTCATATCAGAAATAAAAAATTC
>JAHJIY010000049.1 GCA_018823175.1 Pseudomonadota bacterium
GATAATAAAAGGGTTTTGGCGATTTGTTCGAGCCTTTGTTCCACAAGAAGCCAGAAGCCAGGAGTCAGAAGCCAGGAGAAAAGCTTTAAAATCAGTCATTCTGGCTCCTGGCTTCTGGCTTCTGAATTCTCATCATGAAATGCCACTCTGTCTATGAACCATTTTATGACATCAATCCAATAACATAAGACAAGCCAGAAAGTTGATTTATTTATGAAGAGGCTATCTCCGCGATTTTTTTGGCGGCGTCAGCAAGGTCGACCGCATTGATGAGATTAAGTCCGGATTGGTTTAAAATGGTCCGCCCCTTCTCGACATTGGTTCCTTCCATCCGGATCACCACCGGGATGCTGATCCCGGTCTTGCGGGCTGCCTGGACAACGCCTTCTGCAAGGACATCACAGCGGAGGATGCCGCCGAAGATGTTGATCAGGATGCCTTTGACCTTGGGGTCGGAGAGGATGATCCGGAAACCCTCCTCAACCATTTCGGCGCTGGCCCCGCCACCCACATCCAGGAAATTGGCGGGTTCCGCCCCGGCGGATTTGATCAGGTCCATGGTGGCCATCGCGAGCCCTGCGCCGTTGACCATATTGCCGATATTGCCATTGAGGTTGATATAGTTGAGGCCGGCCCTGGAGGCCTCAAGTTCAAGCGGGTCCTCCTCGTTTTCGTCACGCCAGGCGGCAATCTCCTGCTGGCGGTAGAGGGCGCTGGAATCGATCTCGATTTTGGCATCAAGAGCAACCAGATGGTCGTCGGCAGTGATGACCAGAGGGTTGATTTCAAGAAGTGCGCAGTCTTTTTCAATAAACAGTTGGTACAGTTTTTTCAGCAGGGTCGAAAACTTCCCGGCGAGGGCGGGGGAGAGGGCAAGCCCGAAAGCGGCCTGGCGGAGATGGAATGCCTGAATCCCGATCAGCGGGTTGATTTGAACCCTGATGATCTTGTCCGGATCGGAAGCGGCAACCTCTTCGATGTTCATCCCGCCGGACCGGCTGGCGATGATCATGATCCCGGCGGTGGCCCGGTCGGGAACGAGGCTCAGATAGAGCTCGCTTCTGATTTCAAGCCCCTGTTCAACCAGAACCGTGCCGACTTTTCTGCCGACGCTGCCGGTCTGTTGCGTGACCAGGATCATCCCGAGAATTTTTTCAGCGGCCTTTCTGACTTCCAGCTCATCGGCGGCCAGCACCACCCCGCCTCCTTTGCCGCGACCGCCGGCATGGATCTGTGCCTTGACCACGACCGGATAGGATGGCAGTCGCTTTGCCGCCTGAACAGCTTCGTCAGGAGTCTGGGCAACGAAGCCTTCAGGGACGGTAACGCCGGCGTTTCTGAAAAGTTCTTTGGCCTGGTATTCGTGGATTTTCATATCTGGTCCCGTAAATTTTTCCCTGCTGAGAAAATTTAAAACAAGCGAGCCGCAGGCCGGACGTGAACAGAACCGGTTGCGGCTCTCCGGGAGCCGATTATCTGGGATACCCCATTTCTTTTAAGGTTTCGGTGATTTCGTCAAGGATCGTCGGGTCATCAATGGTTGAGGGCATCCGGTATTCCTTGCCATTGGAGATGGCCCGCATGGTACCGCGAAGAATCTTGCCGGAACGGGTTTTCGGCAGTCTCTTGACCAGCGAAGATTCCTTGAAACAGGCGATGGGGCCGATCTGGCTGCGGACCATTTTTACCAGCTCCTGCTTGATCTCTTCCACATCTGCTTCGACACCCGCTTTCAGGATAAAAAATCCGAGGGGCAGCTGGCCTTTCAGCTGGTCATCGGTCCCGATCACCGCGCATTCGGCGATGGCCGGGTGGGTGGAGATAATCTCTTCCATGGCACCGGTGGACAAGCGGTGTCCGGCAATATTGATCACATCGTCCATCCGTCCCATGACGTAGACATACCCATCTTCATCGATGTAGCCGCCGTCACTGGTCTCATAGTATCCGGGGAAATGCTTCATGTAGGAACTGACAAATCGCTCTTCGTTGCGCCAGAGGGTGGCGAGGGTGCCGGGCGGCAGGGGCAGTTTGATCACGATGTTCCCCTCCTGACCGGCGGGGACTTCCTTGTTCCGGTCATCAACAATCCGGACATCATAGCCTGGAGCCGGCTTGGTGGGAGAACCTGCTTTGACCGGGAACTCTTCGATGCCCATGCAGTTGGCGACGATCGACCATCCGGTTTCGGTCTGCCACCAGTGATCGATGACCGGGATATGCAGCAGGTTTTTCGCCCAGTGATAGGTGTCGGGATCGAGACGCTCTCCTGCCAGAAACAGGGTTTTGAACGAGGAGAGATCATACTTTTTCAGGAATTCGCCATTGGGATCTTCTTTTTTGATGGCCCTGAAGGCGGTCGGGGCGGTGAACATTACCCTGACGCCATATTCGGAGATGACCCGCCAGAAAGCGCCGGCATCGGGGGTGCCGATGGGTTTCCCTTCATAGATGATTGTGGTGCAGCCGCGAAGAAGGGGGCCGTAGACGATGTAAGAATGGCCGACCACCCAGCCGACATCGGAAGCGGCCCAGAAGACATCCCCGGTATCGACGTTGTAGATATTCTTCATGGACCAGTTCAGGGCCACGGCATGGCCGCCGTTGTCCCGCATGACTCCCTTCGGCATGCCGGTTGTCCCTGAAGTATAAAGGATATACAGTGGATCGGTGGCAAGAACCGGGACACAGTCGGCCGGTGCGGCGGTTTTGATAATTTCCTGCCACTGGAGATCCCGGTTTTCATTCAATTCTGCGGTAACAAATTCCCGCTGGAAAATGATGACTTTCTCTGGTTTGTGATCGGACTGGGAAATTGCATCATCCACCAGAGGTTTATAGGCGATGGTCTTTTTTCCTTCAATAGCCCCGGATGCGGTGATCAGGACTTTCGGCCGGGCATGGTCGATCCTGATCGCCAGTTCGTGAGGGGCAAAGCCGCCGAATACCACCGAGTGAACGGCGCCGAGACGGGCACAGGCGAGCATCGCAACCGCCGCTTCCGGAATCATCGGCATATAGATAATTACGGTATCGCCTTTGGTGACGCCCTGGTCCCTGAGCGCTCCCGCAAAAACGGAAACTTCCTGTTTGAGTTCGTTGTAGGATATTTTTCTCTTTGTATTGGTGACCGGGCTGTCATAAATGATGGCGGTCTGATTGCCGCGACCGCAATCAACATGGCGGTCAACCGCGTTATGGCAGGTGTTCATCGTGCCACCTGAAAACCACCGGTAGAACGGAGGGTTGGATCCGTCCAGAACTTTATCCCATTTTTTGGTCCAGTCGATATTTTCTGCGGCACGGCCCCAGAACAGTTCAGGATTTTCTATGCTTTCCCGGTAGGTTTCCTCATATCGGCCCATGTGAAACTCCTTTTGATTTTTTACACCCCTTGAGCAGGGGTATGGGGAACATGTTGCTACTGGCTCAAATTTTTAGGTTGCGGCAATAGATCCCCAAGGTTGGTGAGTATCGGTGAGATTAAAGCGGCAAGGCTTTTAGTTATAATATCCGACCGCCTCTGTCAACCGTTCCTGATAATAATATTTATCAAAGAAGAAATCAGTAATTTCCGGTTAGAAAATTGCATGGTAAATTTTTGTAAATATTTTCAATAAAAACAGCATGTTGGGGTGTTTTTTTTCTTGACATTTCTGTGAAAGGCGCAACGTGCATTTCGTAAAAATCCTATTATTTCAGGAGGTTACGGAATGCCACAAGTTGTACGCATTAAAGGAAAACATCAAATACCACCATTTAGAAAATTATGGAAACCAGTCAATCAATTACTCCCAAACACACCAGCCTTGACATCTCGAGGCAATAGGCCGTTGCAAATGGATTTTGAACATCATCTTAAAGCACTCGTCTATTATCACCTTGAGGAACGTGTTTCGGCGCAGGACCTACTTCAGGAACTGCGGGAAAACAACTTTGCCAAGCAGTATATTGCGCCGCCCAAGGGAATTGAAAAAAGCAGCTTCTCCGAGGCCAATAACGAACGTGGCCTCGAGCAGTTTCTCTATATCTTCGAGCAACTCTACAATCAGGCACACCAAACTCTGCCCACTCAATATTCCGAATTTGGGGAACTCATCGCCATCGATGGCTCCCTCATTGACGGCGTGCTTTCCATGACCTGGGCTGATTACCGCAAGGGCTCCAAAAAAGCAAAAAGTCATCTGGGTTTTGATATCAATCGTTCAATCCCCAGAAAAGTCTATCTGACTGACGGCAAAGGTGATGAAAGACCGTTTGTCAGTAAAATTCTCAATCCCGGTCAGACCGGGATTATGGACCGTTATTACCAGCGTCACAAAAGCTTTGATCTCTGGCAGGAAGAAAAAAAACACTTTATCTGTCGTATAAGAGCCAACACCATAAAGACTTGTATAAAAACCAACGACATCCCAAAAGATAGTTTCATTTCCTATGATGCCATTGTGTTGCTCGGCACCCCCGGAGGCAACCAAACAAAAAAACAAGTCCGCCTGGTTGGTTATACTATTGGCAAGAAAGAATACTGGATAGCGACAGACCGTTTCGACCTGACGGCCGAACAAATCGCCGCCGCCTATAAACTCAGGTGGTGTTGATGATCACCTAATGGAGCCACCCATGATCGGGTTAATGGAGCCACCGGAAAGAGGTCATTTTGGGATTCCGGACGGGTTTAATTTTTGTCGTTTTTAACAGTTTTTACAACCTCTTTTTTTTCGGCCTGGGGCA
>JAHJIY010000050.1 GCA_018823175.1 Pseudomonadota bacterium
GATGCAAGGCGACGACGATGTTGATAATACTTGGGTATATCAACGAGTTGTCAACACAGCAGATGCGCCGCTCTCGGGCGCCCCGTTGGGCGGCGGGTGAATATCTATCCCAGCGGCTGAACAAGTATTTTTGACGCAACTACAACCACCTGATCTGATAAACAGCTCTAAGCCGTCACGGATTCAGGATAATGGAAATCAGGGAACATTTCACCATTTAATCCCCCCATCTTCCTGAATCTTCTCTTCAGGCCTTGGCGGTTTTTTCCAGATAATACTGATAGTTCCCCTCATAGATTCGCATCTCGCCATGATCAATTTCAAAGACCCGGTTGACCAGGGCCCGCAAAAAGTGACGGTCGTGGCTGACCAGAACCACGGTGCCAGCGAACTTCTGCAGGGCATCAAGCAGGGTTTCCCGCGACTGGATATCAAGATGGTTGGTCGGCTCATCGAGGATTAAAAGATTGAGGGGCCGGGCCAGAATAGTTGCCAACACCAGCCGGCTCTTCTCGCCGCCGGAAAGATTAGCAACCCGTTTATCGACCTCATCTCCCCGAAAGAGAAAGGCGGCCAGCAGATTGCGGATCACCCCGATATTGGCTTCGGGCAGCACGCCCTGCACGGTATCGAAAACCGTGAGCTTTGGGTCCAATAGCTCCATGGAATGTTGACTGAAATAACCGGGAAAAACGTTGGCCCCCAGACTGGCGGCACCCGAGCTTGGCTCGATCTGTCCGGCCAGAACTTTCAGAAAGCTCGACTTGCCGGCCCCGTTAACCCCGACCACCGCAACCTTCTCCTGCCGCCGAATCATGCCGGTAACCCCGCCAAACAGTGATTTTTCGCCGCCGGTCGGCAGTGGCCAGACCTTGCCCAAATTCTCCAGCCGGATCACGTCATTACCGCTGCGAGGCGGTTCGGAGAATTCAAATCTGACCACCCGCTGCTCCGGGGGCAGTTCGATGCGCTCAATCTTCTCAATCTTTTTGACCCGGGACTGGACCTGGGCGGCGTGCGAGGCCCGAGCGGCAAAGCGGGCGATAAACTCTTCTTCCTTGGCCAGCATCTCCTGCTGACGCCGGTGACTGGCCAGAAGCTGTTCCCGACGGATCTCCCTTTCCCGCAGATAAAATTCGTAGTTGCCGTTATAGGTGGTGATACTCTGATTGGCGACCTCCACGATCCGATCGACCAGCCGATTCATGAAATCGCGATCATGACAGGTCATCATCAGCGCCCCCTTGAAGTCATTGGCCAACCAGTTTTCCAGCCAGACGATGGACTCCAGATCAAGATGGTTGGTCGGCTCGTCGAGCAGCAGAACATCGGGGTTAATCGTCAGAATCCGGGCCAGACCGATCCGCATCTTCCAGCCGCCGCTAAACGATTCAACCGGCCGATGATAATCTTCCGGGCCAATCCCCAATCCGGTCAACACCGCTTGAGCCCTGCTTTCCAGATCATAGCCACCCCGATGTTCGAACTCCTCGACCACCGTTCCGTAGCGGGCCAAAAGCGCATCAAGTTCTTCCGGGGCGAGGGGTTCGCCCATCGCCGCTTCCATGCTCCGCATCTGCTCGCCAAGTTCAACGGTTCTGGCGGAGGCGGCCATTACCTCGGCCAGGGCCGACCGGCCCCTCATCTCCCCGATCTCCTGGGAAAAATAGCCGATCACAATTTGACTGGACCGGGATACTTCACCCTTGTCCGGCCGCTCTTCCCCGGTAATCAAGCGAAAAATCGTTGTCTTGCCGGCCCCATTCGGCCCAACCAGGCCGATGCGAGCATTGGGGAGGATCTGAAAGCTGGCGTCTCGAAAAAGAATCTGGGCCCCGTGCTGCCGGGTGATGTTATTGAGATGAATCATGGCTACTCCAAAAAAACCCGGAACTTAGCAGAATTAAGGAGAAGGGGAAAGTAAAAAGTAGCGGGCAAGTTTTGCCCTTGATCAACACGAAAAACAACTCGCCCGGTTAAATACTTTCAACAGAAATTTCAAAATTATTTAGAACATTTGACAGGGACAACTTTTCCGCCCCTTTCTTCGTACAATTGGATGGTGGAAACCGCCGGGGCTGCCCCATCTCCCCAGCCCGGCCCGATGGTCTGAAACAGCTTGAGCCCATCAACGCAGATCACCCGATCAAAGCCTATCTTTGCCAGCGGTCTCGCCGGTCCCGAGCCCAACATAACGTCGGCTCGCGACGATTCAGTGACTGCCGCAGAAGAAAGACCGGCAGAAAAAACGATAACAAACAAGATCATAACCAAAACTGTCTTCATTTTTACGACCTCAGGAATCTTATTGAAATGAAAAAAATTCACACTGTCCCGCAAATTCAGGGAATAATTGAAGCTCCCCGCGGCAGATAAGCGCAAGACTTCGAGCTGCTGGGGAATTTGCCGCACAGCAAATACCCTTGGGGTGCGTTTCGTTTTGCCTGTTCAATCCTTACGGATCATCTTGTTAGCACTATCAGCAATTCGTTTAACAAATGTCCTTGAAAAGTAAGAGTTTGTGGTCAGATTTTTATTCATCACAAACAAAACAATCTCCTGAGGAACCCGCAAGAAAATACAAGATCCCTCCGCCCTGACCTCAGCCGTGGTAGTACTCTTGGAAATAAGGGAGATTTCACCAAAGATATCCGGCGGTGAAAGGATGGCAATCAACTTTTTGCCTTTACCTTCAGCCTCCTGAAAAACATTGACCGAGCCCTGATAGATCATCCACAAATATTTTCCCTGCCTACCCTGCTCAATAATGACCTCATTCCCGGCATAATGCTCGATTTCCACATATCTGGAAATCATCAGCAGGTTATCATGATCCAATGCACTGAAGACCTCGACCGAAGAAAGAAATTTTTCAACATCCATAAGATCTTGTCTCTCTACCATTCAACTCCCTGCATACATAGTAATTATCTGATCCAAAGCATCAAAACATACAAACCTTTGACCTATACCACAATTATAATAAAAGAGATTAAATAACAGAATCTGGATTAGTCAGACCAAAAGATGCTATGCTGAAAATACTGACTATCAGAAATTTTCAGCATAGCATGGAGATTATTTGGATGAAAGACTCTACAATATTTATCGTGGACGATGAACCTTACGTTCTTTCAAGTCTAAAGCGTTTCTTTGTGGATGAAGGGTATTCCGTTGCAACCTTCCCCGATGGGAATAAAGCCCTTACCGCGTTGGCTGAAACTGAAGTAGCAGTTATCGTAGCTGATTACATGATGCCCGGGATCTCGGGGATTGAAGTTCTGCAAAAAGCCCGCGAAATATCTCCAGATACAGTCAGAGTTATGATTACCGGGGCTTTGGATCTTGAGCTGGCGCTGGAAGCCATAAGTCGGGGTGAAGTTTACCGGATCATCGGTAAACCATGGCGCGATCAGGAATTGAAGATAACAATCTCCCAATGCGTCGAACAATACAATTTGATCCAGGAGAACTACAGTCTACAAGAAAAAATTATGGACCAAGCAAAAGTCGAAATGGTAAAAGCACTGGTCGTCACTTTGAATCATGAGATCAACAATTCACTGGTATTTATCTCCATCGGTATAGATAAACTAAGTCGTTCCTTTGCCGAAAACAAAATACCTGACAACCATGAAGAATATATGAAGAAAATGAAAGCAAGCTGCAATCAAATCGCCAGCCTCATAAAAAAGATGCGGAATATCGAAGAAATAAAAATGACCGAATATCTAAGCGGCACAATAATGATCGACTCCAAGGCCTCAAAATAATTTCCAAGAAAATTATTCTTTTATTTCTGGGGAGTGCTTGTCAGCAAAAAAAGGACTCAATTAAAATCCAAGTACTTTCTTCGACCGGGAAGCAATCGCCGCCTGGTCAGCAGGCAAATCCTCCGGACCAGTCAGGCCATATCGGAAATAACATTCCCGGATCAGGAAAAACTTGCCCCTGTTTTCTCACATCATCCGAACCCGACCGCAATCCGGGCAGACCCAGGTCGGACCGTTGGTGATCCCCCATTTGTTCTCATCAAAGCAATCAGCGCAGATCTGAAAACCACACGGGCAGTTCCAGCAAAACGGCAAGTCCCGGCGACAACAATGACACTGAAAATTTTTGCCACCCCGTCGCCGCTGCGAATATGACATTTTTTCATTTTTTTTCATGCAGCTATCGTATCCCCCAAACCACCGGTTAATGAGGCCTGGCAATTTCCGGGCATTTGCCTTATCTTTCTGTTAAAATCAAAGCCATTAAGGGTTGACCATGGCACGAGATGCCGGGTCAAACCCAATTTACTTTACGATCTTTTTACGGTTCAGGACAACAAATATGCTTCTCGCAATTGATGTTGGCAACACCCATACGGTAATCGGTTTATTCAAAAAAAAAGAATTATTTCACCACTGGCGAGTCAAAACCGATCCGGCCAATACTGCTGACGAACTTGCCTCCCAATTTTACTCCCTCTTTGCAATGGAGAAAATCAACTTTTCCCAGATCAAAGGAGTAATTATTGCCTCGGTTGTCCCGCCAATGCAATATGCCTGGACCAATTTCTCACAAAAGCATCTCTCCCTGCAACCCCTGCAGGTCGACAGCACAATCCGGACCGGGATGAAAATCCTGATCGATACCCCGTCGGAATTGGGTGCCGACCGGATCGTCAACTCGGTGGCCGCCTACGCCAGATACCACACCGCCCTGGTGGTGGTCGATTTCGGCACCGCCATCACCTTTGACTGCGTATCGGCAACCGGCGACTATCTGGGCGGCGCCATCGCCCCCGGCCTGTCTATCTCTTTAGAAGCGCTGGGGAAAAGAACAGCCAAATTGCCCCGGGTAGACATCTCCTCTCCTCCGGACAACCCGATCGGCACCAACACCGTGGCCGCGATCAAATCAGGAGTACTGTTCGGCTATGGCGGCATGGTCGAAGGATTAATCGCGAGAATCAAGGAGCAATTCCAACCCGAAACTCCTACAGTTATAGCCACTGGCGGCATGGCCGCCATTATCGCCCCCTACGCGCCATCAATCGAAGCGGTCTCCCCAATGCTTACCCTGGAAGGCTTGAGAATTCTTTATGAAAAAAATCTCTGAAATCACCCCGGTCACGCCGGCAATCCTTGTAAAAGGGGACACCATCGGCCTGATTGCGCCGGCCGGACCGGTACTTAGCGAAAACGAATTTCAAGCCGGGGCCAAAATTCTGGCGGAGATGGGTTTCAGAATAAAATCCAGCCGCAACCTGCGGGCCACTGACCATTATCTGGCTGGTTCCGACCAACAGCGGGCCACCGATTTCTGCGATTTATGGCAGGACCCGAAGGTAAAAGCAATCATGGCCGTGCGCGGCGGGTATGGCTCTATCCGGATGCTGCCGATGGTCAAGATGGATCTGGTCAGGCAAAACCCGAAAATATTCATCGGCTTCAGTGACGTCAGCGTCCTGCTCAACAACATCTTCACCGCAACCGGCGTGATCACCTTTCACGGCCCGATGCTGACCACCCTGCCCCGGAGCGACCAGGACTCCCTGCAGTCTTTATTTGACCTGCTGACTCGTCCACCGCTGACAAAAATCAAACCGAGCAAACTGGAAATCATCACCCCAGGCAAAGCGCAAGGCATCCTGCTGGGCGGCAATCTGACCACCCTGAGCCAGTTACTGGCGACACCATATGAGCAACCATGGCAAGACATCATCCTGTTCATCGAAGACGTGGGCGAAGCGCCCTACCGCATTGATCGGATGCTGACCCAACTCAAAGAATCCGGACGTCTAGACAAGCTAAGCGGACTGATTATGGGTTCGTTTTATGATGGCGGGAACAGCGCACGGGATGACACCGAACTTATCTGGCAACGGGCCAAGGAGTTAAGCGAAGACAAATTCCCGGTCTGGGCAAATTTTCCGATTGGCCACACCGCAAGAAACCAGATCATACCGATCGGGATTAGGGCTGAAATGGACTCCGACCACCGAACGCTGCATTTCAAGGAACCAGCCACCCGCCTCCGTTAGATACTTTTACTGCGCCAGCAACCTGGCCACTTCTTCCTGCATCCGTTCGGCCAATTCTTTTTTCTGTTTAAGGTCATAACCCGCGATCGAGATCGGCTCTCCCACCCTGATCAATATCCGGCCCGACCTGGGTAGCAATTTACCTTTGGGCAAAATCTCATAACTTCCGATAATGGCCACCGGCACCAGAGGCACTCCGGCCTTTATCGCTAAAACCATAGCACCAACCTTAAATGGTTTCAATTTCCCGTCCGGGCTCCGGGTCCCTTCCGGGAAAACAACAACCGATGCCCCGCCGCTAATCCGCCGGGCCGCGGCGTCAAGACTCTTCACGGCCTGGCGACCATGCGATCGATCAATCGGAATATATCCGGCCTGGAGCATCCCGGCCCCAAACAAAGGGACTTTAAATAATTCCTTCTTGGCCAACCAGCGGAAATCAAAATTCGCATACCCCTGCAGAGCAAAAATATCAAACTGGCTCTGATGATTTACCACAAAGATATATGGTTTGTCGGGCTCGAGTGATTCCCCACCCTCAACCGTCACCTTTACGCCACCAATACAGGCAAGAGACCGGGCCCACATTCTCGGGATAACCTGAATTGATTTGGCCGACATCCGCAGAATCACTCCGCCAATAATTGCGGCAACACTAACGATAAAAGTAAGGATAAACGCCGAGAGGAAGGTTACCAACGCCCGGACAAAAGAAAATATTTTCATGCTGATCCTCTATAAAAACAAGAGCCAGGTCGCACTGCACCAAGCCTGATTATCAAGTTTATTTGCAAAAAGCCAAAGGTAACATGACCCAATTCTTTGAGCAAGGACATTGGAAACAGAGGACAAATGGAGACCGCTTTAATTAAAGAGGGGGAAGAATATATCACCCCCAAAGAAATGCAGGACAGGCAAGGAGGAGGCTTGCAGACTTAGGCTGTACAATAACATCCTGAAATTAATCAAAGACCGGAAACAGACACTAACTCCATCGTTAACCCAGGCAGAGAAGGATGAACATCGCCGCTGCCATGCAAGGGTCGCGTCAATAACAACCACAGACCACAACCCCCTAGTCAGTAAAATAAAACAGAAAAACACCCGATCAAACATAACTGCCCAATCCCTACCAACCTAATCCAGGCAAACCCCAGAAACAACTGTCCGGAGATCAGGGAAGATTTATTGTTTGCTTATCTATTACAGGGACTATTAAATGAACTTTTTAAACTACAGAATACTGACAGGCAAAATTTCTAATCATGGTCCATTTTGTTTAAGCAAAGGAACCTGAACTTCCGCGGGCTCCACATGAAGACCAAGTACTATTCATTGAAAGACGGCTGTGCGAACGCCAGCTCGTCTTGATGCTGCAAAACAACAGATATCAAACAGGAAAAGATCATTTGCTAATTGACTCCGGCTCCAGAACATCTTCCTGGGTATTCACCAGCGAAATGACACTGAAAACAACCGGAATTACCGCAAACGGGCCAAGCATCATGAATAATATAAAAGTTAATCCCGCCCAAAAGATTTCACTTTTAGCTTTAGCAAAAGCCTTGATTTTAGCAAAACTTCCGATCCCTAACTGAGGTTGACTCTTGATAACCAGATGTGTTAAGGCGCTCATGACAGCCTCCTTTTTTAATATCATGAAAGGGATGATTCCCCATACATGCTTTTTCTTGACCAACCTTTCTAGACTGCTACATCTCCACCGCTTTTGGCACTAACCTCTACCTTCCTCGGCACCAGACCGCTGGACATAAACGCGGTACATTCCTTTCTCTTTTCAAATGGACAGTCCGCCACATTCCAACAAGGGGTGTACTGCAGCAGTTTTTTGATGGCCGCGATGCTTATGCCATGATCATGAATCATATCACGCAGGCACTGGATCCATTTGACATCATCCATTGTGTAGTAACGCCATTGACCTTTGCGGAGAGGCTTTACCAGATTCTCCTGCTCATAAATCCGCAGAGTCCTGGGATGAACTTCCAGCATCTTGGCCGCTGTCCCGATTGTGAAAATTGCTTTATCGTCGCCTATCATTACTTCCTCCGTTAAGCTAACCTGCAAGCAGGAGATTCTCCCCTGCCCGCAGGATTATCTTATTGTTGACAGTTATTAATGTTCGCCACTATGTCGAAAGGCACGCCCGAAAAATCTTTCACCCAACAAGAAGCCGGCACCGACTACCCCAAATCCGGCCATGGTTACCAGAAACTCGGAAACCGACGGAACATACGAAAAGTAAGTCGGCAGATTATCCCAGCCAAGATACTGAGGGACCAGCTGTCCGGCGACTACCAGGTCATAGCGCTGAAAGAACCCACCAACCAGAGCCATCAAGGCTGCAGTAGACATCGCTTGTGTGCTTCGGAAACTGGAGCCAACCAGCACTACCAGCGGGAAGACCAGACCGACGATAACCTCAAAAAGCCAGAAATTAGTGGCCAATGGTCCGCTGATCAGACTTTCCGCCGCAATCCGGCTTGCCTCAACCCCGCCCACATAGCAGGAGATGAATCTCCAGGCTGTAGAAACCGCCAGGAGAAACAACAAACCGGCCAGCACTTTACTTGCCCCCTGTACGCCAAGGAAAGTATCGGCGCTCATTTCTTCGCCCCGCATCTTATGAGCAAACTGGGTGAACAAAATGATGGCAGCCGCGCCACTCATGAAAGCAGAAGCCAGAAAAAATACCGGCAATTGAGAACCGAACCAGAACGGATGGGAAGAAAGAGTCGCAAATACTGCACCGAGATTGGTATTAGCCATGACTTCAGCTAAAGCACCCATTACTCCCAGAGTTACCGCGAGTTTGTAACGAGCGGTCAAGATCAAAAAGAACTCAAGTAACATGAAGCCGACAGCCATCCCGTAAAGAGTCCCCATCCACCATATATTGGAGGTGAGGTTCGGTGAAGTAATATTGTAGATCGCCATCCGCCAAGGGTTTTCTATTTCAAAACCGATGATAGCAAAGGCGGCAACGATGGTAACAATAGACAAAAACACCATCCGATTGGCCAGAGGAGCAAGTTTGTTCCCACCAAAAATATGGCTTAAAGCAGCCAGCAGACAAAGACCGGTTGAAGTGATTGCAAAGAATGCATAAGATGAAATAAGAATACCCCACGGCATCTCACGGGTATTGGCATAAGCGACATGATGACCGGCAGCAAAAGCATAGACACCAGCGCCCACACCGACCACCGCCATTAGAATAAAAAGTAAAGTTGTCTTGTTAATCGCAGGGGTCCCGACCTGCGGTTCAGCTGCAGCAGCAATGGAATCTGCGGTTGCGGCTATCGAAAAGTTATTTGCCATTTTCATTTCCTCCTGGTTGTAATAATGATGTTGAATCAAATAATTATCTAAAGCTGTTTTTTGCCAAGATGTTGCCATTCACAACTTAACCACCAAGTTAAAAGCCAGGCCGCCACCCGACTTTTTTTTGGGACAAGGCCACGACCTTTCCCGATTACCCTGACTTCTTCCCCCCCTCCTTAAACTTGTTTGTTTTTTCTCTGTTTTGTTTTGGTTGCATGATGTCCCATGCTGAATATCTAAAACGCAAGAGGTATGCCACCCCATCAAAAAGTACCAAAAAAACTGTCCCAAAAAACTCTTGTCCTTTAATTTCAAATAGATACAACCATCAATATTAGCTTGTTCAATCTTTACAGGAAGTAAATTAGTTCAGATTAATTACACCACTGGACGCACTATGCGTCATTACTCGAAAACTAAAGGGCGCATAGTGCGTCCACGCCACAAAATCCTTCTATTCAAAGAGATTCCCCGCGAATATCCATGATCAAGGCCGCAAAATGCGCCAGACTTCCAAGCCATTATTGCAGCCAAAATGAGACGGGCGCAAAAAACGCCCTCGACCATACCAACTTAACTAATTGATTTTAAATAATAAAATTCAAGATGGCGCATTGTGCGTCCCATAGAGAACAAAAGATCACAAGAGAATAATCGCGGAAAGGGATCTTGCCCCCTTGAGAAAAACCAACACCTGATAAGATCCCAGAGAACAGGAAAGAGGAAAGAGCACAGAAACAAGCAGACTAGAAGCCAGACAGGGCAGAAGAAAACAAGCAAATACTCAACGAAAAAATTGCGAAGACAGGAGACACTGTGACCAGGTAGCATCCACTGAAAAACTGGGCATGGCAACCTAAACCACAACACTCCTTTAAATTAACAATTGGAGATGTATAATTGACAACTGGAGAATTAAAAGAATGGGGAAGCAGGACGCTTCCCCATCAAGAAGAATATACTTAAAGCTGAGTTAAGCTGTACCACAAAGGGCTTATCAAACTACACCTGTCAGCTCGCACATCGCTTGCAGGCCCCCCACAAGGAAGTAAGGGCTTTATGCCACTCCGAGTGCCCTTGGGGGCAGCATGGCCAAAAATCTTTCATGCTTCAGCCCCTTAAGTATCAAAATCAAACTATATCAGAGCAAAATCTACATTTTCAAAGTCAAAAGTAGTTATAAGCCCCGAGGGGAACAAACATCAATTATTACAACAAAGGATCGAGCTAAGCTAATAAAAATATTAGTGATGACCTGCGCTCTCTGATTTTCCACCACCCTGCATCTTGTTAAAACCCTTAACCCCGATATGACAGGTTGTACAACGGGTATTTGAAGCAAAAGCCGTTTCTCCATCATGGCAAGCGCCGCAATATTTACCCTGATAAAGTGACTCCATGGTAAAATCATCTTTACTTTCGGCCACACCGGTTTCCATTACAAAAATATCATCATGACAGCTATCACATTCAAGCCCCTGCGAGATATGAATTTTATGTTCAAAAACTACCGACATCACCGGTTTGGTAAAAACTATGGTCCCACCATCCTCTTCATCCTCCCCCATCGCCTGCCCGCCAAAAATCAACAAAACACTGGCTATAACCAGAAGACTCAGGAGCTTAATTACACTTTTATCTCTACGATTCATCGTCGCTTCCCTCTCAGGTGACAAATTTAATCTATATTGATCGAGAAATTTTTCTCAACCGACAAGTTCACAGGGGTAATTTCGCTTAACATGCCGCTTCCCCAACTCATCAATTCAACATCAGGTAATTTGTAAAAAACCAACTTTCGCGAGAACCATCAGCCATTCATATAATAGACATTAGGCATCGCACCGGTCTCCGGACGCAGAACCCAGACATGTCTTTCTGGAGCATGAACCAATTTATACAGTTCACTGTTGTAATCAGTTAAATCACCAAAGATCCTTACTCCTGCCGGACAAGCAGCAGCGCAGGCGGTCTTACTTTCACCCTTGGATATCCTGGTGTCAAAACAGAAATTGCATTTATCGACCGCCCTGATTCCACTCCGCTCATCAAAGTAACGAGCATTATAAGGACAAGCTGCCATGCAGGTCTTACAACCGATGCAGCGTTTTTTGTCCATCATGACAATCCCGTTCGTTTTGTCTTTATAAGTAGCGGTAGTAGGGCAAACCCGCACACACGGGGGACGATTACAGTGATTACAGAGAACCGGCATAAAAACTCTTTCTTTACCGGCAGGCCCCATATCGTTCTCCTGCTCAAGAATAGTGGTCCGATAACCAAAAGACGGCACATGATTGGTCTCGACGCAAGCTTCCTTGCAACGCTCACAATCAATGCAACGATTTTGCCGAATGGCCATACTATAATGCGGCTTATAAGGGAATTTGCCTGCTTCCGGCAACGGTCCCATGCCAGCACCGGCATTGCGTGCTGAAGTCAAAGAAAGAACTGATCCGCCAAGAAAAACTCCACTCACCGCAAGACCAAACTGCAGGAACTTACGACGATCCTCTGATGGAAGGCTATCAACTCCTTCACTTTTTAATTTTTCCAAATCGTTAATCTTCATTCTTGTCAACTCCCTCAAGTTTAATCACAAGATCGCCACCACCGGCGAAGCTTCTTGATACATGATCCACAAAACAAAACAGATAATGAATACAGATTCAGAGCATATTAATTTGACAGAAGAGCATGTCAAGTCAAATTTTTCACCGATCACTTACAGCACATCCCGATCTATGAACGAAAGTTCAGTACGTTACTTTTTGTCAACCTCCATAAGATCAAGCATTCCGCGCAAATATCACTCATTGTTCACCGAAAACTTTTTAAGGAAAACACGATCTGTCCGTTGACACTTTACATGGAACCGTAAAAAATAAAAGCGCCTGCATTCCACATAAAATCCTATAGCCATGCCGAAAACGCAGAAATACAAATAAGATCCCCATAGTTTCAATGCCAGGGGCACCCCCCCCCCGCAACTCCATTATTTAGCGAAAATCCATAGATTGTTGGGCCAATTTATCATATTTGCAGTAGATTTATTTCTAAGTTAAACTGGGTACGACCTAAAAATTCTCCATATATCGAGGCAAAAAACAATAATATGACCACCCAGCAACCAAACACAGAAGCTCCTACCATATATGATGCAGTATTCACGCTCAATGCCGCATGGGAAATAACCTCGTTCAACAAAGGTGCCGAAAAGATCACCGGCCTGATCGGCAAAGACGTGCTTGGCAAAAATTGCCATGAGGTATTCAGCAACAACAAGTCATTGGCTGGGCTGTGTGAAATTCAAAAGCCACTTGCCTCAGGTCACAGTGTCAACGACTTCAGACTAACAATAACATTAAAAGACTCTTCCGAAAAAATATTTGCCCTGGTAAACGCCATCCCGATCCCAGGCGATGACGATAAACTTTCCGGGGTAGTAATCACCCTACGTCCCGTCACCTCGCCCTGCATGATCTACCCCTTGGTCCTAAACAGCATCGCAGACGGTGTCTTTACCATTGACCAGGACCTTAAAATTACCTCATTTAATCATGCCGCTGAAATGATTACCGGCTGGAAACAAAAAGAGGTCTTGAACTTGTCTTGCAACGATCTTTTCCAGGCAGCCATCTGCACGGAATCATGCTTGATTGACGGCGTCAAAAATGAGGTCTCCATAACCAACCACTCCCTGTTCGTTAAAGGGAAAAACGGCAAGCCCATTCCTTGCGCCATCACCAAAACCCCACTGATCGACCCGGAAAATAAAATTATTGGCGGAGTCGTAACTTTCAGGGACCAGACCAGAAGCATTCAGCACGATCTTGTTTTAGAAAGTGTAGCCGACGGCGTATTCACCGTAGACCGCAATTGGAAAATCACTTCCTTTAATCGCGCCGCCGAAAAGATCACCGGCTGGTCGAGAGAAAATGCCATAGGTCAATCATGCAGCGAGGTTTTTCACTCAAGCATCTGCGGCGATACCTGCGCCATAGCCCAGAGCCTGTACAGCGGCCTGCCGGTGGCCAATCGGTCGATCAACATCAAAACAGCCGAAGGCCAAAGATTGCCGATCAGCATCAGCGCCGCCCCTCTGCTCGACCACGAGGGCAATATCATTGGCGGGGTTGAGACATTCAGGGACTTAAGTGAGATATCTACCCTGCGCAAGCAACTCTCAAAACGCTATACCTTCGGTGAAATAATTAGCAAAAGTCCAGCCATGCGGCGCATCTTCGACATCATGCCGGAAATCGCCCAGAGCGAGAGCAATGTCCTGATCCTTGGCGAATCAGGTACCGGCAAGGAATTAATCGCCCGGGCCACCCACAATTCAAGTAACCGCAGAAAAGGACCGTTTGTCACCGTCAATTGCGGCGCCCTGCCGGAAAACCTCCTTGAGTCAGAATTGTTCGGTTACAAGGCCGGCGCATTTACCGATGCCAAAAAAGACAGGCTAGGCCGCTTCGCCGCAGCCGAAAAAGGCACCCTTTTTCTGGACGAAATCGGCGACATTCCCGCCGCTCTCCAGGTCAAGCTACTCAGAGTTTTACAAAATAAGGTATACGAACCACTTGGTTCCAGCATACCGGTAACCGCTGATGTAAGAATTTTAGCGGCCACCAACCGGCACCTGCATCTTCTGGTCGAGGAAGGAACATTCCGGGAAGATCTGTTTTATCGACTTAATGTCGTAAAGATCATGTTGCCCCCTTTGCGTGAAAGAATGGAAGACATCCCCATGCTCTGCGAACATTTCATCAAGAAATTCAGCGCCCAGCAAGGCAAGGACATTATCGGCCTTTCGGACGCGGCCTTGAGCATCCTGATGCGACACGATTTCCCCGGCAACATTCGCGAACTGGAAAACATTATTGAATATGCCTTTATTCTCTGCCACGGCGGCTTTATCCAACCGGAACACCTGCCGGAGGCTTTTGCCCCTAGAGGGAAATCAAGCAAAAACGTCGATGAAGGCAGGCACAGTCAGTCCCTTGAAGAGATAGAGAAACAAGCGATCCTCACCTCACTGGAACGTAATCAATGGAAAAAACTGGCCACCTGCCGAGAGCTGGGAATTTCCAAAGACACCTTGCGCCGCAAAATACAACGCTATGAACTGGGAAATATTCTCGACGATACCGAACTGGAATAAACCTAATCAGGCTACAGATAATATCCCCATCCATCAAAATTTAACTTATTTCACATACCTCTCCGCTCTTAAATATTGTTCGTTTCCATCAAGGAAAGCAGACCATTTGCCTCTGGTACCAACTCGGCAAACCAACGATCAGACTCAAAACATCTACTTTTTCAGATAAATATTTCGCACCCAAAATCAAAAAAAGGCCGGGAAGGATTTCTCCTCGCCGGCCTTAATTCTTAACTTTTACTTCCTGATTACCTGATTAACTGTGACTGGCCAGTTTTTTCCTTTGTTCCAAGGACTTCCGGGACAAATCAGCGGCCTTGGCCACTTTCTCGGACTCGACGTCACCAACCTGCCTAATGCACCGGGGCACAGCCCAGTCAACACTAGCCGCACAATTTCCATGCGTATCAGAGGAGCATTCAGCAATCTCCCAGCAGGGAGCCAGAGACAACAAGCGCTTTAATCCGGGAATACTGATCCCTTGATCATGAATCATCGACCGCAGGCAGGATACCCAACGAATATCATTCTCCGAAAACATCCGTCTCTTACCATGATGCGTTGGTTGGATAAGACCCTCCGCTTCATAGATCCGTAATGTCCGGGGGTGAACATTCAACAATTTGGCGGCAACACCTATCGGATAGATAGGCATGTCAGGCCTTAACGGCTGAATATCCGATTTTTTTCGGGCTACCATATTAATTCTCCTTAACTACTTAGTGATCCTCAGACAGATGACCTTTAAACAAACGCTCTCCCATGAGAAATCCCATGCAGCAAAGTCCTAACGCGCCCACCGTAATCATAATTTCATGCATGGATGGAAAGTAGGAATACAAATCAGGCTGATCAACAATACCCATGCCATGGAAATGCGGGACAATCATGCCGACGATCACCAAATCGTACCTCATGAAGAAGATGCCGATAATACCTGAAACAGAGGCCAGAAAGAGAGCTTTCATGTTCTGAGCCCGAACAGACAAGATAATAATAAACGGAACAAGCAGACCCAGCATGACCTCGCCGAACCAGAAATTAATCGCATAAGGACCGCTGACCAACGACATCATTGCTTCATATTTTCCTGGTGGATGACCACTAATTCCGGAGATCATCTTCCAGGTGGTGAAGAACATAATTACCGCGATCAAGGTAGCGCCAAGCTTGGCGGTGGCGGTAAGAGATTTTTCCAGAGCGGGGCTCATCTTCCAACCATTAGCCTTGTATCCGATCCAGGTAAAGAATACAACGGCCGCGCAGCCAGACATCATCGCGGAAGTAATAAAGTAAATCGGCATGTAAGGACCATGCCAGAACTCACGCCCGCTCAGCAAACCAAAAACCGCGCCCAGATTACTATGGGCGGCAATACCGGAGACCAGACCGAGCAGCCCGAGAATACCGGCCTGCTTATGTTTACCCATCTGCAAAAGAGCAAACTCCACAACCATAAAGAAAAGATAAGCGCCGTACAGAGTACCCATCCACCAGATATTTGAGGTCGGGTTTGGAGACAAAACATTATAGATCGGCATGCGCCAGGTATTTTCAATCTCGAAACCGATCACCATAAAGCCGGCAACGATAGTAACAATAGCCATAAATACCGATCGTTTTGCAATGGGCTTGAAAACCTCAACATTAAAAACATGCCCGATTGCCGAAACCAGACATAATCCGGTAGAGGTAACAACAAAAAACACATAGGCAGCAATCAAAAGTCCCCAAGGAATCTCGCGGGTGCAATTGTATGCATGCTCATGGCCAATAAGCAGAGCGTGCAAACCGGCGGCCAAAGCCCCGGCGGCAAGAAGCCCACTCAGAACCACGGCCGTGTTATAAGAACGTGAAGACCTAACCTCCAGGCCAGTATCCTGAGGAAGGACGCTGGAAAGAAAATTGTTTAACATGGGACCTAACTCCTTTTTATTATTTCAAAACTGTAGGCCGACAAGGTTGACAACCAAGCCGACAAAAGCCAATGCGACCGCCAAACGGCCGCGGACCAAAACAAATTTAAAACCGCGGGAACTCAGCGCCCCCATCATCCTCCGAACTAACCAGAGGTTTTATTTTGAAATCGTATACAGTATGAAGTGCAGCGCAACCTATCCAAAACACGAGAAAAAACAATACTTCCATGATTACCCTCCATTAGGCCTGCAAAGCAGACCTTTTGCGACCATAAGTCATGCCGAAATTAGCGGATTCCGACAGTCGGTCATTCAATTTCCCTGCCCCCCTCTTCCTCCTCCCTTTGTTAATATTTTTTTCAATCAACCATCAAACGCGCCCTTGCGGAGCCACGCTAACCTTAAGCCTGTAGCAAATTTACAGATGGACACAATCATTGTCAAGTTAAAAGGCCACGGAATGTACCACTCATTAGGAGATTACAATTTAAGGTTTTCCACAACCCAAAACACCCGCGGAACCTTACATCAAGCAGGTTTAGGTTGTCCAGAAATAATATTTACCCACCAAAACCAACCACTCAGCTCCACACACAACATATTGAAATTAATGCAATTTTTATTTTCTAAAAAATAATTGCAAATTGCGTCCACATATATAAAAAATGACCCATAATAACCACAAAACTAGTCGAAAACCGCCACTGACTTATTTTGCGTACAATAATAACCTATTGTATTAATTGATAAAATTCACACAAAGCCTTGACAGTAGGCACAATACGCTTCTACTGTTTCAAGAAAGGACGCATCCTGCGCCTATTTTGTTAATTATTTATAATAAATAATTACAAGCAAGCAGCTAGATAAATCTCTTTTTAGGAGCAAAATAATTGCCCCGAATCAAGGATATTGAAGCTCCCCGCGGCAGATAGCGAACTGCGTGAGACTTCGAGCCGCGGGGAATCTCCGTATGTAAGGATGTTATCATTAGATTCACTCACTAACCCCGCAGCAGGTAAGGGAGCTTGCGACATTCCGAGCTGCGGGGAATGCGCCCCGAAGGAAGTGCCCTTGGGGTGCGTTTCACTTTGCATGTTCATTAAGACGAACAAGCTGAGACGTTTCTGCGCGCGAAATTAAACCCTCGAAAAAATCAAAAAAAAGGGAACCCGAACGGGTTCCCTTTGATGGCCAGGCGACCAGATCTCCAGACGCCTACCTGAAATTTACCAAAAATATAAAATTTACTAAACCCATCAAGCCCCGCAAAAAAAAAGGAAGTCAACTTACTCGATAATTTATTGACCAGCCAATGCCGCCTTTACCTTCTCAGCAAATTCATTCACATTAATTGGTTTTTCAATATACTCTTTTATCCCAACCGCTTTTGCGCTTTCCTTATCAACCACATCACTATAACCTGTGATCAGGAAAATCGGCAATTCCGGCCGAGCGACAAGAATTTCCCTGGCCAGTTTTATCCCGGTCAGTTTCGGCATGGTCTGATCGGTAATCACCAGATCAAATCGGCCGGGGTCCTCGGCAAATGCCTCTAAAGCCTCGACGCTGTCGGTAAATCCGGAAACCCGGCAGCCCATCTTTTCTAAAATCCGTTCCCCAAAACTGACCAGAGATTTTTCATCATCAACAAACATCACGTGACCGACAAGTTCGGGCAACGCTTCTTGCGGCACAGCCTCAAACTCATCCACCCTTGTTGCCGGCTGAACCGGCAAATATACTTCAAAAACCGTCCCTTCCCCCAACTTACTATCGACGCTGATTACACCACCATAACCCTTAACAATCCCGTGCACCGTCGCCAACCCCAAACCTGTTCCTTCCCCCAACCCTTTGGTCGTAAAATAAGGTTCAAAAATTCTGTCCACAAATTCCTGATCAATACCTTCACCGTTATCCCTGATCGTCAGCCTGGCATACTTGCCGGGCTGCAGATCAATTACTTCATCAGCAACCTCCACTTCCCGCAACAAGACTTCCAGCACCCCCCCATGCTCACGCATGGCATGATAAGCATTTGTACAAAGATTTATAATAACCTGATGGATGCGACTGACATCGGCCAATACCGTTCCGCATTCCGGATCAATATCCTGCCTTATCTCGATAGTGGCAGGCAAAGTACCACGCATCAACTTCAAAGCCTCCTTCAGCACCGGCTGTAATGGCGTGCTTATCTGCCCATCCTCGGACTGCCGACTAAAAGCCAGAATCTGTTTGACCAGAGAGGCGGCCCGTTTGCCGGCAATCATCACCTCGTTGAGATTGTCCTCCATTCGGCTACCCGACTCCGAATCAAGCAGAGCAAGCTCGGTATAACCAAGGATAGCGTTTAGCATATTGTTGAAATCATGGGCAATGCCGCCAGCTAAAGTTCCGATAGCCTCCATCTTCTGGGATTGCCGCAGCTTTTCCCCCAGCAGCTTGATTTCAGTAATATCTTTACGCGTGCCGGCCATCCGCAAAGGCTTACCAAAATCATCCCACGAAACAACCTGCCCCCGATCCTGAATCCACTTCCAACCACCGGACTTTGCCTGCGACCTTACCTCAACCTCAAAAAAAGGTCGTCGTCCGGCAAGGTGCTCCGCTAAAACTTGATCAACCTTTACCAGATCATCGGGATGAACAAACTTTCTCCATATTTCAATGTCCGGGACAATCTCATCCACTTTGTATTCAAGTATTCCAGCCCACCGCTCATCGACAAAACCTTTGCCAGTCTGAACGTCAAGAGACCAGACCCCAAGGCCCGCCGCATCCAGGGCCAGCTTCAAACGCTCCTCGCTCTGCAAAAGAGCTGCTTCCGCATGCTTTCGGGCAGTAATATCCATATAGGCGCAGACAATTCCGCCCTTGTTGCCGTTTTTATCATAAAAAGGCTGTCGATAGGCCATAACCGTATGAACAAAACCGTCGGCAAAGGAAATTTCCGCTTCACTTATTTCCAGACCAACCACTTCCGCCAGGTGATAAATATCCAGCTTCACACAATTGGC
Organism: Pseudomonadota bacterium; assembly: GCA_018823175.1. Taxonomy (GTDB): domain Bacteria; phylum Desulfobacterota; class Desulfobulbia; order Desulfobulbales; family JAHJIY01; genus JAHJIY01. The sequence continues at coordinate 19,483 of JAHJIY010000050.1, forward strand.
AATCAACCCGGGAAAGGCCTTCAAGGCATTTCGCCCAATCAGTTTATTCCGCTCCAGGCCGGCGGCCTCGGCAAACACCGCATTACACCCACGAAAATACCCATCGCTATCCAGGTAAAAAACAGGGGTAGCGATAGAATCAATCATAGTCTGATGAAAGACCACCTGACTCTGCACCTGCGCGTATGCTTCGACCAGCAACTCCTCCCGGTCACCAATCTTTTTGGCCATATTCCTGAAGGTACTGGCCAGTTCCTGAAACTCGTCATAACCGACCTCGGCCAGGGACTGATCATATTTACCCCCAATCGCATCCTTGATCTTTTCCTGGATCATGGTGATCGGCATAACAACTTTACGTCCGACCCAAAGGGCGCCGCCCAAAGCGAGCAGGACACTGACCAGAATCCCGAGCGCAAAAATAATCCGCAACCGATCAGCTGGAGCATAGGCGACCGTTACAGGCTGAGAAACCAGAACCCGCCACCCCCCGTTAGCCAAGCTGCTCACGCTGCCCAGATAACTTATCCCTTCCAGTTCATAACGATAGGTCCCCTTCTCAGCATTGCCGCCCGCGGCCAGATCAACAACCCGGCCCAAATTAAATCTCTGCCTGGCCAGTCCTTCTTCCGAATGATAGATCAATACGCCATCGCGGTCCATAACAGACAAAATGATGCCGCCGGATTCATATCTGCGCACCACCTCACTTATTCTTTCAATACACAGATTAGCAGTCAGCATCTTATCGTTAAAGGGCTGACAAAGTGTAATTGACGGCTTACCGGTGAATATTGAAATAAAAGTGTCCGACCAGGATGATTGGCCGGTTCTTCTGGCTTTTTGAAAAAATTCATTGCCGGACAAATCAAGACCAACGAAATCCTGCCTTTTTTCAATCAATTCTTTCTTGAGCCCGACAAACAGCACCATACCTTTTAAATCCGTCACCGAAACGGACTCCAAAAAACCGGATCGGCCGACAATCAAGTCAAGTAGCAAGTTCAACTCACCAAGCGGATATTGATTGGTATCAAGAACATTATGAATCTGGCTCAATATGACCTCCGACTCGGTGAGAAAAAAACCTAAATCCTCGCCAAGCCCTTGGGCCAGCTGCTCATTGCGAGCCATAATCGCGGCCGATACCTGCTGCGTAATATAATAGTAGGAAATCCCACCGACCAGCAGTAACGGGACCACCGCAACCAGGACAAAATACTTGATAATCTTATAACGCAAACTACGCTGAGCAGACATTACTGATTCCTTTTAATACAAACGGACCATTGAAGCTTCCTGCGGCCATGATTTGCGACAAAACGTCAGCCCCCGAATCCTTCCTTAACTAGTCTCTGTCGATAACATTTTCAAAGGAATTATTTTAGCTTTTAGCTTTTAGCTAAAATAATTATAAAATAAATCAGTTAAGCTAATAGCTAGAGGTGCAGTTTTTAAATCTATTTCTGGACGGACACTAACTAATAAAAAAACTCCGTCGGCAAACGATAATAGCGAACAGAGCCAGAACCAGATGCAGGACCAAATCGTTTAAGACAATTGCACATTAAAACTTATACTATCATAATAGATTATCGGAGAAGAATGATAAATACAAAGGAGGAATGATTATGACAAAACCCGGCAAAGACAAACACCTTATGAGACGGATAAACTCTTAGTCACTATCTCATAGACATCTTTTGAGATATTCTCGGCAACCATGATTCTTTCGAGTTCCGCCCGCATCAAGGCCTGTCTTGACTGATCATAACGGTGCCAGCGACTCAAACTCTGGGCCAACCGGGCAGATATCTGAGAGTTAATCCGGTCCAGATCCAATACCCGGTCCGCCACAAACCTGTAGCCGGAACCATCTTTTGCATGAAAACAGATAGGATTTGCCCCGGCAAAAGCACCAATCAGCGACCTTACCCGGTTAGGATTGTTGATCGAAAAAACCGGTTGTTTCTCAAGCTCCTTGACCCGAGCCAAGGTGGCGGGACAAGGAGCCGTAGCCTGGACCGTCAGCCACTTGTCCATAACCAGAACATCGTTCCCCCATTTTTTTTGAAAATTAATCAGGACCGATTCCTGCCCAGGGGTCCCGGTATGAACCATAATTTTAAAGGCGGAAATTTCGTCACTCATATTATCCGCCTGCTCAAACTGCTGTCGACAGAGGTCACGAACCTCAGAATCATCCTGGTGCCTGGTCATCAGATATGACAGACTCAAATTTTTCAAATTCCGTCTGCCGGCCAGCCCGGCATCATAGCGATAAGGACCCAGATCAGCATTGTTCCGATATGCGGCCATAAATACTTCACGCAATTTCCCGGCCAGCGACTGCCTGAGATAATCACGGGCGGCATGAATAGCCTCAACATCAACAATCGCCATTTGTTCAGCGACAAAGCCCTCAGAGGGCAAAATCAAAAGCTGGGCAACCAGGGAATGATCGACAAGGTTTTCATCTTCAAGGATAGAGCGGAAGATCGCGGCCAAGCCATGATCACGAGCAAACTCTTTTTTATTCTGAAAATCATTCACCAAATGCAAAATAATGCGCAAGGCCAGGCGTTGCCCGGCCTCCCAGCGATTGAACATATCCGGGTCATGGGCCAGGATAAATCCCAGATCTTCATCAGTGTAATTATAGTTAAGATTTACCGGAGCGGAGAAATCACGCAACAGAGAGGGGACCGGCCGCTTCTTAATATTTACAAAGCGGAAGACCTCTTCTTTCTTCTTCAGCTCCAGCAATCGGGTCAAATCTTTTGCCGGCCCTTGTTCCTCAACCAATTGCAGAGGAAAACTCCGCCCATCCGGCGCAAGTAATCCCACGGCAAAAGGAATATGCAAAGGGGCCTTATCGTGTTGACCTGGGGTATCGGGGCAATGTTGTTCAACGGTTATGGTATAAATCTCGCCGTCGGCATCATAATCACTTTTGACTGTAAGCTCCGGAGTGCCGGCCTGACTGTACCAGAGTTTAAATTGACCAAGATCAATCTGACCCACCTCGGCCATGGCCGCCACAAATTCATCGCAGGTGGCAGCCTGGCCATCATGCCGCCGCAGATAAAGGCTTACCCCCTGGCGGAATTTTTCTGCCCCGAGCAAGGTCTGCAGCATCCGGATAAGTTCAGCCCCTTTTTCGTAAACGGTCACCGTATAAAAATTATTGATTTCAATATATGACTCCGGCCGCACCGGATGGGCCATGGGACCAGCATCCTCTGGAAATTGCCGGTTCCGAAGCATATTGACATCGGTGATTCTTTTAACCGCCCTCGACATCATATCAGCCGAAAATTCCTGGTCACGAAAGACCGTCAGTCCCTCCTTTAGACTTAGCTGAAACCAGTCTCGACACGTAACCCGGTTTCCGGTCCAATTATGGAAATACTCATGGGCAATGACCGCTTCAATCCCCTCATAATCATCATCCGTCGCCGTATCTGGTAGGGCGAGCACATATTTGGAATTAAAGATATTTAACCCCTTGTTCTCCATCGCCCCCATATTGAAATCATCCACCGCCACAATCATGTACTGGTCAAGATCATATTCCAGGCCGAATATCTCCTCATCCCAATGCATGGCTTTTTTTAGCGACGCCATAGCATGACCGCACTTGTCGCGATTATGAGCTTCAACATAAATCTGCAAGGAAACTTCGCGCCCGGACCTGGTCACGAATCCATCCTCAATTTTAACCAGATCACCGGCCACCAGCGCAAAAAGGTAGGAAGGCTTGGGAAAAGGGTCAACATATCTGGCCCAGTGGCGGCCAGCCGGCAAGTCGCCACTTCCTTCCAGATTACCGTTAGAAAGCAGAACCGGATATTTTCCCTTGTCCGCCACCAGGGTAACCGTGTACCGCGACATCACATCAGGCCGGTCCGGGAAATAAGTAATTTGCCTGAAGCCTTGCGCCTCACATTGGGTGCAGAAATTACCGCTTGACCGGTATAGTCCTTCCAGGGCGGTATTTTTATCCGGGAAAATAAGCACCTCTGTTTCCAAGACAAATGAATCGGCAGGCGGACTGAAGACCGTCAACGTTTCAGCCTGCACTAGGTATTCCTCTTCCGTCAGTTTTTTATCGTCTAGTTTTATCGACAGGAGCTGCAGTTTGCGCCCATTCAGGATGAGGGAAGATGGTCCCGCAGAGGAATGAAAATTAAAGGAAAAAGTCAGCCGCGATTTCACTTTTGTTCCCTGGTCGCCAAAATCAAACTCCAGCTCAACCTTGCCAACCAGATATTGTGGCGGAACATACTCTTTTAAATAAACCGGTCGTGGCTTGGATTCTGTCATGCCTCAACCTTCAGGAGTGGAGACCTGGTCCCGGAGAGAAGGCCTGGCCAAGACCTGCTGCCGTTCGACAACGCCCCTCTTATCATCATCCGGAACAGATTTTTTTTGGGTGACCGAATAATTTTCACCAATAACCGGCTCGCCAGGATTAATCTCTTTTTTGGCCACCACCGGCACCAAGATTTCCTGGTCCGGCTTCAAGGTATTAAAATCGACCAACCCGTTGACCTTTCTCAACAGCCAGAAGGGCAAATCAAATTTCCCCCGACAAAGGGTCCAGATATTATCACCCTTTCTAATCTTGTATTTACGAATATCATCAATTTCAAAAGCAGCGAAGAAATTTTCTTCCATCTCCTTGTGATACTCATATCTTTTTTCCTCAAACTCATCCTTGCCCACTTTCCCGAAAGGAATCTTGATCGCCTGATTGACCTTTATTCCCCTGCCATAGCGCAACCCATTATAGCTCCGCACTTTCTGGGTTGGGATCTCCAACCAGTCAGCATAATGGCCAAGGGTCTCTTCCGCCTCGACCCTGATAATCCCTAATTGCCGGCCATCCTTTCGAAAAACCTTCTCGACTTGAATATTACCCATTACCACCTCGGGATTAAGTTCCGGCAACAATACCCGGGTTCGGGCAGCCGGACCTTCCACCACTTTCTCGTCCGACAAAGACAACCCGGTCCTGGACAGTTCCCAATAATCATCCTCACCATAATTTATCTCAGGAGAATGGGCCCTCATCATTTCATCCTGAGGCCACGATCCATCTTGATCAAGATGACCAAACGCAGAAGAGACGAGCAACGGCAGTTCATTCGCTGTTGTCCCCGACAGTTCATTTTTTGCCAAAATGATCTCCGAAGGAGCTGACTTAGATTCTCCCTTGACAATAAACGTTTCTTTTTTCTCCTTTCCCCTGCCCGTGGCCACCTGCTGGAACCCGTCTCCCTGCTGTTTGTAAGACTTTGACAGCAGAGTCACGTCCTCACCAACCCCGGGAATCCTTAGATTCTGCCCGGCATAGATCGTGGTCCGGCTTCCCAGATTATTGGCCAGAGTCAGCTCTCTAAGGCTGACCCCATGCATTCTGGCGACCAGCCCGGCGGTATCTCCCCGCTGCACCCGGTAAAAACGGCTCCTTTTCTGTGTGGACCGGTAAAGATCAGAAGGCAGGGCCGCGGCCAAGCGCCCACGGTCCTTGACTTCACTGGGCAAACGAAGGGTGTAACCCTTAGGGATATGTTTCCGCCCCAGAAATACCGGTTCCCGCAAGGCCGGATTCATACTCTTTAAGGTATCAATATTAACCCCGAAATAACTGGCCAGATCATTAATCGGCACATACCCGTCCAACTGAATCGCATGGCTTCTAGCTGGAGGAGCAAGATCCAGGGTGCCGAAATATTTAAGGTAATCTTTGGCAACTTCGCGGGCGGCCAGGAACTCTGAATAGAAATTTCGTGAGGCAAAGCCAAAAGCATTACCGTTATGCCTCATGAATATCCCCTGATAGTCACCCTCGGATTTCACGGCCCGGGCAACCCCGCCGGCGCCATGATTATAGGCGGTTATCGCCAGGGGCCACTCTCCAAGCCTGTCATGGTTTTGTTTCAGCAACTGCGCGGCGGCCTTCGATGATCTGATCGGATCACGCCGTTCATCCAGCGCATAATCAACCTTCATGAACAACTTGCCGGTTGACCTGGTAAACTGCCAGATCCCGGCCGCCCCAAACTTGCTGTAGGCTTGATAATTAAAAGATGATTCAACATGGGCCAGATAAGCCAGGTCGGAGGGCACACCATGTTCCTTGAAAATATCCTGGATTTCAGCCAGATATGCTCCGGAGCGGACTACGCCTTCCTGAAATCTGTTTTTCTGCCCCAGCTGAAAACGGATATTCTCCGCCGCGGTCCGCAAACGCTCAGCGGTCGGATTGGCGCCAAAAAGCCTCAACACCCTTTTTTCTTCCGGGCTTTTCGGCTGCGGATTCTTAGCCAACCTTAAAAGAAGATCACGATATTTATTTTTGACGCTGGTTACTTTTTTTTGGATATCACTTCGAGAGGTATAACGATTGCCACTTTTAAGATCTATAACCTCATAAATTATGCCGAGATTATCTTTGTCGTGAACCACACCTTGGGAAAGGGAATATTGCGCGTAAATCTTTTTCCAGAAATCAACATTTGGTTTGATGCAGTCATAAACCGGGAACTGAGTTGCGTAAACCTGAGAGACAAAAACCAAGCAAAAAGCAACAACAGAAATCAGGCCTGTTGCCGCCAACAAAATATAGGTTACAATTTTACAACTCTTCATAACAAGAAAACACTTTTTTATAACTTAAACCAACAAGGCTGGTAATTTACAGGATACCCAGCGCGGTGTTTATTTCAACATCCACTCGGAGCCGATCGCTTACCTGATGGGCACAAGACCAATTCCAACGCAAAACATTTTCTGGAATAACTTCTTATACCGCAAGGGCATAAGTTTCGTTTGACCCGACTAGCGGCTCAACTCAGCTTTATAGTCCGCCCAACTCACCCTAAAATAACCTGGATATTTCAAACAAAAGGTCAAAACCCCAAATTCCAAAACGATCAAACTATCTGACCATACTAAAAATCCTCAAATTCGTCATCATCAAAGGGAATAACTTCTTCAGCCTTCTTGGCAGGTCTGGTCGGTCTAGGTGCCGCCCCGGTTTTACTCACTCCGTCTTTTTTCTTGCCGGCGCGAGTCCCCGACGGCAGGGCCAGGTTAGAGGCCGGCCGCAAGGCGGGCTTTCGGGAAACAGAATGCCCCGAAGACGTCTCTTGTGCTGCCCCTTGATTCAACACCCGACCGACAAGTTCACCAAGTTGCCCAACGTAGAGCATCATCTGTCTTGCCTGGGCAGACATCTCTTCAGCCGCCGAAGCGGCCTCTTCAGAAGTCGCGGCATTCTGCTGGGTGACCTTATCGATCTCGGTAACCGCCAGATTAATCTGCTTTACCCCCTGGGCCTGCTCCTGCGAAGCGACCTTGATCTCACCGACCAGCCCCCTGGCCTTCCTGACCCCTTCCGCCACCTTGACAAAGGCCTCATCGGTCTGGCTGGATATTTCGGCGGCGGACTTGATCCGGCCATCGGTTTCCTCCAGAAGAACCGCCGTATTCTTGGCCGCCGCCGCCGAACGCATCGCCAGATTCTTAACCTCATCGGCCACCACCGCAAAACCGGCGCCGGCCTCCCCGGCCCTGGCCGCTTCGACCGCGGCATTCAAGGCCAGAAGATTAGTCTGGAAAGCCAGATCGTCTATGCTCTTTATTATCTTCTGGGTCTCTTCACTGGACTTTAATGTTTCAGCAATTGACGCGGTCAACTGTCCCAAGGCGGCGCTTGCCTGTTCAACCACCCCGTTCACATCGGACATCAACGAATCGGCCTGACTGGCGTTATCGGCATTTTGCATCGCCATCGAAGAAGTCTCCTCCAACGACGAAGAAGTCTCCTCAATGGCGGCGGCCTGTTCAGAAGTACCGGAGGCAAGCTGCTGACTGGCGGAGGCTATCTGCCCCGAAGCGCCGGTAACCTGATTGGTCGCATCACTGGCCCCGGTAATGATCGTGTTCAACGGACGGACAATAGAACGCACCATAAGGTAGATAACCGGCAACAAGATGACAAGGGCCAAGACAAACACGACAAGACTCATGCGGATTGCGTTACTGACCATCTTATCCAGATCATCGCTGGCGGCCAGCTGCTCAGCCAGCACCGAATCAGCGATCCTGACCAGATTATCCTCAACCTTGCCGCCATACATATCAAGCAGGTCGTCAAACTTTGAATATTGATCAGCAGAGGCCCGCTTCTCGATCAGCCCCTTGAGCTCAACCTGGATAGCCGAGGCCAATTTCGAAAAATCACTCTGCACCTCTTTGGCCATTTCCTGCTCTTCGCCGGTATCGGCCAGCTCAAGCAGATCCACCAGATGATCATTGATAAATGAGACATTTTTATTGATCACCGCCAACCGCTTATCGCTGATCCGACCTTCTTCTTTATCGACAATAGAATCCATGGCCGCCAGCATCATCCGGGACTGGGAGCGGACCATCTGGTTACAGATCTCCAGTTGCTTATTACGTTGAGCGGCCAATTTATCGGCCTTATGGGTCATGTGTCCGGACAGATAGGAATTCAAGGTCAAAATACAGATCACCGCCACAAAACTGGCGGTCAGGATCCATAATTTTTTTGTTACGGTCCATCTCATAATTTATCTCCTGATCACCATCCAATTACACCTTCAAAGACAACCATCATTACGCAATAAAACAATACCCCTCAGTTAAAATCATTGTAGGGACAATTCTCACCAGGACTCAAGTTATTTTTTAACAGGTTATTTTTCCATTTATTCAATTATATTCGCGATTGATTATTCGATTTTCTACGGTTTTCAATATACTATTATCTTAAGCTGGAATCGGCAGAGAATAACTGGGCCCAACCTCATAAAAGGTGACGTGTTTCTAAAAAACTGACCCATTTAACTTTATTGTTAAAAACCAAGATTTTAAACTCCCCGCCGCAGATAGCAAGAGAAACCAGACTTCAAGCTGCAGGGAATGTCCCCATCATAGGGGGGATTGAACAGAACCCTTGGGGTGCGTTTCGCTTTGCATATTCAATTTCCCCGAAAATAAAGGCCGCAGACCATGAACAACCCTGAAAAATCAGCCGATGCCATGACAAAAAGCGAGGCCCTGCACGAATTTGACAGTCTTGAGACAGGACTAACCCAGAGTGAGGCCGAGAAAAGACTCCTGGCGCACGGGGCCAATGAGTTGCAGGAAGGCAAAAGCCGCTCGATTGCCGTCATGCTGCTCGACCAATTTCTAGACCCGATGATCATCCTGCTGATGGTCGCGGCGTTGATCGCCGGGTTGGTTGGTGAAGCAATCGATGCCATCGCCATTCTGGTAATTGTCGGACTAAACAGCTTGATCGGTTTTATTCAGGAATACCGGGCGGAAAAAGCCATGGAGGCTTTAAAAGCCATGGCCGCACCCTGGGCAGAGGTGAAACGAGACAACAAAATTTCACGAATCCCGGCCCGACAAGTGGTGATTGGTGACATTATCATGCTCGAAGCTGGAATGATCGTCCCGGCAGATGCCCGCTTACTGGAATGCATCACCCTCAAGCTTAATGAATCTCCTCTGACCGGAGAATCAGTCCCGGTTGAAAAAAACACTTCGGCCCTGAGCAGTCCTTCCCCACCCTTGGGCGACCGACATAATATGACTTTCAAAGGGACCACGGTATCCTATGGCCGCGGCTCCGCGCTGGTTACGGCCACAGGAATGAACACCGAAATGGGCCATATCGCAAACCTGCTGGCCAAGACCGAGTCGATCAAAACTCCACTACAGCTTCGCCTGGTCCGGGTCGGACGCAACCTGGCGGTTGCCGCCTTAGTTATCTGCGGGGTGGTGTTTGTCGCCGGAATTTTGCGCGGCGAAGAAATAATGCTGATGTTTCTGACCGCAGTCAGTCTGGCCGTTGCCGCAGTACCGGAAGCCCTGCCTGCCGTGGTTACGATCAGCCTGGCCCTTGGGGCCAAACAGATGATCAAACACAAGGCATTAATCAGACGATTACCGGCGGTCGAAACCCTGGGGTCCACTACCTTTATCTGCTCTGACAAGACCGGCACCCTGACCGAAAACCGGATGACGGTTGAGCAAATCATCGACAGCAACCTGAAGGAATTAGACGACAAGCCAGAAGAAATCGTATCAGATAGCAATCAACATCTACTTCTGCTGGCCATGGCCCTGAGCAACGATGTGCGTCTGGATACCGACAGCAAACCGACCGGCGATCCGACCGAAACCGCTCTTTATCTCAAAGCTCTAAACCTAAACTTTAATAAGGAAAAACTGGTCGAGGACTACCCCAGGGTGGCGGAAATCCCCTTCAGTTCCGAAAGACAGACCATGACCACCGTCCATCAAACCCCGGAAGGTGATTATCTATCATTCACCAAAGGCGGCTTTGAAGCGGTAAGCAAGGAATGCACCAATTTAAATCATGACAAAGCCCTACCAAAATTGCAGATCATGGCGGAAAACGGCCTGCGGATTCTGGCCTTTGCCTGCAGACGCTGGCCGGAAATACCGCAAAATATGGAACCGGAGACCCTGGAAAAAGGACTGACCTTTCTGGGCTTAAGCGGCGCTCTTGATCCGCCTCGCCCGGAAGCAGCGGCGGCAGTAGCTACCTGCCTGCAGGCCGGTATTCAGCCGGTAATGATTACCGGCGACCACCCGTTGACCGCTCAAAACATCGCTTACCGGCTAGGCATAACCGACAGACAGAACACAGAGGTCATGACCGGCCAGCAATTGGCCGCAATCTCCGACCAGGACCTCATTGAAATAGTCGGCCGGATCAGGGTATACGCCAGAGTGGCTCCGGAACAAAAATTAAGATTGGTGACCGCCTTGCAGGCAAGAGGCGAAGCGGTAGCGATGACGGGCGATGGGGTCAACGACGCCCCAGCCCTGAAAAAAGCGGAAATCGGAATTGCCATGGGGATCACCGGGACCGATGTGTCAAAAGAAGCCGCCGACATGATTCTTCTGGATGACAATTTCGCGACCATCGTCCGGGCCGTAAAAGAAGGTCGAAGAATTTATGACAATATCCGCAAATTTGTCAAATACACCCTGACCAGCAACACCGGCGAAATCTGGACCATATTCCTGGCCCCCTTTCTGGGCTTGCCCATTCCGCTGCTCCCGATCCACATCCTCTGGATCAATCTGGTCACTGATGGCGCACCGGGTCTTGCCTTGACCGCCGAACCGGCGGAGAAGGAAATCATGGATCGTTCACCGCGCCCGCCGGGAGAAAGCCTCTTTGCCCATGGCATGTGGCTGCAGATTTTCTTGATCGGCCTGCTGATGGGTGGCGTCTGCCTGCTGACCTTGAAGATATCAATAGCCAACAACTGGCACTGGCAGACCATGGTCTTTACAGTCCTCTGTCTATCACAATTCGGTAACGCCCTGGCAATCCGCTCGGAGCGGGAATCCATTTTCCAGCTTGGCTTTCGTTCCAACCGCTACCTTTTATACACCGTCATCATCAGTATCGGCCTGCAACTGGCGACAATCTACGTTCCCTTTCTGCAAAGAATCTTTTACACGGAGGCGCTCAAGCCCCTTGAACTGACCGTTGCTCTAATCATGTCAACGATAGTTTTCTGGATGGTAGAACTGGAAAAATTACTGGCAAGAAAAGGCTGGTTAAAATACCGCTAAGAGAAAAAGGAGGGTAAAAATCTAAGGCTTTGATCCTGGGGAAAACCCGGAGGAAATAACACTAAAGGGATAAGTGGGGGGGGAGGGCTTCCCCCAGGACCAAAATCTTAGATGTATTTATTTTCTACATATATCATAAACTATCAGCTGTCAGTCTTGAGCTCCAAGGAAAATGTGCGATTAATGGAAACGCCTATACCGCTTCTGCGATAAGATCAATCTCCTCGGCAGTAAGTACCCTGTCGATATCAAGCAAGATGTTGACTGTCCCCCTCACCTTGGCCATCCCAAGAATGAAAGCCGTATGCACCGAGACCCCGAATTCCGGCGGTGGTTCAATCTCTTCACCAGCCACATTTAACACCTCTGATACGGAATCAACCACAACTCCCATCAAAAGATCCAACCCTTTGTCGGTGGCGATCTCCACCACCACAATACAGGTCCGGTCTGTATACTCGGCTTCTGCCATCGCAAACCTGCGACGCAGAGAAATAACCGGGATAACTTTATCCCTGAGATTAATCACACCATTGGCATAATCAGGCATGCTGGGCACCGCAATAATTTCCAGGTTGCCGATCCCGATAATTTCCCGCACCTTGAGAATGGTTATCCCGTAAATTTCCTTACCCAAGGCAAAGGTAAGATACTTACCCTCCAGGCCGCTCGAAATCTTACTTTTTTTGCCGATATCTTTTGCCATGGCCCCGCTTCTCCAAAAAAAATTTCACCTTTTAAACATATCTTAACGATTCACCAATTTCATGCTATCAAAGCGAATTCACACGAGTCAAGCTGAGATCGAAAAATAATTAAAATCGGCAAAATATTAGATTGGGGCGTAGCAGGATGAATGGAACAAAAGAAAGAAAGATCTCGCTGATAAGGAAAAGCAGATACCTTGAAAAGAACTTTTCACTTTGCTATGTTTAACGACCAACAACAACTATTCGATTACGGCCGTCATTCTTTGCCTTATAGAGCGCCTCATCGGCCAGACGGACAAGAAGTCGGGAGGAATCCTCATCACGATGCGGCACAATTGAGGCCGCGCCGATGCTGACCGTCACCAGATTATTCACCATCGATCCGCCATGAGTTATGGCAAGTACCGAGATGTCTTTTATGATATTGGCGGCCACAACTTCAGCCCCCATAATGTCCGTCTGGGGCAGGATAACCGCAAATTCTTCACCACCATAACGCGCCACAAAATCAACCGGCCTTCGAAGTGAGTCGGAAATACTCTGGGCAACATCACGCAGACAATCATCTCCGCTTTGATGACCGTACAGATCATTAAATGCCTTGAAATAATCGATATCGATCATGAGCAAAGAAATATTTACGCTGGCGCGACGGGCCTGCCGCCACTCCTTGTCATATAATTCGTCAAAATATCGACGGTTTCCGATGCCGGTTAGACCATCAAGATACGAGAGACGTTGCAGGTTTTCATTAGCCTGCTTTAATTTATTGGTGACTTTCAACAGTTCCTCTTCCCGCATTTTCCGTTCATCCATCGCATGCTTCAATTTCAAAAATGAGCGAACCCGGGAAAGAAACTCCGCCTCGTTGGCGGGCTTTACAATGTAGTCGATAGCGCCGGCGTCAAAGGCCTTTTGCAGAACGTCCATCTCAGTCCTTTTGGTGACCATGACAATCGGCACATCCTTGAAATACTCTTGGGCCTTGATACAACGGCAGGCCTCAATCCCATCCATCCCTGGCATGACAATATCCATCAGGATAATATCAACGTCGAGATAATTCTTGTCGCGAGAATTCAAGCCTAGTATTTTAAAAGCATCTTCAGCCGAGGTGGCGAAAAGGATATCCCGATATCCTTCACCTTCAAGTATGGAACCAAGCAAATCAAGAATGGCTTGAGAATCATCGACAACCAGAATGCTTTTCAACTTTTCAACCATAAAATACCCCACACAGAAACAGACAATATCGATAAAACCAAGCAACCACTTTCGCTAAAATAATATAGCAATCTCATAATACCTTTAGTCTTAAAATGTCAAGAACCAGCTAAAATCACTATAGAAACCAGTAATCAATACTAGACTTCAACTAACTAGTGTCTGTCCAGAAATGCGGATTTTTATTCGAGAACGAGGAGCTAGGATTTTGAAAAGCGCAGCGGACTGGTGTCCGTGAGCACTTTCAAAGAACGAAGCGACAACGTAATCGGAGAAAAAGACCATTTATGGACAGGCACTAACTAACCGACAAGGATTGCCATGCTCTACACCCCGATAATCGGCACCCTGGGATTTATAGTCTCCCCCGACAGAACCAAGACCCTGCTGGTCCATCGAAATAAACGGACTGACGACAACCATTTCAACAAATACAACGGACTGGGAGGCAAAATGCGACCGGACGAAGATATTATATCCTGCCTGAAAAGGGAAATTATGGAAGAAGCAGGGATAACCTGTGAAAAAACACTCCTGCGCGGCACCATTAACTGGACCGGTTTCGGACCAAAGGGAGAGAACTGGCTCGGTTTTATCTTCCGGATAGACCAGTTCAGCGGGACGTCATTTGAAAATAATTCAGAAGGTGTCCTTTCCTGGCAACCGATTGCCGGTCTGAAAAATTTACCCATGTGGGAAGGTGACCGCCATTTTTTACCGATGGTTTTCGACGATGTATCAACCATCTTTCATGGCCACATGCCGTATAAAAATAACCGCCCAGTGAGCTGGTCATTTCAAAGGATATAATCCTTTTTATTTTCCATCACACAAAACCTCCGGTTCTGCCGCCCGACAACTCCCTAGACGGCAGTAATCCAGAGCAATTACCCCAAACATTACAGTTAATCAGCTTTTTATACCACAAGGGCATAAGTTTCATTTGTGCCGGCTAGCGGCTCAACTCAGCTTTATACCACAAGGGCATAAGTTTCATTTGTGCCGGCTAGCGGCTCAACTCA
>JAHJIY010000051.1 GCA_018823175.1 Pseudomonadota bacterium
CGGTGATGATGAAATCGAAGGTGGAGATATCGATATTGGGGTTGTATTCCAGGGGCGGGATTTCCTTGAACAGGCTGTCCAGCCCTTGGGGCGATTGGTCCTCGGCCTCTTCGGGCAGCTCCTGGCCTCGGAGCATCGAGTAGAGCCGCTGGATGGTGCAAATGCAGACCCGGGCGGTGGTATCGATGGTGTTGGAGGTGAGGCGCTGGACGATAAACTCCTCGCTGAACTTGTAATTGTTGTAGGGTGAGACGTATTGCTGGAACTCTTTTAAGGTCTGCTTGCCCAGGTTGCCACGATCGACCAGGAAGAGGACGCGCTTGGCCCCGGCGAACTTGATGAGCCGGTAGATGATGCTGATGGCGGTGAAGGTCTTGCCGCTGCCGGTGGCCATCTGGATGAGCGAACGGGGGCAGTCCTTGGCCAGGGATTTTTCCAGATTTTTGACCGCCTGGATCTGGGCGGGCCAGAGATTTATCTGCGCACCACCGGATGCAGGCAGACCTTCTTCGATAAGCTCGGGCATATGTTGGAGACGGCCCCGGAGGGTGGAGTGGAGGCTGAGATATTCGGCGCTGGCCTCGGAGGTTTGATCGGCGATCTTCTCCGCTTCCGCCAAGATGTAGTCTGGTTTATGGAAGGCAAAAACCTGCCGAGAGCGAGGCGAGGGATCAAGATTGTTGGTGAATCTAGTTTCGTCGCCGGTGGATTCGTAACAGAATGGAAGCGGAGTGGACCAGGCCGGGAGGCCATCGGGTAATCCTTTGGCGTATTTGTCGGACTGGGTCTCGACGCCGGTCAGGGTGGTGCCGGTCTTTTTGGCTTCGATTACGCCGGCGGCCTTGCCCTCGACATAGAGCAGATAATCGGCAAAGCCATGCCCTGATTTCAGGGGAAATTCACGGATGGCAACGCCCTTACCAGCAAAGATGTTGGTGTCCTTAACATCCTGGACCAGCCAACCAGCTTCGGTGAGCAAGCGATCAATCTTTTCACGAGCGTGGGTTTCGCAGGTCATATCGGTTTACAGATTTGTCTCCCAACGATTAATAAAAGCAGGGAGATCAGGGTCAGACATTTTGACTTTACTCTGCCCCTACTTAAGGATTAGAGCTAATCTAACCGATAAAGCGTGTTTGTCGAAACTATTTCGTGAAAGGATCAGGGGCGCCTGATTTATTTCGTTTCTCCTCCCCCCTTTTTACTTCGATATTTCTTTGAAGCTCCCCGCAGTGAAGGAGCCTGCGAAGTCCAAAGCAAGTACCATTTGGGTACATTTCATTTTGCATGTTTAACTCGTTAATCAGCAGAACAGATTAACGGTAATTTCTATACTGACCGTGGTAATAAGCCCTCCTGAGTCAGTTACGGTTAATTCAACAAGGTAACGTGTGCCGCCGCAGGATCCAGGCAAATTAGCAAAAAATGGGCTATTACTACCAGACGCCACCGGAACCAGCATCTCAACATTACCATTCATGACGATTCTGCTTATATTCCATTGCGTATTTGTATGAGATATATATCCATCTTCCTCATCCCAGGCAGCGCCATTGAAAGAGATTCTTGAATACCAACCGTTGTTGCCGTCACTTGTGTCGGCCTCAAAGGTCTGGTTGTTAGTTGGATAAGAAATTGTAGCAGAAGGTGCTGAGTTAACTTCTTCGGGAGGATCAGCCTCAACATAAATGGTAACTACATCGTTGGGCCGGCTGGCATGAGAGTTAGTTCCAAAGAGAATAACATGGGTCCCGATGCCTAATTCACTGCCAAAAATAGTTTCTCGATGGCCGGTTCTTAAGATTGAAGTCCCTGTCGCCCAATATACATTTCCATCATAAAGTCGACCGACACCCTCCTGAAAACTCTCACCCTGAAGTTGAATCAGATCACTTTCTCTATAATGGGCCTGATCAAGCGGCGAATTAATCGTCAAGACCGGGGCGGCGGAACCGGAAAGCAAAACATCTTGTTCACCAAGATAATATGCCTCAGATTCATCATAAACCCGCAGAACAAACTCTTCACTGTCGCCAAGTGGCCTCAATAAATAATCGGTGGCCTGCATCTGCACTTCAATTTCATCGCATTTCCAACTTGTGACAATCAATTCATGGGAATAATCAAGATTGTCGGCGTGATGAAGTGTTACTTTCCGGCCAAATTGAGCGACCCCGAACATCCCTTTTATCGTGATAGTATCATTGACCCTTGCTTCAATTGTGGTGTCCTCGGCCTCAAGTCTTGGCACCAAAGGTCCGCCAACCGCCCACTCGTAATCCAGAAAAGAGGCTTCCGGATACAAATAGCCAACCCCGAGGTAGAGGTTTGATGGATCACCGCTGACGGTCCACGGTAAAGTGAACACCCCGTCTTTTTTCTGCCAGAGAATACCGGCACTTTTTCGGGTGCCGTCCGGCGGAAAAAGCAGGAAATTAGTAACGTCCCCCGGAGGGATTACAGTCATATTGTTATCGGCATCGGTTTTTACATACCAGACGCCAAGACCCTGTGACGGCACATCGCGATCGTAACCGCCGGAATTGGGATTACGATACTCCATAATATAATACTCATTTTTCCCTCTCTCCGAATCATACATGATAATCGGTTGCCCGCCATTGAAAGCGCGTTGCGCCTCATTGATTCTTTCGCATCCGCCGACCAGACCGCTAACCGCTCTTGAATCGAACTCAATTACGCGCGGCTCAAGCCAGCCAAGCCGCATCTTAAGATAGGGATCGAGATGATACAGTCTGGTTTCATATTCAAAAGCGGGTTCCTGCTTTGGCATGGTTGGACCCATTAAAGAATATTCAAAACTGACCTTGCTTGCCCCATAGACATCTTTGACCCCGGATCCGATCAGATGGGCAAGTTCATGGGCGTAAGTGGTAAAAGATGTCGCTATGCCCAAGCCTGCCCCATATCCCGGGCAGACCTGAACCGATGAACCGCTTGGCGTTACACAAGTTTGGTCCATTACATCAGCTTGTCCGTTCATATAATAAAAATCGTGGTTCTGGGTATACATGACGGCCAATTCGCCGGCGGAAATTATACCATCCGGCTCGTTCCCTTCAGTTCCCCCGCCCTTGCTATCGTATGAATCAAAAACAAAGCCGCCCAATTCACCCGCCGATTCAACGGCGAAACGAACCCCGGTTGCAGTATCAACTGACCAGGAAGGTTGCGGATAAATGCCCAGGGCCGCCGCCTTGCTGTAGGTGAATTTGCCATTAGATATTTCGAGAAAATAATCTCTTATATTTGGAAAATCCGGACCAAAAACCAGGTTATCGTAATATGACAAGTCCTTATATGGTTTTGATGAACCATTAACCGAGGTCGCAACCATCAAAAGAGGATATTCACCGTTGATAATCCCATTATTATCCACAGTGCCATAACCAAAATCGGTCTCATCTTCCGGCGTAGCGGGATCGGCCGACTCGACCGAATCGGAATTACTGCCGCCGCCGCATGAGATAAATAGGGTAAGAATAGATAGAATAAGAGACAGAACGAGGAACTTTCGGGAGAAGAACATAAGATATCCTCCTGCGATCCGGACTTTGATATGATCTACTAAAATTAATCCGGACTTACTGAGATGGAATGAGGGATAATATAATTTTGATTTTTAGTTCTGCCCCCAAACAAAAAGAAGGTTTTTTGAAAACACCTTTGGCCTGACCACTAATAAACTTACTATCTATAATATCATGGTCCGTCAATCAAAAACGTAAGTGAAAGGAAGTTGATCAACTAATAAAAATTAATTCGCGGAATAAGGCGCTTTTTTAAATCTACGAAAACAATTGATCGCCTCTCTTTATCGGTAAGGAATGAAGGAACAATGCCTCCATTTGTTTTCATTTCAAGATATTTCTTACTCGTGGCGCAAGGCCTCGATCGGATCAAGTCGGGCCGCCTGCCGGGCCGGAAAATAACCGAAGATCACCCCCACCGCCGCCGAAAAGAGAAAAGCGATGACCACGATTTGCGGACTCATCACGAAAGGCATCTGAAGGGCATGGGCGGTCAACGCCGCAGCGGAAAGACCCAGGATTATTCCCACCACTCCGCCGAATGTTGACAAGACAACCGCCTCAACCAGAAACTGCAGCAGCACCTCCGAACCCAGAGCGCCGATCGCCAGCCTGATCCCGATCTCGCGAGTTCGCTCGGTAACCGAGACCAGCATGATGTTCATGATCCCGATGCCACCGACCAGGAGACTGACCGCCGCTACCGCCCCTAAAAGGGTGGTGAGGATTCTGGTGGTGCCGGTAAGAGTGGTCATGATCTCCTGCATGTCGCGGACATTAAAGTCGTCCGGTTCGCCGGGCGGCACATGGCGGCGTTCACGCAGCAAGCGGACGATATCTTCCTTGGTTTTGTCAATCGTGGCCCGATCAAGGGCCGAGATAAAGATAGCGGCAACATCGTTATTGCCGGTAATCCGCCGCTGCAAGGTGCGCAGGGGAATAAGGATGAAATCGTCCTGATCGCTGCCGAAACTGGACTGTCCCTTGGATTCCAGGACCCCGATCACCTGGCAGGATAATTTTTCCAGACGAATGGAAGCGCCCATCGGATCCTGATTGCCGAACAATTCTTTCTTAACGGTGGCGCCCAGTAGACAGACGGCGCTACCGGCCCGCTGCTCGGAATCGGTAAATAGCCGACCAGCCTGCAGCGGCCAGTCACGGGTCACCAGATATTCATTGGTCGTCCCGGTCACCGAGGTAGCCCAGTTCAGATTTCCGGAGATGGCCTGGGTGCCCCGGGAAGAAACCGGGGCGACCGCCCGGACGCCGGCGATCTCACTGGTAATGGCTTCGGCATCTTCACTGCGAAAGGCCGAGGCATTGGCGCTGGCGCCGCCCGATCCGTGTGAGTGTTGCCCCGATCGAACCTGCAGCAGATTGCTGCCCAGACTGGAGATCTGTTCGGTGACCTGCAAGGTAGCGCCCCGGCCCAGGGTGACCAGGGTAATCACGGCGGCGACCCCGATCACAATACCAAGGATCGTCAGAGAAGAACGCAGGACGTTACGGCGGATCTCCCGCTGGGCCAGTAGCATGGTTTCCCAAAGCATCAGCTGTTTCCTCCCCGGTCGGTTTTCTGCTCGATAAGACCGTCCAAAAAATGGACCTGCCGTTTGGCGTAGACCGCCATATCCGGTTCATGGGTGACCATCAAGACGGTCAGATTGCGCTGCCGGTTTAAATCGGCGATCAATTCCATAACTTCACGACTGCGGGCGCTATCCAGATTGCCGGTTGGTTCATCGGCCAAAAGTACCCGGGGCTCGGTAACGATGGCTCGGGCAATGGCGACCCGCTGCTGCTGACCACCGGATAGTTCGCCGGGGGTATGATTCTCCCAACCCGACAACCCCACCGCCGCCAGAGCGGCCTTGGAGCGGGAACGGCGCTGGCCGCGAGCCACACCACGATAGATTAAAGGCAGTTCGACGTTTTCCAGGGCGGAAGTCCGATTCAGGAGATTGTAGCCCTGGAAAACAAAGCCCAGATAATGACGACGGAGCAGAGCCCGCTGATCACGACTCATGTCTCCCACCTCGACCCCTTCAAAAAGAAACCGGCCGGCGGTCGGGGTATCCAGACACCCCAGGATATTCATGCAGGTTGATTTACCGGACCCGCTGGGGCCCATGATCGCCACAAAGTCGCCCTGGTCGATCCGCAGATCAATCCCCTGCAGAGCGGCCATCGCGGCCAGACCTGAACCGTAAATCTTGGTCACCCCGCGCAATTCGATAAGGGGAGATGACAATTCAACTTGGGAAGGAGTCAATTTGTTCATGGCTTGGCATTGATGCTATCCACCACCAACTCCTGCCCTGCTTGCAGGTCGCCGGCAATCTCGGTGAAGACGCCATCGGTAGCGCCCGTAGTGACCGGAATCGGGGTGAGAATTCCTTCCTTCATCATCCAGACCCGTTGGGATTTTTTGCCACCCTTGACTTTGGCCTCCTTGCGACCAGAAGAGCCGTGGCGCGGTCGCGGAAAGAGACGATTCAAAACACTGCCGCCGACCTGATTATTGTTTCCATCAACTTTGGTTGGGGGCACGAAGCGCAAGGCCGCGTTGGGGACCAGAAGAACATCGACCACCTCTTTAACCGTAATATTGGCGGTAGCGGTCATCCCCGGCCGTAAAGAAAGATCGGAGTTATCAACCTCGAGCAGAGTCTCATAGGTGACCACGCCACCAACGGTTTTGGCGCCATAACGAACCTGTGAAATCCTAGCCGGGAACCGGCGCTCCGGATAGGCGTCCACCGTGAAGATGGCATCTTGCCCTGCCTTGACCTGACCGACATCGGCCTCATCGACGTCAACATGCAACTCCATCTTGGCCAGATCCTCGGCCAGGGAAAAAAGTACCGGCGCCTGCAGGGAGGCGGCCACGGTCTGCCCGGGATCAACGCTTCGACTGAGCACAATCCCGTTAATCGGGGAATGGATCACGGCTTTGGCAAGATCGGTTTCGATGACCTTAAGCACCGCTTCATTTTGACTGACCGCCGCTTCGGCGCTGGCCAGGTCGGCCCCGGCCCGGTCAAGGGCGGCCCGGGAAGCCTCCAGATCATGTTTCGATACCGCCTTGCCCTGGCTAATTTCCACCACCGACTGCAACCTCTCCCAGTTGCGGGTAGTTTCATCGACGGTGGCTCTGGTCTGCAAAACCTTGGCCCGGGCCGATTCCAGACTGGCCCGGGACTGAAGGACCTGGGCCGCAAGTTTAGAGGTGTCAAGACGGGCCAGAACCTGACCGACCAAAACCCGATCGTTGTAATCAACCTCAACACTCTTGACGATGCCGGAAAGTTCGCTGCCAACCTGGACTTGATTAACCGGAGCCAGATTACCGGCAGCAGTAACAATCACCTTGAGATCGCTGCGCACAATGGCTTGGGTTTTATACTGAGGGGCGGGATCGGAAGGATCCCGCTGCCACCAGAACAATAATAAAGCGCCAAAAATAAAGATGACCACCGTCGCCAGAATTCGTTTCAACAAGCTGGACCGACCGGAGGCAGAGTCCTGGGCCAGAATTGCGGCAACCCCGGACTTTTCCGGGGCAGAATTATCTTGCATCTTATTACTCCTTAATTTCCGGGATAGAGTCAGGCGATTCGGCAGCCAACAATTGCCAGCCACCCCCCAGAGCTTTGTAAAGTCGCACCAGGTCCGAACTGACCATCCCCTGGCTCCGGGCCAATTGATCCTCAAAAGAAAACTGCGAACGCTGGGCATCAAGAACGGTGGAAAAATCCTGCAGCCCGGCCTGATATTTGTTCTGCGCAAGCCCGGCGGCAGCCCGGGCCGCCTTGGCTCCGACAATCAGGGCCTGCTGGCGGCGGAGCTCCTCGACATAAGAGGTGAGCGCATTTTCCACCTCGGCCAGGGCCGCCAACACCACGCTTCGGTACTGGAGAAGTTTTTGTTCTTGTTGAGAGGATTGCACTTCGATATTGCGACGCACCTTACCACCATCAAACAAAGGCCAGGAAAGAGAAGGGCCAAAACGCCAGGTGCGACTGGCGGCGGAGAGGATATCGGCGGAATCGACCGACTCGATACCAATCGAACCACTCAACCGGAATTTCGGATAAAGATCAGACTCTGCCACCCCGACCCGGGCCGTGGCGGCAGCTAATTGCTGTTCAGCCCGCCGCAGATCGGGACGCTGACGCAGGGTTTCAGCCGGAACCCCGACCGTCACCGTCACCGGGGGGACAGGAATCGGGGCTGGATCTTTCAGCAGTTCACGCAGCCGACCTAAATCATCTCCGGTCAGGACCGCCAGTCGGTTGAGACTTGCGACCAGACCAACCCGCAGGGTCGGGAGCTGAGCCCGGGTACTGGCCAGATTGTAGCGGGCCTGCTGGACGGCCAGTTCATCACTTAAACCCGCCTGATAACGCCAATCGGCCAGTTGTAAAGTGTCCTCCTGGATCTTGAGATTTTCATCGGCGGCGGCCAGACGAGCTTGATAGGTACGGGTCTCCAGATAATTGATTGCCACCTCGCCAAGCAGGCTGACCAAAACATCACGCAGATCCTCTCGACCGGCGGCAAGATCGGCCTGGGCCGCCTCCCGGCTACGACTAAGGCCGCCGAAAATATCCAGTTCCCAACCGGCATCAAACCCGAGGGCAAATAAATTTCTGGTCTGACTGTCACTGCCGGAACGAATAGCCGAGCCGGAGGTAGAAAGAGTTGGGAATTCGTCGGCTCGGGTCAGGCCAAGGCGGGCCCGTGACTCATGCAAACGGGCCCGGGCCAATTGCAGGTCAAGATTGCCGGCCACCGCCCGCTCGATTAATCCGGAAAGTATCGGGTCATTGAAATTGGTCCACCAGCGGGCAAGACTGTCGGGGGCAAGAGGGGCAACCGACAACCCGCCGGCTTGTTTGCTTTGCCAACTTGCCGGAGCATGTAATTTAGGGGGCTGGAAATCAGGGCCGACCGGCGCACAGGCAGCAAGAATCATCAAATAAAAAAATAGAGTTGCCCGCCAAGGGTCTCGGACGATAAAGATGGAGATTATTTTGCAGCGTTTAATTTTCATTATTAACTATTTGTAGCTGATCAAACCAGTTACCGGCAATTAATAAATGCCGGAGAAATTAAGATAAAGATTTCTACTGTATGCTACAATTTGTAAATAGCTATATTTTTAGTGAAAAATGGCTGTATGCCAAATTTAACTCAACTGATTCCGTCATCAAAAAGCGTGGCCAAACAATAACATAAACCCTCCATTTCAGGAGTTTTTCACCAACCATACCGAATATGGACATAACTCTCGCGCTTGCCATTTTACTCGCCGCCGGTTTCTTCATGGCCAAGGTCGGCCAGCTTTTTCGGCTGCCTTCGGTAACCGGATATATCTGTGCCGGTTTCCTCCTGGGCCCCGCCGGCTTCAACCTGATCAGCAAAGATATTATGGCTAACCAGCTTGGCCATTTCAGCCAGATCGCCTTAATGCTGATTGCGCTTGGCATTGGTGAACATCTGGAGATCAAGCAGTTACGGAAAAATTCGAAATTATTAACCGCATTCAGTCTTGGTGAAATAATTGGCACCTTGTTTTGGGTAATATGCGGTTTACTTCTCATAAACCACTTTTTCAGCCTTGGTAATCTTGATTTACCGAGGGTTGACATTATAGTTCTCACCCTGCTGCTAGGCACGGTTTCAGTGGCCACGGCGCCGGGCTCGACCTTGCATGTTATGCGGGAAACCAGAGCAGTCGGCCCCCTGACCACCACCCTGCTCCAAACGGTGGCGATCAATAACGGCATGGCCCTCATCTTGTTCGGTTTTGCCCGGGCCATTGCCCGTAATCTGGCCGGGACCACGGCCGGTTCCTTTACCGGCGCCGTAACCCACAGCTTGCTGGTCATTTTTCTGTCACTGGCAATCGGTATTACGACCGGTCTGGTCATTGACGCCCTCATGCACCGCCTGCGTAATCGGGCCGAGATGCTGATCGGCGGGCTGGCTCTCCTACTCCTTGGCGGGGAATTGGCCAGGATGCTCGACCTGTCTCCCTTGCTGGTCGGGATGGCCGTCGGTTTCACCATTGTCAATCGCGACCGGCGTGATGTCCGGTTGTTCAGGGTTTTCAACACCTTTGAACCACCGATTTACGTCCTGTTCTTTACCCTGGCCGGCGCCCACCTCGATTTCGATTCATTACTCGTCGCCGGTTGGTTGGGCCTGATCTATTTTCTACTGCGGGTCATTGGCAAAATAAGCGGCGCCGCCCTTGGTGGTTTTCTTGCCCAGGCCCCGCCCCTGCTCCGGACTTATCTGGGGCCGGCCCTTGTCCCCCAGGCCGGCATTGCCATCGGGTTAGTTTTTTTGATCAACAGCGATCCAATTATTGGAATATACGGTAAAATTTTAACCCCGACCGTACTAGCCGGGGTTTTTTTAGCCGAACTGGTGGGCCCGGCCTCTACGAAATTCGCCTTGCAAAAGGCCAAAGAGACCACCGAGGATTTTACCGACCAAACAGGATCAATCGAGGAAAGCTTAAACGAGGTGCAGCTCATGCCCTGGACCTGGGAAAAATTGCACCCGACCTTGCCCCCTTCCGGCTCGGTAATTTTCGGCGCTTCACATTATAAAACAGTTGCCGGCCTGGCCAGGCTGGCGACCCTGCTGGCCCATCACCATAAATCAGCGCCCCTGGCGGTGAGCATTAACCGCCCCGGACAGGTCCCGCATCCGGGCAAAGATGCAATTAATATTAGCCCGTTATTTGATTTGGCCGGAAAGGAAGTAGGTACTCTGGGATATCAGTTGCAGGCCGTTACTATTGAGGCTGAAACCGTAGCAGATGGTCTGGTGGAGTGTGCCCGCCGGCATAACGGAATGGCCCTGATCCTGGGTTATCCTCTGCAACATAGCGCTCAAGAGTTTAAAAAAGTATTGGAGGAAGTGGTTAATAGTGCGCCCTGCCCGGTAATTCTGGTAAGGCTGGCCGGCATCCTTCATACCGAAAGAATCCTGGTGCCGATCATCCATTCCCGTCAACTTGAAACCATTGCGGCGCCACTGTGTGCGCTGGCAACCGTTGGTCAACATCGGATCAGTCTTCTGCGCTTACTACCGCCGGACGCGCAACCGGAAATAATTATTGAACAGGAAAAGAAGCTGCAGACCTGGGCGGCCGCTAACAACCTGCCCTTTGTCCGTTGTCTGGCGGTGGCCACTGAAGCCCGGATGGAAACCATTCTTGAGGAATCGACCCAACATGACCTGATTCTGATGCCCGGGGCCGAAGAATACACCTTGCAAAAAAAATTGTTCGGATCGCTGGCCGATGATGTCGCCAACAAATGTTTACGGCCGATGTTGATCATTTATGGCTCTGCGGTCAATTCCAAAAAAAACGGTTGGCAGAACCCTTAAATGTCCCAGAAATTAAGATAGAGCGGCAAATTGATTAAGCAACGGCTACTTTCAGCACCGGGACCTTGCCAATCAGTTTTTTTGGACTGTATTTATAGATCAGAAAAACAGAGATGAAAAAGGTGACCAGTTCCGAGATGGGCAGCACAATCATAATGGCATCATGACCGATCAGGACATGAATGATAAAGAGGAATAAAACCGGCAGCAAAAGATTCCTGGTCAGAATTATCAGCGTTGAATCAAGGCAACGGTGCATTGCCATTAAATAGGCAGCAAGAACAATATTTACCCCGTTGATAATAAAAACCGGCCAGATTCTCGAGATAAAGAGGTTGGTCAATTTAATCGTTTCCCTTTCTCCCGCACGAATAAAGAGATCTGACACCACATGCGGATTCGTGGCCAGCAAAGTGCTGATCACGATGCCAACCACAAAAACCGTGGTGGTGGCGATTATCATAAAAAGTCTAATCCGTTTTGGTTGCAAAGCGCCATAATTTTGACTGATCACCGGCTGCAAGGAGTCACTGATCCCGTAACTGATCACCAAGCCTCCCATAAACATGTAATTAATGATTGAGAATGCGGCAATCCCGTTGGCCCCAAGTTTTTTCATGATAATCCAGTTGAAAATGAACATGATTATCCCGATGGAAAATTCATTGAAAAATTCAGGAAAGCCATTGATTCCGGCTTTAAATACCTCTGAAATGTCTTTTTTTCGCCAGCTGAATTTAAGCTTTGCCCGTTTGGATAAAAACGGCGCACATAAAAGAAGAAAAGATGTTGTTTCAGCCAGTCCGGTCCCCAGGGCCGCCCCCTGATGACCCATCTGTAATTTGACCACAAAAATCCAGTCCAGCAAAATATTAAGCAGGCTTCCTATTACCATCGCCGCTGCCGCCCAGATGGGCAGATTAGCCACTCGGACAAAATAGGAAAGGCAGACCGCACCAAGTTGAAAAATGGTGAAGAACAGCAAAACGCCCAGATACTCAGCCACGGTTGGTGCCAGCGTTGCATCGGCCCCAAGAAGAAAAACAAGTTGATCCATAAAAACCAGACCAAGGGCGGTCAATAAAATAGAGAGCAAAGAGATAAAGCCAATAGTCTGGGAAAAACTGCCGTTGGCCGCTTTCAAGTCTCCGGCCCCGATGTGTTTACCACAACGAATTGCCCCACCCACCGAGAACATTAAGGCCACACCGAACAACAAACCGGTGGCCGGGATGGTAAGATTTACTGAAGCAAGTGAAGTCGTGCCGCCATATTTTCCCAGAAAAATGCCATCAACCACAACCGCACATGATAAGGACAGCATACCGATGATCGAAGGAACAGCGTAACCAAAAAAAACGGGGACTACTTTTCCGGTAACCGGATCAAGATGTTTACTCATGGAAATACCTCAAAACTTTGACTCTGTAGAGCTTTCTGCTAAACACAATTAATTGAAGCTGAAAAAACCGTTGTTTCGGAATTAAGGGCACAAAAGACAACGGTTAAAGAGATAACTGGTTGGCAGTTATTAACAGCGTGGGAATAAAAAAGAGGGATTACCACACAGAAGGCGGTTAGGCCTTGATTTGTTATTGAATCGTAAAAAACGCAACCCAGAGTTATCTGCTTGAAAAAATTACCGAATTTTTTATCAGGAGAAGCTAAAGATGGGCAAAACCATTAAGGAAAGAAAAGAGTACCAGTCCCGGGGCGTCATTAGGGGCGATGTCGCCATCCAGGACAGTTACCCAGGCGGTGTAGATCAAATTGTCCAAAACCGCAGCTATCCACACAAGGGGGATATCGGTCGCGACAACTTTTTCCGCTCTTAATCTTTTTGAAAGGACTTTTAAACGCACGAGCTGATTCCTGTAAAGATCTTCGATACCTGAACCTTCGGAGTGAAGTTGTTCAGAATTTAAAAAATGAAAACTTGCCCCAAGAGGGACGAGAACTTTAACAAATTCTTCCAGAGTGTCTCTGGCGCTAAGATTTTTCTCGATAATCGGCCGGGTTGCATCTTCCAATTTTCGGTCCGCTTCGACAACCAATTCCTGAATCAGTTGTTTTCGTGACTTGAAATAACGGAATAAAGTCGCTCTACCCACTTCTGCCGCTTCAGCAATCTCATTAAGTGAAGCCGTAGGATTTTTGGCAAGAACCTGCATCGCCAGATTGATCACTTTTTCTCGTGTTCGCTTCTGGCGATTATTATCCCTGATTACACTGGAATTAGTAGACTCTTCCATTCTTTTCCGAGACTTTCACTCATGTCACCTTTAAATCAGAATTTGTCAAACATATATTCATTTGATACATTAAAGTATCACATGAAACAATAAAGGTCAAGATGGTATTTTTATATTTCGCCGTTTCACCTCGATCCGAAACACAATTAATCCTTCTTTATGTTGTTAGAAGCTGCCGCCAAAATCGAACAAAAATAACTTTTCGAGGCTATTGGGAATAAAGAATAACCAGGTTGCGGTAAAATAAATTCATCGTGACGCTTCACAGATGGACCGTTTTTTTTATATGCTGATTATGAGACGGGACTAAGAATAATTTTCTCGACAAGATTATCTATAAATGGCAAAAGGGCTGAGCTGATTTCGAAACCCGGACTGACTGCATAATAAGGACATTTCCGACCAGTTAATGAAGAAATTATCACCCCCGAAAATGACCATCGGCTGGCGTGAGTGGATGGTGCTGCCTGATTTAGGCATCCCTGCCGTAAAGGCCAAAATCGACACCGGAGCCAGGACTTCTACCCTGCACGCATTTTTTCTGGAGCCTTTCACAGAGGATGGTCAAAAAAAAATACGGTTCAGGATCCACCCCCTGCAAAGAAGAACCAATTTTGAGTTAACCTGTGTGGCGGATGTGATCGACCAGCGAATGGTGTGTGATTCCGGGGGCCACCGGGAAATGCGCTACGTGATCCGCTCAAAAATCATGGTTGGCGATACAGAGCTTGAGGCGGAAATAACCCTGACCGACCGGGATACCATGCAGTTTCGGATGCTCCTGGGCCGCACCGCCCTGGCGGACAAGTTCCTGGTGAACCCCGACCGTTCATATCTAGCAGGCCCCCGACCTGACAATATATATGGTTTTAAAAAGAAGAGGAGAAAGAAGTGAAGATTGCCATACTTTCGCGAAATCAGGAGTTGTACTCTACCAGCAGACTGGCGGAGGCGGCCAAAAAACGCGGCCATGAGGTCAAGGTCATTGATCCCCTGCGCTGCTATATGAATATCACCTCGCACAAACCTTCAATCCATTTCAAAGGCGAACCTCTTGAGGGGTTTGATGCAATAATTCCCCGGATCGGCGCATCGATCACCTTCTTCGGAACTGCGGTTGTCCGGCAGTTTGAAATGATGGGAGTTTATAGCCTAAACGAGTCCGTGGCAATTACCCGCTCACGGGACAAACTCCGTTCCCTGCAGCTTCTGGCGCGAAAAGGCATCGGCCTGCCGGTTACCGGCTTTGCTCACTCCACCAGATATACCAAGGACCTGATCAACCTCGTCCATGGCGCCCCCCTGGTCATTAAACTGCTGGAAGGGACCCAGGGCATCGGCGTGGTGCTCGCCGAAACGCATAACGCAGCGGAAAGTGTTATTGAAGCCTTTCGGGGCCTGAAAACCAATATCCTGGTCCAGGAATTCATCAAAGAGGCGGACGCCAAGGATATCAGATGTTTTGTCGTAGGCAGCAAGGTTATTGCCGCCATGATGCGCGTGGGCAAGGAGGGTGATTTCCGTTCCAATATCCACCGGGGCGGCAGCGCAAAAAAGGTGCAAATTACCCCGGAAGAACGTTCCACCGCAGTCCGTGCCGCCAAGATCATGGGGCTGAATGTCGCCGGAGTTGACATCTTGCGTTCCAATCATGGCCCGGTGGTCATGGAGGTCAATTCTTCACCGGGACTGCGTGGGATCGAAACGGCTTCCGGCAAGAACGTCGCCAAAATGATTATTGAATTCATTGAAAAAAATGCCCAGAAAGGCCGCACAAAAACCAAAGGACAAGGTTAAAGTGCCGAAAAGAGATTCGATTACGATTGGCAATATCTGTGTCAAGGCCGGCGAAAGATCCACCATAGACCTGCCCATTGCCAGACTCTATACCCACACGGAAATGAACCTGCCCGTCCATGTGGTGCATGGCAAAAAAGAGGGGCCGGTTCTTTTTGTCTGCGCCGCGATCCATGGCGATGAAATAAACGGGGTGGAAATTGTCCGGCGGCTGCTCAAACTGAAACTGCTCAATAATCTCAGGGGCACCCTCATCGCCATCCCGATCGTCAATGTATATGGCTTTATCACCCGTTCCCGCTATCTGCCGGACCGACGCGACCTGAACCGTTCCTTTCCCGGCAGCTATTCCGGCTCATTGGCCTCATATCTGGCCAGACTTTTTCTCGATGAGATAGTCGCAAAATGCACCCATGGCATAGATATTCACAGCGGCTCAAACCACCGCAACAATCTGCCGCAGGTCCGCGCTACGATAGAGGACCCGGAGGTGGAGCGAATGGCCAACGCCTTCGGGGCGCCGGTCATTGTCAATGCCCGGCTGCGCGACAACTCCTTGCGGGAGGCGGTGATTGCGATGGGGATTCCGATGCTGGTTTTTGAAGGCGGGGAAAGTCTGCGCTTTAATGAGCACGCCATAACCGTAGGCCTGAAAGGCGTGATCTCGGTAATGCGGGAACTGGGGATGGTTCCCAGGAAGGCCCGAAAAAAAGCTCCCCATTCCGTTGTAGTCAAAGCCACCAGCTGGGTAAGGGCCAACAAGAGCGGCATTATCCACTCGGCCGTGCCGCTGGGTTCGGTTGTCAAAAAGAATCAGGTGATCGCCTGTATTATTGATCCGATCGGGGATAATGAAGAAAAGCTGCTGGCGCCCTATGAGGGTATTGTGATCGGCTGCCTCAATCTCCCGCTGGTCCACAAGGGAGACGCCATTTTTCTTTTCGCCTCAGCGGAATCACGACAGGAGCTTGAAGAAATAAGCGATATGGTTCTGGCTGAAAATCCAATAAATGCAGAATAATCAGGAACGCTTGCCGGGAAGATGAACCATCGCTTTTATCAGCTTCCGGGGAAACTACCGGTCAAGGCCGCGGCCAGAGCCTCACTTTCCACCGGTTTCCCAACCAGCAACTCAAACCGGACTGAAGTTTTTCCGGAGTTTCCGCTCCACGGCCAGAACGCGCAACAGAGGACCAGATCACTTGAAATCTCCTTTCGGAAATAGGTCTGATCTTTGCCCATTCCCCCGACCGCCCGGGCAAACTTGTCAAACAAATTTTTAAAAAAGACCCCTTCCCCGGCCTCTTTATATGGAGGGCCGAAATACTGCCGGACAAAAATTTTCAGATCTTCAACAAGTTCAGACGGGGCAATACATGTATAGAGCAGGGGCCCGCAACTGTCTTCGTTTTTTTTCAAAGGAAACCTGGCGTGCAGTTCCCCGATAATTTTCAGATCTTCCCGGATCGTCTGAATGTGCTCTTTCATCCTTCCTCCTGGTCATGAAACATATTTTCCCCGGAACCCTACCCAAGATATACACCTGAAATTATTTCATACCCCGCGATTTCCAGCCACTCTTATTTTGTGCCATTTTTTCAATTTGATGGTAAGCCATGATAAAGATATAAACTAGAGGGACAAGTGCCATGCAGTCAAGGTTACGGCAGGACCAATCCAAGGGAATTGTCATGAAATTTTTCTGTACCGCAAACATAATGATTTTGTTGATCGGGGAAATAATCCTCTTCCCGGCAGATATCATTCGGGCCGACGATCAAGTCATTACGTCACCGGCGGAATATCTCACCCTGGACGATCTTTTCACTCTCTACCAACCCTACCTTGGCAACATCTCGGCCTATGAGCCGATCTATTTTCTGGTCGGGGTCAATCCCGAAGACAGCAAGTTCCAGTTCAGTTTTCGCTATCGATTCTTCAACCCGGAAGGACCTCTGGCCGCAAACCATCCATGGGTCAACGGTCTGAATTTCGGCTACACCCAGACCTCATTCTGGGATCTGAAGTCCGAATCCATTCCCTTTGAGGACACCAGCTATAAACCCGAGCTCTTTCACCTGACCACCAATCTCTCCTCCCGCCCGGACTGGATGCAGGGTCTTTTTCTGCAAAGCGGTCTGCGTCACGAATCAAACGGCCAAGGGGAGGATAACTCACGCAGCACCAACACCTTCTATCTCAAACCGATAATGATCTTCTTTGACCAAAAAAGTGAACTTGGGCTGCAAATCGCCCCGAAGGTCTGGATCTACGTCGACAACAACAGTGACAATAACAAAGATCTGCCGGATTACCGGGGCTATTTTGAGCTCGAAATCAAGGCAGGCAAAGCCGAAGGCCTGGTCGCCGGCACCACCTTGCGCTGGGCCAAAGAAGGAGGTTCAGTCAAGATCGACCTCACCTACCCGCTTCATCAGTATCTATCCGACAATCTGGCGGTCTATCTCCAGGCCCAATACGTCAATAACCTGGCCGAGAGCCTGCTTTACTACCAGGAACGAACCGATGCCTTCCGTCTGGGCCTCTCCTTTGTCCGTTGAACTAAGAGATGGTATTGACAAAAACTTCAATTAACACAAACCTTGTCCCGTCCCTGGGATTTGGCGTTATACAGCGCTTGATCCGCGTTTCGGATCAAGCTTTCAAATGATTTTTCTTTACCTAAAGCCGCGACCCCAATACTTATCGTGATCCGCACATTTTGATCTTCAGGCAAAGAGGATTCCGCAACCGCCCTTCTTAAACTTTCCGCGATTTCCACCGCTTTTTCTTTTGGAGTATTCAAAAGCAAAATCGTGAACTCCTCGCCCCCATACCGTGCCACCAGATCGGTTTTCCTTAGTCCGTTACGAAATACCTCACTGATCCATTCCAAAACCGCGTCGCCGGTCAAGTGCCCATGCGTATCGTTAACCTTCTTGAAATGGTCGATATCGATCATCAACAAACTGACATTGCCGCCATAGCGTCTGGCCCTGTCCACTTCGTCGATCAGACGCGCATTAAAATAACGGCGATTATGTAAACCAGTCAGATCGTCGTGAATTGATTCACGCAAAACGGAGGAATAGGCCTTGGCGTTATTAATCGCGATCCCGATTGAATGGGCGACAATAGAAAGCAAGGTAACTGTTTTCTGGTCAATCGGATTATCCGACCAGGAATTATCAACCAGGAGAATTCCTTCGACATCTTCGGTATCCTGAGAAGAATAAACCGGACATGATTCACACTGTTTCAATTTGTCCAGAGTGGTAATCTCTTTCCGATCACGGCAATTGGTCTGCGGGACCAACCAGCAGCGCAGCATTTTATTGCCATAAGCCGGACAGTCGGTAGAATGACAATTTTTTATCTTCCAGCAGGAAACTCTTTTTCGGTTCACCACCGGAATCACCGCAAAATTGGTCAGGCCCAGTTGCATAACAAAAGGGTCTTCCGTCGAAACGGTATTCCACACCGGAAACCCGGTAATCAGAGGACGGGTGAACAGATATTGCTCTTCGATCGGGATCTTGATTGAACTGATCGTTCCATCCTCAAAACCTTTACACAACTTGCCCTGCAGAATCCCCTTCCGATGCTTGACAAAAAAAAGAGCGACTCGATCAAATGAAAATATTTCCGCCACAAAACTGACAAACCGCTCCTCAATGGCATCGATATCCATATCTTCATAAATTAGAGAGAGCATGTCCAGCAGACGAAATTCGTTGGTATCCATTGAGTTCCATATATCAAAGGTAAAACTAAAATAAAATCAAGACTCATTACTGATCACAATCTACTACTATTTTATCATTTTTAAAAGCTTTGCCCCATGCTCAAATTGTTTCGAATCAACTCCTGGCCAGGTTCTTCACGTTGGTATCACACTGCTGCCGAAGTGAGAGCAACTGTGATTTATATTTCTGATCCCGGGCCAGGTTCCTTTCTTCGCCGGGATCTTTCGCATGATTATACAGTTCTTCGTAGTTGTTGAATTCCGGATACCGGATGTACTTCCACTCCGTGGTCCTGATCATTTCACTTTTAGGAATCTCCGGATGAGCATAGAGATGTTCACAAAAGATTTCATTTCGCCATTTGGTTGCGGCAGGATTTAATAAGTGACAAAGACTCAGACCCTGGACTGATTTCGGCACTGTAATCCCGGCATAATCGAGAACCGTGGGTGCGATATCGACATTTAATGCCATCTTTCCCAGAGTTTGCCCACCGGCCGGCATCTGTTTTCGCGGGTCATATATGATCAGGGGTATTCTAATCGACGGTTCATACATCAGCCACTTGCCGGCCAGGCCTCTTTCGCCCAGAAAATATCCGTTATCACTGAGAAAAATAACGATGGTATTTTCGGCCAGCTGCAGGCGGTCAAGGGTTTTCATTATTCGCCCCAAGGCTTGGTCGACTCCGGTGATCATCCGGTAGTAGCCTTTCACCATCTGCTGATACTTTTCGGGGGTATCAAACCGCCAGTGCCATCTCTTTCTGGCCAGCGAATTCTTTAAAAATTCAGGGGAGGCCTCAAAGATTTCCGAGGCGATCTTCCCCGGCGGCGGAATTTGAAGATCACGGTAGAAATCATCGGTGGATTGGGGCCAGAAATATTGCTGCGGATCAAGATCTTCGGCGTGGGGGGCGTTAAAACTGACCGAGAGGCAGAAAGGACGGTCATCGGTATTTGATTCCAGAAAACGGATGGTCTGATCTGCGGTAATCTCGGTCAGGTGCCGCTCGCCATCTTCCCTCTTTTTCAGATACGGGGTGCGGTCCAAGGGCTCAAAACTGGTAAACATCCGATCAAAATCATGACGGCCCGGATCAACAAAGACACCTAATTTACCGACAAAGCCCGTGCGATAGCCGGCTTGCTTTAACAGGGTCGGGTAGCTCAGATCAATCAGTGGCCGACTCAAGGGAGGGGTGCCGAAATTATGGCCGTGACTCCGTTCATAAAG
Organism: Pseudomonadota bacterium; assembly: GCA_018823175.1. Lineage (GTDB taxonomy): Bacteria > Desulfobacterota > Desulfobulbia > Desulfobulbales > JAHJIY01 > JAHJIY01. The sequence continues at coordinate 19,996 of JAHJIY010000051.1, forward strand.
GCCGGTGAAGATACTGGCCCGGCTGGCACAACAGATCGGACTGGTCACAAAGGCATTGGTGAACCTGGTCCCTCTTGCCGCCAGTGCGTCCATCTGCGGGGTGTGGATAATTGGATTGCCGGCGCAGCCCATGGCGTCCCACCGTTGATCGTCGGTGACGACCAGCAGGATATTAGGACGCGAGATGGACGGATGAGGCTTTTCTTTACAGCCTTCAAGACCCAGAGCAGAAATGGCGCCCAGGCCATAAAGCGAGGATTGGATAAATTGTCGGCGGCTGTATTTATTGGTCATCATCAAAACTTGCTTTGTGAAATTGTTTACCTAATCTCTGCCCCAAAAAATCCGATTAATGGATCATCGATAATCTTGACCGGAAACGGTATGATCCTGCCGGCACCGTCAATTCTACTCCATCTAAACCGACTTTCCTAACTTTTATTCCGCTCGCCTCAGCAAGTGGTCTGTCGCTTTCGGTAATTGAGGCGTCAGCAGCGGGCAACCGGACCAGGGCGCTGGTGTTGGCCGGAACTCTGACCTGCAAGGAAAACATATTGTTCGGATCAATCTGCCAGGCCGATTCAATCCGGCCATAAATCGAATCGTAGGCGGCGGACACCTGTTTAATGGAAAGATCGCCGACCTGCGGCCTGATCAGGATTTTTTGATAGCCGGGCGCCGCCGCTTCGATCCCGGCCAGATATGAAAAGAGCCATTCCTGAACCGAGCCAAAGGCATAATGGTTGAATGAATTCATGCCGGGATTGGCAAATCCCTTGGCATAAGTGTAACTATTCCAGCGTTCCCAGACGGTGGTCGCGCCGTTTGTAATCGGATAAAGCCAGGAGGGATAGCCCTGCTGGCGCAGCAATTTAAAAGCCGTCTCCGAGGCCCCGTTTGCAGACAGGGCCGGCAGTAGATGTTTGATCCCCAAAAACCCGGTCGATAAATGAAAGTCCTGCATCTTGATCAGCTCGACCAGGATTTGGGTCGCTTTGATTTTCTGTTGATCATCGAGCAGCTCCATATCCAGGGCCATGGCATAGGCTGTTTGCGAATTGCCCTTGATCCGGCCTTGCGGATCAATAAATGCCTGGGCAAAGGCCCTTTTGATATTTGCCGATAATTCTTGATATTGACGCATATCCTCATCTTCACCGATCGCCTGGGCCATCTCACTCATCAGTCGGGCATCATAGGCAAAATAGGCGGTGGCAATCACATCACGTGGCGTCTGGGAATCAATCGATTGCCAATCCCCCCAATTATTGCCTTGTGGTTTTCTGATCAAACCGGAACTGTTGGTCGTTAAATAGTCGATGAATTTCTTCATCGCCCCATAATTCCGGCGGATAATCCTCGTATCGCCATAGGCCCGATAGAGGTTATAGGGGCAGATGATCCCGGCATCCATCCAGCCGGGTGACGGCTCAAACTGCAGAAACGGCAGCGGGGCAAAATCAGGAAAGGCACCGCTTGGCCGCTGATCATCAAAAAGATTGACCAGCCATTTTTTAAAAAAGGCGCCTAACTCCATATTGTATAGGGCGGATTTGATAAAGATCTGGGCATCGCCGGTCCAGCCCAGTCTTTCATCACGCTGCGGACAATCGGTCGGGATATCGAAAAAATTGGAGCGCTGAGTCCATAGGATATTCTGATAAAGTTTATTGAGCAGTGGCTCGGAAGTATTGAATTGACTGACGATTGCAGCCGAAGAATGCATGACACTGGCGGTAACGGTTGTCAAATCAGGTTTGCCCTCATAACCGGTCAGTTCCACATACTGAAAACCATGATAGGTAAAAGTTGGTTCCCATTGCTCCGTTTCACCATCCCCTTTAAGAATATAGGTATCGGTTGCCCGGGCATTGCGCAGGTTTTCGGTCATGATCGAGCCGTTTTTGTGCAGCATCTCGGCAAACCGCAACTGCACAACCTGTCCCCTTGCCCCCTTGACCTGCAACCGCACCCGGCCGGCGAAATTCTGGCCGAAATTAAAAACATAAACCTTGGGTCGCGGTTCCGTAATCGCAAGGGGAGTCAGGGTCTGCTGCGTCCTGACCGGATTTGCCGGATAGGCCTGCAAGATCAGGTCTTTGTTTGGAGCAACAACCTGGGCCAACGGCCAGGCGGAATCGTCAAAACCGGCTCTTGTCCACCCGGCCCGCTCAAACCGGGCATCATATTTTTCGCCCATCTGGATATCGGTGCTTCGGATCGGGCCGGTGGCCGTTTTCCAGCTGGCATCGGTGGTGATTATTTGTTGCCGCCCATCTTCATAGGTTAACTCCAGTTGCATGAGCAAGGCCGGAACGTCACCGTAAAAACCCCGATTTTCCATGGGGATCAGATGGGGCGGGATGAAACCGACATAACCGGCGTACCAGCCATTGGCCAGAACGGCAGTCAGGACGTTTTGCCCGGTTAAAACAAGATTAGTGAGATCATAGGTCAGATAAAAAACCCGCTTGTTATAATTTGACCAGCCGGGGGTAAAGGAGTCCTTGCCCACCGGTTTACCATTAACCGATACCTCAAAAAGGCCAAGAGCCGAGGCATAAAGGGTGGCTTTTTTCAGAGATGATTTGGATAAAAATTCTTTGCGAAAGATCGGTGGCGGCGGCAGGTGAAGGTTTTTGTCTTCATTCTCGGCAGAGGTATCGTAGCTGATCCAACGGGCCTGCCAGTCATTTTTTTCAATCAACCCCATGGTCCAGACGGCCGGGGCGCTCCACGCGGAGACGGTATCACTCTGGTCCCAGCTTCTGACCTTCCAGAAACACTCCTGGCGTGAGGAAAGAGGATGGCCATGATACTCAATCTGGATGGAGCTGCTGCTCATTACCTTACCGCTGTCCCAGAGATCGCCCTGGTTACGGGTCAATTTGTCTTGGCTGGAAGCAACCAGGATCTGAAAAGCGATCTGCCGCATTCCCCGCTCCGCGCTCTCCATGATCCAGCTCAGCCGGGGAATTCGATCATCAATCCCCTGCGGGTCTGTCAAGTATTCGCAACGCAAACCGGTAGCGACATGGGAAACCGAGGCCAGGGCAAAATCAGGCCATAAACAAAACAGGATAGAAATCATCAGCATCATACCTGTTATTAAGTGCTTGTGACGTGGCATTAGGCCAGTATATTCCATCTTGGAAAATTATCACCAGTATCCGGTCTTTCTTATCCTGTTCTGGGTGGCGGGATCGATATTGGGCGCAAATTGATATTCCTGGTCCGTATAGTCTGGCAAGGAGTCCAGATGTTTCTTCAACTTCTGCCGCAACTCCTGATAGACTTCGGGCGCCTCATTTTTAATGTTTTTTAACTCGTCCGGATCACTATTCAGATTAAATAACAGATCTTTTTCCCCAATTTTTTTCGTCAGATCCTTGCGCACCACCACCAGCTTCCACTCCACTGAGCGCAGATAGGCAAAATCATTATTCTCGCCGTAAACATATGTCCGGTCCACCACGTCCCCGGTTCCGGTGATTAACGGCAGAAAACTTTTGCCATGCAGGTTAAATGGTTTCTCCATGCCGACCACATCGAGGATGGTCGGCATGATATCGATACTCTGCACCATGTCTTTTACTTCCTTGTGTTCAGACCCCCGTGGCATCTTGATGATCAACGGCACATGGACCTGTTGATCATAATATTCCATACCATGCCCGATAATGCCGTGCTCACCGTGAGATTCCCCATGATCGCCGGTAACGATCACCATGGTCTTGTCGAAGATCTTTTCCTTTTTCAGGGTGGCGACGATCGATTTGACAATTTCCTGGTCGATCCCCAGAATGCAGGCGTCATATAATGAAATAAAATAAGCCAGATTTTCCGGGTCGGATTTATCGATTGACTCGTTATAGGTTTTCATCATCAGATGGCCAAGCTTGATCCGCTGGTCCGGGATGGTCAGTTCCTCGAGCTTGCCAAACTTCATCTCATCGTATGTGCCGTCAAATACTTCCGGGTTATCCTTAATCGTTGCCGGCGTAAATAACTCACTGGCAATGGACCCGGACTGATTCATCGTGTTAATGACAATTTCATAGACCTTCTCCCGCAACTCTCTGAAATTGGCGATAATCGTCCCCTTTTTCCCGGTCTTGAAGGCATCGCGATACGGCGGCAGGGGGAAATACGGACCATGGGTATGCCGGATATTCATGGCGACAAAAAAAGGCTTTTTCTTATGCTCACTGATCCATTTCGGGATTTCCTCTTTGCCGTTTAATTGCAGATCAAGGTAATGGGTCGAATCAAATCCCCGGCCAAAACCGGCGTCGAGCGCCAGATGCGGCTCATCGAGGACCGCAAACCAGGCGGTTTGATAATCATAAATCTTGAAGAGCTCAGCCAGAGTTTTGACCCGGGGGGAAAGTTTATCCTTAAAGGAAAAATACACCTTATGAGACTGCGGATAAATCGAGGTCAGAATCGAGATCATACTCGGGAAGGTGTAGCCGGCCTGGGCAAAAGCATTCCTGAACTGATACGAACTCTTGGCCAGTTCATCGATCGCCGGGGTGGTCTGCCGCTCATATCCGTAACAGCTCAGGTGATCATCGCGCAAAACATTGATCGTAATCAGGATGACGTTGGTATCCCGGCCGATTTCCGCTATTTCTCCCTTTGGCTCGGCATGAAGTTCGTAGGGTTGCATAATGACCAGAAACACGCTGCACAAAAAGGCACCCACCATTCTGATTGATAACTTCTTAAACGAAGTAAACTTCATTTTATTACCCCTTAAATCTTCCACTCTATCCCCCACTTGGCACGCACTGGTAATTATCAAAAAACAGGATCTAAAATCTAATTAATTGTTCGGGCAACCTCTATTTTATCTGGGTTAGCCTCAATATCCCCAGCAAAATTATCGATGATTCCACCTCTGTGGATAAATGGGTAATGTGCAAGAATAAATAAAACTCGTCAAGACCCATAAGTTATTTCTTTGCATATATCTAAATATTTTTGCGGTCATCAAAATCAACAGGCGGAAGTCTGCATGATCTGCAGAAGTTTCAAGGAGAAAATGGCGTAACCGCCGAGCACAATCAGGAAAACAATCGTTAATGACAGATTAAAGTCGACAGCTGACTCCGGGCTTTTTTTCGTTTTCATTCCAAAAAAAGAATAGATTAAAGCCAGGACAATCCCCAGCCCGGTCAATAAATAGGCGCTGATCAGCACCACATTGCTCTCTGGCATGGCGGTCTGCAAAAAACTCAAGGCCGGGAATTCATAGCCGACCGGAATCAAACCCCGGAATTCATCAAGGACCAGGGCGATATGAAATAAAATCAATAACGGCACCAGACTTCTCATCTTGAACAGAAACAGGCCGGGATTTTTGCGGATCGTTTTTCTGAACATAAAAAACAACCCGCCGTTGATCATCGCAAAGAAGATGATCAAAGCCAGGATGAGCAAGGCGATGAATATCGGATAGGAAAGTTCAATCACCGGCAACAGCCGACGATATAAGCCGGTGGCATAATTACTCTTGATCAGAATCGACACCCCCAGGGTCGTGAGCAGAAAGGAAGGGGCAAAAGCGTCAACGATCGAATTGCAATCCTCGACCCCATTCTCCTTGGGCGGCAGATGAAAAACCATCCTGGTGGCGTGGCTCGGACACCTCTTCAAACATTCAACCCGGTATCGCCAGTCTCTTGGTTCAGGAATTACTTCGCCGCTCTTTTTCCCGAACAATGGTTTTGCCCGATCCCAGGTCTGTCGCTTACATTTGCCACAGAGGTGCTCATTACTTTCAAGTCCAGCCAAGGAAAACCGGTGATACACCCGGGTAAAAAGCCCAACCGGACAAGCCGCCAGGCAAAAGGCCTTATAACCGAAGAGCAGAACCAGCAAGAGCATCAGCCCAAACAACCCGCTGATAAAGATCCGGGTGTAGCCGGCGTTGTATTCCAGAACAAAAATAGCGTCCAGACCGACGATCACCAGATACAGGACCAGAGCGATCGTCAGGCCGTTTCGGTTAATCCAGTTAGCGGGGAAAAAACGGCAGGGCAAGATCCGGTTTATGGCGACAGCAATCGCCGATAACGGACAGATCGAACACCAGAAACTGCCGAAGAGCAAAATCAGCAGAGGCACAAAAGGCCACCAGATATGCCAGAAAACAATCATCCCCCAATTGATCGAAGAAAAGGAGGAACTATCGCCCAGGGCATAAAGAAGCCAACCAAAACAAGTAAGGGTCAGCAGTTGAAAAAAAAGAGGGTAAACTTTTATCCGTTTTAAATAGGCAAGCATAGTCAGGAGGTGATCACGGATTAAATGAAAGTGACGAGTAACGAGTAAATAGTAACGAGTTTTCCATCTGATTACTGGTCACCCGTCACCTGCATGCTTGGTTGTTGCCGCATTATGAAATCAACCTTTTGGCCTGGTTCCAGGCCGCTACCGGGTTAAAACAATATCGGGGCAGCATTTTAATGACCGTGAGCAGATCGGCCGCGGTCATGCTTTTAGCCTTATGTTTGGCCCAGCTGCGCCAGGCATATTTCGCCGCCTCTTCCAGATCGGCGGCGCTCATGCTTTCAGTTCTGACCACCGAGGTGAAGTAGCCGTCTAATTTTTCCCAGTCCGTAACCTTGAGATGACCACATTTAGTCAGCTCATCATAAATCCTGGTGCCCGGCAAAGGGGTCAGGATTGAGAATTGGACGGAATCAGGATTTAGTTTTTTGGCAAGACTGACGGTTTTTTCCACACTTTCCCAGGTCTCACCGGGAATTCCGAACATAAAGGTGAGATGGATTTTAATCCCCAGAGATTTGGTGATCTCGATATTTTCAATCGCCTTATCAAGATCGAGCTTTTTGCCAACTCTGGCAATCAGGTCCGGGTCGGCCGATTCCACTCCGTATTTGACGGCTTTGAGACCGGCACCGGCCATCGCCTCCAGAATCTCCCGGTCCATCAAATCGGCCCGGGCCATGATCGCCCAGGGCAGGTCCAGACCGCGCCGGTTTTTCTCCCGGCAAAAGGCCAGCATCCGCTCCTTGCCGATATTAAAGGTGTCATCATCAAAATAGATCGATTTATAGCCGTATTCGAAGCAGACCTGCTCAATTTCATCAAGGATCGCGGCCGGTTGCCTTGGCCGGTAGCTGTTGCCGTCAAGCAACTGCGGCCAGATACAATAACTGCAAGAATACGGGCACCCCCGGCTGGCCCACATCTGCAGAGCCGGTTCCGGAATATTACCTGGATTATCAAAATATCTGGCCATCGGCAGGAAATGTCTGGCCGGCCAGGGGAAGGCATCTGCGTCCTTGATGATTTCTGCCTTGCCGGTCGAGATGACCTTGCCGCTCTGCTCCCGGTAAAGCAGGCCCGGCACCTGTTGCAGATCCTTGTTACCCGCAATGGCCTTGACCATGTTCAACAGGGTAAACTCATATTCGCCGAGCAGGACAAAATCGACATATTGATGGGTTGCCAGAAATTCCGGCTGGCCCATCGGGGCATGAGCTCCGCAGAAGACAAGTTTCGCCGGCCGACTCATATCTTTGCTGATTTTCTGGGCAATCAGCAGATCAGCGCTGAATGATGGGGTCGAAACCTCCAGCACCACAAGATCAGGGGCGAAGTTCGTAATTTTTTCAATAAACTGTTGGTCCGATAACTCTTCGGCAATGGCATCGACCAGCAGAACCTCAAAATTTTCCTTCTCTAAAAAAGCGGCCGCATAGGCCAGCTGAAAGGGAAAAGGCATATAGCGATTGGTTTCCACTTCAAAATGGGGCCAGCGGGAACCGGCCCGGACCCCGTAAAAACCCGGCTTCTGCCAGGGTGCATTTCCAAGAAAAACTTTCACCATCAACATCTCTCAAGGCTGAATTTTATTCTACAGACGACAAGAAAGCCCTGTGCCTTTTGCCCCAGAGAACATCCTTTAACTTTTCAAACACAGTCAACCGGACTTTCACCCTGCCCGGCCTCGTCCCCTGCCCTGACCGGCCGGCCATCATTTGCCAGCAACTGCCAGGTGAAAGGATTATAGGTGATGCCGCCGCCGTCTTCCTGTCGGCTTTTGATATGAACAACATAAGACCATTGCCGGCAATCATAGGCGATATCGGTAAAGGAACTGCCGTATTCATCCGGCCAGATCCCGATGCTGACATAATAATCGCCGGCCAGCAGGTTTAGCTGATCGTACCGCAGCAAGATTTCACAATCCCCTTCCAGTTCACCCAGATCAACCTTGGCCCGGGAAGTGTTGGTCCCGTGGACCCAAAGCCCGTCATTGCGGAAAAACTGGATCCGGAATACCGGATTATAAACTTTTTTAGTGCAGTGAAAACCGATCCTCACCTGCATCTGCTCCCCGGTCTTGAAGGTGTCGTTTTCGACGCCGTGCCGGTCGGCAAACACTACCTGTCGAAACTTGATCTCCTTGGTATCGATCCCGTACACATTTTCGGGATTGAACGGATGGAGAGACCGGGGAATCTTGTTCTGCTCCCGTTCGCAGATATCCCAGTAATCCTTGAGGACCATCTCGGTCTGGCCGTCATGCTTGACCAGGCCTTCTTTCAAGAAAATAACCCGCTGACAGATCGCCGAAACATCCCCCAGATTATGGGTGGCAAGGATGATGGTCTTGCCCTGGCTGAGAAAACTTTTTATTTTGGCCAGACATTGACGCTGAAAAACAATATCCCCGACCGACAGGATCTCATCCATCAGCAGAATATCAAAATCCATATGCATGGCAATCGAAAAACCGAGGCGGATCACCATCCCGGTGGAGTACGTATTGATCGGATGTTCAATATATTCGCCCAAGCCGGAAAAGTCGATGATCTGGTCGAGACGCTGGACAATCTCTTTTTTCCGCAAACCATAAAGGGCGCCTTTCAGATAGATATTCTGAATGCCGGTCATCCTCGGATGGAGCCCGCTCTGGATATCAAGGATGGTTGAGATCCGGCCGTTGACTTCCACTCGGCCCTCACTGGGACTGACGATCCCGGCCAGAATCCGCAACAGAGTGCTTTTGCCGGAGCCGTTCCGGCCGATCAGGCCCAGACACTGGCCGGCCGGGACCTCGAAACTTACATCCTCCAGGGCGACATTGTTCCTTGCCTCCGCCCTGCTACGGTCAAAACCCGTAAACAGACTTGCCAACCTCGACTTCCGGGAATTATAAGTCGGGTAATACTTGGCAATATTTATAACTCTTACCTGGGCCACGTTTACATCCAGAATTTTTCAATCAATCAGCCATCCCGGCGGAGCATGCTCACCAGAACTCCATAACTGCTCACAAAATAGACGCTAAAAATCCGCCAATCTCACAGGGAATAAGAAACAAGTTTAAACCAGATCAACAACTTCCCGGCAGGTCTTTTGATAAAAAATGCCGCCGATCATCAGGACCACCACCGTATGCAGAGCAAACCAGGTGATATCAATTATAGCCGGCAACCGTTGAAAAAGCAGTAAATCACGGTAGATCGCAGTAAGACTGACCAGAGGATTCACCCAGCGCATGGTCAGAAACCAGGGCAGACTCTCAACCGTAAACACAATCGGCGAAGCAAAAAACCAGATGGTCAGCATCGCGATGGTCAGGTGTGAAATGTCGCGCAGGAACACATGGGCCGTTGAAATCAGCATGGTCAGCCCCCAGCAATAAAGAATTTGCAGAGGCAGGATTAAAGCGATCAGAACAAAAGAGATCCCGACTTCATGGACAAAAAATATTTTCACCCCCATAAAGACGATAATCGCCAGAATCCCGGAAACAGTGGCGGAGATCACGATATGCAGCGGCAGGATATAGAGCGGCAGTTTATGATTTCTGATTAAATGCGCATGATCGAGCAAGACGGTTGAACCCCGCTGCACCGACTCCTGAATGACAAACCAGGGCAACATTCCGGCAAACACATACAAGCCGAAATAAGAAGTGTTACCGGCGCTGCTGTTTTCCGGTGGCACTACCGAGGAAAATATCAGCACATAAATCCCGGCAATAATCAGGGGCTTGATCATCGCCCAGACAAACCCCAGAATTGACCCGAGGTACTGACTGCGGAAATCATGGGCCGCAAAGGTCCAGATCAAAAAACGGTTGGCAGCTAATTCTTTAAATATATTCAACGGCATTCCTCAGGATATAACTCGATCATCAGAGGGTCATTTTTCGCTTGCCGGATAAAATCAGACAAGGACGGGTCATCCTGATTACAATAACTTCTGCTCCGATCAATCATGGAGCACACTTCATCGATCCCGTCAGTTTCAGAAATCCCGAGATAGCCGGCAACAGAAAGCAGGGACTCTTCCGGTCTGGCCAGCAGGTCTTCATAAATCAACTGGTGGAGATCAACCCCGCTCCCGGCATAGGACAAGCCCCTTTTAACATAGCAGCCCCACAACGACAGACAGCCGGCCAGATCCTGGCACCGGGCAGAGTAATGATGATGCGAGCGGCCTTCCGGCCGACTGGTTTCCCGCCGCCAGAGGCTGACCGAAACATCAACCGCATTTCGGATAACATGGATGACTTTTGCCTTAGGGAAACGCTCCAGCCAGAACGGCAGGGTAAAGGTATTCCGGGGATCTTTAAAACCCCAGGCCAAGGCGGGATAGGCTGATCCTTTTTCCTGTCCGAAAGATGGCTGGCCCCAATACAACCGGAAAAAATTATCGTCGACTACGGCTTCAACTTTGCGGGCAGCCCGCCGGCATCTTGATTGATCAGTAAATAAAGAGCCAAGCCGCTGAGCATCATCCCATTTACAATTTTCCAGCTTCAGCATCTGTTCATTTAATAACTGGAAGCAGATCGATTCATTGCTGTCATCTTTGACACAACCCCAGAATACGCCAATTTTCTCAAGCAGACGAGTCAGCAGACTTGTGCCGGAGCGATGCATGCCGATGATGATTACCGGCGGAACAGGATTTTCCTTCATGACAAATCAAGCAACATTATAAGAAACACCATTTAGGGGAACTGAGAATGGGGATCCAATGAAGATATAAGCCACAAGCACAGTGATCGGATAAACCGTAATTTATTTTGCGGCTTTGACCAACTTGCCCTTTTGAAACAGGCCACATGATTCAAGGCCCTTCGGATCGAACTCACAACCAATTCCTTCCAGAATTCCGCCCTGCCATGATCCGGTGGTGATGCGTTTATCCGGCCAGAGCATGGTCCCCTTGCCCTGCATCTCCCCCTTGACCCATTGCCCCGAATATGTTCTGCCGTCCGGCCAGGTCATCGTTCCCATGCCGTCAAATGCCTCTTCGCGGAAACTACCAACATAGACCAGACCTTTCGGGGTAAATAATGTTCCCTGGTTGCCGACTTTACCCTTTTCAAAAACGCCGACAAAAAAACCGCCTTCCTTGAAAACCATCTTGCCGGTGCCGTCAGGTTCGCCATCGGTGAATTGGCCGGTGTAGGTATCGCCATAAGGCGTTACTATCGTGCCCTCGCCGTTGTATTTGCTGCCGTCGAATTCACCGATATATTTCCGGCCATCCGGATAGATCTCGGCGCCATGACCGCGCCATGCCCCCTCGAAAAATTCGCCGATATATTTATTGCCGTTTGGCAGGATGGCCCGGCCGTAACCGCTTGGCTTGCCTTCTTGCCATGCTCCTTCATATTTATGGCCGTCCGGTAATTCAAAAGTGCCCAGCCCGTCCTGACAGTTTCCGCTGATACATTCCGTGTGGCCAATCATCGGGATCATTACAATAAACAATACAACAAAAATCTGTTTCATTTTGCTCGCCTATATACCTTGTTTGTTTCTGAAATTCTTGTTTGACTCTGAACCAGAACATTTATAACATGCTTATTTCAAAAATCGAATAATATTCTGGAAGGATAAACCGACTAACATCCGTCCCCACGCGCAAAAACAATAAAACATAAAAATGACGGGTAACAAGGGGAAAAACTCGTTACTATTTACTCGTTACTTGTCACTTCCATGATAAAACATAAGAAAAACAAGATTATGCGTCCTATAAACTATAACTTCTCCGTCAGTCTGCTCCTCATCTTTCTGTATCTGTCTTCCCCCAAATTCTGTCACGGATCGACGGTCGAAGGTCTATCCCCCGAAGAGATGCCCAATATCGTTTTCATCTGGATTGACACCCTCCGGGCCGACAGCCTGGGCTGTTACGGTTACCAAAGAGATACCTCGCCCAACATTGACCAGTTAGCCAAAGAATCAACCCTCTTCATGAATAATTTCACGCCGCACACCGTGACCCTTTCCAGTTTCATGTCGATCATTACCGGACTCTACCCTTTCTCCCATGGGGTGCTGCATATCGCCAAAGATATTCTTTCCCCCAAGATCAAGACGCTGGCCGAGATTCTTCAGATGTATGGTTTCGCGACTTCATGGTATGGGCCTAATGATCCGCATCTTGATAACAAAGTGGGTTTTGGCCGGGGATTTGATTATATCGATAACTTCGACAACGATCTGGCGGTTGGCCGGAGCAAGGTTTTACGGGCGATCGAACGCAACAAGGACCAGAAATTCTTTCTTAACTTCCACTCATATCATGTCCATTCCCCCTATATCCCGTCCGAAAAATACATCTATCAATTTACCAAGCATAAAGATGTCGGCGTCCTTGAAAGCTTTGATGCAATCGAAAAGGCCACGGTCGAAGTCATCCGGCAGGGCGTCTTCAATTACCAGAAATACCCCTATGAAATCCTCGGTCCCGAGTTGCTTAAAGAAATGGCCGAGGCCGACCTTTTTGCTCATGATTACAAAATAACCGCCGTAAAAATCAGGCGTTATCTCCAAAGAAAAAATCTTGAATATAAATATGATGAAATTGCCAACAAGGTCTACGAATCAAGGATCAATCCCGACAATAAGGAAAACATTGCATACCTTAAAGCCCTTTATGACGCGGGGATTCTCGAATTTGACACCGAAGTAATCGGCCCGGTAATCAATAAACTCAAGGAACTGGATTTATACGACAACACCATGATCATCATCTGCGCCGATCATGGTGAAGAATTCGGCGAACATGGCAGCTCCGGCCATGGCATGAGCCTGTATCAGGAGGTGACCTGGGTCCCTTTGATCATCAAAACAGCCGGCCGGAAAGAAGGCAGCAAGATTGAAGAACTAAGCCAGACCGTTGATATAATGCCGACCATTCTGGGGCTTTTAAAAATCAAACCGCCCTACCATAATCAGGGAATCGACTTCACCCCCCTGATCAATCAAACCGGCGACTTTACTCCTCGTAAATACGTCTACGGCCAAATGCCCTATTTCAAGGCGATCCGAACGAAGGAATGGAAGCTCCATGTTTTTCACAGCTTCCTGGCTATTCCCTGGCTCAGCGAATCAGTCCGAACCACGATTTTCGGCAAGAGAGAACTGTTCAACACCGAAAATGACCCCGATGAGCAAAACGACCGCTATGCAAAAGAACCAAAGGTCAGAGATGAGCTCACCACCGAGCTTGAACAATGGGGTAAATCCCTGAAAAACTACCAGGATACCGACTATTCCTTTCAACCGAATATTGACAAAAAGACCAAAGATAAAATCAAAAAAACCGGCTACTGGTAAGCGTGGATTGAAGTTCGAATTGCAACTTCTTGTGATGCTGCAGTCAACCGCTTGGCCAATATCCTCATTTCGCCAAAACTCCAAGGAGATTCAAAACCGAAACCGGCCAATGGCGTTTTCACCGGCATCCAGTTCTTTTTTGGTTTTATCCGAGATCCTGCCGTCCTAAGGTATATTTGATTCATCTCCGCCTACTGTCCTCCTCAGATTTGCCGGTCTGACCTTCTCAGTCAGCATCAAGCATACCGAAGACCATATTATCCAAAAATATTTCTGAAACCTTTATTTACTGGCGATTATCCTGAAAAACCGGAACAAACAGCGAAACTGTACCTGTCTTTCCGGCCACAACATTTGGTGGAACCTCGATATATGAAGGAAAATAAAAGGTGCCACCCTTCCCGTCCGAATGGACGACAATAGCCTTTCACCGGTCAATCAGCCAGTTGCCTATTGATCTGCCGCAATTTTATTTAATGGCGCGTTATTTGCAACATACATCTCTGTACATAATGCCCGGGGGCATTGCCCGCTTTCTTGCCTGCCAACCCTCGTGAGTGGGCTCCCCAGAGAACTCATTTAAACAAAGGATTGTGAAAGGTCTGTGGATGCGGGCACCACTGTTGCTGACAGTCGTGGTGCTCAGGAGTCTGCCCGGGAAATAACGTGATAGCAAGCAGCCCCAGCAGTTTGCCCCAGAGTTTTACCTGTCTGGTCACGGTTTGCAGTTTAAAAGACAAGGAGGATTATCCATGAAGAGGAATAAGGTTTCACAATATCTCTTAATCGGCCTGGCTGCGTTGGGTCTCGGTCTGGTCGGCGGCTGCGCCACCAAGGATACGGTCAGTTCCCGTTTTCCTGCCCTGGAGGACAACATCAGCGCCGCCAAGGCGGCAGAGGCCGAAGTGTATGCCCCGACACCGCTAGAGGCGGCGGAAGAGAAGCTTGAAGCAGCCAGACTGGCTGTGCAAGCCAAAGACATGCTTACCGCCAACACGCTGGTTGACGAGGCCATGGTGGATGCTGATTATGCCCGGGCTGCGGCTTCCACGGCCAAGGCAAAAAATGAGGCCATGGTCATGCGCCAGGCAATCCAGAAGGTGCGTGCCGAAATCGAGCTGCTGGCCGTCAATTAATCATCTATCTATAAGGAGAAGTTGAGATGACTTACCGATATTTTCCCAATCAATTGAAAATCAATGCCCTGGCAATCGCCATCGGCGTTGCCCTAACCGGCTGCTTCGGGGCGACCGATCACGGAGAGCAGGCCGCCAATCAGCGTCTGGATCTGGCCCGGGTGGCTTATGCCCAGGCCAAGGCCAATCCGCAGGTGGAAGCCTATTCCCTGAGAACCCTACAGAGCGCCGAAAAGTCCTTGCAGGAGGCAGAGAAGGTGCGCGAGGGAGTCTATACCGAAAAGGGTATTGGTTCTTACGGCGGCATTTATTTCAGTAAGGAAGAAGTCCTTTTTAATGACCTTTCCCGATTGTCCTATATTTCGGAACGTAAATCGCAGACCTCGGTGGCTTTGGCCGAGGGCGTAGTCGCCAGAGACGAGATTGTCAAATTGGGCCGGGAAAGGGCTGAGGTTCAGCTTCTGAAAAGCCAGGTGGAGCAACAACTACTCCAGCGTGATTTGGCCGCTAAGGTTACCGCCTTGGAACTTGTCAGACAACAACTGGTAACGGCTACCAACGAGACCGAGCGGGCGAGAATTATCGCCGATATCCAGGCCCAGGAGGCAGCCTTAGCCAAGGCCGAGGCTTATGCTGAAGCCAGAGAGGCGGACTGGGCCAGGGCCTTGGCAGTGGAGCAGGCCAGAGCAGCAGTACAGGCCAAGACCGAGGCCGAGGTACAGACCAGAGAGGCCGAAAAGGCCAAGGCCGAACTGGCCCTGCTGCTGACGGAAATGTCGGAGTTGCAGGGTCAATTAACCGACCGCGGGATCGTCCTGACCATCGGTGACGTCCTTTTTGCCACCGGCAAGTCCGACCTGAATGCCAGCGCCCAGCGCAGCATGGGGAAACTGGCCGATTTCTTGCAGAAAAAACAGAACCGTAATCTTCTGGTGGAAGGCCATACCGATAATGTCGGCGAAGATTTCTACAATCAGGGCCTTTCCGAGCAGCGCGCGGCGGCGGTTAAATTCGCCATGGTCAACAGGGGCATTGCCGGCGATCGGATTGTCACCATCGGCTACGGCAAAAATTATCCGCTGACCAACAACAATGACGCCATCGGCAAACAGCAGAACCGCCGGGTTGAGGCGATTATTCTTAATGAAGGCGTCTTGCCGGAGAGTCAGTTCAGGAACTAGTTTTAGCAGAAGACCGACGTGAATTTCTGCGTCAAACCGCGCAGTTACGCGGAAGTGTACCCATGTACGCCTCTTATAACTATTTGTTTTCTTTGACCTTCTCAAAAAAATTCGTTTGGCGAGGAGGTATTTATACCGCAAGGGCATAAGTTTCGTATGAGCAGACGAGCTGCTCAACTCAGCTTTACATGGGGAGCATCCTGTGAAAAAGCACCAATAAGAATGTCGAAAGTAGGCAAAGACAAATTTAATCACCACCTCAAAGGAGATATTATGAAAAAATCTAGTGTTATGACCATTGTTCTCGCAACCACCTTGACGGGAATTATCACTCCGGCCTTTGCAGCAGAAAACCCGGCAAATTATCTGATGATTAAGGCTGGAGTTTATTCGCCCAGCAGCTCGCACGATCTTAATGATTTCAATGGTGGCAGCAGGACCCGCCTGGACAGCGAGACGGGATTTGCCGGTGAGATCGCAGCCGGGCATTATTTCCTGCCCATGGTTGCCTTGGAGTTGGGTGCCGGCTACTTCCAGAGTGAGGGCTCTGCGGCCGCCCAACCCGGCGAAACAAAACTGAAAGTAGTGCCGGTAACCCTAAGCGGTAAGGTTTTATTACCACTCGGGATGTTTGAGCCATACGGTTTGCTTGGAGTCGGAGCCTATATAACTGATCTGGATGTGAGCGGAAATACCGGTAACTTTAGCGGATCCTCGGAGACTTCCTTTGGTTTGCACGCCGGTGGCGGCGTCAATCTTAATTTTAACAAGGAGATGTTTGTGGGTCTTGAAGGAAAATACCTCTGGTCCAAGCCTTCATTCGGTGGCCAGGATATTGATCTGGACGGATTTATTACCACCGTTAATCTGGGGTTCAGGTACTAAAGAGGAACGATATGAAATCAAGCACGAAAAATCAGATTGAAGGCAAGTTTCACGAGGTAAAGGGAAAAATCAAGGAGATCGCCGGAAAGATCGGCGCTAAACCTGCTCTGGAAGCAGAAGGCATCACTGAAAAGATAACTGGTCAAGTCCAGAATAAGATCGGTCAGGTCGCAAAGGTTTTAGAACCTTAACGCTTATTTTCGTGTTTTTTATCGCAAGATATTAAAAAGTTGTCCTGATTAAAAGTGACCCTGGCCATGGTTAAGGTACTTATCCCCTAAAGCGAGGATTGAACAGAGTACAGTTTATCCGGGTTAAGTAAACAGGAAACATTAATCTCCATTGCGCTGCGCTTTTCCCGGTCCGAATCACGGGAAAAGCGCGGGCCGTTTCCCATAATCTTGTTTGTCACTATTTGTCTCAGCTCGAACTGGACGGCAGAGATAAATAGTCCGACCACCTTTTTTATCGAAATGATTGTGACACCTTTAAAACAGATGGGCCTAATCCAAATATGCCCAAATAAAAAGGAGTTTACTTATGAACCTGAAAGAAGTTTATGAAAAGAAAATGGAGGTCTGTTTGGACGAGTGGGGTACCGAAATTGACCTGCTCAAGGCCAAGACTGATAAAGTCAAAGCCGCTGCCTGTGTGAAATACTACAAACAGGTTGAAGAAATAAATATCAAGACGCAGGCGGTCGGCGTAAAACTTGCTGAACTGTGAAAAGCCGGCGTAGGGTCGCCTATAAGAAAGTACGTCAATGAAAAACGTTATCCATTAACAGGCTTCATTCCTGTCTAGTGTCAGTCCGGAATAATTTTAGAAATTGGGGCTTCAGAAAAAAACGGCTCATTTAAAGTGTCTACTTTTCTTGATCAGGTCAAAATTGCCTGGCTCCGAAATTGCTCCTGTCCAAGTCAGTTATTTCTTTCGTGAACCGCCTTGACACCGGATTTACCGTCCGCGTTTATGGCCGTCACGCTCTGGGCCTCAAATACATCGCCTCAACCCGGGATGCCCAATATCCCGAATCGCCTGACAGCTACCAGTCGAACAGCACCGTCAGCCTGGTATATACCTGGTTGGGCAAAGCCCGGTTCGGGGCGGTCGAGTGGCGCGGCGCAGACTATCTCTAGATAAAGCAACGCATCCCGGAAGGTCTGATAAACCAAGTTTTTTTTAGACCTCAACATATTGCGGGCCGTCGTTTTATTGAGGCCTGCCCGCCGATGCCTGCTTATCCGGCTGTTTTCCCCAATTAAGCCCGTCTGTTGTAAATAAAGGGCTTCAGGTTATTTTTCACAAAATTTTACCCGCGGCATGCTGCTTGCAATTATTTTAATTATTGTCGGGGGAGGAGCAAAGACCTTCTGGCGCCCCCTTCAATAATTTACCAAAACTCTAGGGAGAAACACTAATGGCTGTGCTTGATATCTTTCTGCTCATGATCACGATTTGTCTGCCGGCCCTGATTGTCGTCCTGGTGCCGACTCTGGTGCAGACCAAGCGAAGTGCCCGCAAGATCGAAGTTCTGCTCGACAGCCTTAATCAGGATCTCCCACCACTCCTCAGGGCGCTGACCCAGACCTCGGAAGAAATCCAAACCATTACCGGAACCATCAATAATCAGACCTTCCGAACTGACCAGGTGATTTCCACCGCCCAGGATGCGGCCGACACCCTGTATGTCACCACTAATCTGATAAAAAACAGTATCACCCCGGTCTTTGCCCAAATCAGCGGGATTAACGCCGGGGTGCAGGCCTTTCTTTATTTTCTCAATAAACCGAAGAAACAATATTAACCGGAGGTATTACAATGAATAACAATGAATGTAACCATGGCGGAGTCGTTGCCCTTTCCTTTCTAATCGGGGCCATAGCCGGCGCCACCACCGCCTTGTTGTTCTCGCCCCTTTCGGGCAAGGATACCAGGGGGAAAATCGGTGATTTCAGCAATGACCTCAAGGATAAAATAGGCGAACTCCCCGAACACCTCAAAACCCAGGCCTCCCCTCTGGTCGACCGTGGCAAAGAGATGATCGAAAAAGGCGAACACTTTGTGGATGACCAGAAAAAGATCCTGGCTGCCGCCTATGAGGCCGGCAAAGAGGCAATGAAACAAGAAAAAGAGGCCCTGGCCGCCACCATGAAGAGTAAGAAATAAGGCTGATTAAGCAGTTCATAATTACCCGGCTTGCTCGGCGTCATGACTTGTTGGCATCGACGCCGGCGGCCGGTTTATCATCTTCAATAATTGCATTGACGCCAAGCCCTGATATTATTGCAGGCAATGCCATAAATTATCGGGTCAACCATTCAAAGGCCCTTGTCAAGCGATTGACTTTCTCCTGGTGATGAAAAAAATATTTTCTCGTCTTGGGAAAGTCATGTGCCGACTTATACCGCAAGGGCATAAGTCTCGTACAAGCAGACATGCTGCTTAACTCGGCTTTATCAAACATCTGTCGATTATGTTTCTCTAAGAGAATCTGAAGAAATTTAATTCCCGGTAGTAAAATAAAAAGCCCCCTCCGAAGAGGGGGCGAGCACTGGAAAACTTTACTGATAACGTATTTTACGGATTAATTTACCGTAATGGTTTTGAAGGTAACCGCCTCGGTGTTGGAGGTGGACGCGGTGCCGGAGTAGGTCGTTGTTACTCCCTTGTTAACTACCCTGAGATCAAAGGGCATACTTGTTGTGCTGCTACTCGAACAATTGTCGAAAAAATCGATTTTGATCGTATATTGACCGGCGGGCGGACTGGTCCAGAAAATGTTTTCTGATTGGCCGTTAATATAATCGTCACATTTGTTGTCTCGATCGAGTTCGCCTCCGGCAGCTGAGTCAGTATTCTGGTAATAAATCAGTTCTCCGCCCGGTTCGACGACATGCAGATCGAGATCAATGGCGGCGACGGAATGCCAGCTCAGACTGATCTGTAGATCGCCGGTGCCTACGGAAGGGGTTGGGGTCGGTGACATGGAGCAAGGTCCGGATTGGTTCAAAGAGACGCTGCCGATGTTTAAATCAGTACACACCCTTCTATCGTAATGCCAGGGACTGTCGATTGTCACCGGGATTGATGCGGAGTGAACCCTCGAGTTAAGATCACCACCTTCGACACACATCTGGTAAGTACCTTGCGGTAAGTACCAGTCACTGTGATTACTCCAGCCGATAGAACCGTTTGACCAAAGGGCTGAAGCCCCATTAAAACCGGACGATGGGTATTTCATGGTATATTGTTGGGTTACAACACTACGCCAGATGGAAGAGGATGAATTATCGACATTGACACAGCCGCTGGCGGTGTCGGCATATGGCCGGTCGCCAAGGAACCATGGCGAAAATTCATAGGTCTGAGCGGTAAAGGAATTGGTGTCGGCATTGTAAGTCGCGCTGTATGGCTCGGCAATGCCCGTCGTTGGATCTACTCGATAAAGGGTATATTCTTTTTCCGCCGAGTATACACCTGAATAGGGGATGGTTACCGCAACCGGACTGTTGAATATCGTACTGCCGGGACCGAATCGGTATATATCACTACTTCTGGTCACCCCCTCGGGTAAGGTAACCTGGGTTGTCGTATCTTTTTCAATCGAGAAGGCAATAGTTCCGTTTCCACCGCTAATGGTTTCCGGCACCGCCCCTTCAGGGACTGAGATTTGGGCACCGGATTCGGTCGTAATGTTGGTAGTACCGGGAGTGTTTGTACTTACATTTTCTGTTGCCGACGTACTTTCTTCTGTTACTACCGGGGTGGTATCACTGGCTGGGGTGGAGCTGCTTCCACCTCCGCCGCAAGCAAAGAGAAATCCCGATAGACCAATCATCCCGATAACTGCCAGTGTTTTTTTCATGAACATTACCTCGTTAATGGTTGGGTACTAAGTTAAATATTAAAAAACTAATTAAATTCCTAAATCATGAGTAAAAAAATACGCAAAATATATTTTAAATTATAAACATATATTTTTTCATTTTTATACAAATATCGTGATTGAAAAAGCTAATTTTCGCAGTGTACTCCGGTAGTTAGTTATGCAATAGTAAATGGATTCAGTGTGAGACTTCAAACTGCGGGGAATGTGCCGCGTAGCAGATAAGGAAACGCAGACTTCGAATACCCTTGGGGTGCGTTTCGCTTTACATGTTCCAGGACGCAGAAGAGAGCTACCCGAAGTCAGCGTAGCCCTCCCCTGCTCAGATCACTCTCAACTCACCCTGAAATAATCCTCCAGTTGAACAAAGACTTCATGCTCCGCTTCGTGATAACGTACGGTCTGCACATCTTCGAGTTTCCGGAGTTGTTTGGCGATCTGCTCAAGCTGGCCGTTGCCGGTAACCCGGATCCAGACCCGGCTCAACCGGCCATCATCAATCGGCATACATAAAATTCCTTCCATATTGTAAACCCGGCGCGAAAAAAGACCGCAGATATGGGACATCACGCCGGGATGATTGTTCACGGTCAGCTCCAGGACTGCTTTGTTCCGGTTATCGCCTGCCGTTACCAGCTTAGATTCAACAGTCTGCATTTTTCTCACCTCCGATCATTTCAATATTAGCCGCGCCGGGAGGTACCATCGGGTAGACCTCTTCGGTTCTGGCGATCGGCACATGGATCAGGCACGGTCCCTCGCGCCGGATGGCGGCGGTCAGGTCCGCAACCGGATCAACGCTTTCGCCCAAATCAATCGCCTGCATCCCAAACCCCCGGGCAATGGTCACAAAATCAACATGATTGCGATACTCGGAAGCGAAGTATCGCTTACCGAAAAACAGATCCTGCTGCTGGCGGACCAGCCCTAGCGAGGTGTTGTTTAAAACTACCACCTTCAGGTTGACCTGCTGCTCAACCGCAGTTGCCAGTTCCTGAATGTTCATCAGAATACTGCCATCGCCGCTGAAACAAATTACCGTTCTGGCCGGCCAGGCCAGAGAGGCGCCGATCGCGGCAGGCAGACCAAAACCCATGGTGCCGAGGCCGCCGGAGGTAAGCAACTGCCGCGGCCGCCGAAAAGGATAGGCCTGGGCCACCCACATCTGATGCTTGCCGACATCCGTCGCGATAATCGCATCATCATCAACGATTTCGGCAATCCGCCGGATCAACCCATAAGGCATGAGCGGGTTATCGGCGTCGGGCATCACAAACGGATACTCACTTTTCAGGGTCGCAACCCGGGCCCGCCATTTGTCGCGCTTCATGGTCTCGACCAGAGGCAACAGTTCCTCAAGAATCGCCCCGACATCACCCACCAGCTTGACCTGAGCGGTGCGCAATTTGTCAACTTCACCAGGATCGATATCAATATGGATAACCTTGGCGCCAGGGCAGAACTCCGCGATCTTGCCTGTAGCCCGATCATCGAATCTGGCGCCGGCCACCACCAGCAGATCACATTCCTCCATGACCAGATTGGTATAGCGGGCCGCATGCATCCCCAACATGGTCAAAGCCAGAGGATGATCGATCGGCATGGCGCCGAGGCCAAGCAAAGTCATAGTGGTCGGCAGCGCATTTTTTTCGGCCAGGTTGATTGCCGCGCTACTTGCCTCGGAATGCATAATACCGCCGCCCAGATAAAGGACCGGTCTTTCCGCCGCATTAATCATCATTGCGGCCTGCCGGAGATCTTCATCGGTATAGTTCTTCAAAATTGATTTTGGCAAGATCTCCGGCCGGTTTTCAAATTCAACCGACTCCAGCTGAACATCCTTCGGGATATCGATCAGGACCGGTCCCGGCCGACCCTCGGTCGCAATCCGAAAGGCCGCGGGGATTACCGTTAACAGCTCTTTAGCGGAACGGACCAGGAAATTATGTTTGGTAATCGGGATACTCATCCCGTAGGTATCCACTTCCTGAAAGGCATCGGTGCCGATCATCGCCTGCGGCACCTGGCCGGTGATGCAGATCACCGGGATTGAATCAAGCTTGGCATCAGCGATTGCAGTCAGAATATTGGTCGCCCCCGGTCCGGAGGTGGCAAAACAGACCGCCGGACGGCCAGTGGCCCGAGCCATCCCTTGCGCCATAAACCCAGCGCCCTGTTCATGGCGGGCCAGGATATGGCGGATTGTTCCACTCTGCGACAACGCGTCATACAACGGCAGGTTGGAACCCCCCGGAATACCCGCGATAGTATCGATCCCATAGCGTTCCAACAGCCGGATCGTGACCTCTGCCCCATTCATTTTATGCATTTTTTTGTACCTCCTGTTCAGATTGGCAAACTCACTTCTGCGGTGAAATTTGGCATAAAAAAACCCCCGTCGGCTATCGCGCCAACGGGGGTCAAATAAACTTTATATTTGCTTAATTCCCTTAAGGCGCTCCTCCCGGCACATTACGCACCACTAGCACGACACTGACAAGAGTGACATTAAGGATAGAGATAACGGCCATCAGAGAAGCTGCAATTTTCATCAACTGGTTTTCCTGTAAATTTTGCTATTGATTATTTATAAATTCTTCTATTTTAAAAATTATGTCAATAAATATGTAATTTGTCTGATCTTCCTGTTACGTCAGTCATTATTATTTGTAATGAGAAAATAACGCAAAAAACAGATTATGATGATTACCCGGTAAAATTAGCCATCCGCAAACAACTGGAAGTAACTTAAACTCCAACCGGAAAATAAGTCAATTTCACCTAAACTGATTGGTAAAAAAAAAGGAGAAAATTATGAAAAAGAAAATCATGCTGGTGGTCAAACACTCTACCGATGACCTGGAGAGATCAAATGCGGCGATGGCCCTTGCCCTTTCACTATTAAGTGAAGAAGTTGACCTGGCTATCTTTTTTATTTTTCAAGGTGCTCTCCTGGCAAAAAAAGGGGTTGCCGAATCGATTCATGGCCATAATTTTGCCCCCGTCCGTGATCTCTGGCCGGAAATCCTGCAAGCCAAAATCCCCATGTACGTATGCGGGGCGTGCGCCAAAACCTATAATATCTCAGGGGATGATCTTGTGGTCGGAGTCAAAATTGTTCAATTGCCCACCCTGGCCTCGGAAATGATCAGCAGAGAAACAATAACCTTTTAAGTATCTTGTTGAGTTAAAGCACAACTCGATCATCACAGGCGGCCGCTTGTCGCCTCAATGATCTCGGCAATAATTTCTTCAATGCGGTATGACTTGTGCCACTCGGGATAATGGGCCTCAAATTTTCGGGTATCGCTGATCCACCAGATATGATCCCCGATCCGGTTATCGTCAGAGATTGTGAATTTCAGCTGCCGACCGGTTTTTTCCTGGATCAGGGCAATGGCCTCAAGCACCGAACAGTTGCTGGCTCTGCCGCCCCCGATATTGTATACCTCGCCGGGCCGCGGATTTCTGATCACCTGCCAGAAAGCGGCAACCAGGTCGTTTGAATGAATATTGTCCCGCACCTGCTTGCCTTTATAGCCGAAAATTGTATAAGGGATGTCCGTTACGGCGCATTTGACCAGATAAGCCAGAAACCCGTGGAGCATGGTGCCGGAATGGGCCGGCCCGGTCAGACAGCCGCCGCGAAAAGTGACGGTGTTCATCCCAAAGTATCGACCATATTCCTGGACCATGATGTCGGCCGCAATCTTTGAGGCGCCGAAGATACTATGCTTGCACTGATCAATCGACATCATCTCATCAATCCCGAATTTAAAATAGGGATGCTCCTTAGCAAGCTCCCACCGTAACTCCCGCTCAACCAGGGGGAGGGAGTTCGGCCGATCGCCATAGACCTTGTTGGTGCTGGTGAAGATAAAGACCGCCGCCGGGCAGAAGGTCCGCGTCACCTCAAGCATATTCAAGGTACCGACCGCGTTGACCGAAAAATCGGTGTGCGGTTCCTTGGCGGCCCAATCATGGGATGGCTGGGCGGCGCAATGGATCACCGCCTTGATCCTGCCGCCATATCGTTTAAATATCTTACCCAGCTCATCATAGTCCCTGATATCCACCTGATAATGGCTATAGTTTGCCAGCCCAACCTGAAGCTGCTCTTTCTGCCACGAGGTGGAGCCGTCTTCACCGAAAAAATACTTTCGCAGATTATTGTCAATGCCGACCACCTCAAAGCCCAGCTCATGGAAATATTTGGCTGACTCACTGCCGATCAGGCCGGCGGAACCGGTTATTATAATGACGTCCATCGTTTATCTGTTAGCCTTTTGTATGATTATTAAGCGTTCACCGTGCCGTTAAACGCCTGTCATTTTCAAAGTATTTCTTCGACCTGTGCCCTGTTTTCCTGCAGCCAGAGATGAATATCTCCGACCATCTTCCAAACACTTTTTTCCGGTTGCCAACCAAATACTGACTGGGCCCGCGAACAATCACTCACATAATATGGGATATCAACTTTATTTGTTTCTGGATCGGAGTTGATCTCTATTTTATTACCAGTCACCTCCTGGCAGATCCCGGTATATTCCAGCAGAGAGACGGAGTTAGCAAGACCGCCACCGATATTAAAAACTTCACCGGAATACTTGGCCATAACCGGTAGCTGCTTAATGATCAGAGAGAACAAATCAGCGGGATGCAGCAGATCTCTGACCTGTTTGCCGATGCCGCCAAAACCGGTATATCTCAGCTTTCGTTTAAAAAAGTGGTTTGCCACCCACAAGGCGAACACGCCCTGATCGGTTTTGCCCCATTGTCCGGGCCCGGCAATTACCCCGCAACGATTAATCATCGCCTTTAAATTAAAGGCGGCGCAGTATTCCTGGATCAAGAGTTCAGAGGCCAGTTTGGTCGCACCGTAAAGGGAGCGATAGCGGGCAACATTGAACTCCTCATTAATCCCTTTGGCCGTCAAGCCATGTGGAAGTGGGTTCTGATCGTTAATTTCGAGCCTGGTTTCCTGTTCAACCAAAGGCAAGGCCAGCAGGTCCGGAATTGAATAAACTCTTGAGGTAGAGATGAAAAACATCGCCTCGCACTGCCTTCTGGCAAATTCCAGGCAATTAAAAGTGCCACGCAGATTGGTATCAAAAAGATAATTACAATCCCCGCCGGTACCGGCCAGAACCGATGGCTCGGCCGAGGCTTCAATAAACAGATCAAAGGAATCAGCCAGGGCTGAGAAATCTGACTGACTGCGGATATCACCATGAACAAACTCAATCCCAGCTTTCTTAAAAATTGGCAGATTGAGTTCAGATCCCCGCCGCCTTAAATTGTCAAACACAACAATCTTGTTTTGCGGAGCATTCTCCTTAAACAAACGGGCCAGACTGCTCCCGACAAACCCTGCCCCGCCGGTGATCAATATTTTCACTTTACCTGTCTCCTGAATATTACCGAGGTGATTCCTGACCCGGTTTTTCTTCGCCGCAAGCGGCAGATTATCATCGGGCAATATAGCTGTTTAGCGTCGCATTTCAAAGATGTTTAAATAATCGCCGAATCCGCTGAAACCTCTTCTCGTAAGTCACATGCTAATAGACGATATACAACAAATCATCCGCCATGATCACCGAAAAATTTATATTGAACCCCCGGCGCAAAATGTTACTGTATGCAGCGAAAAATGATGGCCGTAATTTTGCGATCTCATGAGCGCCGAATCGACTTCCCTTGCCATAATATTTCCATAAATCCACCCAAAGCAGAAATCATGAAACATAAAATCCTGCCAACATTTATTTCAAGATTAATCCTTTTGATGGTCGTAGGGACAACCCTGCTTTCATGCACCAACAGCAAGGGCCCATCACTTGCCGATCTCACCAAGGATACCGGCATCATTTTCCCTGAGGCCAAGAGCTTTCTTCTCCAGAAAAACATCACCCGGCCCGGAGAGAACCGCACTTTTCAGACAATTAAGGCAAGCGGCAACCAGAAACTATTAAAAATTGAGATCATCTCGCCAATTGAGCTGAACGACGCCCGCCAGATCATCAAGGAAAGATTCAACATCGTTGATTCACTTTACACCAACCTGCCCTCCCCTTATCCGGGAATGTTGACCAGGGAAATCGAATACCCCGAAAAACTGCGCCCGGAATACCAACTAGTCAACATCCCTTCCCAGAAAATCCCTCTTTATCTGTTGGCAAGCAATGATCGCTACAGTTACGGGGCCATGGCCGAAGAAATGGTCACCTTCATGGGGTTTTTCACCTTTATCTACAATCCCGAACAGAAATCCCTCTCTCGCCTGGATTATTTTGTACCAAAGGTGCAATACGACAAAAAGGAAGTCCTGCGCTTTGCCGAAAATATCAGACTGACGAAAAAATCCCCGCAGATCGATCTTAGCGTGGCGCTCTCGGACGATAAATCAACTGCTCCCGATAAACAGGCCGAGACAGTCGAACCCCAAACCGTTACCACAGCGGGGTCGGCCACGATCCGGCAGAATAACTTAAACGTCATCATCATCGGTTTTGAGCCCCTTGGTTCCAGACATGTCGGGGCCTATGGCTACGACAAGGACACCACCCCCTATCTGGATACCTTTGCCAAAGACGCCTTTCTTTTTAAAAATGTGGTCAGTCCCTCAAGCTGGACCCTGCCGGTTTTCATGTCCTGGTTCACTTCGCTTTACCCCAGCCGGCATCGGATCACCAATAAATACAGCAAAGTGACCGACAGCGAGCAGAAGCTGGCCAATTTATCGGAACAATCGCCGGAGGTTATCACCCTGGCCGAGATCATGAAGGCCCAGGGCTATCAGACCGCGGGATTTACCGGCGGGGCCGGAGTTTCCAGCGACTTTGGTTATGCCCGGGGTTTTGATCTTTACTACGATCAGCAGACCTTCGCCGGTTTCGACCAGACGATGCCCATGGCCCTCGACTGGCTTAAAGATCACCGGCAGAATAATTTCTTTCTATTTGTGCAGGGCTACGATGTCCATGGCCGGTTTCCACTCGATGAAGAAGGTAAAGAAAAATTCATCGACAAGGAATACCAGGGCAAGCTGCAGGGAACGACGGATGAATACTGGGCGCTGAGAGACCAGAATATTGATCAGGGAAAACTGGATCTGGACGAGGGAGATATCAAATTCCTGCAATCAATTTACGATGCAAAAATTTCCGCCGCCGACCGCCGCTTCGGCAGCTTCATCAAAGGGCTACAGGAGATGGGCCTCCTTGAAAACACCGTGATTGTGATCTCGTCAGGGTCCGGCAATGAATATTACGAACACCGGAGAATTGATCACGGCTTCAGCCTGTATGAAGAGCTGATCCAGGTGCCGCTGATCATCAGGATGCCGAAGATAACCGGCTCGACCAAAAATCTGGTCCGGACCATCGATATCATGCCGACCATTCTTGATCTGCTTAAAATTAAAACTCCGCAAAGCCAGGCACAAATGGAGGGCGTCAGCCTCCAGCCCTTGATGAAGGGCGAAACATTGGAACTAGACGGCTTTGCCGAAACCGATTACCTGCTGCAGAGTTTTAAACGATCAATCACGACCAATGACGGCTGGAAATTCATCATCTCCCTGGACACCGACGAACGGGAATTATACGACCTGAATCATGACCCGGATGAACAAAAAAACGTGCTAGGAACCAACGGCAGGATCGCCTACGAACTTGAGCAGAAACTCTTTTCCCACCTGGCGGAGATTAACCGGAAATAGTGGTTGGCTATAAAATCCAGAGTCAATCCGCCATAGATCACAAGTTGGTTTATTGCCAATCGAATATTATAAGATGCACATTCATTTGTCAGCCTGTTCCCATATGAAATGAGAATCATGCCATTTTCAGAAATAATTTCAATTGAGACATCACAAAACCTTGCGCCGATTGTTGCTTTGACGGCAATATTTATACTGGTTTATGTCATTTATCGAATCAAGACTTCACCTACCCCTACCAAACCATTCAAAGAACTCGCAAAGGATTATGTCAAGTTGCATAAAAAGTTACACCAACCCTCCAAGGTTGTAAGAACCAAATTGGTAAAATTACGAGATGGGACATTTGGTGCAATCTTAGGTGGAGGATCAGCTTTTTTCATTATGAATTCCGTCGGTGAACCGTCTTGGTTAATAATATTATTAATTACAATATATTCTTTTTTCGTCACCTATCGAACCGGAATCAGAATATTAGCCCAGCTTTCTGAGTTTGATAAATACGAGCCTTAAACGAAATTAAAGTAATTCCGTCTATCCATCCTTCTGGTTTATTACGCCAGCGATTGGATTTAAGCATATGCCCGGGTTCGGTCAATCCTGCGGGCAAGTTCGCTTGAGTAGCTATGGCCTAGACGTTTTCTGTTTTTATATGCCCACTCGGAAAGCTTGGTTTCCCCAGCCGGTTGATCGTCAACACTTAAAAGATCATCCATCAGACCGACGATCTCTTCCCTGGTAACCACCACATCGTTGACAAACTTGCTGACGATTGAGCCGACCAGGTAACCAAGTCTTGGGGAGACGGAAACGATAGGTTTGCTGATGCCGATTATGTCACCGATTTTTTCAACCAGATCCCGATATGAAAATGTTTCAGGCCCGATTGCGTTAATAATCACATTATCGGGGTTACCACCTTCCCGAACTGCCAGCTCGGCGAAATCTTCCACAAAAATTGGCTGAAGACGATAACTGCCATAGCCAAAAATTGGGAAAATCGGCATTTTCCGCAGAAGCCAGGCGATGTTGTTGATCAGGATATCCTCCTTGCCAAAAAGGACTGCAGGGCGCAGAATGGAGTATGAAATCCCGGACTCGATCAGCGCCTGTTCCAGAACAGCCTTGCCATGGAAATATTCAAGCTCCGTGTCCAGGGACGGATTGGTGATACTTGTGTGGATAATCTTTTCAACCCCGGCCTCTTTGGCGGCGGCAAAAAGCTTTAAGGTATTCTCCACCGCATCCTGGTGAGAGAATCGTTTATGGTTAAAGCGGACCCAATAGGTATTGTACAACACTTTCACATCCTGCAAGGATTCGACAAGCTTTGCCGGCTTGTCGAAATTAAATTCGGCTACTCTGATCTTACTGCCAAAAGAGTTTTGCCGATTCGGGGAATTAGTAAGCGTGGCGGTCGGTAATCCCATGTTCAGCAACATCCTGGCAATGTATTTTCCGGAGAAACCGAAAGCCCCTGTAACCATATGGGTATTTCTTTCTTTCATGACATCCTCCTTTTTTAGTTTTTTGAAAACATTGTTTTTACAACATTGCTTTTCAGGTCATCAATGACAAGCAAGGTAGCGACCAGATTATCCAGGCTGTCAAAGAACTTCTTGAGAGCCAGCATTCGCTCTTTATAGAAAGCGGAGGTCTCGACATCGGTTGTTTGATCAACCTCACTATTGAGCAGTTCAAGGCTTTCGCCGACCGATCTGATCGCCAGATCGAATTCGTTTTTTTCCCGCTCCCGGAGAATCCCTTTGGCAATCTTCCAGAAGTCGGTTTCCGCCACGTAATAATCCTTGCGGTCACCAACCTTTAACTTCTTATGGACAACCCCCAGTCTCTCCAGGTTTCTGATATTGGTACTCACCGCCCCTTTGCTTACCCCGGCTTCCTTTACAAGTTCATCCAGGGTAACGGGTTCGGCAGAAAGATAAGTGACGGCGAAGATAGCCCCCATTGCCTTCGGAAAACCCCAGAAGCTACTTATCCTGCTGATTCCCTGAATGAAATGGTCCCTGGCCTCAATTACATGATCGTCCATAGCGCACCTCCATATAGATCGTTTAGTTCGAACTAAACAAAGTATATGCGACAAAACAAATTGTGTCAAGCAGGGAAAATAAGAAGATATTTGAATCTAAGAGATGTGAAGAAGAATTGTTTTGAAAGAAAGCCGTGGTTGTGGCGAATAATCATTGCCTTGTCCGAACCTACCAGCGTTAGTTTGAGTATAAGAAAAAATTAGGTGAGCAGTGCCCCCCTATCAACATGACCCCTTTTCCTCAAAACTATGTTCTGGCGTGCAACTCATTCAACCTTTGATAAGCTTTTGCCAAGCTTTCTGAGTTTGTCATCGCTCGATCGATTGACCATTGTTCTTCAACAAAACGACCAAGCATTTGGTTATATCCAAACCCTATCTTTGACCGTACGCCCCGTTCCGGAAGGATAGCCGCCTTTATTTCTCGATTACTATAGCGACGAACTAATTTGAGCAAGAGTTGTTTTGGGTCATCAATGTTTTCTGGATTTGGGGGGAGCTGAGATAACGGCACATCAAAAAAATCCGAAAAACCATTACGATCTGCCAATAGCCAGGACTCTATTTCCCTTACTGCTACTCGAAACAACAAGTCATTAGGTAGCTCATTACCACCCGACCAATTACTAATCAAGGTCGAAGGACACTCTATCATGTCCAAGTCTGTAAGCAACAGCACAGGTATATTTCGTGCCAATTTTATCAGTTCAGGTAATTTTGCCCGGAGATAACTGTTACCCCGACGTCCCAGCCGAACAGAAATCAGAAAATCGTGATTAACCTTCATTACCAGACAATCAACCACCGACTCGCTTAATGCATCCTCAGTGGCCACATAGAGCAAAGTCATTTCCAGAGGCCTAATTGTTCTACATTCTTCGGCCTGGTCTGTGGCAAGACCACTTCAGCAATAGAAAAACCGGCATCCAGTCCCTTTTCTTCCTCCTCGGTTACAAGCCTGACATTAGTTCCTTCTTTATTGGACTCAAGGACTATTACACCCTTTGAATCAATACCTTTATTGCTTAAAAGGGCTTCACTATGGGTGCTGACAATGATCTGCCGTCGTTGTTTCATCTCACGCTGGATACTGTTCATTAACAGCGGAATCTGCTCGACAACAGATTGGTGGAGAGACAACTCCGGTTCTTCTATTAATAGTAGGCTGTCACCTTCCTGAAGAGTCCACATGATACCCAAGAGTCGTAACGTGCCATCTGAAAAGTCATCTTCCCGTTGCCAACCGGCATTTGGCCGATGGTGCTCGTATAGAGCTTCAAGATGCGGTCGCCCAGTGTTGTCGTCTTTCTTGAAACGCAATTCCTTAAACTGCGGAACCGCAGCTTTTAATGCTTTGTTCATTTTCCGCAGCCGAGCATTTCGCGTCCTCTCGGTACATTTGGCGATCCTCTCCAAAAATCCTTGGCCGAAAGGATCATCCTCCAGGCGATTGCCGCTGATTTTATCACCGTATTTCAATAACTGTGGCACCAAGTGAAGGTAGGTGATACCCCCGAAAAAGTCAGATAAATTCCGGAATTCGGCGTTTGTCCTGGTCTGCTCCAGATGAGTTTCGGTAAGTAACTGAAGATCTTTCTTGTCTGCGGGGTCCGGCCGGGAGAGTAGACGTTGGTCGCCTTGCCATACTTCCTCTGTAGAAACCAATAATCGCTGCGCACCTTTCCCTTCGAGCCTGAAACCAAGCACGTATCTCCAAGAAGATGATGAATCATCTATACGGTCAGAGAATCGAACTTCAATTCTCACTTCTGGATCCTTTCTGGCATGAAGGCAGCGCAACTTACTTACCCCCCCCCTGTCTTCTACTGCCTTTTGCAAGCCCCCGCCCGAAGGTTTGCAAACATCCCGAAGGAATCGAAAAACATCCAACAAGTTCGACTTGCCAACCGCATTCGGGCCGATTAAATAAGAACGCGGTGCAAAATGAATCTCCGCATCTCGAAAGTTCCTCCAGTTTTTCAGGTGCAAATAGGTGATATACATTTACAGAACCTCACTCAGTTCAGATTGATTACTATCAAGGATTCGAGACCAGATCATCAGCGATTTTCACGGCGGTATAAAGGGTCGAGGGGTCGAGTCCGCTTTTGGCTTTTGTTCTGATTTCGACATTATCGAAATCATGGTTCATTCTTTTTCCCCTTGGGCCAACATATTCATGATCAGTAGAATCTATAAATTCTGGGAACACCATGCATAATTGTAGGTCAACATATTTACAAATTAAATTGTAATCAATCAAGGGGCCAGATCCGCTCTTGGCTTTTGGCAAGTTCCTTGATCCACCCACGCATGTTTTCAGCTCTCCAGTATCCTCAACCCGTTTATAAAACCTGCTTCTCGGTACATGCCCAAGAGACCTTATCTTACTCGATTTCAAGAGTAGTTAGTGTTTGCCAGGGGTAAATTTTGATATCTTCCTGTTTTCTGGACTGGTCCCCGCCATAGATCAGAGAACAATCCCTGGTTTGGGGATAGATTTTCCTGAAGTACTCCAAGCCCTTCAAGAGATCGCTGCCGATTGTCTGACTGGATTTGATCTCTATCATATCAACATATGAACCATAATCAAGCAGGACATCGACTTCATGCCCCTTGCTGTCGCGGAGGTAATAGAGATTATCGGTTTGGCCGCGGTTCGACCTTTTTTTCAGTAATTCTGCAATAACGAGATTTTCAAACAATGCACCCCGCAGGGGATGGGCAGAGACATGTTCCACTTTCTGGATGCCAAGCAAAAAAGAGGCCAATCCCGGATCAATGAAGTACAGCTTAGGCGCCTTGATCAACCGCTTGCCCAGATTGCTGTAAAAAGGCGGCAGCAGTTTAATAATATAACTTGCTTCCAGAATCGATAACCAGCTTTTGATCGTATTATGATTGACCCCGCAATCGTTGCCAAGTGATGAGAAATTTACCACCTGCCCACAACATGCGGCACAGAGTTTCAGAAATACATCAAAGCGTGAAAGATCCTTAACATTGATCAGCAACCGCAGGTCCCGTTCAACAGAGGTATTGAAGTAAAAAGACAGCGCCTCCGTCGGGTTGAGATGCTTATCGTAAATTCGCGGATAAGATCCCCGGTAGAGGAATTCGTCAATTGTACCGATTGGCTGCAGGGTGGCAATTTCGGCAAGGGAAAACGGCAGCAGCCTTGCAATAGCGGTGCGGCCCGCAAGAGACTGACTGACGTTGTTCAGGAATTCAAAGTTCTGGCTGCCGGCAAGGATAAATTGGCCGGTAGTTGGCGATTCGTCAACGATGATCTGGATATATGATAGCAACTCCGGAGCGCGTTGAATTTCGTCCAGCACGGCGCCATCAGGAAAACGGGCCAGAAACCCCCTGGGATCCGATCCGGCAAAATTCCGTTCTTCAATGCTTTCCAGTGAGACGTAAGGCTTTTCAGGAAACAACATCCTGCAAAGCGTTGTTTTTCCTGACTGTCTTGGCCCGGTAATAGTAACAATAGGGTACTGCCCGGTATACTGGAGTACTTTGGCGGCAATAGTTCTCGGGATCATAACTTTATTCCATATCGCAACAGGAACAGATTATCAATCTAATTAACAATCTGTTCCTGGCCAATTCAAGTCCGCTTTTGACTTTTGGCAAATGCTCACTCACCCATGTTTCAAAAATAGGGACAGATTAGTTCTTTCACCTGAATAATCGAACAACAAAGATCTCCTTATTGATCCGCACCTTTATCCAGCGCATACCAGTCGATTTTTCTGGTGATATACATAACCGTCGCCAGGACAATAAAAAGACCGATACCGCCCATGATCAGGGCATAGTCCTCAAGCTGCAGGACGATGTAAAGATAGGCATAGAGCACGGCCAGAATGGCGGAGACCGTTAGGGTGAAATGTTTGTTCTTAAGGATGCCCTGGGAGTAGCCGGTAATGGTGGCGGTAATCGCCAGGGCCGAGATGATGTAAGCGAGGTCGAAACTCAGGTGTTCCGAGATGGCCAGAAGCAGGACGTAAAACAGGATGATGGCCAGGCCGATCAGCAGATACTGGATGGGATGGACCCGATTCCGATTGATGACCTCGGAAAAGAAAAAAGCGGCAAAGGTGAAGACTATGAACATCAGTGCATATTTCGAGATCCGGGTCGACTTCTGGTAAATATCGGCGGTGATGATCAAGTTCAGGCCGAATGAGGCCTCTTTGACCTTGTAACTACCACCCTGCCAGAATTGAGGAAAATTACGGTTCAGTGACAAGACTCTCCATAATGCCGAAAACCCCTGATCAGAGACCTCCCGGGTGGCAGGGAGAAAAGCGCCGTTGAAACTTGGCGAAGGCCAGCTCGACTTGAGGGCGACCTCGGTCTTTTCCCCAACCGGAACAAAGTGGAGCATCTCACTGCCGTTCAGATCAAGACGCAGTGAAAAATTGTTTTCCGTGCTATTCAAGGAGAGGGGGATCACCGCCTGGACCCCTGCCCCGGCAAGGTCCATAGTTTTCAAACCAGGGCTCACCTTGTAGGCCTGGTTGTTGTAGTTGACGACGATACTATCCTTAATCCCCCGCATATCGCTGATCCCGACCGAGAATACGGCCTTGTCCCACATAACGTTCTTCGGATCAATATCGGTCTGACCAAGGGGCGGCATGGCGAAATTGCCGGCGATCTCAAGTCTGGTGTTATACAGTACCGCTTCGTAAATCCCCCGGTATCGGACTTCCGGGGCCATCTCGCCGACAATGTCAAGCTTCTCCGGCAGGATGTGGAGATATAATATGTTGAACTTTTCTTGGCCCTTCTCGTCTTTATAGTACGACTTATAGGGAACGGTGAAGAAGGGGCCGGTGATCGTCTGGCTGCCTCCCCACTTCTGGTTGATCTCGCCGACAACGCCATCCCGGCGCGACTCTCTCTCATGCATCAGGGAAGAGACCATGGCCGAGGGAATCAGCAGGACCACAACCAGTAAGCCGATCGTCATAATCTTCATGGTCGCTGACGAACTGAAATATTCACTCGTTTTCTTTATTGTGTCCTGGGTACTCATCATTGTCCTCTTTCTGCAATTTCGTCATGATAACCCGGCGTTGCGGGACTTCTCCACACCGGCAGCCTATCTTTTCAAAAACCGGAACAGATCTATTTTTTACTGTTTCTAAAGTTCTTGCTCTGATTTTATGATTGACGGTGACTGATTATCTACCCAACGCATCAATTTTATTGGGAAACATTAAAATACAAACTTGCTTGTCCGGGCTAAATCTTCAAGAGATACATATTTGAATCACCTGAACTTGAGATAGTCGTACCAAACAGAACATATTCCCCGTCATCACTCTCGATAATGCTTTTGCCGATCGCCTCGGAATCACCATCAAATGTCTTTTCCCATGACTTGTTCCCCTGATCATCAGTTTTAACCAGGTACATGTTGTTGGGACCTGAGGTCTGATTATAATCAAATTTTATTGTTTCACCGAACAGAACAAATCCACCGTCAGACGTTTGCTGTACAGCATATCCACGGTTGATATCATTTTCACCATACATATATGTTTTACTCCAAAGCTCGGCGCCGGTTGAATCAGTCTTGACCAGGTATAATGTTGATTCCCGGTTGGATTGTCCCAACAAAATAAACCCTCCATCGGTGGTCATGTTAAATGATGTGGCATATTCCCAATCACTACCGCCATATTTATTTTCCCAAACCATTACTCCATCGACATCTGTTTTAAACAACAAATAATCAGTCAACCCTGCGCCCTTTCCTTCACCATAAACGACATATCCGCCATCGCCTGCCTCCAGGACAGAAACTCCTTTATCTCCAGACCAGGTTAGATCTCCGTAAGTTTTACTCCATACTGTGTTTCCATCTTCGTCAACTTTTATTAGATTTATTAAATCTTCCCATGAAAGGAAACCTTCATCGACAGTGCCAACTAGCACATAACCCCCATCAGAAGTTGTCTGGACCGAACTGGCATAATCATAACCAGCTCCACCAAAGGTTTTTGACCATACTTCATTGCCGGCAGAATCAGTTTTAATCAGATAAATATCACTAAAACCCGATCCCATCGATTCGGTTTTACCGACAATAA
The DNA here is from genome assembly GCA_018823175.1 of Pseudomonadota bacterium. Taxonomy (GTDB): domain Bacteria; phylum Desulfobacterota; class Desulfobulbia; order Desulfobulbales; family JAHJIY01; genus JAHJIY01. Next base: position 56,601 of record JAHJIY010000051.1, read on the forward strand.
TGAACCCGTTATCAGGCGCAATGGCGATGGCCGAACCATAATCATCCTCTGTTCCGCCAAATGTTTTTTCCCACTGTTTCTGCCCGGCAGAATCTGTTTTTACGAGATAAATATCCGTTTTGCGATTACCCGATGAGTTTGTATTTCCTAAAAGGATATAGCCACCATCCGAAGTCTGCAGAGCTGCGATCCCGCTTTCATCACCTGTTCCTCCAAATGATTGTTCAAAGGCCACATCTCCATTATCTCCTGAAGTGGCGGAAGTGGAGCTGCTTCCTCCCCCGCCGCCACATGCAATCAACAATATGCCGCTCAAAATAATCGTTATTGCCGTAGATATATCTCTCCGCATAATAACCTCCATTAAAATTGAGTTAGCTCTTCTTCTCGTTAATTAGATACCCCCCTCGCAACAGATGGCGGATAGCCTGAAACTTCGAGCTGTAAAGAGAGTAAAGGGGCAAAATATTTATGGATTGTTAAAGATGTTTATCAACACCGACATTACCTGTCAACCTGAAAGAGCTATAAGCCAATCCATGCTTTAGCTATATGCCTTTCCTATATGATCGGTTGGTGGAGGGCTGAATACTTTGTTTGAGTTCCTTGGTAGCATTGGGCTTGCCAGCCAGATGGTTTTCAAAAAGCCTTACTATTGCCGCTTTACCCAGACCCGTCTCGGTCGTGGTTCTTATATCCCTTAAATCGATCAAGAAGCTGGTAAAACGGTCCGGGATCTCCGTCACAATATCGGTATTCAAAAAGTTGCTCTCATGATAGATGCGGTGATAGTTCCCTTTAGTTTTATTAATGAGGAGTGAGCCCTGCTTAAGATTGGTAATTGTTGCCGATCTTTCACACTGCTCGATACAGGTCACATCAATCGTACTTTTTTTACAGCCGCTGACCTGATGAAACAGACATTGCCGGCTGGTCATCAGGACAATCGGGTGATAGATCCGATAATACAGTTTGAAATCATCCGGCCGGTTAATCCCCTTAATCTGAAACTGATTCAGTTCATTGGAAATAAAGGCCCCGAAACAGTTAAATTTCTCCTTTAAACATCGAAGACTGAATGAATTGACAAGATTCAGATAGGGTCCGGCAATCCAGGAAATCCCTCGTTGCCAGGCTTCATAGGCAATACCGGTATTATTGGTGACAATTCGTTCCGGTTGGAGCTGTTGCAGAAATTCAAGGGCCGCCTGGTAGTCTTCCCCGATTAAAATCGAGGGAAACCAGGGGATTAATTTCTTGTTGCTCAAGAATAGATCTCTAAACTCGCCCCCCCTACCCTTCAAACTTTCAGGCAGTTGAAAATAGAGATCCGCCTCGGTCTGCTTACTAAGATGTAAATCCTCAGGTGAAGCGATCAACAGAGAAAGCGCGGGGCTGATTCTTTCGTCAGCCAACTTTTTTAAGCGGGGTCGGGCAATCTCAATCGGCTCAAGCGGAGCAACCGTTTCCTTTTCGCTATTCAGGATGAATAAGATCCTCTTCTTTATGGCAGTGATCTCTTGAAAGGGCAGAAACAGCCCAGATTGCAGATCTTCTAGGTCCAGCTGCTGGATTTGGTATTCCGTCTCATTTATCGCTTTAAGTCGGCTTAAAAGTATCTCAGAGTTGAGCCATTCAACCCCATTTTGTTTGATATTGGCCCCACCGCTGGTTGCGGAATTGACGAGATTAAGCTCTGAGATGACCGTAAAAGAAGTCTCCGGTGTTTGTACCCTCACCTTTAAGGGCGTTCCAGCTTCCCCGTAAACCGTGAGAAATAAAGGAGCCTTAGCGATACTTAACTGGTCGATCTTCTCCCTTACCGTAGTTATGATTTCTGTTTTAAGATCATAAAGTACCCTCTTGGCCTTTTTCAGATTCTCATCAGTTAAACCGCCATTTGTTTTGGCATGATGGATGGCTGAATTGTCCCGTGGATTATCAATAAACATGCCGGCAGCAATATCTCCCCGCAAAAAACCGCTGGAAAAATCCCGATTAAACACATGGTAGAGATCATTATTGTCGGTATTTGGCGAATTCTGATCATAAAGGCTCTGGAGCAGTTTATGGAAGGCATTCACCACTGTAAAGACGTAATGAAACTTCTTGATTCTGCCCTCAATCTTTATCGAGTCAACTCCGGCCCGAACCAACTCCTTGAGCTCAAAATAGGCGGAATTATCCTTAAGATTTAAGGGAAAGTCCTTCCCGGCCGGAGTAGTTAAATATTGATCCCGACATGGCTGACTGCAACGGCCCCGATTCCCCGAATTGCCGCCGTGAACCGAACTCAGATAACAGATCCCGGAGAAAGAGAGACAGTAGGAACCATGGACAAATACTTCCGTTAAGACGTTGTGCTCGTGGCCGGTTAAAGTCAGGGCCGCGATCTCCGCAAGACTCAACTCCCTGGAAAGATTGGCTCGGGTCGCATTTAATCTGCTTAAGAATTTTATCTGACCTTCATTATGGGAGTTTAGCTGGGTAGAGGCATGAATCTTAAGATCGGGAAAATAATGAGACAGCAGATAAAACAGTCCGAGATCCTGGACAATGACCCCATCTATCCTGGTATTGACTAATTTGTTCAGCAAGCCGATCAGGGCAGGGATTTCACTCTCAACTATAAGGATATTCAGGGTCAGAAAGACCTGGCAATCCCTGCTATGGGCAAGTCGGATAATCCCATTTAAATCTGCAAAAGTTATATTCTCGGCCCGGTTTCGGGCATTGAATCTATCCAGACCACAGTAGATAGCATTCGCCCCGGCTATAATTGCCGCTTTAATAGACTCCAGATCACCACCCGGAGCCAGTAATTCAATTTTTCTTTTCATAATATAGGGGTCAGTTAGAGAGAAAACATTTCGTTTAAGCGACAATAACCTTGGAGATGGGCTATGAATTTCTCATGGTGCGGCAACATATTAGAGATTTGCCGGGAGATCAAGATATTATCCCCAGAGGAGGGTTAGCTTGGTCTGGGACTGAATGCCCAACTTTCACCCTTCGGGTATAAGTTTCGTACGAGCAGACAAGCTGCTCAACTCAGCTTTATTGTGGTTTTCCTGTCTTGCTGTTGGATTTCAGATTACCACCCCTCGAAGGAAAAATAGGCCCGACGCACCACGAAATTCGATCAATTCGGGAATTCGGGCAAATTCGGAATTCGGGGTCAGCAGATCAATCCGGATTATCGATAGCCGTCTTGGCCTAATCCAATTTTCATTCACTACATAGCCACCATCACAGAGCTACGGTTAACCCTGAAAATTCCGACAACTTCATCCACCAACTCTTTTATGGATTGATAACCACCGCTGTCGAAATTGTTATGAACAGTTTCTGTGCCGTTTTCGTTTTCTGCCACGACGAAACCGCAACATACTTTATCCATGAATTCAGGCTGTTCGTTGTCTAAATAAACCGTGATTCTTTTGATCATGATATCCTCCTTTTTATGATGCTAAAAAGAGAATATCATTAGGGGTAGGACAAACAGCGTCCTAGTCGAAAAATTATTTCAACAAAAAAGGGAACTTCAATAAATACTCCGGAATCGAACTAAAGTGGAGTCGGCTCTGCTTTTGGCTTTTGTTTATAGTTCAGGATTTTTTCGGCAATATCAAAAATGAAATCACCGCATTGAGCGGATAGATCGCGGCCAGGACCGAGTAGACCGCCGCGATCTCAATAAATCCATGCGACCCGGCCCAATAAACGACAAAAAGGCTGTAAACCGCCATCAGCCATTCACAGGCATTTATTTTTTTCAGGGTCCGGACACTGGTCCCGGCCGGAACTACACCGTCACTATTATTCGGGCCCGCCCCCCCCTTTCCGGTCCGGTCACGATGAACCTTGACCCCGGTCAATCCTTCAAGCAGTCCGTATGACAGAGTAATAAACAAGGCGGTCATCAGACCGAAGGCAAACACGGTGTCTGAAAAGGAAAAGCCCGGCCCTGCTTCCGGCCTTTTTTCATCTTTTACACCCAGGCGCATGGCGAAAAACGGGATATGAGTCAGGGCCAGCAGCAGCGGAAGCAGCAAAATAAATTTATGAAAAAGATATGGGTCGGCAAGCACGCGCCAGAAATAATACGCCGGGATCAAGGTCAGGTGCGAGATAACCATGAACAGCGCCTGCAGCGAAAAAACCAGGAAAAATTCCATGGTCATGATCCGCTGCCCGAGGCTCAGATGAGATGATTTTAATACCGGCCCCAACTGCTTGCGCATTACCTCCATTAAGCCTTTCATCCAGGAGCGCTGCTGGAGTTTAAATTCGTTATAACCGGCCGGCAGCATGCTTGGGCAGGAAACCTGGTCAGTGTAAATAATCCGCCAGCCTTTGGCCTGGGCGGCAAAGCTCAAGTCCACATCCTCGATCTGGGTATCGCCCTGCCAGAATCCGGCCTCTTGCATGGCCAGATAACGCCAGCTGCCGGCCGACCCTTTAAAGGTGGTGAGATGATTACTCGCACTACGGCCGGCAAAATCAACCCGGTGGATATTCTCCTGAAAAACGGCCGCCGCCCGGGTCAGGATATTGTCATTTTTATTGGCATAAGTCATGTCCGCCTGGACCGCGCCGACCACCGGATCGGCAAAATAGCCCACCACGCTTGACAGATAATTTTCCGGGACCAGAAAATCCGCGTCAAAGATGGAGACAATTATCTCGTTCGGGTTAGACTCACCCTGCTGCCTGAAAATTTTCATCGCTTCATGCAGGCCGAAATTCAGATTGCCGGCCTTGAAATCCGTCCGTTCCGTCCGGTGCAGGTAGACCAGGGACAAATCATTGATCTTGGTATTTTTTAGCCGGACATATTCCTGGAGCGCAAAGGAGATCTCCGCCCGATCCGAATCATCCAGCAGCTGAATCAGGAGTTTATCGGCCGGATAATCAACGGCGCAAGCCGAGTCAATCAGCCTCTTGACCATCCCGACATCTTCATTAAAAACAGGGAGCTGAATAAGCTGCCGGGGCAGACGGTCATCAGCATGGGCCTGGGGATTTCCGAACCTTGCTTCTCTGCGGTGAGCAACAAAAATCAAATAAATAAAAAATGGCGGGTGCAGCAGAAAGCCGACCACGGCAAGAACAAAACAGATAAAAAACGGGAGCAATAACAGCTCAGCCATCGAGATCACTTCTTTCCATGTCCTTCCCACTCATAATTATGATGCCCGACCTTGCCGGTTTCCGCTGCGGCGGCGGCAAGATCGGTCCGTCTCGCGGCCAGCCAGGCCCGGCCGATCACGGCATGAAGCTGCAGCGACAGAAGGGCGAAGCGTAAATTCCCCTTCAGCAATCCATCATAAAACAGCTGCCGGACCAGAACAAATGCACTCTGCCATACCGTGAGCTTGTTCTGGAAGCATTTATTTTTTTTCTGGGCCAGAAATCCCCAGAAACAGTGGCGAAAGGTCATCTTTTTGATCGTCTGCGCGGAGTCTTGCCGCTGATGATAAACCAGGGCTTCTGGATTGTAGGCCAGGAGATAACCCAGTTTTCTGAGCCGGAAGGAGATGTCCATATCTTCGCCACTAGTCCGAAACAACTCATCAAAACCACCAACCTGGGCCAGCGCCTCCTTGCGGTAAGCAGCGCACATCCCGAACAAGAAAAAGACCTCGGCCCGAAAGTTATCACCCCATTCCTGAAAAAGGACCTCCCGGCGCCACTTGTCGTAGATGTTTTTCTGGACGACTTCCAGAGCGCGGCCATTAACCCCGGCCACATTCTGCCGGGAAAACGGGGCGATTATCTCCTCGATATAAACCGGCGCGGCAATGGCATCAGCGTCAAGAAAGACAATGATCTCGCCTTGCGCCTGGGCAATCGCGGTATTTCTGGCGGCGGCGATCCCAAGGTTGGTTGGATGGGCAATCAACCGCACACCGGGAAATTGCCCAACCAGCTTTCTTGTGTTATCAATAGAACCGTCATCGATGACGATTATTTCATCGGGCTTCCTGGTTTGTTGCAGAACGGAATCAATTACCGGTTTGATGAATATCTCCGCATTGAAACAAGGGATGACCAGGCTGACTGAAAAATTATCTGACATGCATTATCCTGTAAAAAAAAAGCTGCAAAATTGTTCCGGGGCCGGACATCGTCTGTTTTATCCCCTGATGAATCGTGGTTTTTTGTCGTTACAACCCTTGGTACGCAAGGTAAAAAAATGATTTCACAGAAATTATCCGCCCTGAATGAGGACTGATGAGCAAGACCCCGCTTAACATCCAGATCATGGCCAAGCCGATTGGCCCGCTTTGCAATCTTGACTGTGCCTACTGTTTTTATAAACAGCAGAAATCATCTTATCCGAAAAAGCACGATTTCAAAATGACGGAAAAGGTGCTGAGCCAATTTATTAGACAATACATCGCGATGCAAAGCGGCCGGGAAATAAGCTTTGCCTGGCAAGGCGGCGAGCCGATGCTTACCGGGCTTGATTTCTTTGAATTGGCGGTGTCCCTGCAACAAAAATATTGCCCGCCCGGCAAATCCATTACCAACATTATCCAGACCAACGGTACTCTTGTTGACCGGAAATGGTGCGAGCTTTTCAAAAAAAACAACTTCCTGGTCGGGATCAGCCTTGACGGGCCGGAAGAAATGCACGACCGCTACCGGGTTGACCAGACCGGCCAGCCGAGCTTTGCCAAGGTGAGTCAGGCGATTGAACTTTTCAGGATACACGGCGTGGAGTTCAACACCATCACCGTAGTTAACCACCACAACAGTCAAGACCCCCTTCAAATTTACGATTTCCTCAAAGCCATCGGCTCGGATTATCTGCAATTCATTCCTCTGGTAGAAATCCGCAAAAACAAATCTGCAAATAGCGACGATTACATAGTCTCGGAGCGCAGCGTCTCACCGGCAGATTACGGCAATTTTCTCTGCACGATTTTTGATCAGTGGGTCAGCAATGATGTCGGCAAGGTTTTTGTCCAGCTCTTTGATGCCGCTTTAGGCCTCTGGTATACGGGCCATTCCTCACTCTGCACCTTTGCCAACTCCTGCGGCAATAATCTGGTCCTGGAACATAATGGTGATCTTTATTCCTGCGACCATTACGTTTCGCCGGACCTTGTACTGGGAAATATCATGTTTGCCAAAATCACTTCCCTACTGGCCGGTAAAAAACAGGCCAAACTCAGCCGGCGCAAGCAGCACTCCTTAAATGATCTTTGCCGGCAATGCGATGTTTTTCATCTCTGCCACGGCGGGTGCCCCAAAAATCATCTGCCAATTGGTCAAGATGAAAATATTGGCCGAAATTATCTCTGCACCGGCTACAAACAATTTTTCCGCCACATTGCCCCGCAGATGGAGGAGATGTGTCAACTGCTTGCCGAGAAGCAACCGCCTTCAAAAATAATGCGCTTGACCGAACAGGTCAGGAATACAGAATAATTACCTCATGCAAAAGGTTCATTTTTTTTCACGGTCATTCATGTTAAGTTATTTCGGCCTGAAAATGGCATTGATAGCAACAGGCGGTCTGCTTTCAACTTAAACTGACCGCCCTTGCCGAATAAGGGAACAACGAGACATGAAAGTGACCGAAAACAAAGAGAATCATTCGTTTCTCGTTACTATTTACTATTTACTCGTTACTATTTACTATTTACTCGTTACTATTTACTAACCACTTGCCACTTTAACAATAACTGGTCGACAACCATGATTAATTACCACGAGAAACGAATTCTGGTTACCGGGGGCGCCGGATTTTTAGGGGCTCACCTTTGCGAACGGCTACTGCAAGACGGCCATAGCGTGATCTGCCTCGACAATTTTTTCACCGGCACGAAGAACAATATTTTAAACCTGTTAGACCACCCCCAGTTTGAATTAATGCGCCATGACGTAACCTTCCCCCTCTATATCGAGGTTGATGAGATCTATAACCTGGCCTGTCCGGCCTCACCCATCCATTATCAACATGACCCGGTGCAAACCACTAAAACCAGCGTCCATGGCGCCATTAACATGCTGGGCCTGGCAAAACGCTTAAACGCCAAAATTTTACAGGCCTCAACCAGTGAGGTTTACGGCGACCCGAAAATCCATCCCCAGACCGAAAATTACTGGGGAAACGTCAACCCGATCGGCTTGCGCTCCTGTTATGATGAAGGCAAACGCTGCGCCGAGACCCTCTTCTTTGACTATCACCGGCAGCACAAACTGCGGATCAAGGTGGCCCGGATATTCAATACATATGGCCCGAAGATGCACCCCAATGATGGACGGGTTGTCTCGAATTTTATCGTCCAGGCCCTGCAGAATATGCCGATCACGGTTTACGGAGACGGCTCGCAATCAAGATCATTTTGCTATGTTGATGACCTCATTGAGGTCTTTATACGATTGATGAACTCGCCTGATGACTTTGTCGGCCCGGTCAACGTCGGTAACCCGGTTGAATTCACGATCATGGAATTGGCAATAAAAACCATTGAGTTGACCAACTCCAAATCAACCATTATTACCGTCCCCCTGCCAGACGATGATCCCCTGCAAAGACAACCGGATATCAGCGTTGCCCGAAAAAAACTCGGATGGCAGCCCCTTATTCAGCTAGAGGAAGGACTGAAAAAAACAATCCCCTATTTTGCGAAACTGCTTGCGGCAAAATAAATATCAAGATCAAGTTTTTACAGCTTATGACAAGCTGACCGGTCGGAAAACAAAAGACCAATAAGTGAGAATGAGGTCGGGAAGTTGGACAAAATAATTGACAATTAATAAAATTAAGACAATAGCTAATTTGATGGATTTTTCTCGGTATCTCATTTAAAATAAACGTGTTTAACGAATATTCCGTTGTGAAATAGATAGATTTCCCCAGTAGCTGAAATTTTGCCTTTTTACTATATAATTTCCTGATATTTGTCTGATCAACATATTCTTGATTTGACTTTATCGCATTCGTCAAAAGAGGAAAGTCTCTATTTTCTCGGTGGCTGATTTTATCAGTAAATGGCCAAAGCATACAGATTATTCATTGCATCCTCCTGGGTTTTCGATTCTTTTCATGTATCATTTCCAAAAATTAAACTAGTGATATTCTTTTTTGATAATTTTCAAAAATCCTCTTACCAGGACCCTTGAGCAAAGAGAATATTGAGCCGGATGTTTCAAGTTTTCACAGAGAGTTTTTATGTCAAATATTAAGTCTTGCAGTGTATGTTGCCCGAAAGCGCTGGAATCTGATACGGCAAGAAACGCCAGAATTGAGATTATTAAGCAGCTGATTAACAGCAAGCTCAGCGCCTTTGCAAATGACTCCGGCAATCACCCTTCATTGCAGGAATATATTAAGGCGGCTCATCATATTCTGCTGAGTCCGGACGCGAAAAGAATCAGAAGTATCCTGCCGGTCCTGATTGCCAATGCCAGAAATTTTGATGAAGAGACCTGCTTCAAGTACGGCATAACCATCGAGCTGCTTCATTACTCTTCCCTGATTCATGATGACGTAATCGACGCCGATCAAATCAGACGTGGATTCCCGACCTTAAACGGCACCTTTACAAATTCCCACGCGGTGTTGATCGGTGACTTCATGATGTGTTCCGTCATTGATTTCGCCCTCGGTTTCAACCACAGCAACGAAGTAATTAAACTGATGGTTGGCTCCATAAAGAACCTGGTCACCGGTCTGGTTATCGAACAGAGGGTAATGCCGCAAGAGCCGACCCTGGAAAGATATCTTGAAATGGCTGACCTGAAAACAGGATCACTCTTCAAATTATCAATCGGCCTGCCATTTATCGCCGATCAGCGGCTACCCGAAGCCATGAAATGCGGCCAGATTTTCGGATTATTATTTCAAATTTATGATGATTACCTGGACCGGAACAAAGATGTGCAATACCAGAATATATTTCACATCATATCCGAGAAAGAAATAATCGATATCTGGAATAAATATTTTTCAATTTTTATCGAACTGGCCAAGGTCCTGGAAATCGAGCAAGTAATCATGGAAATGATTTATTATTTGAGAAGTTATGGTCATTTTCTTGAAGTTCCGACCTCTGAAGGCATTTTGTTTGAGACCTGATCTCAAATCACCACCGGGTGGCAATCATCTCGCCGGTCAGCAGAAACAAAAAAACCCTGCAAAAAGAATCACGAGCCATTCCACCGGATTCGCAAAAAATCACGTGATGGCTAAGCAAAAATTTCGATATACAAGGCGTAGTGATTTTTCAGATGCGAGGCCATACATGTGGCAGGCCGAGTGCCTGAAAAATTGCTCCAACACAGTAGATCGGATTTTTTGCGACGCCATCAAATATTGATGCCGTGATGGAACTTCCTGCCAACGATCTATAACTTGAAAAATGACTTCACAAAACGAGACGGATCGAAAAATATTAATCGTTACCTGCCAGCCCCTACCGCAAGCCGGCCAACCGGCAACCGGCGGCGCAATCAGGGCCCACGCTTTAGGTGAAGCCCTGAAAGAGCGGGGCCATACTGTCCTTTATTCCATCCCAGAACAGTGCTGCACCAACAATAAAGACAATGGTCCGATCCCCAGAGACCTGGCCCATAACGTCAAAGATCTGGACCAAATAATCGAAAAAGCCGGACCGGACATAGTCCTTTTCTGCAACTGGGGACTGGCCGGTGAAGCCCTTGAATGCGGCCTCCCGGTGGTTATTGACATGAACGGCTCCCTGGTGCTGGAGAATTATTACCGGCAAAGAGGTAAGATCCTGGAAGATTCTCTGGCGAAAATTGAGGCGGTGTCCAAAGCCGATTTTCTCATGGCCGGGTCTGAAAATCAAAAAAGTTACCTCACCTCGTGGTGCCTTCTGGCCGGGTTCAAACCCGAAGACATTGCGATCGGGATTGTGCCTTTTTCTTTATCACCTGATATCCCGCAAGCAGAATCAACCGGGCAAATCGAATTCATCCTCGCCGGCCATGACTGGCCTTGGCTCAATGGCCGCGATTACATTCACACGGTATGCGATGAATTGGATAAAGCCCAACAGGGGATTCTTCATGTCTATTCATCCCGGCCGCCTTATGTTGATGTTTTTAATGAGGAAAATTCCGCAACCGACGCCAAGGGCCTGCTACAGAATCAAAAAATGGCCCGCCTGCTCAACCATGGTCCCGTTGATTTCGACACACTCACCGCAGAATTAGGCAAGGCCTCCGTTGCCCTGGATCTATGGCAACGCAATCCTGAGCGGGAACTGGCGATACCATCGCGGGTCGTCGCCTATCTTTGGGCCGGGCTGCCGGTGATTACCTCTGATTATGGCGAGATGGCAAAACTGATCAAACAATATGATGCGGGCTGGATTATTGAAGAAAATAATCACCAGCAACTACGGGAAGTGATCGGCAAAATCCTCCGAATGGCTCCATCAGAACTGGCTATTTACAAGGAAAATGCCGGCAGATTGTTTGCCGATCACTTTGCCTGGAATAAAACCATCGGTCCGCTTGATCAATTCTGCCGATTGCCCAAACATAACCGGGCGCCCTCCTCTCTGACCGCAAAATTTTATTACTACCAGAGACTGGCCCTTGAATTACAAAATCAGCTTGAGAATCGGGAGCAGAATCATCACGTGACCACTGGAGGTTCCGCTCAACCTCCCACAAAATATGCAAACTCAAAATCAGATGCAGAGTTAATGGGGCGGGTCCATCGACGCCCCCGGGGACTGGAACTGGCCATAAAACCGGCCCGAATCTTGCGCGGCCTGAAGAGGACATTCATCGGCATCCCGGTTCTGTCCTACCTGACCGTTTTGATTTTAACCGGACATTTCCTGCATATATTGCGGATAAGGCTTGGGCGCTGATGAAAATCGTCATGGTGCACCCGCATGATATCTATCATGACCTCGAACCCTGGACAGTCAGGATAACCTACCTGGCCCAGGAACTGATCCGGGCCGGTCATGAGATAAAACTTTTCTATCATCTTTACAATCTGCCTGAGGACGGCGAGCAAACAGAACCTAAGCAAAAGTTCCCTTTTGAAACGATCCCTTTGTCCCGCCACCCTTTAAGTATTTTTCATAACACCGGCCAGCTGGAAAAATTCGCCTGGTGGGCGGATATCGTCCACTTCCAGAAATGCTCCGCTTATGCCGCCCTGCCCGCGATTGCCGCTGCGTTCTATCAGGGAAGACCGGTGCATTATGACTGGGATGACTGGGAACAGGCAATTTTTGAACATGACAACAACAATCCGGTGGCGGCGTGGCTCTATTTCCAACAGATGGAGAAACATTTACTTAAACTTGCGGATACGGTTTCGGTGGCCAGCACCGGCCTGAAAGATTTATGCGAAAAACTCAAATTCCCGGCCGCCAGAACTTTTTTAATTCCGGTCGGCGCCGACCTTGAGGTCTTCTCTCCTGAAATTTCCGGGGCCGCAGTCAGAAAACAATATGGCTGGCGGAAAAAGCTGGTCATTTACCAGGGCCAGATATGCGGCGCAAATTATGTCTACCTGTTTATCAAGGCGGCCCGAATCATTTTAAACAAAAGAGCAGATGTTGATTTCGTCATTGTCGGCGGCGGCGATAAACTCAAAGACGCCAAAGATCTGGCTTGTCGACTGGAGATCACAAAAGGTCTGACCTTTACCGACAAGGTGCCCCATGAAATGGTCCCGCAATTTATCGCGGCAGCGGATGTGGCAGTCGCCTGTTTTGAGGACAACCAGCAGGTCCGCTGTAAAAGTCCCTTGAAAGTCAAAGAATATATGGCTTCAGGCAAGGCGATTGTCGCGAGCAGGGTCGGAGATTTACCGGAGATGCTTGATGGTTGCGGTTTACTGGTGGAGCCGGAAAATCATGACGAGATAGCCGCCGCCATTGAACAACTGCTCGATGATGACAACAAAAGAAAACTTCTGGGCACCAAAGCCCGGGCTCGGGCGGAACGCCTCTATTGTTGGAGCAGAAGTGCCGAGACTCTGGTCGCGGCCTACCATAAAGCAATCGAGATCCATCATGGTCTGTAAGGAATAATCAGTAATGCCACAAAAGGTCACTTCAAGAAGAAAATTCATCAAGTATCTGTCCTTTGCCGGCGGCAGCCTAGCCATGGGAGACATGGGCGCCTTATTCACCTTCAAGGACGAGGCAACCCCGGACCTGGTCGCCGAGATGATCAAACAGCAGATCAAGGGCCAGATCGTCAAAGACCACCTGCTGGTGGAAGAATATCAAACGGATTTCGGCAGAGTCATCCGCAAGGAACCGCGCCTGATTGTGGTTCCGCAGGATGATGATGACATAATCACGGTTTTCCGGATTGCCGAAAAATATCAGGTGCCGGTCAGCCTCCGCGGCGCCGGCCACACCTGTTACGGTCAATCTCTTTCCGATGGCGGCATCCTTATCGTCAATAACTCGCGACTGGCAGAGTCGGAAGCAACCATCAAAGATGGCCTGGTTACCGTCCATTCGCGCACTCAATGGCTGGCCCTTGAAAAACAACTCAATGGCCAAGGCCTCACCAGTCCGGTCCTGACCGATTATCTGGAACTGACGGTCGGCGGCACCCTTTCGGTCGGCGGCTACGGTTTACGATCTTTCCAGTACGGAGCCCAGGTTGACAATATCAAGGAGCTTGAATTAATCCTGCCAAGTGGCGAAAAGACTACGTGCTCGCCGGAAAAAAACACCGACCTTTTCCGGTATTCACTCTGCGGCCTGGGTCAGCTTGGCTTGATCAGCAAGGTAAAATTCAAACCCATCCCCTACCAGCGATACACCTCGGTTTTTTATGTGCTCTGCACCAGCGTCAAAGACTTTATCAAGAATATCAAAACCATCCTCCACCCTGACTTTATAAAGGAAATAGACCACTTTTCCTCATACTGGCTCAACGGCACCTTTATTATTGAAATCGGCTCATCTTTTATCGAAGAGAATAAGGCGGAGGAGGAAAAACTAAAAAAGAAAATCGGCGCCCAGATCTCCTTTTATAAAAACTCGGTAGTTAAGGATTATCATCTCTACCTGCATCAGATCAGGGGAAACTGGGTGGAACGCTATGGGGTTTCTCATCATGTCTGGGAGGATTACATCTTCGGGATTGATCAACTGGAAGAGTTTCTCAACAGGGCAATTTCAGAAACAAAAATCAGCCAGTACCAAAACATCTTGCCGGCCCTTTATATCGTAGCCTGCGACACGAACCAGACCAGAGGCATCCCCTTCTCCCCGACTTACGGCAACAATAATCCGATGGTCTACAGCGTCGGCTTTTACTATATGGTGAAATACGGGAACTCGAGCCAGTTGCAGACCGCCAAGGAGCATCATCAGGGATTTATGAAAAGCTGCCTTGAGCTAAAGGGTAAACCATATCTCTATGGCTGGCATGACTTGACCGAAAACCAGAAAATCCAGTTCTACGGCGAAGATTACACCAAGCTGAAATCATTAAAAAAACAGCACGACCCGGCCAACATCATTAACCCCGGCGTCTTTGTCAACCCCGGCAAAACAGCGGCCCAAAAAATATGATCAGCAGAAAACAGATCGTCGACTATTACGACTCCTGTGAAATCGATTACCGGATGAATTGGCATCTCGATGAATGCCTCGCCCTGCATATCGGCTACTGGGACAAGTCAACCAAGACCCTGGCCCAGGCCCTGGTCCGGCAAAATGAAATCATGGGGGAAAAAGGAAGAATAACCGCCAGCGACCGGGTCCTTGATGCCGGATGCGGAGTGGGTGGCAGTTCTATCTTTCTGGCGAAAAGTCGCGGCTGCCAAGTAGTCGGCATCACCTTGAGCCACAAACAGGCCCGCTCCGCCACCGGATTTGCCCGGAAAAAAGGGGTGCATGAGCAAACGGATTTTCAGGTGATGGACTATACCAATACCGGCTTTGCCGATGAATCCTTTGACGTGGTGTGGGCCCTGGAGAGTTCCTGCTACGCCGCCAGCAAAAAGACTTTTATCAACGAGGCCTACCGGATCTTAAAAAAGGGCGGCAGATTAATCGTAGCCGATGGTTTCGAGAGCAAGGACACCTATTCGCCCTTTGAGCGAAAGATTTTTGATCTGTGGATCAAGAGATGGGCGGTCGATGCCCTGGAACCTTTGCCTAAGTTCAGACAACACCTGAGCGACGCCGGTTTTATCAAGATCAACTATGAAGATATCACCAAAAATGTAACGCCATCCTCCCGCCGCCTGTTTGCCCTGGCCATCGTTACCTGGCCGCTGGCCAAAATGGCCCAGGCGTTGGGGAAAAGGAGCAAAATCCAAAATGACAATCTGGCCGGCGCCTTTTTTCAATATCTGGTCCTCAAGTTAAACCTCGGCAGCTACGGGATGTTTTATGCCGAAAAAAAGTGAACCGGTGAGATCATTCAGATGAAAGTGATCAGTGACGAGTAAATAGTAACGAGTTTTTTCCCTTGTTACCCGTCACTTTCATGCTTCGTTGTTCCCGTCTCCGGCGATGGATGTTATGATGTAAAGTGCAGGAACAAAGGAACCACGACCAAATAACTTATAAAAAAATTTATAACCACTTTATCAGACGAAAAACTCCGGGTGGAACATATAAATTGAGACCCCGCACGAGAAATGATCAGTAAAACCATACTTGGATAGTTTAGATGAAAAACAAATTAAAAGATAACATCCAGCAGGCCAAAATCGCCTGCGGCATCCTGGACAAAAAGGTCTATACCGGCCCTTGGCACGTCCAGATAGATCTGACCAACAAATGCAATAATGACTGTATTGCCTGCTGGTGCAACTCTCCCCTGCTCGGCGATAAAGCGATGCGGGCCGAGATCAAGAACAAATTCCTGCCCTTTGAGGTGGTGATCAAACTAGTCGACGAACTAGACGCCCTGGGGGCCCGGGATCTCTATTTCACCGGCGGCGGCGAACCTTTCATGCACCCGCGGATCCTCGACATCATGCGTCATATCAAATCCAAGGGGATGCGGCTAGATATGAGCACGAATTTCACCCTGGTCACCAAAGAGATTGCCGAGCAACTGATTGAAATCGGGGTAGATCATATGAATATCAGCCTCTGGGCCGCCACCCCTGAGACATATTCAAAGCTGCACCCGAATAAAAATGAGCAGACATTCCTGAAAATGACCGAGATCATTGACTTTATCAATGCCAGAAAGGCCGAAAAGCAGACGCTGAAACCGGCCCTGGGCATGTATAATGTCATCACCTCGGAGAGTTACCTTGAAATAATCGACATGCTTGAGTTTGCCCACCTGCACCGGATGAATGATATAAATTTTGTGCCGGTTGACACCATGCCGGGTAAAACGGACGTCCTTAGTTTAAACGCCAAACAACGGCAGGAACTTTCGGAACTGGTCGCCACCCTGCCCGCCAAAAGGCTTGAGTTTCAAGAAAAATACCAGCACGAGGTCTTAATTTCCAACCTGGAGATGTTTGCCCAGCGGATCAGAAGCGACTCGGCCGATGAGGCCAATTATGACGCTGAGCTGTTAAGCTCGATGCCGTCGTGTTATGCCGGCTGGTCCTTTGCCCGGATCCTGGCGACCGGCGAGGTTAATTCCTGCCTGAAATCATTTAAAATCCCGGTCGGCAATATCTTCGAATCAAGTTTCCCGGAAATCTGGTTTGGCGCCAAACAACATGAATTCAGAGCGCACACGATTGATTACGACATCAATGATCCATATCTCAAATCCATGGGCAATGATATGCAGACCGAAGGTCAGGGCTGCATGAAATGCTGTGATAATCTGGGACTGAACATGTCGGTCCATGAAAAGATGATCGACCTGGACCTGCCCAAAAAGATCCTGATCAGATTGGCCAACCTGCTGTAAATATGAAATTTAGGAATTGTTAAATGCGTGACCTGGCGGGGCGATATTTCTGTTTTTATAAACTCGGGATGTGGGCGAACAGACCCGGGCCCAATGTTGTCGCCATTTTCGCGGCCCTGCTGGTCCTGATTGCCGGAGTCTCGCCGGTCAACGCCGCCGAAGAATTGGACGCCCAGTCACCGGCCCATTATTCCCTGGCCCAAAGCCTGAAAATCGCCGAAGCAAACTCCCTGACCCTGAAAAACTTACCCCGCCAGATGCTGGCCGCCGAGTTAAACAGCGAGAACGTCGATCTAGACAAGTGGCCGGCCTTGAATCTTTCGGTCGACTATGAGTTGGGCAACAAGACCGTAGTTGAAGATGAATACGGCCGGTTAAAACCATATCTGACTTTGACCCAGGAAATTCTGGGCAAGGTCGACGTCAAGTACGCCAAAGAATGGGCGGCGATGACCAAAAAAATGGATGCCGAGGCCAATCTGTCAAAAATCAGAAGGGACCTCTTCCTTGAGGTGGCACAAAAATATTACACCCTGCTGCTGGCCCAGATGAAATATGAGCAGGAAGCAAACTTTTTTGCCAAAAGCCAACTTGATCTGCAGGAAGCAAAGTCAAAATACGAGGACGGCCTGATCTCAAAAGTTGACGTGATTCGGGCCGAAACCAATTTTTCGTACTCTTCACTAAAACAACTATCGGCCCAAAATGAGCTTGAATACGCGGCCGCCGAGTTCGTAGGCGTTCTAAACCTGCCACGCGAGACAAAAGTCCGGACCGAGCCGTTGGACAAACCGCCGCTCTACACCATCGAATTTGAAAAGTTGAAAGATTACGCCGAAAGGCACAATGCCGAACTGGCCATCTATGACAAGGTAATCGAACAACTGCCGCGCTTCAGGAGCCTGGCCAAAAAAATCAACTGGCCGACCGTATCAATGGCCGCCTTTTGGGGCGAAGGAAGTCAGGGCGGCGGCAAAACCGAACCAAATGAAGATGATTACGGCCTCCGCGTATCCCTGACCCAACCCATTTTTGATTACGGAATAAAAGATCGCAAACGTCAGATCCTGGAACTGGAGATTGACGAACTCGAGGCGGCCCACCTTTCATTTCGTAATCAATACTACCGAAAACTCGACCTGCTGTTAAAACAATTTACCCACGCAGGCCTTGAGGTTCAGCAATTAAAAATCCAGGCCGAGCAGGACATGGCCTTGGCCGAAATCGGCCAAAGAAGTTATGAACTGGGCATGACCTCTTATACCGACATGCTGCAAAACCGTGACCTGGCCCAAAAAAGTGAATACCGTTATGCTGCGGCCATCACCAAATATCTGATGACCGACGTTGCGGTCAAGCTCAATGCCGGCCTGCAAAACATTGACGCTCTTTTTGATCAAACAATGGAGTGGCCCGGACCGGACCAAAAAGTTAAAATGGATACGGAAGAGAAAAAAACTGACTGATCCAAATCTGAAAAAATGACATATTTCCCCGCACAAAACGGGTTGTTCTTATCAGGGAGAGTTAATTGAAAAAATTTATATATTTTATCGCCATAGCCCTTGGTTTGCTGGTTCTGTTCTTGATCGTAAAAAAACCGGCGGACAAGACCGGAGATCAGCGGGGGCCAACCTCATGCCAGACGATAACCGTTGAGCCAGGGGAGATTGCCACCGTCATTACCGGACGTGACAAGTTGACCACCAAACGGTTTTCGCAGATCAGGACCAGCGGCAATAAAAAAATCAAAAAAGTGCTGGTCAAGGAAGGTGAACTGGTTGAAAAAGATCAATGTCTGGCCCTGGTTGAAACTGATGACCAGTATGATCTGGAACTCCATAACGCCAGATGGGGACTGATCACCAACGAGCAGAAATTAACAGAACTGACCAGCAGGCTGCAGGACCAGGAAAAACTTTACGCCGAAGGTTTTATCGCCTTGCTGGCAATCAAGGAAACCAAGAGTCAACTGGCCCAACTGGAAACCCAAAAAAATATATTAGAAAAGAAAATCAATCTATATGAAAACAAACTCGGCCAGACCGCAGGTGAATCACCAGACCTGAACGTCAAAGCCGACTCAGGTGACATCTGTGTCAAGGCCCCTTTTGCCGGGACAGTGATGCAGATCTTCAAACATGAGGGCGACATCCCCACCCCGGCGGCCGAGCAGAATTTTCCGGAACCCAATGCCGGGACAATCATGATCCTCGCTGATCTCAGCGAGTATTTTGTGGAATACAAGGTAAGTGAAATAGATCTTGCCAAGATTGAAAAAGGCCAGGCGGTGAGTCTGATTTTTGACTCTTTTCCGACAAAAACATACCGAGGCGTAGTTGACCATATTTCAGACATATCTTCCGTCACCAGAAAGGATCAGATGCAGGAACAAAGAGACCTGAGTTATTATCTGGTAAAAATCAAGGTGATTGACAGCGGACCGGAACTCAAGCAAGGGCTTTCCTGTCGGGTTTCAATCGAGATTGAACATAAAAAAGGAGTTTTACTGGCCCCGGTAAGAGCACTAATCAAGGAAGATGACGGAGAATACGTTTTCACCCTGGCCGGAGGTTTGATTACAAAAAAACAGATCACAACCGGCCTGCTCAATGAAAACATGTTCGAAATCACCAGCGGGCTTACCGCCGGCGACCAGATTTGTGTTGATCCGTTCATTGTGATGGAACAGGAGGCCTTACGCAAACAAAAGGCCGACCGGAACTGGCTTGAAAAAATATTCAACTGAAACCATTCCCCTTTAGCGGGAACAAAGAAATATGCAAGCAACGAGTGACCAAAGGGGAAACTCGTTACTATTTACTTGTCACTTGTCACTTTCATATCCCCTTTCCGAAAATCTGTTAAGTGTCCATTTAAGGGGAATGATTTAATGGCACTAAGGGCCGCGTCTTATGTTAGTAAACAAGGTTGTACTCCGGGAAGCATTACTGAGTGCATTCAAACAATTGTCCGTGCAGCCCCTTCGGACCTTTCTCACCATCTCCGGGATTTCAATCGGGATCGCGGCCTTGATCGCAATGATGGGAATCGGGGAAGGAACCCGCCAGAAAGTGATCAACGACATGGAAAAAATCGGCGGCACCGGGGTGATCACCGTCGAGCTGCAGAACATGGGCAACAACGACCCAAACCGGCAGAATATCCAAAAAGAAAAACTTACTAAAAAAGATCTCACCGCCTTTGAGCAGGCCAGCAATCTGATCACCGGAATCGCGCCGGTCGTCCACCTGCCCGGCCTGGTTTTCTATAATGATCTGCGCTTCGAGGGTCAGGCCCTGGCCACCACCGAGTTTTACAGCGAAATCAGAGATTGGCCGGTTGAAAAAGGCCGATTCCTGACCAGGGTTGACCTTGATTATCTCAATAATGTCTGCGTGATCGGCTCGGAAGTAAAACAAAAACTTTTTGCTGATGACGACCCGATCGGCCGGAAAGTTCGTTTCCGAGGCGAGGAATTTTCGGTGGTCGGCATCATGGCCAAAAGAAATTTTGAGGCTGGACGCTGGCTTAATGACCTGATTCTTCTGCCGATAACCACGGTTGAAAAACGGATCACCGGCCAGCTTGATTATTCAAGTATTTTATTAAAAACAGACAAAATGGATACGGTGCCCCTGGTCAAGGACCAGATTAGCCTGGCGCTGAACAACCGTCACCCCAACCCGGGCAACATCGTCATTCATTCCCAGGTCGATGTGATCAACAGTCTCAACCGCGCCTCAATGCTGATGCGCTTTTCATTTGGCTCGATCACCCTGATTGTGCTGATGGTCGGCGGCATCGGCATCATGAACCTGATGCTGGTCTCGGTCACCGAAAGGACCAGAGAGGTCGGCATTCATAAGGCGGTCGGCGCCCAGGACCATGATATCCTCTTGCTCTTTCTGTTTGAAGCGATGACCTTAAGTTTACTCGGCGGCATCATCGGCATATTTTTCGGGATCCAGGGCGGCAACTTTCTCTCCTTTGCCATCGCCGTCTATCTCGACAACCAGGTCGCCTGTATCATTTCGAATAAGTCAATTATGCTGGCTGTTTTCTTCTCGGTATTTATCGGGATAGTTTTCGGACTATACCCGGCCATGAAAGCGGCAAGCATCGATCCCAGCAAGGCCTTAAGTTATGAGTAATTCACCGGTCATCGAGATGGACAAAATCTGCTATACCTACGGGGGGGCCAGGCAGGTTTTTGCCCTGCAGGACATTTCACTGACCATCGGGGCAGGTGAATTTATTGCCATCTCCGGCCCTTCCGGTTCCGGCAAGAGCACCCTGATGCACATCATGGGCTGCATGCTGACCCCGACCAGCGGCGGCTACCGCCTTTTAGGTGAGGAGGTGGCAGGCCGGACTTCAAGCCAGATGGCCAAAATCAGAAACTCGGCGATCGGCTTTGTCTTCCAGAACTTCAACCTGCTGCCCAGGGCCTCAGCCTTAAACAACGTCGCCCTCCCCTTGATCTATGCCGGGATAGGCGGCAAAGAAAGAAGAGAAAAAGCGCAGGAAGTCCTCAAAAAAGTCGGCCTTGGCAAACGGATCAGCCATCATCCCAATGAGCTTTCCGGCGGCGAGAAGCAGCGGGTTGCTATTGCCCGGGCAATTGTGACCAGACCGCGAATTTTACTGGCCGATGAGCCGACCGGCAACCTGGACCGGGCGACCGGTAAATCAATCATCGCCATGCTCAAGGATCTGGCCGCCGAAGGGATGACCATTATCTTTGTCTCCCACGATCTGGAAATGGTGGCCGAGGCAACCAGATCAATCCAGATTATCGACAGCCGGCTGGCCGGTTAGAAAATAGTAAATAGTAAATAGTGACGAGTAAATAGTGACGAGTTTTTAACCTCGGCACTTACCACTTGCCACTTTCAATAAAAATCCCTTCAGAGAGAAAAAACAGATTATTTTTCCGCCATTCCCTTCCCAATATAAACATTGAGCCAGACCAGTCAGATCTGAGTTTCCCGTAATCTTTCACTCCAAAGAGTGTTGAAATTGCGCAATAATTTATTGCTGGGAAATATCAATATAAGTTGCAGGACTTAAAAAAGTTTGTATAAGATTGTAATCAAATAAATGAAAAATCCGGGCCGGGAAAGATTGCTTATCTATCCACGGACCACCGTAGATTAAAACTGCTGTAAATATCAATACTCGTCTGAAGAGCTTCGGGCCCTTGGTATTAAAATGATAGATTCAGGTAATCAAATGATACATTGGGGGGATATTTATGTCTTCAAAAGACAAGTTGCAAAAGACGCTGGACGACATTAC
The DNA here is from genome assembly GCA_018823175.1 of Pseudomonadota bacterium. GTDB lineage: Bacteria > Desulfobacterota > Desulfobulbia > Desulfobulbales > JAHJIY01 > JAHJIY01. The sequence goes on from JAHJIY010000051.1 coordinate 78,774, forward strand.
CTCCAGCCTCCGTTCTTTCCTTGAACTCTCGGTAAAGGAAGATGACAAATCATGGAGCCACTGGATTTCGTCGGTGGCCCGTGAAATCAAGATCAGGTGCTGGCAGAAGAACAACTGCAGCAACCGCGATTGTCCCGGCTATAAAAATGAATGCGGACGCTGCTGGCTGATCAACGGCACCCTCTGCGCCCAGACCCATCCTGCCGGAGGCCGGCATACCAGCTGCTGCGACTGCGAGATTTATCGGGCCAATGTCGGAAAAGATCCGGTTTCAGAAATTCAGGAACAGATCATTACCCTGGTCCACACCCTGCGGGTCAAACAGCTCATGTTGAAGGAGATGGCCACCCAGGACCCGCTGACCGGGCTGAAAAATCGTTATTTCTTCGACCTTTATGTCCCCATTGAAGTAGAAAAGCTGCACCGGACAAAAGAGACCATCTCGATCATCATGATCGATATCGATAATTTTAAGTTTATCAACGATGCCTTCGGTCATCTCTACGGCGACCACATCCTGCAGGAATGTGCCGGAATCCTGGAGCTATCGATCAGGGCTTCCGACATCCTCTTCCGCTTCGGAGGAGACGAATTTGTCATCGTCATGTCCAAAGCCGACGATCCGGAAACCAACATCCTGATCGAACGGATTTATCGGAATCTTGCCCAATGGAACAGGGCCAACAAGAATGAACAGAGCCCGATCAACTTGAGTGTCGGTCATTCAATCATGCATCATGAAAATGAGCTGCTGGAAATCATTGAGGAAGCGGACCAACGGATGTATGAGGACAAAAAGAGACACAAAACAACCCAAAACCGTCTTGCTTCACAGCCCGAGGCGAACACCTCTTTGCAGTAGCGTTTTTTTTAAAAATAAACCAGGGTCATCCCGCGAGGGGCAGCCCTGTTTTATGATCATTTCAAAAAGATAATCAACTGCTTACCCTGCCAATACTTAAATCAAAAAGCCTCCCGGATGTTGACTATCACCCCGATCCCGTCGTCCACCCAGGCGAGATCGGCCCGGATATTAAAACGTTGATCCTGGTTCAAGGCATAGCGAAAACCACTGCCCAGGCTGGTTTTAAACTCCTTGATTTCCATGTCGCCGAAACCGGGGGCCACTTGGGACGCTTCGGCAAAGACTGTTCCTGAAATTTTCTTATAGATCGGAAAACGATATTCCGACTGCAGGGAAATCATGTCCCGATCCTTGTAACGACCATTTTCAATCCCCCGTAAGATCATGGTGCCGTCCGGTGAAGAGAGATAACCAAACGGCACCTCACCATCGGTGGACCTGAAATCGGCAGCCAGGGCCAGCACCGAATCCTTTCTCCAGTCGATTTTCCGGTAATAACGCAACTCCGCTTTTTGCAGGCTAAAATCAAGATCACTGCCCAAACCTTCGGCATATTTAACATAACAATATCTGGCGACAACTCCGGTGGTGGGGGAATTAGTATTATCCCTGGTATCATAACCGCCGTCCACCCCCAGTCCAACATAAGTGCCGTCGGTGGCGCCGAAGACCTGCCCGGTTGCCAGCATCCCACCCGGCTCTGTTTCGATCTCACTCCTATCGTAATAACCCAGGAGGTCAAAAACCAGGAAATCAAATAACCGTCTTTCAAGAGTGAGGTTAGCGGTCAGCGAAGTTAGTTCATATTTTTCAGAGAGGTCTGGTGAATCGTTGCCCGGCTCATAATAGTTGGCCTTCCAGAAACTTCCATCCAATGAGGCATTAATCCGATAAGTCCCCGAGGCCAGGAAAATATTGGGCGAAAGAGACAAAGCGTATTGCCCCTTGGTGGTCCCATAGACCATGAGATCAATAGTTGATGCCTGTTCTCCGGTGGCCTCCACCGGCAGGAAATGAAACAACATCCCCCCCAGCATCAAACCGGTCTCCGGACTGCTGGCAATAATCGGAAAGACCACCCATCGTTGCTGGTCAGCGGGATGGTCGAGTGATGCCGCTTTATCCCGGCCATCAGCCGGCTTGACGACCGCCGGACCTTCCTCGGCCCAAAGCGAGGTGAGCGGCAACACAAAGATCGCCATAAAAAAAGCCAAACCACTCCAGACCAGACAAGTCAAACAGGATCGAAAACTCATATCAATCTCCTTCCTCCCCGATTTTCGGGGTCTTGGGTATTTCCGGAAAAGTCCATGAAGCAAGATGCTCTGTTCCGACCCGACGATCCGACCTTCTCCGAACATAATCCTCGGTCCCGAAATCAGCGCCGATCGTCACCCACAGCAACTGTTGCGGGCAGACACTGGTACAGGTCAGGCAGAGAACGCATTCGGAGCAGGCTATGCGCCGCCCCTGTTTTAGATAATCGGTCAGACGGATATCCATCGGACAATTCTTCTCGCAGACCTTGCAACCGGTACAGTCCTCAACATCACCCCCGATCTTGACCAATGATGCCCGTGACCCGATCTTTAAAAAAAACGGCAACCGGGCAAAGATACTTGCAAAAGGCCCGGTTATCATTAAGCCACCAGCCCAGGAGTAAACCGACTCCAAAATAACATAGATTACCGCCGAAAAACCACCAAAGTTCCGGGATCTCCCAAAAAACAGCATATTGGGGGACCATCGGCGCCTGCCCCAGGAAGTTACCAGTATAGCCGAGGATTTGCGGCAAACCATAGTCATAGAAACGGTTAAGGATGAGCACCGGGGCCAACCCCAGGGCGAAATGCAGATAACGGAGACGCTCCCAATGGCGGGAAACCCGGCCCGCCGGTATCTTCCAAGGAAGAAAATCAAAAAGTGCCACCGTCCAACATGCCCAACCACACCCCCCCCGGTTGAAGATAAACGGCCCGATGATTTTTGCGATCAGATAATGCATGACCGAGGCAGCGGAGATCCCGCCCAAAAGCCAGAACCAAAAGCCCTCGATCTGCATGTTTTCCGGAGAGATCAACCCGAGAAACAGATAGATCAATCCCATACCCAAGCCAAAAAACATATAACCGCCGACCAGAAGTTGGGAGAGGCGATGGGCCCAAGGTTTTCGTTGCTACGGCAACAAAGGCCAGAGACCCATACCGATGACCAGCGAGACCCCGATGATCGAAAAATTGTAGAGATAGAAGATCGCGCCGGTTAATTGTCATAATGACAAATTCGCCTGTCATAGTGACATGATTTTTCCCGTTCTTTTCCCCACTCTCCTGTAATCATTACGTTTTTTCATGTTGGCACGGTTCTGGCATTATAACTAACCAACAACGGCGATTAGGCCAAACATGGAAATTTAATTTAAAAAATATAAAGGGGATTTATCATGACAACTGCAAATACCAAAACCAGAGCAAACATAAACACCAGTACCGCCGCTACCACCGAGAGCGCAGTTAATGTCGCGGCCAAAGGAACCTTCGCGGTTGCCGGCACCGCTGCGGCGATCATCGGTTTGTGGGCCGCCGCCTGTTTCGTCGGCGCCATGGCAGGAACCGGACCGATCGGCCTGATCAAATCCTGGTTTGCCGCAATTGGCATGTAAGCTTAAATAATCCCAAGAAATATATTTTCAGATTTAAATAAAGGAGACCATCATGACTGCAACAACCAGAACCCGCACAAAAGTAAATGTAGGCCAGGCAGTAAATACCCAAACCGGGCTGGATACCGTTTCTAAAAGCAGCATCGTAGTCATGGGCATCGTTTCCACCTCCATTGGTTTATGGGCAACCGCCTGCATTATCGGCGCCATGTTCACCAGCGGCGGCCCCTTGCAATTGGCCCAGAGCTACTTTTCAGCTATTACCGGCATCTAATTTTTCTGTAGATATTCTTTCAAACAAAAATCCCGGTCAGATTATCTTCTGATCGGGATTTTTTTATTAATTTCAAATGAAAGACCAGCTGCTGCCCACTAAGAGCCAGCCATCTTCAACTCCGGGAAACGGATCTCTCCCGTTTGTTATTTCTTCTCACTTGTGGATCAGGCCGGACATGCCGGTAAGTGCTTGTTCACGTAGGTGTTAATTTTCCCCTCGTCGTTTTCCGGTAAAAACATGAAAGTAACCGCAGTTTCCAGGATATTTTCCTTTTCAATTTCTTCCACCACCCAGCCCAACACCTTAATTGACTCCGACTCGCCAGGCAGGGTAAATTCCAGAAATACTTCCTTTGCCCCGTGTCGGCGGATATTGCTGGGCTTGGTATAGCGCATGCCGGTATTGCTTAAACTGACAACTCTTGCGTTCAATGTACCGGAAACCAGTTTTTCAGAAACAGTAACATCCAGCGCGACCCGAATTCCCTCACGACGTTCATTCATTATTGTATTCCCATACCTTCGACTGTTTTTTTTCAGATTACCCCAAGGCAACCGGAAGGTCTTCGACAAAAAGTTATCTTGATCCCATCAAAATAACACATATAAAATAAGGAACCAGCAATTTCCGGCTGATCCCTTGACCGTCTGGAATCAAGGCCCAACATTATTTGAGATCGGCAATTTTTATTTCAAAAGTGAGGCTTCGACCAGCAAGAGGATGATTGCCATCAACGGTAATTTCTTCCCCGTCAATCTTTGTGATCACCCCTTCAATCAATGACCCGTCTTTAGCACTAAAAGATATTTCACGATCAATTTGTAAATTTGTTCCGGCCGGGATTTCGTCGACCCGGACCGTAGAAATCAAAGCCGGATCTTTTGGGCCATAGGCATCTGAGGGTTTAAACACCGCTGTCTTGGTTTGTCCAAGTTTCATGCCGATTACGGCATTTTCAAATCCTTTGATAACCTTCCCTTTGCCGACCACAAATACGAGTGGGGCCTGTCCGATGTTCGTTTCAAACACCGTCCCATCCTTAAACTTACCGGTATAAACAACAGACACCCGACTGCCTTTTTTAACCTGTGACATCGTTATTTTCTCCAATCAAAAATTATATCGACAAAGTTACCACCTCACGGAGGCAAGATATTTCCAGACAATTAAGCCCGGATAACAAATGATGCACCCCTTCTACTAGAAAGAAACCCGCTCCAGATTCTTTTGATAATCGCGAAATAACTCCTCAAACATCTTCACCCAGTGGCCGCCGGTCATCAATCCGAATCCGTGCAAAGCTGAACCGGAAACCTCGTAACGAGCCTTACCTTCCGGTCCTTTGACTATGAGAACGGTTTTGAGCCGCCCGGCCATTTTCGGAATCGACCCGGAGAAACCGCCCCCCTTAACCTCGATAAAACCCCAGAGCTGGTCAATCTCCACGTCCATGGTAATAGCCTTATCACTACCTTTGGCCTGGTCGCTAACCACCTTATATCCTCTGGCGGTAAGGCTCTTGGTCAGGAGCTCCCGCACGACTTCGTCAACCGGCTGGGACTGCGCCAGGAAGATGTTGTTACGCGCCTTGCCGTAACCATCGCGAACCCGGGCAATATAATAACGACGCTGGTCAGCATTAATGGTCGCCACTGTGCCCTCGGCAATTGAAGGTGTGTCGGCCTCGGCGGGTCGGTCCTCGAAGTGGCGATTGTCGTTAATCCGGCCTAGTACGATCAGCTGGCCGCTTTTACCAGCCACGGTCGGCTCAGGAACCTTGAGACGGATTTCGGAACGCCGCCCGGCTTCGACTCCACCGGGGACCAAGAGCAGAATCAACAAGAAGAACAGGCCAAGACGTCGCATAGATAACCTCAGAGTAAAATTTTCGTGACCAAATTTCCCGAAAAAATAATCATCCTTTTTAGCCATTTCCGACCTCCCTTGTCAACAACGGTGGTTTAACTACACCCCTCATTAAAACAGCTTTGTCCCGGATTAAGGATGATATTCCCGGAATTACAGAAAATACAAAAAATTCCACGGCCCATACAGCTGCCTGGGGTCAAAGAAGAATATGAGGTCAGTCTAAAAAGTGAGTCTTCCCCAACTCGTTAACCAGGCTTCTGTTTCTCAAGAATCACCAGCGCGATTCCTCCAAGAATTGCTCCGGATGCCAAGACTAAGCGCAGGGTTATGGCCTCACCGAGGAAAACGATACCACCCAATGCCGCAATGACCGGGACACTGAGTTGCACTATTGCAGCATTAGTGGCTTTCAACGCAGGCAATGCGGTGTACCAGATGCTGTACCCTATTCCGGAAGCCAGTGCACCCGACGAAACTGCATACCACAATCCGGCATTATCCAGCGAGGTACTTTTCAACATCAATAAGGTCAATGCTGCCGCAAAAGGAACAGCACGCAAAAAATTTCCGGCCGTTACCTTAGTGGGATCGCCGGCACCTTTACCACGCAAAGAATAAATGCCCCAGGCAACTCCGGCACCAAACATCAGAATAGAGCCATACAGTGGCGGTGCCGATAGACCAGGCAGCAACAGGCCGACAAGTCCTCCGCAAGCGAGCATAAGTCCGATGAGTTGTATTCTCAGCAGACGCTCCCCCGCCCAAAGGCCATGACCGATCATCGTTGCCTGGACAGCGCCAAAAAGCAGGATCGCACCGGTTGCCGCAGGCAAACTCACATAGGCAAAAGATAATCCTGCGGCATAAGTAAACAAGGTAAAGGCCGACAGCCAATTACCCTCACCGGCATATGTGCCTCTTCGCATTCGCACTATCAGCCAAAGCATCACTGCTCCAGAGCTCAATCTAATTACAGTGAAGCTGGCGGCATCAATGGCGGTATGGTTAAGAGCGGCCCGGCAGAGAAGTGAATTGCCGGCAAAAGCAATCATGGTAAGCGACGTCAGGGTAATTATACGGGCATATGACATTAAAAAATCCCCTTAAGACTCTCAAGTAACGGTGACCCTGGCCAACGGCAAAACCTTTTCTCTGCTGTTTTTTATTTTCTGATAATTAAGTATGATATACTCGCAAAAAGTCAAGTGATGGTAATTAAAAGGAGAATAGAATGAAATACAACTATATCGGGAAAAGCGGCCTGCGGGTCTCAAATATCTGCATGGGAACGATGACCTTCGGGAAAAAGTGCGATAAAAAAATATCATTTAAGATTCTGGATAAGGCCTACGCCAACGGGGTTAACTTTTTTGATATGGCAGAAGTCTATCCCGTACCGCCGACGGCGGAAACATACGGAATCACCGAGGAGATCTTCGGCGAGTGGCTGGCCCTTAAACCTAGAGATTCGATTATTCTGGCCTCGAAAGTTGCCGGCGCGGCCAATGGCTGGTTTGTGCCGCCGGTCCGGCACGGCCTGACTGCCATTGATGCGTTTCATATCACCACCGCCATCGAAGGAAGCCTGCGTCGACTCAAGACCGAATACATTGATCTTTATCAGATCCATTGGCCGGATACCGTGGTGCCGATTGAAGAAAGTCTTGAGGCCCTCGATCAGCTCGTTCGCAGCGGCAAAGTGCGCTATCTCGGGACCTCAAACGACAATGCCTACGGTTTGACCAAAGCCCTGGAAACCAGCCGCTACCAGGGATTCAAACGATTTGAAAGCATCCAGAACAACTTTTCAATGCTCAATCGACGCTGCCTTGATGAAATCGCCCTCGTCTGTCAGAAGGAGCAGGTTGGACTACTCCCTTATTCACCGTTGGCCGGAGGAGTATTGAGCGGTAAATATATACCCGGTGGGCAATGGGATGGTTTTCGCTACGGTGATTACCTGAATGATCCCGATCACAGGATGAAGGCCCAAGCCGGACGATATGCCAACGAGCGATCAATAGCGGCGGCCCAGAAATATGCGGCCATCGCGAAAAAACATGGACTTGCTCCGGCAACCATGGCGGCCGCCTGGACCTTAAGTTTTAATTTTGTGCCAAGCACAATCGTCGGCGCAACTCATCCCAACCAACTTGACGACACCCTGGCCGCATCGGAGACCATTCTCCCGAAAGAGTTACTTAATGAGTGCGACAGCGTCAATCAGGAGATTCTTTATCCGATGGGTTGAAAATATTTAGGACAATCCCCTTAATGCAAGGCAGAAATTAAGGCATTTTAAACGAGAATTGTTCTTGTTGATTTTGTCTGGCTGATTATTTTGAATGATCGGTAAAATCATTATTCTGCCCACCTAAACCGCACTCTTTCCCGGAGTTACCAATGTCTCAAAAAGTTGTAATCGACACCTATGAATGTATCGGCTGTGAAGGTTGCGTCGACCTCTGTCCTGAAGTCTTTGCCTTCCGCAGTGAGGATGAAAAAGCCGTAGTGATCAAGCCGGAAGCAATCGACCTGGAATGTGTCAGAGAAATGATTGCCTTATGTCCGCCAAAATGTATTTCAATAGAGGATGACTAGAAATCAACAACATCCCTCGTCCTGATAACGAAGTCATCAATTGTGATGGTGGCAAGTAAGTTACTCGATAGCGAGTAAGCGAACTGAACCGTGGCGTATGGTGTCAACCTTGGGACAGTTTTTTGATTGGCAAAAGTCTATACCCTAATGATATCACGCTCCCTTTTACAATTTAGTATTCTGACGGGGAGGATATGCCAAAAAGTCCTCCTTCTCCGGTTCCCAATACGGCAATGTTTGATTGAGAACAGCCTGCCGGTAATAATAAATGGGCCAGAGATGCGGAGAACCTTTAAATCCGGCGGCCTCCTTAAGAGCTGTAACATCAAAGGTATGAGGGTGCTGCAACGGTTCATTACTGCCTGGAACGGTATCATCGCGATCAATATACGCATCACTGATATCGGCACAACTGCCAAAATGACGGGTGCCGTAACCCCAGTTAACCCCACCGTAAATACTGACCGGGTCAAGATAGGTCGTTTGGATAAAAATATTTCCATTCCTCTTCTTGATTGCCTCACACATCCCGTACACAACAAATGAACCCGCACTGTGCCCGATAAGATGCAACCGCTTGATATTTTTCTGGGCACTCAATTTTTGCCCCAGATCATGGCCGATCCGCCTGGCATTGAGGGTGCTGCGAAACAGATCTTTCGAATACGCACCCCAATCAACGATCACCACCTGCTGCTGATCATTCAATAATGAAGATTCCAGATCAAGGGCAAATCCTTCAGCCCAGGAAGAAGGGCTGTCCCCCTTGCCATGCACCAGGACGATAAGCTCCGCAATATTATTTCCGACGGAAGCCATCTTTATTTTATTACCCAGGGGCCAGGGAATGTTCGAATACCCGATAATGAACAACGAAGCCGTGACAAAAGTTACTCCCGGCACAATGACAATTATCCATAACCATTGTTGCAAGGTAAAAACCAGGAAGCGTTTCTGCCAGATGTTTTTATCCATTATTTTTCTTACCAAAAGACACTTTACCAGGCAAAAAATGAAGGCCGCAATAAACTTGTCTGCGATTAAGTAAAAGAAGTAACTTCAATAAGTTGTTACTTCCTGATTTGACCTTGAACATGCAAAGCGAAACGCATTCCCCGCAGCTTGCTGCGGGGGTAGTGAGTGAATCTGATGAAAGAATCCTTCCATACGGAGATTTCCAGTGGCTCGGAGTGTCGCAGGCTCCCTTACCTGCTGCGGGGAGCTTCAATACTTTAGATTCTCCTGGGGTCAGAACCCCGGTCTGCACGCTTACCGTACCATCTAATTACCAGGTTTAAGTACTCCATTCTGATTACTCACGCCACGTTGCAACACCACAGTGGCCAGGCTGATCACCACCACTCCCGGCAAAATGATGACGGGCGGCAATCCCTTGCCAAGCCCCCAGTTGATCATCAGCACAAAGGCTGGATAGAAATAGCTATAGGCCATGACCCGGGTAGGCCCCAGGTAAATTGTCCCGATATTACTCAGATAAAAAGAGAGAATGGTGGAGAGGAGCGCCAGATAAATAATCCCCCACCAGACCAAAGCCCCGACCCCGGACCAGTCGACCGAGGCCAGGCTGGGAATAGCGAGGAGAAAAAACCAGACCATGCCGGTCGCCAGAACCCAGAAGGTCATGACTATCATCGGCTCCTGCCGATGCAACTTTTTAACCAGAGGCGGATAAGCGGCCATCATAAAGCAACCGATCAAAAAAAGCAGATCGCCATAATTGAGTTCCAAGGCCAGGAGTCGATCAAGATCACCCCGAAAGATCACCCAGAGGGCGCCAAGCATACCAAACACCACGGCAATAATTCGATTCCGACCCAACCGTTCCTTAAGAAAAATCGAGCTGTATATCCCGGAGATCCCCGGAACCATAGTAAAGATAACACTGGTGTTGAAGGCGCTGGTATAGCGCAGGGACTCAAACATACACCAGAAGAAGCCAACGGTGCTGGCGCTGATTAAGCTGTAGCAGAGCAATTGCCGTCCGCCGGGCAGAGTAAAACCATGCTGTAAAAAGAGTAGCGGCGCCAGACAAAGGGTAGCCAGTCCATAGCGAACCAGAAGAAGTACGGATGGCTCAAGACCATGGGTGATCGCCGCCCCGACGGTAAAGGAACCGGATACCACGATGGTGACCAGCACCATCAGACTGTGCATCAGCCATAAGGGCAAGGCCTTGGCGGGTATGATGGTTTTGGTCTTCAGCATGGGAGAGAAGATAACCCGCCGAGAGGGGTTGGCAAGAAAAAACTTCTGCTAACCGGCGAGAAATAGCTCCGGCCCCATTTTGCTCTCATTTTCATTGCTATCTTTACATCAGCGCAATGCCGCCAGCAGCTCCCGGATAAAGGGACAGAAGCGATCCAGGGAGGGGATGAACAGTTTTTCCTCAGGTGAATGGGGGTTCTTGACGGTCGGCCCCAAAGACAGCATATCGATGCCCGGATTTTTAGCGCCGATAATCCCGCATTCCAGACCGGCATGGATGATCTCGATGATCGGTTCCCGACCAAACATCTGCAGGTATAGCTGTCGCGCCTTGGCCAGCAGCGGTGAATTATGGTCCGGTGGCCAGCCAGGGTAGCCACTACCGGTAATGATCCCGGCCCCGCTCAAACGAGCCAGTCCTTCAAGTTTGGCGGTCAGCCAGGCCAGGCCTGACGACTTGTCACTCCGTTGGCTGAAAAGAATCGACAACTGGTCCGCCTTCTCCCGGATAGTGGCCAGGTTTATCGAGGTCTCCACCACCCCGGGCGCTTCTTTGGACATGGCCATTACCCCGTCCGGGCCAACCAGCAGAAGGTCGATAATGATCCCGGCCAGGGCCGGACTGAAAATTCTGTTACCCTCCCCTTCCTGCCGGGCAAGGGTAAGGGATAAATTCGGTTCATTTGGATAGCTCCGGCGCAGGCTGACCGCTAATTCCACCACCCGGTTAATCAGTTCTGACGCCGCAGTCGCCGGAATCGCCAGCCGGGCCACGGCCTCGCGCGGGATGGCATTATGGGCGCTGCCCCCCTGGAGGCCGGCCAGCTGCAGATCTCCGTTTTTTCGTAACTCCGCCAGGGTCCGGGCCAGAAGGACGTTGGCGTTGCCTCGCCCCTCATGGATGTCCACCCCGGAGTGACCACCCTGCAAGCCTGCCACGGTAAGTTCATATAGCTGATTACCTTGCGGCCATTCTTCATAATCCAGATCGAGCAGCAGTTCACTATCGCAACCGCCGGCACAGCCGATGGTCAAAACCCCCTCGTCCTCGGAATCGAGATTAAGCAACAGCCGTCCAGAGAAAAAATCTGGTTCCAAATTAGCAGCGCCGGTCAAACCGGTTTCCTCGTCAACGGTAAAGAGTAATTCCAGTTTCGGGTGCGACAATTCCTGGTCCTCGGCCAGGGCCAGGGCCAGGGCGATGCCGATGCCGTTATCGGCGCCCAGCGTGGTTTCCTCAGCCCGGAGCCAATCCCCGTCGATATAAAGACGCAAGGGGTCGCGGTTGAAGTCATGGCGACTGCTCGGGATTTTCTCGCAGACCATATCCAGATGGCTCTGCAGAACCACGGTCGGGGCCTGTTCCCTGCCGGGTGTGGCCGGCACGGTAACCAGAATATTCCCGACCCGGTCGGTCTTGACGGCAAAACCCCGCCCCGCCGCCCAGGCTGTCAGGTATGCGCCGATCTGTTGCTCTTGCTTGGAGCAACGGGGAATGCGACTAATCTGGGTAAACTTGGCAAGAACCGTCTCTCGGTTGGTGATGGTCATATCTTAAAACCTCGGGTTGGATGCTGAAACCGGAATAATCTACAACCAGGAAATCTAGCAAGCAAGATGGTCTTTCCGCAATCAATTTCGGAGAAGAACTGTGATTGTTTAATCTGGCTTAAAACTTTTTTTTCGATAGCGAAAAAGTACCGCTAAGAATAAAAACAGGCCATTTTGGGAGATAATTAAATGGATTATCAGTTACTTGACTTGCTCTGACCCCAATGGGAAATGGGCAGCTAATGGGGCAATGGCAAAACTATCTTTCACCGATACTTTTGGATCCGCAGTTCGTACAACTTCCCCTGGTAAAGCACCCGGTATTCCAGGGCGCCGCTCTGCAGGTGGTCGTTGAGTTTCCGGGCGGTCAGGGTCGGATCTTTGGGGTAATGCCCGGCCTCCTGCATGTCGTCGATAGCCGCCAGGCTTGCCTCGCCGTCGCGCATGCCTTCCGCCAGGTGCTTCCGGTAAAAATAATCATGGTCCGAACGGATGGTCCGCAGGTGGTCGATCTGTTTTTTCTCCGAGCGGCTGGCCAGAACATCAGGCAAAATCCCCTCGGGATATTGCTGATCAAAGTCTGGGCTCTTGACCAGCACCCTGGTGGTATCGGCCCGGTGATCCCAGGAGACGATGGCACAATCCATTCCTTCCGGTCCCGGCAGGGAAAGCAACTCCACTTCACCGCGCAGACGGTCTTCATTCAGCCCCTGCATTCGGGCGTAGTCGGGCTGCCAGATCTGCGGCTCCTCGACCAGATTAGTAAGGTTGTTCCACCAGCGGTAGATCCGGTAGGTGGTCGAGGATGGCTGGGCAATAATACTGACGGCTATCTCATATTCCAGCTGCCCCGACTCCCTTTCATAACGAAGCATCACATTTGGCAGACCATAGATTCTGTTTTGATAATGACGGTGGGTTTTTCTCGCCAGCGGACTTTCCGGAAAGATCTTCAGCGTTATGGTCGTTTCGGTGAACAAGTCGTATTGCATCAACCGGAAGGTGTCGCTAGTGATCCGCACATAGGCCGGAGGGCTGAAACCTTCCCAACCCGGTCCCCAATCCCAGGCCTTGACATCGCGCTGGATATAGAGAACCACCCGGGCCTCGGGATCGAATATCGGCTGATAGAAACCCTGGGCGGTTGAATAGGTCGGCAGAATGGAGCCGGCAAAGCCAACCGCTGCCTTGAGAAAAATCAGCAGAAAGAAAATGGTCTGGGCGCAAGTTCTAAGCAAATTTCAAATCCCCCCCGTGATAAGTGGCTCCCGAAATCACCATACAACTTTAAACGATAATTTCCATATCCGATCAGGCAGGAGGTGATGATTGGCAAAAGGGGCGAGAATAGCAAGGAAGAAGGCAGGAAAACCTTACAACCAGCTTTTAGCTATCAAAAAGATTCCTCTAAGGAGAGCAAAAAGGTCGATTTGAAAAACAACACATATGATATCAGACGGTTAACCTGGTCAGCCCCCGGCCGCAATATCTCTGATTCTCGTCCCCATTATTTGTTGTTCTATTTGGTAAACCCGCGAGCAGCAACCATCGCATACCCCGCGGCTCGTGGATTGTCGAGTTTCTGGTAATCGTCGGCGACGATTTGGTATGCATCCTCTTTCAGTCGGAGGTCTGCGGCCCCGGGGTTGTTCACGCTACCGGCTAAAGCGGGTATCCGCAGTGTGATCCCGATATCGATGAGGTCCGGATTTGGATGCGACAGTTCTGGTCTGTTTTCCGCATAGATAACCGGCCACCAAAAAGGATCGCCCCATGTGGTCGCAGTAATCGCCCACAGCGTATCACCGGAGGAGACGGTAACCACTGTCGCCGTATCCTTTGCCATTAGAGGCGGCGGCTCTGCGAGAGCGGTGGTTACGATAGCCGGTGCAGGGATGGCTTGCTCTTCTGCGGGAGCGGTGTTTACTGGAGCAGGCACAGGGGTGACTGTTACTGGAGCTTCGTAAACGGAACGCGCCGGTTCATAGTTACTTGATGCCTTCTCTGGTGGCACCACGGACGCATCTTGCGTGAACATCCAACTCCTTACGCCGATACCCAGCATGATCAGCAGCACTAGAAGTAGCGCCAGCAAGATCAAGGCGCCGGTTCTTATCCGCCATGCAGTTTTGTCCTCAGTGAGTTCCTTTATTCGCAACTGACGGAATGGCGCATTGACAGCGAAACGCAGTGCGCTATAGGGGCGAAAGTGGACCCGCGTGTGCTCGGGGATTGTTAACGGCTCACCGGAGTTGGGGTCGTGCCCCATCTGTGCACCGACATGGGTCGTATGGAAACGGCCAAAGCGATACAGATGAATGTCACCATCTTTCTCCAACTCCTCACCCATGGTCATAGCGAATTGGTGGATATAGGCATCTGCCTCGACATTACTGACCTTGGCACGCTTGGCCACCAGTTCTGTAAAAGCTTGAAACGTGATCTTATTATCGTCGCTCATGTCACTGTTCCCTCTTCATCCGGTTCGATATCGTAAACACCTTCACGGAGCACTGTTCCTGTGCGAAATACCGGAACACGTCGCTTTGGAAAAAGTGCAAAATCATTGCTCGCAGGCCGATAACCACGGTGTGCATCGTATGTCGCCGTGTCGAAGGTGCCCAGGTGAGGCAGAGTTACCGCGTGTCCGACTCGGAGCAGGTTCCGAATCTCCCGCAGCGTCGCTTTCAGCAAGCGCTTCGATTGGACGTTTGAGATAGCCAACTCCTTTGCAACGTGTTCAATAAGCTCAGTTTGATCCATGATTGCTCCTTGGCGGGTGAGGTGAACGATTCACAACGATATCGGCGAATCGCATGGCGTGGCATCTCGACGATTCACCATGAAATGAGAGTGCAATATGGTAATTCTTCAAGGTACTCCTCCATTAGCAAAACTTAGCAAAAGTATTGCCGTGTCAAAGACTGGCAAATGTAGATAATGCAACTAATGCGCCAACGATCAACCGCAAATGGCAGTGGTGGGTCAATTACCTGATTATACTAGGAGCCTGTCGGACTTTCACCTATTAGTCTAAGTCATACTGGGAGTTTTTGAGCTAACTTACTTGAATAATTAACAAAACATCAAAAAACAACTTACGTTCGAGGCACTATTTGTGTATATTTATACATGATATCAA
>JAHJIY010000052.1 GCA_018823175.1 Pseudomonadota bacterium
TCAAGGTTCTGGTACCGCCAGAAAGATTCGGCAATGACGCTCATTACATTGTCCGTTACATACATATCAGCATGAACGAGCACGGGAAGACCAGGCATCTTGCTTTCTGCTGAGAGCATGGACTCAAAGGTAACTTCAACTTTTTCAGGGAGCCACACATCATCCTGATCGCAGAACATTACGTACGGAGCGGTTGACTGGGCAAGGAGGAATGCGAAGCTGGCACATGCGCCGAGTCGTTTTTTGCCACCGGAGACAATCCCTATCTTCTCCGGATGACGGGTGCGATATTCCTCGAGAATTATAACGGTATCATCGGAGGATCCATCGTCCCTCACAAGTAATACCCAGTCATTACATGTCTGAGCAAGGAGGGAATCGAGCTGCTCACGCAAATACTTCCCCCCGTTATAGGTTGAAAGCAGAATCTCGATTTGCGTAAAGTTTTTATTCATGGCCAGGCATCGCTTTTCTGGTAGAGCTAAGTGCTATTTTTAAAGTGATTACCAAGGAACTTCAGCCAAAAAGGTGTCATTGCGAACGAAGTGAAGCAGATAGCGCAGACTTCGATCTCAACAAGTTAGCGGCAAAGTGATCTTTGGAGCCAGGGTCGGGAGATTGCCGCGTCGCGTTGCTCCTCGCAATGACTCTCAAGGTTTCTTCTCAAAATTGGCTGAGATTCGTTGGTAATCATGATTTTTAAAGTGCGCTTCTACCCTGTCTCTCCGGTCAGAGAGAACTCCGAGGTGCGCATCAGGGGGAGGGTCTTCCGTGATTGGAATTTTCCTGGATATAACATTTGCCCACTGAATATTGCAGTAAGACCAACCTTCACCCCGGTCGACTGTCGTCCTCACGAACATCGAGCTTCTCTCGTATGAGAGCCACTTCCCGGGCAAGAATCTTGTTTTGCTTGGAAAGTCGGGAAATAACCGTTGAAAAATGAATGTTTATGATAACCAGAAAAAAGAAAGCCAGGAAAAAGATCAGCGAAGGAGGGTAGTAAACTCCGACCCAGCCCGCAACTGTGTGCAAGAGCCCCCGGGAAAATGAAAAAACCAGCATAACCGCCGTTGCCAGAAGCCAGAGCAGGGCGTATCTTTCACTGAGGCGGTTGCGGCGGATCAGCTCGACCACGGAAAACAACACCACTGCATTTATGCCAACACTGATCAATAACAACCGGTCCATGACCAACCTCCCCCATCTTACCGCTTTTCTTTATCATCGCCCCAGGCAACCCGCAACAGATCAACCATGAGGGCGAGAAGAACTTTAACCATATAATACACAGAACGTATCGGAGTGATGGAGGATTTTCCACCGGTTCTGGGGCACATCAGAACCGGAACCTCGGCACAACGTTTGCCCCCCTTTTTCAAAAGGAGGATGATCTCCGGTTCGGGATAATCATCGGGATACTCCTTTGCAAAAAAACAGATCGCATCCCGCCCTGCAACTCGGAAGCCAGAGGTCGGATCGGAAATTTTCCAGCCAGTCAGGAACGACAGAACCATGGCCAGGATTCTCCCACCTATCATTCGCGCCACACCCTGGGCATAGACCCCGCTATCCATAAATCGGGAACCGATCACAAGATCGGCATTTGTCTGTTCCACACCTGCGAGCAAGACCCGGATCTGGTCGGCACGATGCTGCCCATCTCCATCAAACTGTACAGCCAGATCATAGCCATTTTCCCGTGCATAGCGATACCCGGCCTGCATGGCTCCACCTATACCAAGATTAAAGGGCAAACGGAGCAGTGGTACCCCACAACTCTCGACGATCCCGGCCGTGCCATCAGTTGACCCGTCATCTACAACCACCACATCCACGGTGAACGGCAGCAAGCCCAAATCAGTCAGAACTTCAGCAATGTTTTCCTCTTCATTGTAGGCAGGAACTATAATGAGAATTTCTGTTGCCTGTTCCACTTTTATGCCCCTCCCAGGGGGAAAACAATAGTTCTTACTTGAAAATCAGGCATCAGCCAAAAATAATGAAGCCCCTGGATCTCCAATGCAAGTTCCTCAATACTCCAAAAAACAGACACATTCTCTTTACCAGAAAATCAAACTTCAGACCATCTGCCAGTATGTGGACAATGTTCCATTTACCCCGGCATACTATATAAGTCGCGCTCTGCATTTTAATTTTTTCATACCCAGATTTTTTCAATTTTCGAATCATAAGCCCAGGATGAAATGGGCCTTCATCTACAACCTCTCCAAAAGGATTGTTAAATAATATTTGGGGCTGTCCTAGATAACTCAGCCCATATGCTTGTTAACTAGCTGTTTTAATTGGAACAATTGCTGTTTTGGATCAGGGTTATTAAATCGCCACTCACATTCTTTTAAATATAGGTGAAAATGGTCCTTTGGAACGCCGTTATATTTTCGTAAGTGACGCTTGGCCTGGTTCCAAAAATTCTCTATCCCGTTTATGTGATTTTTGCGATCTGCGAACAGTTCACTATGGTTAATTCGATAGTGTTTAAAACAGGAAACATCAAGCACATTATAGCTCGATAATGAGTCTGTAAACACAACACTATCAGGCAATATTTTGTCCTGCATTATTGGCATCAGGGTCGCGGATTTTGCATCTGGTATGATCTTTGTGAATACCTTGCCACCCCGCTTCAATAGGCCAAATACAGGAACTTTACCGGCAGCGCCTCGGCCTCTTTTACCTTTGCGCCTGCCACCGAAATAGCTTTCATCAACTTCGATCTCTCCAGAGAAAGGAGTACTGTCTTCAACATCCTTGAAAATAAGCTCACGAAGACGATGAAAATAGTAAGAAGCGGTAGACTTGTTAACATCAATCAAAACAGCTGCTGTACGAGCTGTGGTTCCAGCTACAAAGTGTTCAATAAGTTTGTTTTGTTTGTGTTTGCTAAGTCTACTTTTTCTCATGGTGCCATCCTAAATAATTTTCATTATCTAGGACAGCCCCAAA
>JAHJIY010000053.1 GCA_018823175.1 Pseudomonadota bacterium
GATAGATATTCACCCGCCGCCCAACGGGGCGCCCGAGAGCGGCGCATCTGCTGTGTTGACAACTCGTTGATATACCCAAGTATTATCAACATCGTCGTCGCCTTGCATCTACGCCGCTCTCGAACGCTCACGGATTCAGGACATTTCTAAGGGGTGGCCCGGCAAGTGTCTGCAAGGTCGGTAAACCAGGATTTGTCCATCAGCCTATTTTGTTGACCTCATCTCTCGGGAGGCCGGGAATGCTGGCCGCTAGACCACGGTCATCATCATATAACCCACCGAAAAACGGCCGCTTTCCGGGATAAAGCAGAGAAGGCGGTCGCCTTTTTTGAGTTTTCCCGACTTCAGAATTTCTTCTAAAATAATGTAGATGGAGGCAGAGCCGGTGTTGCCCTTTTCGGTCAGATTGGAGAACCACCTTTCTTCCGGGATCTCAAAATCGATTTCTTTGAGATGATCATAAATTATCTGGCGGAAATATTCCGACGAGTAATGGGGCAGAAACCAGTCGATCTGTTCTGCTTTGAGCTCGTATTTTTCAATATATCGGGGCAGGGAGCGGCTGACGGTGACCGGAATGATCTCACGGTTTAGTAACTTCGCGTCCTGCTTGACCATTAAGGAATTGGCATTGATGGACTCCTCTAACGAATCAAATTCCCGCCAGCCTTTTAAGCGGCCGTCGGCTTCCTTGATCGCACCGGCATACATGCAGGATTCAAGCTCATTGGCGTGAGAGAGGATCTCGATCCATTCGATTTTCAGATTGAGCCGATTTTTTACTGGTTTAGGTGCGATAAAGACGGCGCCGGCCGCATCGGAAAGCATCCAGCGCAGAAAATCAGCCTCAAAGGCAAGGGCTGGCTGTTTTTCCAGTTTCTCGGCCCGCTTGGGATCGACCGTGCCACACATTTTGGAGCGCATGAAAGATGAAGATTGTTCTGAGCCGGTTGCTACCGCATTATTGGTTAAGCCCAGGGCCACACTCATGCAGGCGTATTTAAGGCAGCTGATCCCGGAAAGACAGACCCCGGCGGTGCTGACTGTTTCGCATTTCTTGCCGCCTACCTCGCCATGGACCATGGAGGCATGGCCCGGCATGAACTGATCAGGAGCTGAGGTGCCGCAGCTTAACAGTTCGATGTCATTGACCGTGAAACCCGCGTAGGGCTGTAAGTTTTTGACCGCCTCCGCTGCCAGCTGGGCGTTGGTGTGGGTGGTCCGGCCGGTAGCGGGATCGATTGCGTAGTAACGGTGTTTGATCCCGTTATTGCGCAGGATTATTTTTTTGGTTCGGGACGGCAGGTCGTTGACCATCCCCAGGATCTTTTCCATCTCATCGTTGTCCACCGGGTCGTTGGGCAGGAAGGAGGCGATGTCGGTAATATAGGCATTCATAGAATATTCTTTATTAGAGTTTTGCGCCGGTATGGCCTTCCCGGAGTAAGCTGGCGTAATGCTGGTAAAATACTTTTTCATCCAGCCGGGTCGGGACAACCGCGTTGGTTAGTGTATAGTAATCTAAATCATTAATAATTATTTCATGTTGTATCTCGCGATGCATTTTAGTGCCGGGCAGTGGGGTCATCACCGTAATCATCGGCAGATCTATGGCCGTATCCTTGATGTATTTACCGAGTCGGTTGAAATCATTTTCATCGTAGTCTGGTGAGACAATAAAATCTCCGATAATTGTGATTCCGATCTCGTGCAGGATTGAGATTGATTCGGTATTAATCGACGCCAGATTTGACTTGTTCATTTTTTTGAGCCCTTCGTCGCTGATCTCCTCAAAGCCAATGATCACCGCCCGCAGGCCGGCATCTTTCCATTGCTGCATTAAATCAGGATGCTTGACTACTGTATCGGAGCGGACGTCGGCCAGAAATTGTTTTTTTATGCCGGCTTCCCGGATCGCGGTGCAGAGGCGTCTGGCATGTTCGGGGTCGCCGAAGGTATTGGCATCGAGCAGTCTGATTACCGGCAGATCACCCAGCATCTTGATGTCCCTGATCACCGTATCGGTTTTGTGGGTCAGATATCGGCCGCCGGTCAGGCCGCTGATACAGCAGAACGAGCAATTGAAAGGGCAGCCAAAGGCGGTGACCACAAAACCCATATCAAGATGCAGGCTGGCAAGATAGTAAGTTGAACGATATTGGTCGACCAGGTGATAGGCCGGTGGTATTTCATCGGCCAGGTCCGAGCTTGAGAATTTTCGCGGGGTATAGGCCAGGGGGGCACCGGGCGAGGTGGCGGCAATCCCTGGAATGCGGATATCTTTTTGCCCTTCGTTTAAGGCCAGGACCAGTTCCCGAAAACTCGCCTTGCCCAGGCCGATTGCGACATAGTCAACTTGCGAGCGGTTAAAAAAATTAGGATCATTGGAGGCGTGGATGCCGCCGACCACTATTTTAGAGCCGCAGCTTTCCTTTATTTCATTGGCAATTTCAAGTACCGAATTGGCTTCACAGGTTACGCCGGTAATCCCGGCAATATCGGGCTTGAACTCTGCTAACACTTGGGGCAGGGAGTCGGGGGCGGCCTTCAGGTCAACGATCCTCACCTCAAAATCATAGAGGTTGCCGGCCAGAACTTCCAGGGCCAGTGGTTCGCCGCGGAAGATCTGCTTAATCGAGTCAATCCCGTATTTTTCCTCAGGGATGCTCTTGCCGCTATTTGGAGGATTGACCAAAAGGATTTTCATTTTATCTAAAGAGTAACTGTTAAGTAAAAAAAACTTTCTCCCGGGACAGGTAGCCATCGGGTTAACCAGTAAAAGCTAAGCAGTGCCTCAGATTTGTTGGTTTGGGTCTGCGAAGCATAGTCCCACTATGTGAGAAGGCCAAAACCAGCAAAGATGGGGTGCTGCTGAGCTTTTACCTTATTTATGTTCGAGCCAGCACAAAGGATCCTCGGCCAGATAGTCGCCCGTCACTTGATAAGCGTGACCTCGACAGCCGTAACAGTATTCGCCGAACTGACATTCGCCACAGCGTCCTTTTATTATTTTTCGAATATTACGGAGTTCTTGAATCGGTTTGCTCTTCCGCAGGATATCGGATAATGATTGCTCCCGGATATTGCCGGCCGCCACGCTGACTCCCGGGCAGGGCTGTACTTCGCCGATCGCGGTTACCGTGCAGGAATATTCATGCCGGGCGCACTGGGAGGCGGCCAGCGGGGGATGAGGAGTCCAGTGGCTGTTGAACTGCTCCTGATCGATTCTGGCCAGTTCTTCAAAGAGAGATTTTACCTTGGTAATGGAAACCTCAAGATCGGGATGATCAGTGGCTCGACCCTGGAGAGTCATCATTTCGATATAAGGGATAATATTGCGTTGGCGGGCCCAGGTCCAGATGGCCGGCAGTTCATCGTAATTTTGGCTGCAGATTATGGTTTCAATGCCCAGGGTATGATTTTCGTCGGGATACCCGGCATCTCTCAAGGCACGTAGTCCTTTCTGGATGGCCTTATAAGCGCCGGCATGGCCGGCCAGCATGTCCTGGACCTCAGGGTTTTGGCTGTTCATTTTAATGACCACCGAAACCTCGCGATCATAAAGGGCTTTGGCTTTTTTGGCGTCGATGAGCATACCGTTGGTGAAGACATCCACCTTGACTTTTTTGGCCAGGATATAATCGATGACTGTGAACAGCTCTTTGTAGAGGGTCGGTTCGCCACCGCCGAGGATAATAATCTTGCGGGCGCCCAGTTCGACCGCCTGGTCAATGGCACTGAATATTTCATCCAGGGTAAGTTCGTTTGCCATCGGCAAGCCGGATGCGGCATAACAATATACGCATCGCAGGTTACAGGCCCTGGAAAGTTCAAGTTCCATAGAAAGCAGGCCGTTTCTCGCCTGCGCTGCCGCAATTTCTTCTTGGGAGAATTCAAGTCCCCAGTGTTCACCAAAACATTTCATATTATTTATTCACCACGAAAATCAAAAAATCGTTTTAATTTACGGCCACCGGCCTTTTCCATGGTCTCCTGGACCACGCCTCTATCCATAATCGTGATCTCCGGTTTGACCCGGAGATGGGCCTGCAGATGATCGGAGATTTTTTCTATTTTAATGTCGGCTAAATTGTCCACGCCGACTACCACCTGAATATTGTCGGAGAGATCATATAATGATCTGACTTCCAGGTAAGACGCCTTGACCTCCGGTAAATCCTGCAAGGCCTGGAAGATCATTTCCGGATAAAGGGTGGTGCCTTTTACTTTTAGCCGCTGGGCCAGTCGTCCTTCAATCGCACCAAGGCGCGGGGTCTGCCAACCGCATTCACATGGCGTGGAGTGCAACCGGGCGATATCGCCGGTGCGGAAGCGGACCAAAGTGAATCCTTCCACGCCAAGCGGGGTGACGACCACTTCTCCGGCTGTGCCGTCCGGCACCAGATTGCCCTGGTCATCGACAATCTCGGTGATCATCAATTCCGGATGCACATGGCCGCCGCACCCGGCCTTGCATTCGCAAAAGGCCGTTTCCAGTTCGGTGGCGCCGTAGGAGGCAAAGATCCGGCCCTGCCAGGCATCGGCCAGTTCCTGCCCCAACGGCGTCAGGGAGTTGTCGGCCCGCCGAATCGGTTCCCCGATGGTTACCAGGGTTTTTATACCATTATTTTTCGGGTTATACCCGTGTGATTCTCCCCAATTGGCCATTTTCAGCAGAAATGATGGCACGCCAACCAGCCCGGAGGGCTTTAACCGGTTGATCAGTTCCCATTGCCGGGCAGGCTGGGCCGGTCCGCTGCGGATGCTGGCGGCGCCCAGTTTAATCAACCCGCTATAATAGGCCAGTCCCGCCACAAAGCACCGGTCAAGGGTTACGCAAAGAAGCAGCCGGTCATTTTCCCGGATTCCGGCCCCATAAAAATTAATTTGTTCATTAAACGCCAATCTCTCTAAATCGCAAGCGGTGTATGGTACCAAGACCGGGTCGCCGGTGGAGCCGGAAGTAAGAGTGAGGTCCACATGTTTTTCCGGCGGGGCGGCAAAAAAGGCCTCGGGGTTACTTTCGACATCATTTCTGGTGGTCAGGGGCAGGGAAGAAAGGTTTTCCAGAGAGAGGTCGTCGAGCGCGCAACCCTGCTTTTTGAACATCTCCCGGTAAAAGGGGGCCTTAGCCGCCTGCTTAAGGTGTGCTCTGAGAAATAACTTCTGGTGGCCGGCGATCATCTCGGGAGGAGATCGTCTCAGGTTAATTGCGGTATCAAGGTCAAAGTTGTGTTTCATAGTTTTTTAGAAGGATAACCTGCTTTTTCTGCTTTCAAGGGACGATTCAGGGGATATCTCCGCTGCATAATTGAAGGTGGATCCGGTGTTTTGATGTATTTCAAGCTCGGCGGCTATCGCTTCCCTTGTTTGATTGTTTAATAATTTAATGTCGCCCGGGTTATCTGCAAGACCATTTGGGATGATCGTTGGGAGAAGGATTACCTTGATCCGGGCCGGGGTAAGAAAACGACTGCCCGGCGGCAGCATTTTTCGCGAACCGATGATGCAAACCGGCACTATCGGCCTGCCACTGGCCAGGGCGAGCTGGAAGGCGCCATTCTTGAAACGCCGGAGCTTGCCGTCCCGGGAGCGATGGCCTTCCGGCCAGATAACCAGGGAACAACCGGATTTGAACAATTCAAGTCCTCTGGCCTGGACATGTTCCCAGCCCTTGGTCGAATTAATATATTCGGCCAACCGCATGAAAAAATTGTAGAACGGGATACTGAATGGCCAGGAAGTAATAAAGGCGCTGTCGCAGGGCAGGATGCCAAACAGATAGGGGTCGATCGAGGAGTTATGATTTGGGATGAAGATCGCGGGCTGGTCAAAGCCGCCGGAGCGGTCTTCCAGTTCGACCGGGGCCATGAACGGCACTACTTTGATCAGCACCAGGCCATAAATCCTGATACAAAGGCGGGTTAAGCGACCGGTCGGGATGCGCGGGTAGATCAGATTGCAAAGCATCAGAATCGGGGTGATGATCATGCCGATGACCGTTACCAGCAGGAACATCGGCCAATAATAAATATTTAACAGTAACTTCTTCATAGAGGTTAATTATTGCCTGTTTTGAGGCTGATGATCAGATTGAAGAGATCCTGCATGGTCCTGACCGCTTTTACTGATTCTTCGTTGGCCAGTTTGACGGCAAACGCCTTTTCAATTGCCACCACCAGATCAACGCTATCGAGGCTGTCGAGACCAAGATCATCGTATAAGGTGGCACCGGGCACAAGTTGATCATGGTCAAGCTCGAATTCCTCGGCAATGGTTTGTATTATTTTTTGGCGAATCTGGTCATCTGACATCATTGCTGCCATCTCCTGAGCACCAGGGCGGCATTTACTCCACCCAGGGCGAAATTGTTTTTTAAAACGGTATCGATTTTATGACTCTGTAATTCCCTGACCAGATTGATCCCTCCGCACATGGGATCCGGGTGGTCCAGATGCAGGGTGGGGAAGATCTCCTGTCTTTGCATCATTTCCAGCAGGATGACGGTTTCCAGAGCACCGGCGGCGCCCAGAGTGTGACCGATATGACCCTTAAAAGAACTTACCGGGACGTTACTGCCGACTATATTGTGGATTGCGATCGCTTCGGCCGCGTCTCCTTGCAGGGTACCAGTGGCGTGGGCGTTCACATAGTCAATTTTATCGGCCTCAAGACCAGCCTCATCCAGAGCCTGTCGCATGGCGCGACCCATCGAATCCTCGTGGGGATTGGCAATATGGGTGCTGTCGGTAACATGGCCAAACCCCAATAATTCACAGTAAATTTCGGCCTTGCGGGCCAGGGCCGAATCGAGGCTTTCCAAGGCCAGAATACCGCTGCCGGCGCCACAGACGACGCCGTCCCGATGGACATCGAAGGGACGCGGGGTGGCCAGGGGAGCATCATGGCAGCGTGATGCCGCTTTTAAGATATCGAAAACCATGGTCACCGTATGATGGGTTTCATCAGCTCCACCGCAGAG
This sequence comes from Pseudomonadota bacterium, assembly GCA_018823175.1. GTDB lineage: Bacteria > Desulfobacterota > Desulfobulbia > Desulfobulbales > JAHJIY01 > JAHJIY01. The sequence goes on from JAHJIY010000053.1 coordinate 6,983, forward strand.
CACGATATCCTGCCGGCCACTTTTTATCAACAGGTAACCAAGCCCAAGAGCCTGGGCGGCTGAGGTGCAGGCGCTGGCCGGGGCCCATTGTTCTCCGTTGATGCCAAGCGCCAGGCAAACATTGGCCGCACAACTATGACCCATAATCCGGAAGAAGAAACCTGATTTTACTTCCTCCATTGATTCTTGCGGTAAAAACATCCGATAGAAATTTTCATAAGTTTCCGGACTGCCGGTGGTCGAGCCGATCACCACCCCGGTGCGGCCGGAGGCAAGGTGGTGGTCGGATATCTTCGCATCATCGACGGCTTCCCGAGCGGCAATTGCGGCGTGCAGGGCCATGTCGCCCATACTACGCCTGATCACTCTGGGCAGATAATCCTTCGGATCCAAGGCGGGAACCGGCGCGGCCAAATAGGAATAAAGACCGCCAATCCGGCGCCAATCATCCATTATCCTTACTCCGGACATGCCGTGTCGAACGCTGTCGGAAAGGACCTTTACGCCCGGTCCAAAAGGAGAAACGGCCCCGCGGCCGGTTATGACCACCCGATTTAATGGCAATTTCTGACCTTGTCCCATATATTTTCCATGCCCAGAAGCTCACCGGCGGTGATTAAGCCTGCCATCGAGGAACCAAACAAGCCGGTCATCAGCGAGCCCTGACCACTGAGGTAGAGTCCTTCCACTTTTGTTCGGGCCCGGGCGACATATTGATTAATGCTGTGCTGGACCCCGTAAACCCCGCCTTGGGGGGAACCCAGTTCATCCCGGAAGGTCAGGGGCGAAGCGCTGGCCAGGGGTTTTATCTCCAAAATGCTGTCGCCGAAAGTTTCAGAAGCGCGGTCGAGCAGATTTTGGGTGGCCGCCGTTTTCCAGGCAGTATAGCCCTCGGTCCGGTTATTGTCTTTCGAGGTGAATTGCGAAGTCTCCTGCCACGATGCCGGCCGCATCAGGATAATCCCCTGTCTGGCCTGGGATTCATTATGGTCGCGGCGTCCCGGGGCGATCAGCATGATGGCTCGGCTCGTCTCTGTCCGGCCTGGCAGATCGAAAAGATTAAGGCCTTTATTCATACTGTATAAGTTGCTGTTGTCGAGCAAAGGCAGGTCCGAGGGGGTTGCCATTGTACCGAAAACCATGAACATCGAGGTGGTGTCGGTAAGGTCTTTCAATCTGTTGTTGTAAGCGGGACGGAAGGTCCCCTTCGCAACCAGGTCCGGGAGGTGGTGGGGGTGGCCGGTATAGATAACATTTTTGGTCCTGATTTTTTTACCGCCGGCCATCAGACCTTTTACCCGGTCATCATAAATATCGATATTCTCCACCGGGGAGTCGGTGATTATCTCAACGCCGGTTGCCGTAAGTTTTGTCACAAATTCATCAATTATGGCCTGGCCGCCGCCGTCAATGCCGAAGGCGCCTGAGTAGTAGCCGTGGGCAACAACGGCATGCATATTGATGTCGACCTGATTGGGTGAAACCCCATGCAGAAAGGCCGGCGCCGCCAGAACCGCTTGCAGTTCCTGGTTGCTGACCATTGATATAATATTGTCGGCCAGGGTGCTGGTGGTCGAAACCGTAAAGTTCTTTAGAAATGGGGTTAGTTCCAGGTTAAGGTTATAAAATGGATTTTTGGCGCAGATCTCTTTGATCTTGCCAAGATAAAGTTCAATCCCGGCGGATTCTTGGGGGAACACACGGCATAGTTCATTCTGTAACAGGTCGTATGAATAGAAGGCCTTGACCTCGGTTCCTGATTCGCGAAATTTCAAAAAATCACATCCTGCCGGGTGAAGTGGGACGGCCTTGATTCCCGCAAGGACCCCAAGGTATTCCCAGAGGACCTGTAAAATCTGCCCCTGGCCCAGCCCTCCTGAATAATGAAAGCCGATATCAAAAGGAATGCCGGCCCGTTTGAAGCGTCTTAGAGCTCCGCCTGGTTTCTTGTTCTGTTCGACGATCACCACCTTGCGCCCATTTTTGGCCAGCAACCCGGCAGCGGTCAGGCCGCTGATGCCGCTGCCTATCACAACTGCATCAATCTTGCTTGGTGACAAAGGTCAAACCTCATGGGAAAATGGGCCTCCAAAGCGGTGCAAAGCATTACGAAATCTGTTGGTTGTTTTTTATCACCAGGCACGCATTGGTGCCGCCAAAACCAGCCGCGTTGCAGAGCAAAAAATGGCAATTATTATAAACATTTTGGGTGGGTAAATGCAAGTTCTTTACCGAGTGGTCAGGGCTTTTCAGGTTCAGGTTGCCGGTGACGAATCCGCTGCCGGTCATCAGCATCCCGTAGACGACTTGCGAGGCGCCGGCCATCCAGAATTCATGACCGGTCAGGGCCTTGGTCGCGGTGATAATCGGGCCGGCATGGTTGGGGCTTGAGTTGAAAATATTGGCCAGCGCCAGGCCTTCCGCTTCGTCCCCGGCCGGGGTAGAGGTGGCATGGGCCAGGACCAGATCGATATCGGCCGGACTTAATGCCGCATCGGTAATGGCCTGTCGCATGGCTCTTTCCAGCCCTTCGCCGCTGGGTACCACAATATGGTGACCGTCGCTGGTATTGCCGTAGCCCAGAACTTCACCTAAAATGTTGGCACCCCTGGCCTTGGCCTCCTGATATGATTCAAGGATGACTGCCGCTGCGCCGCCGCTTGGCACCAATCCGTCCCGATCCCGGTCAAAGGGCCGGGAGGCGGCGGCGGGGTTGTCTTCGCGTCGGGAAAAGGCGGCCAGGGTGTCAAAGCTGCACATTGATTGCCAGGATATTTCCTGGGCGCCGCCGCAGATCATCCGTTTTTGCCGTCCGCTGGCGATCAGTTCGGCCCCCTGGCCGATTGCCATGGCGCCGCTGGCGCAGGCGCCGCTGACCGTCCAGACCTGGCCGTGCAAACCGAGAAGTGTACTGATATTCAAGGTGATTGTGCTGTTAAGTAAGCGGAAGATGTGGCCGCTGCCGATGGATTTTGTTTCGCCGGTTTCTCGTAATATTTCGACTTGTTCAACTGCGGTAACTGCCGAGGAATCGTTACCGAAGATCATCCCGGTTTCAGGATTTCCTCGCAGTTCTTCCCGAGGCATGTCTGCCTGGTCAAGGGCCTGCTCAATGGCGGCCCAGGCCCAGATTCCGAATTCGGGTAATGATTTACGTTTTTTGCGGTCTAAAAAGGCGCCGGGGTCAAAATCTTTGATCACGCCGCTCAGTCCACTCTGGAAACCGAGATTCTTTCTTTCCGGCAGAAGTTCGATCCCGCTCCGGCCTGCGGCGAGGGAATCCCGGACCTGTTCTTTGTCCAGGCCCAGGCAGGAAACAATACCCAGGCCGGTTATGGCTACTCTGTTGGGACCGATGATCATGATCTTTCTATATTAATTTGACTGCTGAGCTCTGAAAATCCCCGTTTCCGAATGAAAACCAACTAGGATTTAGAACATTGAATTAAGGATATTGCAACAAAGATTGTCCCTTTGGATGAAGACGAGTTGCGCAGCTTGTCTGCCCGGACGAGACTTTTGCCCTTACGGTATAAAGGTACGGGGAATTCTTGGAATTCGAAAAATATGGATTTGAAAAACTATTGCGGCATTATATTTTGTCAGGTACTAACAAATTAAGTGTTCGCGGTTGAATTGAAGCCCCCGCTGAAACCAAGGAAGGCGGGCCAGGCCAAGGGAAAAAACCGGAGAGTGTCCCGGATTTTCTTAAGCTGAAAATCGGCAGAAGAAAACTCTACGACCGAGTATGGTTTTGGCTATGGCTTGGTGGATCAGAATAGGCACGGTACTAATGTGTCATGAAATAGTTGCCACAACGGATGGGGACTAAACTGTTACAGAAAGAGATGTTGTAAAGGATGGTTAAAAAATTCAAAGGAGTCAATAATGAAAATAAAAATACTATTTTGCATTAATGTCATCGGTTTTGTTTTTTTTATATCCCAACCTTCTCTGTCTAAAGAACCAACAAGTGAAGAGTTGATTGCAATTGGTGCAAAATATGTTGTGTGCAATCACTGCTGTCTCATAAATATGTAAGTAAAATCGGTTAAATAGAAGGCTCGGAGAGCTCCCTGTGTTATACTGTTTTTGCGGAAACAATAACAAAAACAAGGAGATCCGAGCCATGGCACATAATAACACAATCCTTCGGCA
>JAHJIY010000012.1 GCA_018823175.1 Pseudomonadota bacterium
CAAGTTTTTTTACAGTAACACCACGAATAATTAATTTAATTAATAAATGAAAAATGAACTATCAACAAATTTACAATTTACACAAAACATCTTCAACAAAGATTCTTTGCACTTTCATCTTCTCTATATTGGGAATCAAAAACAGGAATAATCCAGGTCAAGAATGATCTTTATTGTCAGACCGAGGAATCGAGACAGGATGATAAGAACCACGTCGGTCTATCATATAATTATTACCGGACTTCTTCTTCACAAAACTTTTCAACTGTGAAGCTGAAGCAGACACCTCACCATAGTGTTTAAAGTTATTATCTTCAGTACAAACGACTGCAATGGAAATACTTAAAAGTTCAAATTTTGTATCTCGCCCCAACCTGTCCTGGCCAATAAAAGCCCCGACCTTTAAATCTTCCGGTGATATGAAAATATTTCTTACCACAGAGAAATTACTCAAAATCTTCCGGCATACCTGATCCACCATATCTCTTTTAACCACAAAGACAAAGTCATCACCTCCGACATGACCAACAAAACTGCCATCTCGGGCAATTTCTTCAACCGTATTAACAATAAGCCGGGCAACCATCAGGATAACCTCATCCCCTTGGCTAAAACCATAACGGTCATTATATGGCTTGAAATTATCAATATCCACATAGCAAACGCCATAACGATCTCCGGAGTCCAGGACCCGGGTAATCGCCTTGATAATGGAGGTATTACCGGGAAGTTTACTAAGAGGGTTGTTATCGAACAAACGCACCATTCTGGATTCTGCCAGTTGCAACCGGGTCAACAGAACTTCGGGAGAAAAAGGAATTCTAAGGATATCATCAACCGGAAAAAGGCTCCAGTCCAGGGGCAGCATGGAATCATGAACCACCAGAAGGATAGGCATGAAAGCTTTCTGCAGACAGCTCCCAGCAACTTTAACTAACCGCAGATCACTGTCACCTTTAAACCCTCGCTCCACAATCAACAGATCGGGCGGATCTTCAAGAATCACCCCAACGGCAGCTGACAGTTCAGAGCAAAAAATCAATTGGTAGCCCTTGGCCTCAAGAACCACCCTGCAATCGGCGCTGATCAAATCACCATTGCCCACCACAAGAATCCGCGCCATAAAGCTGACCTCTCCTTTCTAACTAACAAATACATACTTATCGCCAGTGAAAAATAAAACAGACAGAATAATAATCAATTTTGATCTTTGCACTGGAGGGGGGGGGAAGCTAATTACGAAGTTACGGCACCATCTGTATTGGCCTGAATTTCAAGACTGAACCCCTTAACGTCCCACAACTTCTCTTCGATCTCATCGAGAACCTGGTCCAGATCTTCAGGGGAAATATCAAGAAGCCGCCAAGCCCTTTGACTGAGGGGCGGCACCCATATATCATCGGCATGCCCATAACCCAAACCTCTAATTACAATATCGGAAAAATGAACAATGGCACTGGCAAGTTGCTCGTTTTTGGCCAAACGTGGATCATGATGACAGGATATTGGTTCAACCAGCTTGCCCGGCAGATTCCAGCTTTTTGCCAACCAGCCACCGACCTCGGCGTGCTGCAGGCCGAGAACTTCCTGCTCGGCCTCATACCTTGAAATCTGTCGCTCCGTAACCAGCTGCCCGATCATTTCATTTTCCTTGGGCAGTTCCATCTTGATGGCGACCTTTCCTATGTCATGAATCAGACCGGCGGTACTGACCTCCTCCGGATCACTAACCCCCAACCGCTTGGCCAGAACACTGCAGACCACCGCACATCCCAAAGAATGTTCCCAAAGCTCAACATCCTGCTCTTCCATAAACTCAAAAATAGAGGCGCTGATAATCAGACTTTTAATAACATTAAAACCAAGCAGAATAATCGCACTGTCCAGTGAACTGATCCGTTGCGGAAATCCGTAGAAAGCGGAATTGACGAGCTTTAAAAGTTTAGCCGCCAGAATATGATCCTTGCTGATTACCTTGCCCATCTGTTCAGTGGTGGTATCCGGATCTTCCGCCATTTTTGTTAACTTGGAAACGATACCGGGCAAAGTGGGCAGATTATTGATTTCACGCAACGCTTTCCGGAAACCATCTTTTTTTTCGTCCAACATCTTATTCTCTCCGAGAAGCGACCATCTTCTCCATGACCTTTTTTCTAAGATACATCAAAGGAGTAGCGTTCATCACCTTGGAAAATCTCTTTTCAATATCCAGAAGTTCTTCCTGCAAAGTTTTTTCCCCCTCAACCTTTACGGGTCTGCCTTCCACCGCGACATGAGCGATCTCCATTTTTTTCAGGCGTTCCAGCAAAATATCGCTAAGCGGAGTACCTTTGCCACAGAGAACCCTACCCTCAGAGGTCATGACGTCCCGGGCCAGAACCATGCCTTCCGTTGCCTGCGCTGTTAATATTTCCTGCAAAATAGTCCTCCACCAGAAACAAAACCTATGACAACCCTTACCGTTACTAATGTGTTAGCATATACCTTTATCATGTTTTTTTTCAAGAGCCAAACAAACACATAAAAGCAAATCCCGACAAATCCCGACATATTCTGATCACCCCGTTGACATAAAACAAAGGCAGAGTTATATTTTACGATTAATTTAACAAATCCGCTGTTTGAAAGTCATATCTGATTAATTCCAGGCACCGGCCTAATTTTTTATTAATTTTCAGTGTTATGTACCTGCGGGACCAATGGAGGATTTTTCTGATGCCAGTATACGAGTACGAATGCCAGTCATGTGAAAAAATTATTGAAATGTGGCAAAGCATTGCCGATGCCCCGGCAACAACTTGCCCGAATTGTTCAGGAGACCTGAAAAAAATTATTTCAATGAGCACCTTCCAGTTAAAAGGCGGCGGTTGGTACGCCGATGGCTACAGCAACACCTCCTCGGGCGCCGGCAAAGTTGCACCCGCCAAGTCCGACACCCCAGCGGCAAGCTGTCCGGCCAAAAGCGCCGGGACCTGTTCTTCCTGTTAAGATATTTCATAATCTGCAAACAAAAATCCCCGTTCAGCAAGAATGAACGGGGATTTTTTTATCCTGAATTACACCTGAAAAGCTATCAATACGCGAACCGGATCAAACTATAATAACCATTGCATCGCCATAACTGTAAAAACGATAATCAGACCGAACCGCATGTTCATAGCCCCGCATAATTCTTTCCCTTCCGGCCAGAGCGCTGACCAGAAAAAGCAAAGATGAACCAGGCAAATGAAAATTGGTAATCAGATTGCGAACCACCCTGAATTTATAACCGGGATAAATATACAGCTGACATTCGCCACTTCTTGCATGAACCACTCCATCCTCATCCGCCGCAGACTCCAAAGCCCTGACCGTAGTCGTGCCGACAGTCCACAACGTCCCGCCGGCCGCCTTTGTTTTATTGATCAAATCCGCCGTCTCCTGCGACACTTCAAAATACTCCGAATGAATGCGATGCTGACGAATATCTTCTTCCCGGACCGGGGCAAAGGTCCCATAACCGACATGCAAAGTTACTGAAGCAAGTCCCACCTTTTTTGCCTCTATCAAAGCAAGAAGCTTTTCACTAAAATGCAAGCCGGCAGTAGGAGCCGCCACCGCGCCCTTTTTCCGGGCATAAACAGTCTGATAACGTTGCCGGTCTTCCGCTATCTCCCCTGAATTACGCTTAATATATGGCGGCAGAGGAATCAGCCCAACCGAGTCCAGAATATTCCCGAAATCGCCCTTATAGTGCAAGGTCACCATCACCTTGCCGTCCGTCATGAACTCCTCGACCTCTCCATAAAGTTCGTCGGTGAAAACAAGCCTGCTCCCAAGCTTGGGCCGCTTTGAACTTTTAAGTAACCCGACAACCGGCACACTCTGCTCATTCTCATCCTCACCGGCAGAAAACTGATCAACGGATGAAATCCGGGGATACTCAAGAACAAACAATTCCACCCGGCCACCGGTTTGTTTATGCCCCAACAATCGGGCGGGAAACACCTTGGTATCATTTACTACCAAAAGATCTCCCGGCTTGAAATAATCGACAATATCCTCGAAATGTTTATCCGCCAACCGATCAGTCCGACAGTCAACAACCAAGAGCCGGGACTCATCACGATTATCCAACGGCTGTTGCGCGATGGAAGAATCAGGCAATTCATAGTAATAATCTTTTAAATCATACAAGGTCGCAGCTCATTACGGAATAAGGTCCGTCTGTTGGGTAACAAAACAAATCAAAAGGCCCGCAATAACCGCCAGCGCACCAACCACCCGCAAACTCCGGGGTTTCATTTCACTTAGCTGACGCAGCCAATCCTGCATCGATTCAGGGAAAGCCATATACGGCAACCCTTCCAGAATCAAAACCAGCCCAATCAGTGTGATCAATAATTTCACAATAATCCTCCCTCCGCTAAACTCCATGCCATTAAAGGCAAAAACAGTATTTTGTCAAGATGGACATTGCTTTTCCGCTTGACTTTGACCCTTCCAACATTATATCAATCTGGTAGACTATAAAATTCCGGTCTGACTACAACACCGGGTATAATAATATAGAGACGTCTCTAAGGGGAGGTAGATATGAGTAAAGATGTCAGCCCACACTTAATAACATGCATAGTGCAAAGAGGATATGCCGACATGGTTGTTGATGCGGCGATGGAAGCCGGCGCCGAAGGGGCAACAATCTACTACGGCAGGGGAACCGGAGTGCGACAGAAACTCGGCCTTCCAGGATCCCTGATCAAGCCGCAAAAAGAAATAATTCTGATCATTACCAGACAAGAGCAGACAGAAGACGTCTTCAAAGCAGTTACCAAGGCCGCCAAACTCGAGAAAAAAGCTCAAGGATTTGCTTTTTTACATCAACTTGATCAAGCCGTAGGCTTCCTTTAATCGAAATTAGAGGATATTTTTTTGCACAGTAAAAAAATAAACGACGCCAAATATGGGTAAAAATATTTTCATCGTAGGATTGTCATGGGTTGCCCTCCGCTTTTTATGGAAAGTTGACCTGAAAGTCTACTACGAAACCTTCCTGCAATTTATTGACTCCCAGGATATGCTGATCGCCTCATCCGGCACCTCAGTTGCCTTCCTGATGGTAATGTCTACCTATATCCTGAGAGGAATAAACGCTTTTTCCCTGATAAAATTCTTTAATACCCTGTTGTTCGAGCTATCTCAACTTGCCATCTGCATTATTTCCATGACCGCCGTGGCCTTCTGGTTTGAGTATCAAATCAATATCTGGATAGACCTGGGAATTACTTCGATCGTCCCCGTGGAAATTGTAATTGCATCTCTTTACGGCTTGTGGCTACACGATTTCAACTTCCCGATGGGCAATAAAATCCTAAACAACATCTCTCTCCCCTTCATCTCCGTCATCATTATTGCCGTGATGAATATTTTCATCTAAACCATCCTACGAAAAAACATCTTCCTCAACCACCAAATGTTTGACCACACCATTCAGGGACAAGGATAACGCAGGTTAAACACCAAAGAATCCGCAGTCACCAAAATTTATTTGGTAAAATTTAAGTTTGGTGGATATCGTCAGATATAAGGTTAACATTAACATCCATTGCACATTAATGGATCCATAATCAAACCAACAGAGATATACAATCAACAGGTGTCCAAAATGATTATCTTCCCAAACTGGTTTGCCAATTTTCAGTTTTTTGACTGGCTGGCCTTTGCCCTTTTTATTACAGGTCTTTTCGGATACCGATATTTCCTTTCATTCATGTTAAAACGCCATTCCCACCAGCTTTTTCTTGGAAAGCTCCAGCAGTACCGCCGCGCCTGGATAAATAGTCATTCCGGCGGAAAAGACCAGATTATTGTGGTTCAAACACTACGAAACATGATCATGACGGCCTCATTCATGGCCTCCACCGCCATTATTCTGATCATGGGCGCCTTCAATCTTTTGCGGACTATTGCCCCTCCGGAAATGGCCGGCAATTTTTTCATGACCGGGATCTCGCAACAACCGATCGAGGTCTTCAAAATCCTGATCATAATATTAATCCTCTCATACTCTTTTTTCAATTTCACCTGGCATATCCGGGAAGTAAATTACATGTCTATGGTCCTGAATGTTTCCAAAGAGCAACTCGATGAAATTGAAGGAGGTGATTCTTCCGAGCAAATTGCTAAAATTTTTCTCACCTCTGGAATATATTTTTCCCTCGGCATGCGAGGCTATTACTTTCTGATTCCTCTCCTGATCTGGTTCTTCAGCCCGGTGCTGATGATCAGCGCCACACTCCTGATCCTTTATGTATTAATTCGCCGGGATCTTGCCGCGTGAAAGATACTTAAGGCAACAAAACAATCATCCCCATCTTCCATATGATCAGACATGCCATATCCTCACCCTTTGAAGCACCGAATTATTTTGTTGCACAAAACAGAAAGTCAGGTATTATGTGTTGTGCACTAAAAATTATATGTGTACCAAGTGCTGGCGAATTCTTTAAACCTCGTTCTTCCCTTCCGAGACTTTTACCTCCCGTTAGATTAGAAGCTGTTACCTAAGTTTCTGCTTATCACTTACTATTGAAAAGCAGAGATCCCCAAACGGATAATTATGTCCGTGCGATGGCCTTCTCTATTTTTTCCAAAATAAACAACCCCGCCGCAGAGCAGCGGGGTATTTGGTGCTAGAACAACGTTAGTTGCTGTTTCAGCAGCTCTTTGTATTGGTTTGTTTTACCTTGTTTCTTGACATAATTTTGAATGGATTTTTCGTTGCCGTGTTGCC
>JAHJIY010000013.1 GCA_018823175.1 Pseudomonadota bacterium
ACGATACTTGGCTGGGCAAACAAAATGATACAACAAAACTGATACATTATGGCTCTTGTGGATATATTCACTCATGAACCTTTTGTATCATCTTAGCTTATACGCCGCAAGCGGCGGGGAATTAACCCTGAGAGATTAAAAATTTTACAGATGCCGACCAAAAATATGAAGACAAAAGAAATATTGTCCGAAGAAATTTTTAAAACCGAGCTCAGCGGCAAGCGAAAGCTTATCATTGAGCAACTCCCGTCCGGCAATAATATTGAGCTGCACCTGCAGCTGAGCACCAAAACAAAATGTTTCCTGCACTGGGGAATCCCGGTTAGCGATGACAATCTCTGGCAACAGCCGGCTCAATCTTTATGGCCAGCCAACAGCGTAGCCCAAGGCAAGTCGGCCATCCAGAGCCCCTTTACCCCCCAAGATGAGGGAATGACACTCATTCTGCACCTGGGCCCGGCCTCAAAAATCAAAAAAATCGCCTTTGTCCTCTTTTTCCCGGAAGAAAACCGCTGGGAAAATAACAAGGGGGTCAATTTCATCATCCCCATTAGTAAGGGGTTCAAACAAAGCCAGAACAATCCGCTGCAAACTCTCAAGTCAGAGACCGGAGACCGGGAACCTCTATTTATAAAGGCCTTTTCCCTGACCGAAAACCACCTGCTCGCCGCGGCCGTCAGCAAGGAAGATGACCAATATACGATCCAACTCATCACCAACCTGACTGCGCCCTTGTTCCTCCACTGGGGCCTGGCCCAAAAATCCATAAACGACTGGCAAGTCCCGCCACCGCATATCCTGCCGGAAAAATCAGTGATCCACGAAGCCGGGGCCGCCCGCAGCCTATTTACTAAACGAAAAGACGGCTTACTCAGCCTCACCCTGCACATCCCGGTAACCCTTGCCCCGCAAGGTATATCATGCGCCCTGTTCCAACCGGAAAATAATCGCTGGCACAAGGACGGGCGCAACAATATCTTCCTGCCCGTGCAGCTTCCCGAGGCTGGCGTTCGATCAAGCGCTGACTCTCAGACAACCAAGCTGGCCGATGAAATCATCCAGGTGGAAACCGGCAAAAATTCCTGGACCCTGATGCACCGCTTCAACCTCTGCCACGATCTACTTGAACGGGTGCGAGACAACGTTGAGGGGCTGGCGATGATCTTTGTCTGGCTCAGGTATTCCGCGACCAGACAGCTCACCTGGCAACGCAATTACAATACCCAACCCCGGGAACTGAGCCATGCCCAGCAACGACTGACCCTGCGTCTGGTCGATCTTTATCTGGCCACCAGCGACCCGGCCTGCCGCGAACTTCTGCGCCTGATCCTTTCCACCGTGGGTCGCGGCGGCGAGGGCGGCAAAGGCCAGCAAATCAGGGATGTCATCCTCCAGATTATGCACCGCCACCGGATCAAGGAGGTCACCGGCCATTTCATGGAGGAATGGCACCAGAAACTCCACAATAACGCCACCCCGGACGACATCGTGATCTGCGAGGCATACCTGGCTTTTCTGCACAGCGATGGTAACCTGGCTGCCTTTTATACCACCCTGGAACAAGGCGGCATCACCCGGGAACGGATGCGCACCTTTGAGCGCCCCATTGTCTCGGACCCGGACTTTCCGGCCCATTTGAAAGAAGGATTGAGCCACGATTTTGAACAATATCTCAACCTTTTAAAATCGATCTTTTCAGCCACCGATCTCTTAAGCAGCATCGAAGCAGCCCAACACCATCTGGACCATGACCTGCGCCAACTGTTGTGGGAGATCTGGCACAACCGCCATCGCTTCAACCAAGCAGTCATCGAACAGGTCGAGATGCTCAGCCAGGCCCGTCAGGGAATACGAGAAACACTCGGCGCAAAAACCAAGGACAGCCAAGCCGGACGAGAACTTCTCTATCTCGATCTGGCCCTGGAAGAGTATCTCCGGACGCGGCTGGAAAGTGTTCTGCCCCAGCTAACCGATCTCGACCAGCGGACAAACCTACTGGCCAAACTCTTGCGTAACATGAGCTTTTCCTATAACAGCCAGGATCTGTTACTCGCCGAAAAACACTGGCAATGGCTGAACGGCCAGAAAGAGCCCCACCAAGAATGGGCCCTGGCCGCCACTGCCGTGCTGGAAAGATGCAACATCGGCCTGGGGCAGATCATCGACCTTTTCCACCACCTCTTCCAGAGCAAGGCCGAGTATCTGGGTCAGGCCATCTCGGCCCCGGCATGGACCATCGAACTCTTTACCCAGGAGGTGTTGCGCGGCGGCCCGGCCTTTGTCTTATCCCAACTTCTCGGCCAACTGATGCCGCAGTTAAGAAAAGTAGCCGACCTTGGCCCCTGGCAGCTGATCAGTCAACAGGAGGTGATCGGCCGGATGACTATCGCCGACCTTGCCACGGTCCAGGCCGAAAAATTCAAGGAACCAACCATTCTGCTCTCGGCAAAAATCAGCGGCGAAGAGGAGATTCCGCCCGGCATCACCGGGGTGATCACCAGCGCCGGGGTGGATGTCCTCTCCCATGTGGCAGTGCGGGCCAGAAACAGCGGGATCTTCTTTGCCACCTGCTATGACGCGAAGATCATGGCCGAACTGCAGCAAAACAAGGATACGGTCCAACAAATCAACATCTCAGGGGCGGGCCAGGTCACTTTCAGCAAAAAAGGCAAATTGAGCGGCGCAATCCCGGCCCGGAAAAAAGACCTCTCCCACATCAAATGCCGACCGGTGTCATTTACAAATTTTTGTGTGACAGAAATTGATTTCAACCAGGATCTGGTGGGCAGCAAATCCATGCAACTTAAAAATTTGCGAGGCCGAATACCTGCCTGGCTCCACCTGCCCCGCTCAATAGCCATCCCCTTTTGTTCCTGCGAACAGACCATGGCCGAGGCCAAAAATCAGGCCAACCAACGAGAATACGACGACCTGCTTAAAAAGGTGGACCATGACCCGGGCACGATACTCCCGAGGCTACGCTCAACAATCAAGACACTAACCCCACCCAGCGAATTATTGAGCACCCTGGAGAAGGTAATGATCGCCGAGGGCTTTGAGCTCCCTGAAAACAAGCCGGCTTTTTTTGCCGACCTCTATGCCAGAATCCAGGAGGTCTGGGCCTCGAAATGGACCGAACGGGCCTACTGGAGCCGGAAAAACTGGCAGATCAATCATGATTGTCTGGTGATGGCCGTGCTCATTCAGGAGGTGGTTCCAGCCGAATACGCCTTTGTCATCCACACCGCCAATCCCTTTTCAGGGGACCGCCACGAGTTATACGGGGAAGTGGTAGTTGGTCTTGGGGAGACCCTGTGCAGCGGCAATTACGCCGGTCGCGCCCTGAGTTTTACCGGCAAGCGCGACAAGCAGAGCAAGACCGCCCTGGCGACCTATCCCAGCAAATCACAGGCCTTGTTCGGCGGCGGCATTATCGCCCGCTCCGACTCCAACGGCGAAGACCTTGAAAACTATGCCGGGGCAGGACTCTATGAAAGTGTCCTGGTAGCGTCACCAACCAAGAAACTGGTAGATTACCCAACCTATCCCCTGATCAGCGATAAATCTTTTCGCAATAATTTTTTAAGCAAAGTCGCTGAAATAGGATATGAGGTCGAAAAAATCATGGGTGGCATCCCTCAAGACGTTGAAGGCGCCTGGGTAGACGATAAATTCTACGTGGTGCAGACCAGGCCCCAGGTCGGCACCCTGATTTCATGACGGTAGACCCTAAGATGAAGAGCGCCTTTAACCTTCGGATCGGCAACCAGACTTCATTCAGCGCCGCCTCGCTAATGGCACCCTTTGAGTTTGCCGTGGCAGAGAGCTTTACGGCCTTTGAATGGTTTCCCGACAAAAAGAATGACAGCCGGGGCTGGGAGATTACAGACCTTGACTCACCGGCCCGGAGCCGGATCAAAAATATCGCCAAGAAACATCAAATAAGCCTGGCGCTCCATGCCCCCTGGCAAGCCAGCCCCCGGGTTCCGGAAGATCTGGTGATTTTTGCAGAACATATCCGTTTTGCCCTGGAGATCGGCGCCAGCCTGCTCACCATCCATGGCGACATAAATCAGGACGTCGCAGGCTTTGCCCGGGCGCTGCTGCCGCTAATCACCCTGAGCCGGGAGGCAGGCATCAAACTGGCCGTTGAAAATACGGTGCTGACGCCGCCCGAGGAATTCAACGACCTTTTTCAAAGGTTGAGAAAGCTTGCCCCCCATGGACTCAGCCAGGTCGGCCTCTGTTTCGACATGGGTCATGCCAACCTCTGCACCGCCACCAGCAACGATTATATCGGCTACCTCGACCGTCTGGACGTCACAATTCCCATCATCCATCTGCACTGCCACGAGAACTTCGGCGACCGAGATAGTCATCTCACCCTCTTCACCGGCCCGGCTGCAGACAATGAGGCCGGAATAGTCGCACTGCTGGCAAGGCTTGCCGCCCGCCGCTTTGACGGCGCCCTGATCATGGAACAATGGCCGGAACCGCCGACCCTGCTCACTACAGCTCGAGACCGAATCGAAAAAATCATCAACCGCCTGCCCGTTCCAGAAATAGGAAAAAGAAAATCATCAGATCCCGTCCCCGACAAAACGTCCCCCCACGAAAGCCCTGACCTGGCGCCATCAATGGCCGCAGCCCTTGCGACCATGGACCGCCAAAGCAAAAGCTGGCGGGAAAAACTACTCGGAGTCAAGGCATTGCTGAAGGATTATAGCCACGAGCAGACCGAAGAACAACTGGCCTATCTGTCGATCTACCTGCGATTTTTAAATACCGGCGAGATCAGCTGCACTGAAGATGGCCGCCATTTCCGGCCCAGCCACCACGCCCGTACCTCCCTGGAAATCCAGGAGATGTTGCTTGAGAAAATCACCCCGCAAACCATCTTTCTAATCCGCAAGATTTTGCCCTGGCTGCCATCGGTTGACGCTGATTTTCTGCGGCGGGAACCCCTCACCCGAATCAGGGACATCGCCCACCGCAACGACATTCCCTCGGAGCTGAAAAAAGAAATAAAACATAGCCTGCAAAACAAGCTGCACCGTTGCGCCGGCCCCGAAGACCTGCAGACCGCAAGCAATATCCTGGCCCGGATCACCGCCGCCGATGCCCATTACCAAGCAAATTTCGTCAACGAGTTCCAAATCTTTTACGGCGAGCTGCAGGATTTCTTCAATGCCAACTCCCTGGATTCGCGCCTTGCCACCCTTGGCCGTGATCCCCAAAAACAGACAACCCGCCAGGCCATGGAGCAATTCCTCGCGGCCAAACGGAACAAAAATAGAGACATCCGACAACTGCTTGAAATTTTAGAAAAAAACACCATTCTCCGGTCCGTACTCATCCCGGCGGCATACGGCAGCATGGAACCCGCCGCCCAACATCAACGGATGACCGAGATCCAGCTGGAAGATTATGCCTTTGCCGTCTTCAGTGAACTGATCAATGCGCTGCCAAAGACAACTAGCCGATTATTCTGGCCGGAGGCCCTGCAGGCCATGACCCTGGCCGTGAGCCAACTGCGGCTGAGCGCCATTGACCCCGAAGAGTGTGCGGCGATCGAATCGATGTTGAAGGCCTGGACTAAGAAGTTTGACCCCAAGGAACGCGAATCGCTGCTACTGATCGGCTCACTCCTCAACCGCTGCCAACGACTAGCGGAGAACTACTGCGAAAGGATCCTCGACCTGTTTGCCGAAAAAGCCAAAACCATAGGTGACCTGCTGGCACTCCCCGACCATGCCGTCCGCATGTATGCCGAGGGCGATATCCGCGGCAGCATGGTTTTTCAACTGGCCAAGCTGACCACCCTGCTCCTGGCTGAAATCCGCAAACTGGCCAACCTGCCGCCTTGGGACATCATCGTTAGCGGCCGGGCAAGCGGCAGACTAACCAGCATTGCCCGTCTGGAGGATTTCAGGCCGTTCAAGGGCAAGAAACACATCCTGCTGCTGGCCGAGGCCACCGGATCCGAGGAGATACCCCGTGATGTCACGGCAATCATCCTTGAGCGGCCCATTCCCCACCTCAGCCATCTGGCAATCAGAACCAGACAAGAAAATATCGTTCTCATCGCCCTCCTTGAACCTGCCGCGAAAAGACCCTTAAACGAACTGCAAGGCAAGGATGTCGCAATTGTCGCAACCGCTGACAAAGTTACCATCAGCCCGGCCACCTCATCCCCCGACCAGCAAATATCCAGCAAAGAAATCAAACAAAACTTGATGCCGGAGGTTTCCCTTGCGAGCACTGAACTGATCACGGACCTGACTGCCGCCCAACCAGCCACCTGCGGCAACAAGGCTTTTGCCGCCGGTCGGCTTGAAGAACTTGCCGACGCACAAAAATCTTTTAAAACTCCGGCCGGGCTGGCCCTTCCATTCGGGGTTGCGGCAGAGGCAATCAGGCAAGACCCCGACCGATTTAAAGTGTATGAAAAAATTGTCAAAAAACTTGCCGGCGGAGCCAACCGCAACCTTGCAGAAATCATTGCTCAACTTCGGGAGTTTTTTTTCTCTCTAACCATCGACCCGACAATCAGCCAACAGATCGCTAAAAAATTCGGCACTAAAACAAGACTCATCGTGCGTTCCAGCGCCAATTGTGAAGATCTGGAAACCATGTCCGGGGCCGGACTTTACGACTCGATCGCCAATGTATCGGCCCGATCAATTGACGATGCCATCCGCCGGGTCTGGGCCTCGCTCTGGACCAAACGCGCCATCATCAGCCGGGAAAAGACAGGCATCCCCCACTCTGCAGCCCACATGGCCATTCTGATCCAGGAAATGATCAACCCGGATTACGCCTTTGTTCTGCACACCACCAACCCCATGAACAACAGTCAGCAGGAGCTTTACCTTGAACTGACCGCAGGGCTGGGAGAAACCCTGGCCTCGGCCGGCGAGCCGGGCAGCCCCCTGCGCATGATCTGCGACAAAAAAAGCGGCGAGTCCCAACTTTTGACCTTTGCCGATTTCAGCCGGGCCGCCCGTCCCCAGCCCAACGAAGGCATATACTGGACGACCCTGAACTACAGCAAAGACCAGTTAACCTGCGACCAGACCTTCCGCCAAAAAATTACAGCCAGACTCTGCGCCATCGGGACCAATCTCGAAAAGACTTTCAACCGTCCCCAGGACATTGAAGGAGTAATCAAGGACAATGATATTTATCTGGTGCAGACCCGCACCCAAATGACTCAGGCCAATAGAGGATAATGAAACAAGGGATGAGCCTACCCGGCCAACAACCAAGGTGTCTGGCCCTTTTCCAGCCGAGGATCGAAGGCGACGAGGCCCTGCTGGAACTTGCCTCCTGCCGCTTCAGGGAGGCGGGCATCGGGCCGGAATATTATGCCGCCTCTCCGGATGAACTCGCCTGGTTGCTGCGCTTCAAGCCATGGCCGGAAGCGGCGACGACTGTCCATCTGGCCAGAGATATCGACCCGCTCAAGCCGGAAGGAAGTGATCGTATTTTTGCCTTTGCCAAGCGCTTCAGCCAAGAAGTTTTTGGTTTTATCATCCATGACCGACCGGAAATGGCCGAAAGGAGCAAGGCCTATCTCGCCGCTTTAACCAAAATCAATGACAGGCTTGCCGCCCTGCCAGGCAAACCGTTGCTCTTTATTGAATACACCGCAGGCCTTAGCCCCAACTTCTTCTGCTCATTCATCGAGGGCCTCGCCGACCTCGACCAGGTCAGCGCCTGCCTTGACATCGGCCATCTCGGCATCAAGGTGATCCGGACTGCATTCCATAAGGTCTATCCGGATCATGATCTCCGGACCTTCAACCCCAATGATCCCCGCTTGCCCGATTATATCGAAGTCATGGAAAAATGCGTCCGCCACGCCCGGCCATCGGTGATAAAGGTCATTACCAGGCTAGGCAAACTCAACAAACCCCTCCACTTTCACCTGCATGACGGTCACCCGTTATCAACCCTGAGCCCCTTCGGGGTCTCGGACCACCTGAGCTTCTTTCAAACCATCCCCCTGCCGATAATCCACAAGGGGAAAAAAATCACCGGTCCGATGTTCGGACCCAAAGGCCTGCAGGCGATCATCAAAAAAACACTGGAGATCAACAGGCCTGCCCTCCTGTCGTTTACACTGGAGATCCATCCCACCCAGGAGCGAGCGACCCTGATCGAAGAGTCGCAACTTTTTCACCACTGGCAGGACAAAACCAACGCCGAAAGACAAAACCACTGGCTGACAACCCTGATCCAAAACCACAAACTCTTGCAAAAATCAATCACCGCCGCAGGCCAAACAACAAGCAAAAAAAACAGCCCCATCGTCCAACCGGTTCTTGCCAGCAAAAAACAAATAGGGAAGGCAACCTGACCCGGAAAGAGATATCACTCACCGTATAATTCACCAGCCAGGGAAGACAGTATATATGTCAGGGGAAAATCAGCTTAACGAACAGGAACCCGGCCTCAAACTGCAGCAAACATCTGAAAGACGATAAATTTGATAAGAGCAGACAAACCACAACAAAATCCAACCACGAGAGGAGGCCTCGCACATTGAAAAAAACGGCAATTCCCCGGTTAAATCCTCCCTGACAATATAGTCCGGAAAATCCTCAAAAAGCCAGGTCAAATCGGAACTAGACCAACTACTTCGCTTCGCCGGAAACTTTGTATACTTTACCCTTCCAGACAAAATCGTCCCGCTGTCTTTCCGCCAGAACGTTGCGGGAATACTCCTCGACCAGGCCGGACTCAACCATCAGATCACATAAATTCCCATCCAGATGACCATCTTTCACCATAAACTCGAGAATCCGCATCGACTCGGATAACAGCTTACCTTTTTTATAAGGGCGGTCGGCGGCAGTCAACGCCTCAAAAACATCGGCAATGGCAAGCATCCTCGCTGCAGCGGGAATTTCTTCGCCGGCAAAACCCCGGGGATAACCGCTGCCATCTAGCTTTTCGTGATGCATCCCGGCGTAACGGGGAACATTTGACAGTTTTCTTGGGAAAGGCAGTGTTTCCAGCATCTTGATAGTAACACTAACATGATTGTTGATAATGCTGCGTTCCGAGGCAGTCAAAGTCCCTTTCCGGATGATAAGGTTATTTAATTCATCACTGTCCAGCAACGAGATCTTTTTATCACCGACCTCAAGGGCAATGCTGGAAAGCTCCATCAACCGTTCAATACTTTCCTCATCCATAAACTCACTGCCGAAATTAACCTTTTCCAGAAACTCCATGTCCCTATCAAGCACCATGGTCTCTGTTGCCGGCCTCTCGCATTGATCAGCCTCCTGAGCTAAACAGGATTGCAACCGGCGAATCTCAGCGTCTTTTTTCAATATCTCAATCCGGCAACGCAGCAACTCAATACGGTCAAAGATGGTCTGCAGTTTGGTTGCCTTATCCACCACATACTCGGGGGTCGTAATCTTACCCACATCATGCATCCAGGCCGCCATCTTAATCTCGGTCAATTCATCGGAATTAAAATGGACCCCGGCAAACTCCCCTTCTTCCACCCCATCCACAACAGAGGCAAGTTTTTCGGTCAACTCCGCCACCCTTTGGACATGTCCTGCGGTATAAGGAGACTTTTCGTCAATGGCGGCCGCGATTACCCGCAAAAAGGCATCCAGCAGATTCTCCAACCCTTTGACCAGCCGCATATTGGTGATCGCGATCGCCGCCTGGGAAGCCAGACTGGTGGTATCGGTTATATCCTGCTCAGGAAAACTTACAACTTCTCCAGTTTTAAGGTCCTTGGCATTAAGCAGCTGAAGCACACCAATAACCTCATCCTCATGGTCGCGCATGGGAATTAACAACATCGACTTTGAACGATAGCCGGTCGTTTTGTCAAAATCCTTGGTCCCCTGAAAATCAAACCCTTCGGCGTTATAAACATCGGCGATATTAATTGCCTTGCCAACCAAAGCGCAATGGGCCGAAACATTACGATGATTCTCCTTGCCGTCTGCCATTTGCAAGGGGATTTTAGGCCAGCTGATCTGCTGGCCAGACCCTCCCATTCTAACGTTGAGTGAATCATTCTGGATGATCATGAATTCGAGGGCTTCCTCATCCTCACTTTTGATATAAAGGGTTCCGCCATCGGCGTTGGTGAAACGCCGAGCCTCGCTGATGATCATCTCAAGCAGGCGATCGAGTTTTTTTTCGGCCGACAGGGCCATCCCGATCTTTACCAGCTCATGAATCCGATCCACCTGGTCTTCGGCAAAACTGCGAATCTCCGCAACCACATCTTCCGGCAGTTTATTGATCGGCGGCGTGTTATGCAGCCATTCTTCAAAAGGACTTTCGATCATTAACTTTTCCTCCCAATATCTTCCCGGGAAACAACCTTATATGTTTTTGTTTATATATTTGATACTATCCGATTAGTATTTATTTTTGCCAGTTAATTCAAAAGCTATATGTTGATAAATTTGTCCTTTTTTATCCCGTAATAATATATCATACATTCAGATCACCGTCTCACACCCATTCATCAATAGAGATCAAACAATCCATGAAAGCAAAAATAACCATTTTTTTATTTATCATTACGAATTGTTACATCCAATCTTGGGCCGCTGACAAAATTATTATTATCGATAATTTCAAAAACGGGATCAGCGCCAACTGGGAAGAAAAATCGTTTTCCGGGAAGACAAAATACTCTCTTGATACTGAGCAAGACAGATCCTGCATCAAAGCGGTTAGCAAGGGAACCGCTTCCGGCCTGTTTTATAAAATTGACTTCGATCCAGAACAGTATCCGATTATAACCTGGAGCTGGAAGGTAGAAAATATTCTGGCAAAAGGTGACGCCAAAACCAAAGAAGGCGACGACTACGCAGCAAGAATCTATGTTGTATTCCCATCCTTTTTCTTCTGGAAAACCAGGGCCATCAACTATATCTGGGCCAACAAATTGCCCAAGGAAACCTCTGTTCCCAATGCCTACACCTCAAATGCCATGATGATTGCCGTTGAAAGCGGACCCGAACTTACCGGGCAATGGCTGACAGAAACACGAAATATTCACGAGGATTTCAAAAATCTATTCGGTGAAGCCCCTCCCAAAGTTGGCGCCATCGCGATCATGACCGACACCGATACCACCGGGGAGCTGGCAACCGCCTACTATGGCCCGATAAGTATCAAGGGAATAGATTAATATCAATATTTTGACAAAATTGACTTACCCCAACGATAATGCTATCTTATGAATACTTTCACCCTGAAAAATCCGTAACATCCGGGAGGATCAATGAACATGCCGCGTACCAGCAGAAACTGTCTAGTCACAGTTTTAATATCTCTTTTAATACTTACCCTTACCTCGTCCCCCGCATTCTCGGCTGAATATTTCAGTATCAAAAACGACGGGGTCAACATCCGCTCAGGTCCTTCCACTACAGCGGAAATACTTTGGGAATTATTTAAAGACTTTCCGGTCAAAGTTCTCCAGAAAAAGGGGGATTGGTCCCAGATCCAGGATTTTGAAGGTGACACGGGCTGGATTTACAGCCCCCTTCTTTCCTCGGAAAAAACCGCCATCGTCAACACCCAAAAAGCCTACATGCGCATCGGCCCGGGAGAAAACTATGAACCGCTGGCCACCGTGAAATACGGGGTCGTATTCACGATGATCGGGAAAGAGGGAGAATGGACCCAACTGCTGCATAATGACGGGACCAGTGGCTGGATGCATGAAAGTTTACTCTGGCCCAAATACTGATTTTTGTAGAATCCAACCATGCCAAGCGGAGACGAGCATGATTTCCCCTGCGGCAACGCCCCTTTCACCGCATTTTCATTTTTGCTCTTCCGTCCCAAAATCAACCGGACACCGGACCAGACTTCCCGCTTTATTTTTAAAAATCAGAAACCGGTTTTCAACTCCAAACAGATAGAGGTCTCTGGTTACCTTTACATCCTGACGACAATAGTCGATTATTTTATCAATCCTTCCCTCCTTGTACCATTTAAGGGCCATCAGACCATCGGCCGATTTTTTTACCCCCAAAGTATGCTCAGCCAGCCGATCCAAACTCAGCCGATAACCAAGCCGGTTCTTAACCTCTTCCAGAAGATCAAGGGTCGGTAAACCGGCCAGATTAAAATCGGTATAAGCTGACAGAACCTTATTATCGAACCGTTTATTATTGAACCCCACAATCAGATCCAGCTTCTGCAAATGGGCAACCAGCTCAGCCATTTCCCCTTCCCGAAAGACCAGATACTGATCAAGCATCGAATCATAAAGCACCGCTACACTTATCCCCATTAATTCGGCCCGGTGCCAGCCGCCAACCTCCTCGGCCGATCTCTTGGTTTCCAGATCAAAGACCCCATAGCGTCTGGTAATCTCGGGCAACGCCAGGGGCGCCGGGACCGGCGCCATCTCTTTTCCCTCAATACCAACCCCTTCGGTTACCGTCTCAAATTTTCGTGTTTGGCCGCCCTTCAGCAATCCCGCCAGGACCTGACGGGCCGCCTCCTTGTCAATCGGTCGATTACCGGAACCGCATTTAGGCGAGTGCACACAAGAGGGACACCCTGTTTCACAGGCGCAGGAAGTGATACTCTGTAAACCGGCCGCCAGCAGTTCCTCAACCTTTCTGAAGGCCAGCCGAGTCAAACCTACCCCTCCCGGATGACCGTCATAGATAAAAACCGCCGCCCCTTTAAGCTCAGGATGAAAGGGGTAAGCGATCCCGCCCACATCATTGCGGTCGCATAAAACCAGGAGCGGGAAAATACCGATCAGGGCATGCTCCATCGCATGAATTCCGCCCATAAAATGAACTTGCCTCTTTTCAAGATCTTGCTGTAAAGAGGCAGGAATCTCAATCCAGAGCCCTTCCGTCTCAAAGACAGAAGGAGGCAGATCAAGACTTTCACTGTTGATCAATTGATGACCGCTAACCAACCGCCGCTGAAAACCGGTAACCGTGTCCGTCACCTTCAGGCGGCCGAAAGCAACATTAAAATCATATCGGGGATCAAGCGAACTACAGCGCACCCGCTCAAAGGTCTGCAGGATTTCCGTCTCTTTATTTGCCAGGGGCCTGGTGAAATAGTTGACATCTTTCCGGGCCACGAAGACCAGCCGGTCTTCCAGATCCAGATCATTTACCAGCCAGGTTTCCCCTCGATGCAGATAAACGGCGCCGGGATGACATTCCTTGAAACAGCGAATACCGTCGACCTGCCCGAGTTGTCGATTATCGGCACCCGCCACCCTGATCACAAACGATTGACCACTGCCCCTTAAATCCACCTGCCGATGCGGATACTTGCGCCCAGAAAACCAAACCTTGCCGTCATTCCCCTGCAGTAATTCCCCAGTTTCCGCCAATTGGGCCATCACCGCCCGGGCATCCACCGAGTTGATCATCGGCTCATCATCCCGCAGCGGCGCTTCAGCGGCGGCGCACAACAGATGGCGCTTCATGATCTCATGATTATCGGGATTAAGGACCGCCGACTCGACAGTCCGCTCAAAAAAATCTTTGGGGTTGCGCATGAAATGCTGGTCCAGGGCATCTTCCTGCCCAATCAGCACGATCAGGGAATCTTTCTGCCGACGACCTACCCGGCCCGAACGTTGCCAGGTGGCCATCACCGTCCCCGGATACCCCACCAGAATACAGATATCCAGCGCCCCGATATCAATCCCCAGTTCCAGAGCGCTAGTTGAGATAATCCCCAACAGTTCACCGCTAGACATTTTCTCTTCAATTTCACGGCGTTCTTCCGGCATGAAACCGGCCCGATAGGAGGTAAGTTTACTTTTCATTTCCCCCAGGCGGTCCCTGGTCCAGACGTAGATAAGTTCGGTCATCTTGCGGGACTGGGTATATACGATGGTGCGCAACCCACGCTTGAGGGCCGCTTCCAGCAGCTGGCTTGCGGCATATCCGGCGCTGTCGTGGGGATTTAAAAAGACAAAATGGCGCTCCCCCCGAGGCGCTCCCGCCTTGTCAACCACTACAGCCGAAACCCCGAGCAGATCTCTGGCCAATTCCGCCGGATTACCAATCGTGGCAGAAGAAAGAACAAACTGCGGGTCAGCGCCATACCGCAGGCAAATGCGACGCAACCGCCGCATCACCCAGGCCATGTGACTACCGAACACCCCCCGATAGGTATGGACCTCATCAATAATTACATGGGTGAGTCCGGCCCACAGGCCACTCCAGGAATCGTGGTAGCCGAGCATCGAAAGATGCAGCATATCGGGGTTGGTAATCAGAATATCCGGGAGATTTTCCCTTATTTTCTTGCGGCGGTAACTTGAGGTATCACCATCACAGATCGCGGCCGAAGGACGCATTAATTCAGGCAGCCCGGCGGCCAGGGTCTCAATAGCCCGCAACTGGTCTTGGGCCAGGGCCTTTAAAGGAAAAAGATAAAGGGCGCGCCCTGGTCCGCTGTTAATCAATTTTTCAAAAACCGGCAGGTTATAGATCAGGCTCTTGCCGCTGGCCGTGGGCGTGGCGACAATAACATTTTGCCCCTGCCGGACAAGATCAATCGCCTCCTGCTGGTGACGGTAAAGACGGCCGAGTCCCTGCTCGACCAAAACTTTTCCAAGCTCAGGCGGCACCGGGGTTTGCAACCGGCCATAATCGGCCGCACAGCCCTGCAACTCCTCATGATGGACCACCTGCGGCCCAAAACGGGGCGAGGCCTTCAGGGAGGATATATATTCTTTTATATTAGCCTGATCCTTCGCCATATTTACCTGTAAATCCAACCTGTTTCAGAAAACAAACAATTTATGGCCTGTTACATCGCTGAAAGAACAAACCATGATTTATCATCACCTTTTGTTAACCGCAAAGACCACGAGACACAAAGATTATTTTTTATCTTCGGGCAACTTGTGCCCTGATCATGAAAAACGAGTTGACCCGGAGCCGGGAAACAACTAAAAATAGCACATTTACATGCCGAAATACATTCCTGGTCAAAACCAGATAAAAATCGCGAGAAATAAAAAGAGGAAATTCCAATGACCTCCATTGCTACCCTGGGCCCGGAAGGATCACCTGCCTGGCAGGCCGCTCGTCTTTACCGGCCGGCCGCCACCATCAATCTTTACCCGAACATCAACGCGGTAATCAGCGCCTTTGAGCAAAAGGAGGCTGATTACGCGATCATCCCGGTCTACAACACGCGCGAGGGAGAGATCAAAGAATACTTCCACACCATGGAAAATCTGGCCCGGGGCTTCTGGGTCGACAACATTGTTCTCCCGATCCACCTCTCGCTCGGGACCTTTGGCGACGGCAAAAATCTGACCATGATAGTTGGTGATCTACAAATCCTGAAACAATGCGAGGAGTTCATCGCCAGACATTTTGGCGGGATTGGCCTGCTGTCGGTCCAGGATATTGAGCAAAGCATCACGGAGATCAAAAATGCCAACCGGACCGATCAGGCGATAATCGGGCCTGAGGATATGCTCAAACGGCACGGTCTTACGATCATCGAAAAAGAGGTGGCCTCCCATAACCGGACCAGATTTGCCGTCCTGGGCGCCGAAAAATCAAAATCATCCGGTTATGACGCAACCGCCCTGATCACCACTCCTCTGCGAGACAGAGTCGGACTGCTGTTCGATACCCTGGGCGAATTCACCAAACGGGGGATCAACCTTCTTGACCTGCGCTCTGAAACAGACATCAAGAGCCAGCGGATGCAATTCTACATCGAGGCCGAAGGTCATATGCAGGATGACGCCATGCGGCAGGCCCTGGCCAATATCGAATCAAATGTGATCCAGGAACCGGGCACTATCAAGATCCTTGGCAGTTACCCGCGGGTAGATATGAGGGCTAAGATCATCCAGACCGCCGGCTTCATCGGCTCCGGGGAGATGAGCAAATGGTTCACCAAAAAACTTGAAAACGAAAGCTACAAAACAATCATTACCGGCCGTAGCAGCAAAATAAGCTCGGAAGAAATGATCAAACAGGTTGAGATCGTCTTAATCTGCGTGCCGATCAGCGTCACCGCCGACACCATTCGGCAATACGGCCCCTTGCTCAAAGACGGGCAAGCCCTGATCATCCTGGCGGGCGAGGCCGAAAACTCCCTTAATACCGCCCTTGCCTGTTGCCGGCCCGGCGTTGAAATAATGCTGGTCCATAATTTATGGGGACCGCAGGCGATCAACATGAAGGACAAAAACGCCTCAGTCGTCCGCACCTCAAGAAGCGGCGCCCTTTGCAGTGAGTTCGAGTCTTTTCTCTACAAACACGGGGCCAAGATCAGCCACGACACGCCATGGGAACACGATCTCATGATGGGTGTCGGCCAGAAACTGCCGACCGTGATCTCCACGGCCATGGCGATGGCCATGCAAGAAAACAAGATTAAACCAGAAGATATCGGCAGCCATTCCACCCTGACTTCCCTTTACGGGATTCTGGCCATGTGCCGACTGCACTCGCAAAACGCCAGAACCTATGCCGAGATCATGGCCTCCAAAGGCGAAGGCCGGAAAATCGTAAGGGATTTTTCCAAAAACCTGTTGATCCTTCTGGAAATGGCGGAAAACGAAAAAATCACCGAGCTTTGCGAAATCATCGATCGAAACCGCAAATATCTTACTGAAGAATTTCTCAACGCAAGAATGCGACAAGCCCTGGCCGTAGATGAAACCCTGGGCAAGGCGATCCTGAGCAAATAATTTAATGACCAATCCCCTAACTTTTCTGGCCCCACCCCTGGTTGGCGCTTTTATCGGGTACATGACCAACTACGTCGCCATCCGGATGTTATTCCGCCCCTTGAAACCATGGCGATTGTTCGGGATCCGGGTCCCGATGACGCCGGGCGTCATTCCCGGCAAACGCCATGAGCTTGCGATCAACATCGGTGAAATGGTCGGAGAGCACCTGCTCACCAGCAAAGACATCAAAAAGGCCCTGGGCCGGGAAAGTTTCAACCTGGAACTGAAAGAACTGATCAACGGCCGGGTGACAGATATTCTGCATAAGGATTTAGGACCGATCGCCTCCCTGGTTCCCAAAGAATTTACAAACTATTTCAAGGCCGGGATAAAAATTCTGCGCTGGCGTTCCCTGAAACATCTGCATAACTTCATCAACAGCGAGGCCTTTGCCGAAAAATTATCAGTCACTATTTCCGCCAGGCTTCAGAACTTTATGGCCCAGGAGACCGGGGCCCTGCTGCCGGAGGAGACCGCGGCCAGACTTTTTGATTTTCTGGAAAAAACCACGACGAATTTTCTGGCCGGGCCGGCGGTTGAACAATGGCTCACCATCTACACCGAAAAGAAAATAAACGAGTTCATCAAAAGCGACCAGACCCTAAGTGACCTCATCCCGCAGAGCTTGACGGAAACGTTACTGGACCGGCTGCAGACCGAAACCCCGAGACTGATCGAGAAATTTGCCGCCCTATTGCAGGAACCGGAAATGCGGGACAAAATAACCCACGGAATCTGCCAGGCAATCAGTCACTTCATCGCCGCCATGGGCCCAATGGCCGCCTTCATCGGCAACTTCATAAACCCCGAAACCATTGAACAAAAAATACGCCAATACCTGCAGGAGAAAGGCGACGATGTCGCAGACGGACTCTTTGATCAAGCGACCCAGACCAAGATTACCGCAATTATCAGACAAAAAGTGGAAAGCTTGCTGCACACCCCGGCCTCAACACTTTTGAAAAATCTGGGGTCGGAAAAAGTAGAGCAAACCGCCAAATGGCTCAGTTCCTCAATTGTCGCACTGATCAAAGATCCCAAAACTTCTGCCGCCTTGATCAACCTGCTGCGAGAGGCCCTGGCCGGTTGGCAGAAAAGAACCATCGAAGAAACCCTTACCCCTCTCTTCGGCCAAAAAGCCTTGCACGATGGCCAGGCAAAAATAACCTCCGAAGTAGTCGAAGTAATCCGCTCGCCAATGGTAAAAAGATTAATCGACCAACTGGCCAAGGAACTACTCGAAGAAAAGATCATGGTACAACCGATCGGTCAACTTTCATCTTTTCTGCCCCATAAAGTTCAGGATAAAATAGACGAATATCTGTTACAATTTATCAAGGACTTACTGATACGGGAAGTGCCGGGACTGGTTGACTCTTTGAATATCAAGGAGGTTGTCACCCAAAAAGTAGACTCCCTCGATCTGCTGCGTCTGGAGGGGCTGCTCCTTGGCATCATGCAGGAGCAGTTCAAATACATCAACCTGTTCGGCGCCTTGCTCGGCTTTATCATCGGCCTGCTCAACCTCATTGTGTTATTCGGTCCGGGATTTTAAGATAATCTCGACAGACGCAACATATTATTTTCTTCCTTAAAATTAACCAACAGGAAATATTAATTTACGAAATGAAAGACAAGAATCCAGACAAAAAACAACCATTTTCGGCACAAACATGGCTTTCAGCAAGATAGTAATTAAGAATAAAAAAGGGGAGATTCTCAAAGGAACCACCGGCGATTTTTCGCCCCGCAGTGAATCTTTCCATTTTACACCACTGATTAAACAAGAGTGTTCGGCCACCATTAAGGTCATCGTCAACAACCTGAAGGCAATCTTTTTTGTGAAAGATTTTGCGGGGGACAAATACCGAGAATCCGCAAAAAAAATATCAGCCCAACCAAGACCCGGAGAAAAACTGATCGAGGTCAGATTCCTTGACGGCGAGCAGATGACAGGAATAGCCCATGGCTTCCATCTGGACCGGCTTGGTTTCTTCATCACCCCACTTGACCAGGATAGCAACAATGAGCGAATCTTTGTGATCCTTTCCAGTCTGGACAGCCTCAATGTGAACAATGAGGAAATCCCGGTCGGCGGAGAACATAAAAAAGAAACAAACAGGTCATGTCCAACTTGCCAGGTCCAGATAAAGGCAGACTGGCACTGGTGCCCTTTTGACGGCACTCCCCTGGATTTTATTTAATCGAACAAAAATCAGACCCAGGCCGACAACAGTTTCCGGACGGAAAAATCAACTAGGATTATTTCACGCCGAAGCCTAGAAGATCTGCCGCAGACTCAACTGGAAAGACACATCCGGCATGGAGTCGACAATAATATCTTCAGTTACATTGATATCAAGGAGTGTTTCATCCGAAAATGAAACGGTGCCGCCGATATTAAGCTGCGCGGCAATCGAACCCAGCTCATCAAAACTGCTGTCGTAAAGAGGGGTATGAGTATCAATCTGGAGCTTAAGCTCAAGCCGGGACCAACCTTGCCAACCCAGGCCTAAAGAGCCAAAGCCGACCAAATCCTGCCGGATATCATTGAGAACCTCACTGCTGCCGGTCAACATCAAACCCAAAGCGCCGTAAACAGAAAGATTCCAGGGGAAAAAGGTCTTGTTATCCGTCCCGGCCAAGGCCAATGAAACATCCCATCCGCCGCTGCCATGCAGGTCGGTTGCCGAACCGGTCGGCAACTTGAGCGAGGCCCGCAAAGCCGTAGCCCGGTAATCAGGCCCCCGGTCCCGATAAAGCCGATACCCGGCAAAAAGGACCAAATCCCCCATCCCGCTACTAGGGGTGTCAACTAGATACTGTAACTTACCGTCTTGAACATATCGATATTCCAGGACCGCATTCGGCCGTTTGTCCCGACCGACCTTGGGCAGTCTAAAAAACTCGTGCCAGTCGGCGATAAAATAATCTAAGACACCCTCGGCATGGGTGATATAAGGCAGTTCCATGCCGATCTCTAACCTGTCTTTTAAACCATAAGAGAATACCGCCGCCGTCCGATAGGTCTCGCCATCGAAGACCACCAGGGTATCTCCGGTTTGTCGTACCACAAAATTATTGGCCGCCTCTGCATGGAGTCGGACCTCAGTCCTCCCCTCTTCGACCACATTCCCATTCAAATTTGCCGGCAGACCATAAATCAGAGCAAAAGGGCTGAGATTCTTGCTGTAAAATGGGGTAGCGCCGAAAACATCCAAGGGACTGATCAGTGCCCAGACAACCAGCAAAGTAACGATATGACGGCCAGATCGACAAACCATAAATTCCATCATCATAAAGATTATTGTTGAAAAATCATCATCAGGATCAGCAGATAATAAAAGTTTACTTCTATCCCGGCCGGTTAACCAACGAAAAAAAATAACCGCTCCAACCAGAGACAATCGACATCAATTTTTTTTGGGCTGTGCAACCGTTAAAAATAATGTATATTAAGCGGTTTTACGGCAAACTGATCATCGTGAATCAACTAACCAGATCGGTTGTCTTTTTTACTCTCAAAACCTACAATTTATAAAATATAATCAACTCAGGAGGATGAAATGAAATTAATCTTATTGGGCGCACCAGGCGCCGGCAAAGGGACTGTAGCCAAACAACTTACCGCCATTGACGGTTCGGTCCAGATCTCCACCGGCGACATCCTGCGCGGCGCCGTCCAGGCCGGCACCGAATTGGGAAAAGAGGCCGAAGGCTACATGAACAGGGGTGATCTGGTCCCTGATTCACTGATCATGGGCATCATGGAAAAAAGACTACAGGAGCCGGACTGCCAGAGCGGTTTCCTGCTCGACGGTTTTCCCCGGACCATTCCACAGGCCGAGGCCCTGAAAGTAATATTAAACAAACTGAAGATCAAACTGGACATGGTCGCCGAGATTGATGTCCCGAGAGATGTGATCTTTGACCGGCTCTGCACCCGCCGGACCTGCGAAAACAGCGACTGTCAGGCCATTTACAACATTAAAAGCATGGCCCCCAAAAAAGAAGGGATCTGCGATAAATGCGGCAGCCCGATCGTGCAACGGGCCGACGAGACTCAGGAGGCCATCGGCCACCGGCTCGACACCTACAACGAGAAAACCGCGCCCCTGACCGGTTTTTATAAAAAAGAAGGACTGCTGAAGACCATTACCGGCACCTCCAGCGAAGTGGTGGTCAGCGCCATAAAAGCTGAACTCAAAAAATAAATTTAAATTTCTATCGCCTGGGCCACAAAAATTCCCTTCTTGTGGCCCAGGTGGTATCTTACCTTGATCCTGAATCCGTGACGGCTTTGTGCTGTTTTATGAGATATGTGGCTGTTGTTTCGTTAATAATGTCTTATTTGCCGCAGGGGCATGAATTCACCCGCCGCCCTGTGGGGCGCCCAATAACGGCGCCTCTGCTGCGGTGACAACTCGTTGATATACCTAAGTATTATCAACCTCGTTGTCGCCTTGCATCCGCACCGTTCTTGAACGCTCACGGATTCAGGTTGATGCTAAAAAAATCAAGGGATGCGCTCCTTGCCCCATTTCGATGAATTATAAATTGTGTCCAAGCCCATTAATAAAAAAATAACCATTATCGGCGGAGGCCTGGCCGGCTGTGAAGCGGCCTGGCAGGCAGCTAAACTCGGCGGTCAAATACGGCTCTACGACATGAAGCCCCACCGCTTCAGTCCGGCCCATAACTCGCCGATGCTGGCCGAGCTGGTTTGCAGTAATTCCCTGCGTTCCGACGACATCAATTCCGCCATCGGTCTTTTAAAAGAAGAAATGCGGCGCTGCGGATCACTGATCATGGCGGCGGCCACCGAAACCAGAGTACCGGCCGGCAAGGCCCTGGCCGTTAATCGTGAACATTTCGCCGAATTCATCACCACCCGCATTGAACAAAACCCCTTAATCGAGATCATCCGGCAAGAAATAACCGAGATCCCCCCGCCGGGTGACGCTCCGCTGATCATGGCCACCGGTCCCCTTACTTCATCGAGCCTAGCGGAATCACTGGCCGAACTCACCGGCCGGGAACATCTGGCATTTTATGATGCGATCGCCCCGATTATCAGCGCCGACTCCCTTGATATGAATATCGTTTATCAGGCCTCACGCTATGATGACGGCCCGGGCGATTACCTGAACTGCCCGCTGGACCGTGAACAATACACCAGATTTATTCAGGCCTTGAATGAAGCCGACAAAATGCCCCTGAAAGAATTTGAAGACCAGAAATATTTTGAGGGATGCCTGCCCATCGAGGTCATGGCCGAACGGGGTGAAGATACCCCGCGGTTTGGCCCAATGAAACCGGTGGGGCTACCTGATCCCCGCACCGGTCGGGCCCCCTATGCCGTGGTCCAGCTGCGCAAGGAAAACCGTGAAGGGACAACATATAATATGGTAGGATTTCAGACAAAACTAACCTATCCGGCCCAGAAAAAAATATTCCGCCTGATCCCCGGCCTGGAAAACGTCGAGTTCACCAGGCTGGGCAGCATCCACCGCAATACCTTTGTCTGCGGGCCGGAAGTGCTAACCAGCGAGTTGCGACTCAAAAATCGACCCGACCTTTTTCTGGCCGGGCAGCTCACCGGCGTGGAAGGATATATCGAGTCAACCGCCATGGGATTACTGGCCGGACTCAACGCCGCCCGCTTATTACTCGGCGCCAAACTACTTGTGCCGCCACCAGACACAGCCATGGGGGCCCTGATTAATCACCTTACCTGCGCGGAGAGTAAACATTTCCAACCATCAAACATTAATTTCGGACTTTTCCCGGCCGTGGAAAAGAAAATGCCCAAGAAAATGCGAGGAGAATATCGTGCCCAAAAAGCGCTTGCATCATTTGACAACTGGAAAGATGTCGAGAACATCCCTGATTAAAAGATCCCTGGCCAAAATATGGCCCTTGATTTCAGCCGCCGTTTTCTGCTTAACCGCAGGACAAGCCCTCGCCGCAACCGTTCCCCCCATCCACCGGCTGGCCATCTCCTTTGATCTGGCTCGGGGCATCCTCTCCGGAGAATCGACCATCGAGTTCCCGGCCAATATCGGCGGCAGTTATCATTTCGACGGACTAACCGTCAGCCGGATCCAGATCAACGATCTAATCATCGACCTGGACGATCGCAGTCAGGCCTACTTTGCCGACCCGATCCATGGCCTGACCATCTCGCCGCAACCGGTCACCCAAAAAATAACCGTCATCTACAGCATGACCTGCGCCCCGAACCAGGGACCGGCCGCCGGACTGATCAACGAGTCCGGTATTGCGCTGACCGGGTCCTGGCACCCTTTTCTGCATCAGGACACGATCTTCGAACTGACCGCCGAAATACCCTCCGACTTTGAGGCAATCTCCGAAGCAGATGAAATAATCACCACCCAGACCGAAACCGGCAAAAATGTAAAATTCGTTTTCCCCTACCCGGTCAACGGGATCAATTTCATTGCCGGGCCATATCTGGTCGAAAAAGAAGGCTTTGGCGATAACCTCGAATTATACTCATACTTTTTCCCGGAAGATCAGGAACTGGCGGCAGATTATCGTCAAAAGACCCTGGCCTACCTCAGACGCTACGAAGATTTGATCGGCCCCTACCCCTACAAACGTTTCAGCATTGTTGAAAACAGACTGCCCACCGGCTTTGCAATGCCGACCTTCACCCTGCTCGGCCAGGCCGTAGTCCGCCTGCCCTTTATCACCGATACCTCGCTGGGCCATGAGATATTGCATGAGTGGTTCGGGAACGCGGTGGGCATTGATACCGCCGAGGGCAACTGGGCCGAGGGGCTGACCACCTACCTGGCCGACCAGACCTACGCCGAAGAAAAAGGCGAAGGATCGACCTTCAGGAAAAATCAAATCATCAAATACCTGAATTATGTCCCGGAAAACAACAACATGCCGGCCGGCAAATTCATCGGCAGCGACAGTTATGTCGAGGGGTTCCCGCCCAAGGCCAACCAGGCGATCGGCTACGGCAGGGTCAGTATGCTGTTTCACATGCTTAAAAAATCAATCGGCGATGAATTATTTTATGAGGCGCTCAGGGATTTTTATGACCGGATGAAATATCACCGCGCGTCCTGGTCTAATCTGGCGGCAAGCTTTGAAGTAATTACCAAGACCAAAATGGCCAATACCTTCCATCAGTGGTTGAATCGTCCGGACCTGCCCGGTCTTTACATCAGCAAACAACAGATCGATGAAACAGCAGGACAACCGGTTTTGAAGTTTTCTCTCATGCAGATTGCCAAAAACCCTTACGAGATGGATGTGCCGATAACCATCCAGACCGCCAACGAAGAAATCACCAGACTTTTTACGATCACGGGCCAGGAAACCAAACTGGAAATTCCTCTTACCACTCTGCCCCGAAAACTGGTGATCGATGCCAATTACGATCTCATGCGCCGCCTGGCAAATACCGAAATGCCCCCGGTCTGGTCTGGATTTGAGGGGGCGGGGAAAAAACTGGCGGTCCTTGATCCCGAGTCGGCTGATATTTTTGCCCCGTTTTTGACCAGACTTAGCAGTATGGGCTGTACGATCAAAAAGGCGGACGAAGTCACGGACCGGGAAATAAGCGAAGGTTCGGTCATTTTTCTCGGAGTGCATACGCCGATTGCCCGTTCACTATTTGCAACGACAAACCATCCCGCCACCGGCCTGACGATTGATATCCGGGCCAATCCCCTGAACCGCAACCAGACGGCGGTTCTGGTTTCCGCCGCCGATCCGGAGGAAACGGACCGCGGTAGCGCAAAACTGACGCACTACGGGAAATACAGCTACCTCCATTTCGAGCAAGGCCGCCTGGTGGAGAAGAAAATCACCGACTCGGCCATGGGCCAGGAATTTACCCTTGATGTACCGCCCGGCGGCATCGAGATCAAAAACAACCTTGGCTTCGACCAGATCATGGAACGGCTGCGACCGCAAAAGGTGGTTTATGTCGCGGAGTCTCACACCCGCAACGAAGACCATCAGCTGCAGATCCGAGTACTCCGGGCGATGCACGATTACAATCCCAAGCTGGCCATCGGCATGGAGATGTTCACCCGCCAGGTGCAGCCGATTCTCGATCGCTTCATTAAAGGTGAAATTGACGAAAAAGAATTCCTGGCCCAGTCCCATTACTTTATAAAATGGGGATACGATTACCGCTATTATCAACCAATCCTGAATTTCGCCAGGCTTAACCAGATCCCGGTAATCGCGCTCAACCTGGAAAAAGATATTGTCAGCAAGGTTTATCAGGAAGACGGCCTTTCATCCCTGACCGAAGAAGAGGCCAACTCTCTGCCGCCGGACCGCAATCTTGATATGGCAGGCTACAAAGAGAGGATCACCAACGTATACAAAATGCACAACCCGCCTGCCGCCAACGAAAGCAAGCTCAACGATTTTTTCCAGGCCCAGGCCCTGTGGGATGAAACCATGGCCGAATCAATAACCAACTACCTGGCTGCCCACCCGGAAGAGCAGATGCTGGTCATCGCCGGCCGCGGTCACATGGGGAAAGACACCGGCATTCCACCCAGGGTCGAGAGAAGAATCCCGGGAATCAAGCAGGCCGTGCTCCTCAATGTGGAACAAAATGAGGTCGATGCCAAGGTCGCGGACTTCCTTCTTTTCTCACCGCCAACCACCCTGCCACCCGCCGCCCTGATGGGCATCATGCTGGAAGAAGCGGCAGAAGGGGTAACAATCGGCAGTCTCTCGCCCCACGGTCAAGCCGGCAAGTCAGGCCTCAAGAAAAACGACCTGATCCTGGCCTTGGACGGCAAACCGGTTAAAAACATCGAAGACATTAAATTGATCATGTTCTACAAAAAAAGAGGCGAGAAAGTCCAGGTCCAGGTCAAACGGACCATCCGTTTCTGGCCTGATCCGACCCTTAATTTAGAGGTGCAGTTGTAATATCTCTTAAATTTAGAGGCGTTGCGCCAAATTCGGCAACGCCTCTAAACCATCAGCTTCTGACTTTGGCGGGACCTTAATGTGTTAAAGCATATTCTGCCCATTGCCGAGCAATTCGCACCCGGCGAAATTACCCAAATCAGCCAACATGGCGCCGGCAACATCAACAATACCTATCTGATCGCCACCTCAGGCGGACCGGTCAAGACCTTTATCCTGCAACAAATAAACAGCGCGGTCTTTTCCAACCCGCAACTGATTATGGAAAATCTGCAGACCGTCGCCAACCACCTGCACCACAAATTAGATAATGATCGCGCCCGCGAAAACTGGCAGATAATCGACCTTCTTCCCGCCAGAAACGACGATCATTTCCTGGTTGACGACCAGGGCTCATTCTGGCGAGGCCTAAGTTTTGTCAACAACGCGCAATCCCATGAGACAATACAGAACCCGGAACACGGCAGGCAGGCCGGTTACGCCCTGGGCAAATTCCAGCAATTATTAAGCGACCTGCCGGCAAACTCACTGCATCCCACGATCAAAAACTTTCATCATACCCCCTCATATCTTCAACACTATGAAATGATTTCAATGCAAAGCCGAATCCCGGCCTCATCGGAGATTAATTTCTGCAAAAAATTCATCACTAGAAGGGCTGCGGGGGCTGGTGCCCTCGAAAAAATAAAAGAACAGGGGCTGGTTCCGATCCGCATCATCCACGGCGACCCCAAGATCTCGAACATCATGCTGGATCTTGATACCGGCCAGGCAGTAAGTATGGTTGATCTGGACACCGTGCAGCCGGGACTCATTCATTACGACATCGGGGATTGTCTTCGCTCCTGCTGCAATCCCGACGGAGAAGAGAGCTGCACCCCTGAAGATATCCGCTTCGATCCCGATCTCGGTCAATTAATCTTGCACGGTTATATTTCCGAGGCGAGTAATTTTCTGACGGAAAACGAATATGCTTACATCTATGAGGCGATACGGCTGATTGCCTTTGAACTCGGGCTGCGGTTCTTTTCTGATTTTCTGGCCGGCAACCTGTATTTCAAGGTGAAAGACAAAGAGCACAACCTGCGCCGGGCTATGGTCCAATTTAAACTGGCAGAGTCCATTGAAGCGCAGAAATCACAAATCAGTGCCATCATCAAAGATGTCAAGAAACTCAATCATCGCATTACCGGCCGCGGATTTCGACCATCTGACCGGTGAGCTGAAACGGGTTTACGCCCTGCTCCTGACTTAAATGACTTTCACTCATGGACCATCGGCAGGATGATTACCAATATTGGTTCTCCCTGGCCGTAAGAACCAATCCCTTTGATCCGTCGGCCAAAACAGAATTTATTTGATGCTTTCAGCTGGTGAAACAGTATATTGAACAGCTGAGATTTGCCACGTTCCATAATTTAAAATCAAGAAGACATAAAACATGTACAGCTCTCATTTCGGGATGATAGAGAAACCGTTTTCCATCGCCCCCGACCCAAAGTTCTTATACATGAGCGAACTGCATCGCGAAGCACTTGCCCACCTGTTATACGGCATCAAGAGCGACGGCGGCTTTGTCATGCTCACCGGCGAGGTAGGGACCGGCAAGACCACGGTCTGCCGCTGCCTGCTGGAACAAATTCCGGATGATGTTGATGTTGCCTTTGTCCTGAACCCCAAGGTGACGGCAACGGAACTGCTCGCCACGATCTGCGATGAATTGGACATCATCTACCCGGAAGGCAACACCAGCATTAAAATCTTTGTCGACCGAATTAACGATTATCTGCTCAAGGCCCATGCCGCCGGCCGCAAGACCGTTCTGATCATCGACGAGGCCCAGAACCTGAGTGCCGATGTCCTGGAACAGATCAGACTGTTGACCAACCTGGAGACCAATACCCGCAAACTTCTGCAAATTATCATGGTCGGGCAGCCGGAGCTCAACGACCTGCTCGAATTCCGTGAACTGAGGCAATTGGCCCAGCGGGTGACCGCCCGTTACCACATCGGCCCTCTGGCCAAAAACGAGGTTGAAGATTATATCACCCATCGCCTGGCCATCGCCGGCTTTCGGGAAAAGATTTTCCCCCCGGCCGCCATCACCAGGATATACAACCTGAGCGGCGGCATCCCGCGCCTGATTAATATCCTTTGCGACCGGGCCCTGCTTGGTTCATACGTACAGGGGCAAAGACAGGTCAACAAACAGATCCTCAATAAAGCGGCCCGCGAAATCATGGGAGTCCGCTCAGATGAGGAGAAAAAAACAGGCAAATGGCTGATCGCGGCCCTTATTATCATTTTCGCCAGCGCCACTTTTACCGGCGCCTACTATTTTACCGGGCCGGAACGTCCCTTCTCCGGAATTGTCAACGGCATTCTGACCCGCAAAAAAGTCACGGTGGAAAATCCGGCGCCGGTGTTGACCTCTGAAGAGATCACCCCGGAACCACCCACGCCGGAATCACCCACGCCGGAATCACCCACGCCGGAATCAATCCTGCCGAAACCAGAAGACAATCTTGACTGGCTCAATTCTCCCTCGGAACAAAACAATAAAATAGAGGCCTACAAGGTTCTTTTCAAAAAATGGGGCCTGACCTATGCGGCCCAAAATCCTAATAACGCCTGCGACCAGGCGTTAAGGCAGAAAATAATGTGCCTGGCCAAACGCGGCAGCCTGGGAAATGTCCGCCATCTTAATCGACCGGCGATTTTAAGTCTGACCGACAAACAAGGACAGGAATTTTTTGCCCCATTGACCGCCCTGGGCGAGACAACCGCAACCTTCGAAATAAAGGATGAAAAAATTACGATCAGCACCAGGACCCTGGAATTGATCTGGCACGGCACTTTCATCATTTTATGGCGCTTCCCCCCGGAGTATCATCAGGAAATCCACCCCGGGAGCTCCGGCCCGGTCATCACCTGGCTGGCGACAAAATTTGCCGAAATTGACGGCATAAATTCGGATAGCGGCAAGCCAAATGAGCTCAGCGGCCAACTACTGGACCGTCTGCGCAGGTTTCAACTTTCCGAGGGACTGCTGGCCGACGGCATTATCGGACCTGAAACCATAATTCACCTGAATAATGTCACGGATCACAATCTGCCGACTCTGATTAAAAAACAAAAAGACACCTGATCCAGCAAAACCGGATTATTTTTATTACCCCCTCGCAAGAGGAAATAGAATCAGATATTTCGCACAAAGGGTTTAAATATGTCTTACATACTTGATGCTCTGAAAAAATCAGACCAGGAAAGAAAGCAAGGAGAGATCCCCACCCTGCAGACCATCCAGAATCAGGGAGGGAAATCGACGCCCCGGAAAAAACTCTGGCCTTATCTGGTGGCCGCAGCCCTCCTGATCAACGCCGCCGTTCTGGCTTACTGGCTACGCCCTTCTTCGACCGAGGAGCAATCGACCGCGACCAGGATAATTGCCGGGAAACCAGCCATCCTTGAGACGACCGGTCCGGAAAAATCGCAAGAGTCCGGCCAGGCCGAGGTTGCCACGGCCCCGATCAAACAACCGACTTCGACCGAGCCGTCAGCGCCGGAGTTGGACACCATGGCCCCCCAACCCGCCTCCTTTCCGGACAATGACGATAATCCATTAAACACCCCGGATGAAGAACAGGATCCGGTTGTCGTTCAATTTGAGGAAGACCAGCCTGCAATCCCTGAGAACGCAGAAGACGAACCATTATTTCAGGAGACACCCCAAGCGGATAGGTCGATGATCCCGGCCGTAACTTTTGAGCCGGAAGAACCTAAATTCGCAGCCAAAGGTAAGATCCCCGAGTTGGACGAACTGCCACCGGCAATCCGCCGACAACTATCAGACATGAACATCTCCGCCCACTTCTACGCCAACAATCCAGCTTCGCGGATGGTCAGCATCAATGGCCGCATCCTGCGCCAGGGACAGTTAGTCGAAGAAGGACTCCTGGTTGAAGAAATAACCACCTCCGGCATCCTCTTCAACTTCCGCGATACCCGCTTCATTTTGAAGGTATTCTAAGAAGCGGTCGGCTAAAGTTCCACCGTAAAATAAAATCTTTACCTTAGACCGGTATATTTTTGCATCTCCGGCTTACCGTGATCACCCTCGCTCTCCTGCCTCATAAAACAACCCTCAAATTAACATCCCTCGCCGAAGACCTGAAAACGAAAAATACGATATCCATCTCTCAGCTGCAAAAAAACTAATTGGAAATTATTTTTTCCTATTTGAAACTATTTATTTATTCCCCTACAATAGAAATATAACCCTAAATATGAGTAAGGAATTTGCTCCAATCAACATATCAAAACTAGGGCCAACAGGGAGAATGAAAATGAGCCAGATGATGCAGGACTTCAAAAACCGCCGGGAGCATAAAAGATTTCTCGTAAAGGATGGAGTTTTTGCTCTCGACTCAACCAGGTTCGGCAGCATTCTGGACATCAGTCTCGGAGGGCTGTCTTTGAGCAGTCTTAGTCAGCATGGCTGGTCTTTGCATGTATATGACACCGGAATCATCCTTTCCGAAAACGATATTTACCTGCGAGACATCCCCTTCAGGATCACCTCAAAAACCGAGATGAAAAATGAAGAATCCTTCAGCACCATAAAAATAATTCGCATTGGCCTTAAATTTGGTTCATTAGATAATCAGCAGTTGACCTCACTAAAAAACTTCATCATCAACAAAACCTCAGCCGAGGCCTAGAAATAAAATATCAAAAGCAATATTCCTGAAACGAACCACTCATAAAATATCCTGGTTAGTGTCTATCCAGAAATGATAATTTTTGTTCGCGCTCAAAGCATGCGAAAAAAATAACCGCAGGCATATATTTGATATTCCGAGGATTATTTTTTTCGCATAACGCAAAGATCGGGCGAAAAGACCGTTTATGGACAGGTACTAGTTAGTGTCTGTCCAGAAATGCGGATTTTTATTCGAGAACGAGGAGCTAGGATTTTGAAAAGCGCAGCGGACTGCTGTCCGTGAGCACTTTCAAAGAACGAAGCGACGACGTAATCGGAGAAAAAGACCATTTATGGACAGGCACTAGTTAATTGACAGCAGCTCCCAATCTGTGTTGTAATATTTCAAATAATGTTTGCCGGGAGAGATTATCGGTGGCCCCTTTTTCTTACCACCTATAAATCTGATCCTTATCTGACGGGTAAAATTATCATAGCCACCGGGCACCGCTCAATACCGTTGAGAAGTTCATCGCCCTGGCCGGCAAACGCAAAGTTTCCGGATCGGACTTTCGCCCACCGAGTTTAAACAGGAGAGGTAATGGTCAAAAAAAAGAAGAAAAAGCCGCTTGAACGCAGAGAACATAAGCGTTACTCGGCCAACGCCGCCACCTGCGCCTTAAAATCAAAAACCGGCCAGATTATTGACATCAGCATGGGTGGCCTGGCCTTCAGCTATATCGACCGGGGCGACTGGTCAAACGAATCCCTGGAACTCGGCATGTTGTTCGGCGAAGGAGATCTCTGCATCGATGAGCTCCCCTTAAAAATTATCTCCGATTGCGCCATCGGCAACGGCATTTCAATGATCAGAAGATGCGGCGTCAAATTCGGCGAACTAACCCCCAAACAGATCGCCCAACTCGAATACTTCATCTGGGCCAACACGGCGGAAAGAAACGAAAAAGACTTCCTGGCCTGAACCCTGCCGGTTACCACTCAAACCATGAACACTCTGCTAAAACCATTCTTCTGGTCGGCCAAACACCGTTTTTTCCCGGCCGGAAACATTCCTTTAAAGACTGCCGGCATAGCGCTATTCAGCAGCACCGTCTGTCTGGTCCTTTATTTTGTCTCACTAAAAGCACTTAACTACTTTCACAGCCAGAACGAACTGGGCATTATCCTGGCCCTTAAAATATTCCAGATGGCCTGGATCGTCATGTTTGCCATGCTGATTTTCTCGTGCATGGTCTCCGCCGTCTCAACCATCTTCCTCTCACAGGACAATGAGATCATATGTGCGGCGCCGATCCAGCCCTTTAAAATATTCCAGATGCGTTACATCACCACCTCAATTTATACTTCCTGGATGATGGTCATCTTCTCAATCCCGATCTTTGCCGCCTATGGCCAGGTTTTCAAGGCGGGATTACCCTATTGGCCATTGATGCTGCTGGCAATCATCGCGACCGCCGCCACCGCCACCGCCTTTGCCACCACCGCCACCATCGTGCTGGTCAATCTTTTTCCGGCCCGACGAACCAAAGATATTCTGCTTTATCTCTCTTTATGTTTCGGAATCTTTATTTATGTGATGTTTCGCCTGATGCGCCCGGAAGACCTGGTAAACCCCGACAAATACGGCCATTTTGTCGACTACCTCTCCAGCATTTCCACCCCGGCCGCGCCATATCTGCCCGCCGCCTGGACTTCCAATTTCCTGTCCCTCTACCTGCTTGAGCGACAAATTGACTGGCTGCTTCTGGCCCTGATTCTGATTACTCCCTTTGCCTTATTTTTTATTGGGGAATGGGTCATGCAGCGCTGGTTCTTCGCCGGATATTCCAAATCACAGGAATCTTTTGGCGGTTTTCACCGTTTCGGATCGTTAAGTCGATACCGACCCAAGGCCTGGCAGTGGATCTTTGCCAAGGAACTGAAAACATTCTTGCGCGATTCCGCCGAGTGGTCGCA
This sequence comes from Pseudomonadota bacterium, assembly GCA_018823175.1. GTDB lineage: Bacteria > Desulfobacterota > Desulfobulbia > Desulfobulbales > JAHJIY01 > JAHJIY01. Next base: position 32,373 of record JAHJIY010000013.1, read on the forward strand.
GATTTTCATGATCGGCGCCCTGATCATCGTCTATCTCTACAACTTTAAAATTTTACCGGTTGAGAGATCTCTTTTTGAAAAGGAATACATCACCAACCTCATCTCATTTCTCAACATCGGCCTGACCGGTTTCATGGTAGCTTCACTTTCAGCCCGTTTCGCCTACCCGGCGATCGGGACCGAAGGCAACGCCTTCTTTATCATCCGTTCATCCCCCCTGCCTCTTTATAAATTTCTTATGCACAAATACCTGTTTTATGTAATTCCCTTCACCATCCTCGCCATCATTCTGGTTGCCGCCTCCGACCATCTGCTCCAGATTAACGGGCCGATGTGGTGGTTTTCGGTGGGCAGCATTATTCTGATCACCTGGACGGTAGTCGCCCTGGCCATCGGCTTCGGCGCAATTTACGCCGATTTCAAGGCGGAAAACCGGGCCGCCGCCCTGGGTGGAATAGGAGCGATAATCTTCCTGTTTTCTGCCATATCCTATGAGATGATCGTCATCCTCTCCGGGGTCTACCCGGCCTACCGGATCGTGGGTAAATGGCTGCGAAAGATGCCGATCACCATGATCGACTGGTCGATTCTAGCCGCCTGGGGTTTACTGGCAACTGCCCTGGGGTTTTATCTTTCCCTATTTTTTTTCCGGAAAGGAATCAAAAAACTCCAAAATTATTCATAAGCCTGCTATCATGGCTGAACCTGACCGCTCCGGGCAGGAAAATCGCCCCACTGACCACCGCACCATAAAATAAAGGAGTAAAAATGCTGGCCAAGATCAACAGCGGATCGGTATCTGGAGTTGATGGAATTCCGGTAGAGGTGGAAGTTGATATCGCCTTTGGCCTACCCTCCTTTTCTACCGTTGGTCTGCCCGAGGGCGCCGTCCGGGAAAGCAAGGACAGGGTCAAGGCGGCGATCAAAAACACCGGCTACGATTTCCCTAACCGCAGAATTACCGTCAACCTGGCGCCGGCCAACCTGAAAAAAGTCGGGGCCGGATACGATCTGCCGATTGCCATTGGCATCCTGGCCGCCGCCGAGACTTTCAGCAGCAAGACTTTAAATAACTACGCCGTGATCGGTGAGCTATCTCTGGATGGGGCGGTCCGCCCGGTAACCGGCATTCTGCCCATGGTTATTGCGGCCCGTGATCTCGGATTAAAAGGAATAATTGTCCCCGCCGCCAACACCACTGAAGCTGCGGTGGTGGCCGGCATTGACGTAATCGGAGTCGACACCCTGCATCAGGCGGTCGAATTCTTAGCTGGAATCAATGACTTGCAACCAACCAGGGTTGACCTGAAAAAAATATTCAAGGATAATTCCAGTCATGATCTCGACTTTTCAGAGGTCAGAGGACAGGAAAACGTCAAACGAGCGCTGGAAATAGCCGCCGCCGGCAATCATAATGTCCTGATGCAAGGCCCCCCCGGCTCGGGCAAAACCATGCTGGCCCGCCGCATGCCGACCATCATCCCGGACTTGTCTTTTGATGAGGCCCTGGAAACCACCAAGATATACAGTGTCGCGGGCATGATGACCGATAACAAAGGTCTGGTCACCAGCAGACCTTTTCGCGCCCCGCATCACACCATCTCCGATGCCGGCCTGATCGGCGGTGGCCAATTCCCCCGGCCGGGTGAAGTATCACTGGCCCACAACGGAGTACTCTTCCTGGATGAATTTCCTGAGTTCAAGAAAAATGTCCTGGAGGTATTGCGCCAACCGCTAGAAGACTCCACCGTTACCATCTCCAGGGCCGCCCACTCCCTTAATTTTCCGGCCCGATTCATGCTGATCGCCGCCTTGAATCCCTGCCCCTGTGGTTATCACGGTGATTCACGCAACCAATGTTCCTGCACCGCCGTACAGATTCATCGCTACATGAGCCGTTTATCCGGACCACTGCTCGACCGGATTGATATTCACCTGGAAGTGCCGGCCGTTCCCTTCAAGGATATCGCCAACACCCACGAGGGTGAATCATCCAGCGCGATCAGAGCCAGGGTTACAGCGGCCAGGAATATCCAGCAAAAAAGATTTAGTCGCCATAAAAAAATATACTGCAACAGCCAGATGACTCCGCGAGATCTCAAAAAACACTGCCTCCTGGACCAGGCCGGCAACTCTATTCTAGAAAAAGCGGTTTCCCGCCTGCACCTTTCGGCCCGGGCCTACCATCGGATCATTAAAATAAGCCGCACTATCGCCGACCTGGCCAAATGTGATACAATACAAGTAGAGCATATAGCAGAAGCCGTGCAATACCAACGGCTCAACAAAAAAAATCAGCCGTAAAAAAATTACCGCTTAAACAAATTATATGGTAAACGACCCACCCCAAATACCGCCGGAGGTTCACCAGCAAAATCCTGGCCTTAAATCTACTGAAGCAGATATTACGCCCGAACCAGTCGAAACGAGAATCATAAATCCTGAAGCAGAAGAAGCAATCAATCGACTGTCGACCGCCATTTATGCCACTCTCCAAAAAAGCCAGGACAGCATCAAATGCTCCCTGCGGTTACCCGACTCAAATAAGGTCCCCCCCAAACTATTAGCCACGTCACTGGAAAAAATACTGCACGACAACTTCGGTATCCTGATCCCGAGAACAACCAAATCAAGGATAAAACTTCGCGCCAGCGATCAATTCTCCGCTCCCTCACAACCAGGATTACCTGCCAGAACCGTTCAAATCTCATTCGAAGAACCGGCAAGACTGAAAATAAATGGCTGCCTCCCGAAAAAAGGAGAAGACAGCTATGCCGACCTGGCTTTCGACTGGGAAAAACGATCAGGGACCATTGATTTAACCGGCAGCATCGACTGGAAAAAGATCAACAGTATCCCAAACATCCTCAGCGGCGAACTCCTGGCCACAATTCATGATCGAACCGAAGGATTCCCCGGAGTCGATTTTCTCGGCAGACCGATAAAACAAGCACCCGGACGCCGCCATCCACTAAAATTTTCACCCGGGCAAATTTCCCGAAAAGACGACCCAAACAATGAAACAATCTGCCGACTATATGCCAACTTTTCCGGAGCGGTCAATTTCAGGTTTAGAAACCCGCAAGACCCCAAAACCCTTGAACGCATTAATATAACCGAAACACTCTCGGTAAAAAGCGACGTCAACTACGATTTCGGAAACCTGGAGAGTGCGGCAAACCTGGAAATTGATGGTAGTCTCAGGGGAAATTTTTCAATTCAGTCCGATGGATACATAAAAGTAAAGGGCTCGGCCGAAGGTAGAATGATCACGGCCCGCAAGGTGATTGCCCGTCTGATTACCAATGGCTGCGTGGTCAACGCCCGAGAGGAAATCGAGTGTGACAACATCAATAACGCCACTGCCACTGCAGAAACCATAAACATCAAGCAAACCGCCAGCGGCGCCACTTTAAAAGCAAGACAGAAGATATATTTCAACGACAAATCATCTTTTCTCGGAATCAAATTTTACGCCCGAACCGTAATTTTGCAGGGCACCAGATTTGCGGGAATAAATGAGATTTTTTTAGGAGAAGAACTATTTCAGACAGCGGCGAAATTACTGGATAAAAGCGGCGAACTTGCCAAAATCACCGAAGATCTGGAAACTTCGGCCGGAGACATGGCCCGAAACATTATTACTTTGCTATTGCAGGTCGAAGAACTTACAAAGTCAGAACAGGCAGGCTCCGTAATCAAAGAGCTGATCAACTCCCTGAAACGTGATCTCCTCGAGACAATCCAATTCCTGGATATGATCAGCGCAGCAATTTCAGATGCATCCTACGAACTTGAGACGGTTCTGGGTGAACGCAATTACAACGAGTCAATCCAGCGGAAAGTCGACCAGATGATCACCCAGATTAAACGTTACAATGCACTTCAGGTTGAATTCACCCAGGCAAACTCCAAATTATTACAAAACCAGAGCGAACGGCAGGAAATAAAAGAGGCGATCGTTAATCATCTGGCCCTCGAAATGAATAATTGCCAGATGATAAATCCCAGCGCCGAATTAAAAATTAAATGCGGCAGCTCCTACATGATTGTAGATCACAACAATTTCTCATCGACAAGAATCAACATCAGATATCATCTCCCCGAAGACAGTGAAATATTTGATGAAGGGATTCTGGAAATTTCACCATGAATAATGTTGGTCAGCGGATATCGGCCTCAAGATCCATAATGCAATCAAAAAGATCCATCAAGGGGACAATATTATCCCCTTCCTCCTGATACACCTGCTGGTAGAAAAAACATTTTTTACACCTGGCAATCTTGTTGACAAAATCATCATGGGTTTGCTGGTCACAAAGGGTGCCGGCAACGACCCAGCAGGAACGCCCGGCGTTCACCCCATTATTTTTACCGTCGAGCCGTTTCTCAAGAGCAGCAGGGCAGATGCCGCGCTGATCAATATTATCACCACCCGGATGCCTGCCACACCCCTTAACTTCCCAACAATTCTTTTTATCGATCATCGACTCACGAAAACTATTCATCCGCCGACTTGTCTCGCGCCGAAAGTACTCTTAACGACAATGCCAGGGCCAGAATAATACCGACATTTGCTCCCATCTCGGCCAATACCGGCCAGGTCGAAGACCAATCCATCACATGCCCACCGATCTGGGCCAACATTGAATGCTCAGCCTCAATTAAAAGAATCCGTCGAATACATGAAATGATCCCGATATATAAAAAAGGGTTGAGGGTAAACGCCTCCCTTTTTAAAAACCTGACAATCGGCCACATAAGCTCCATCACAATCAAGACAAGCAAAACATCATTAAGCACATGGAGAAGTGTTTTAATATCCGGATGAACAAGATTGGGCAGGGTCTGCACCAGGATTAAGGCCGCACAGACAAGCAAGGTAACCGCGACGATAAAGTGCATAAGATCATCGGCGACAATCAGTAACTGCCGAAGAAATTTCACGTTAAGCAGATATGGTTTCTTTTCCACAATTATCCTCGTTCAAGACAGTCGTTATTTCTTAGTATTTTTGCGAAGTAAACACCGTAAAAAGAATATTGTATATATTTTCGTTTTTCAGCCGAACCGCAAGCCTTGAAAGGCTAAACTCACATTTCATTTAAGTATATAAATTTAGAGCAGAGAACGACCAGAAAAAAAATATTATTATCTTCGATTTTTCTTTTCCCTTATACCACAACGTGGTACAATTATTTTAAATGAACAGCAAATTCAAGAAATCAGACCGAGGTTAATCGTGGACAGTAAAGAATTTTTGACCGCCCGCAAAAATATTGGCAAGACCCAGCGACAATTATCTGAACTTCTCGGAATATCGATCAAAGCAGTCCACAGTTATGAACAAGGGTGGCGGAAAGTGCCTTCGCATGTTGAACGCCAGATTTTCTTTCTCTTATCCAGGACCCGAGACAACGCGGAAAAACTCAATGATTGCTGGAAGATAAAAAAATGTCCGCCCCAACGCCGAAAACATTGTCCGGCTTGGGAGTTTCAGGCCGGCAAGCTGTGCTGGTTTATCAACGGCACCATCTGTGAATGCCAAATCCAAAAAAACTGGGCCGCGAAAATGAAAATCTGCCGCTCCTGCGAGGTACTCTCCTACCTGCTCTGATTTCCCCGGAATATTTTTTATTTATAGCATGCATTTTTCCTTACGAATAGCATAATATAGATTGTTATCTTCTTCCCTCTTTCCCAACACGAGGCCAGCCATGTCCAGTAAAAATAACCGTCATTTTAATACCAGAGTCATTCATGCCGCCCAGACCCCTGGTGATTGGCAAGGGGCAACCCTGCCTCCCATCTGCCAGTCCGCCTCGCACCTGCACCCCACAGCGGAAAATCTCAGCGCCACCTTCGGCGGCAAGACTACCGACCATATATACATGCGATTAACCAACCCGACCAACCGGGTCCTGGAAGAAAAACTTACCTCGCTGGAAGGCGGCAAAGGAGCGGTAGCCATGTCTTCAGGCATGGCGGCGGTGACCAATGGCTGCATGGCTCTTCTGCGGGCCGGCGATGAGTTCGTCTGCGGCAATTCATTATTCATGTCGACCTATGTGCTTTTCTGCAATATTTTCAAGAAATATAACATTACCGCCAAACTGGTTGAATCAACCGATCTTAAGGCCATGGAGCAGGCCATAACCGAAAAAACCAGGTTCATCTATCTGGAGACCATCGGCAATCCCAAGATGGATGTCCCCGACCTGGCGGCGGCGGCCAAAATCGCCCACCAGCACGGACTGCCATTGCTGGTCGACAATACCCTGGCCACCCCTTATCTGTGCCGACCTCTTGAAATCGGGGCCGACGTGGTCATCCACTCAACCACCAAGTACCTAAGCGGCCACGGCGACGCCACCGGCGGCATCGTTATTGACGGCGGCAATTTTGACTGGAGCAAATCAAGCCGCTTCCCGGACTTCAAACCCTTTATCGACCGCAAAGGGCCCCTGGCCTATCTTGACAAGGTCTGGCGCGAGCATCACATCAACTTTGGCACCACCCAGGCGCCGCTGCATTCTTACCTCACCATGGTCGGTCTCGATACCCTGGCCCTGCGCATGGAACGCCACCTGACAAATGCCAGCGAAGTAGTTTCTTTTCTCAGCAAAAGACCGGAAGTTAAATGGATTAATTATCCCGGTCTGCCAGCCAATCCGTCCTTCAAAACCGCAGCCCGGCAATTTGAACAAAAAGGTTTTGGCGGCCTGCTCGCTTTTGGCCTTACGGACCAGGAGGCCTGTTTCAAGTTTATTAACAACTTGCAGATGATCTATCACTTGGCCAATCTGGGTGACTGCAAAACCCTGGTGATTCACCCCTATTCCTCTCAGTATCTCTCCTTCGATGAGCCGACCAGACAGAAGCTGGCCATCACCAGCGACCTGATCCGCCTTTCGGTCGGAATCGAAGCGGTGGAAGATATCTGCCAGGATATTGGTCAGGCCCTTGATCGACTATAAACAAAGGCCATGAGCGAATACGCAGTCCGCAACAATGATGGTAATTCCGTCGGCATCGTCGAGAAAAGGACCTTCACCTTTGCCGAACCACCGGACACCATGGCCCTGGAAAGCGGCGTCAAACTGGGTCCGATCAACATCGCCTACGAGACCATCGGACAACTAAACGCCGATCGCTCCAATGTGATCCTGATCACCCACGCCTTATCGGGTGATTCCCATGTCGCCGGCTACTACACCGAAAAAGACAAAAAACCGGGCTGGTGGGAGATCATGGTCGGCCCCGGCAAGGGCATTGATACCGACCGATACTTTGTGGTGTGCGCCAATATTCTGGGCGGCTGCATGGGTTCCACCGGCCCTTCCTCGATCAATCCCGCCAGCGGCAAGGCCTATGGTCTTGATTTCCCGGTGGTGACCATCGGCGATATGGTCAAGGCCCAGAAAGCCCTGCTCGACCACCTGGGGATTAAAAAACTGCTGGCCGTCGTCGGCGGCTCGATCGGCGGCATGCAAGTCCTGGAATGGAGCCTTCGGTACCCGGAAATGGTGACTGCCGCCATTCCCCTGGCCACCACCACCAGGCACTCTGCCCTGGCCATCGCCTTTAACGAGGTGGGCCGGCAGGCGATCATGGCCGACCCGAACTGGAACCGGGGCAATTATTATGACGGCCCCCGGCCCAATCTGGGGCTGGCCGTAGCCAGGATGATCGGCCATGTCACATATCTGTCTGACGAGTCGATGCGTCAAAAATTCGGGCGCCGATTGCAGGACAAGAGAGATTTCTCTTTTAATTTCGACGCTGATTTCCAGGTGGAAAGTTATCTGCGGCATCAGGGCTCAAAATTTGTGGAAAGATTTGACGCCAACTCGTTTCTTTACATCACCAAGGCCGCCGACTACTTCGATCTTAAGAATCAGCATGGGGCCGGCTCCCAGGTTGAGGCCTTTGCCAAGGCCCAGGCCAAATTTCTGGTCGTCTCCTTCACCTCCGACTGGCTCTATCCCACTTACCAGTCAAAGGCCATGGTCAAAGCGATGAAGAAAAACGGCCTGGACGTAAGTTTCTGCGAGATCAAGGCCGATTGCGGCCACGATGCTTTTCTGTTGCCCAATGCGCGGTTGGCCAGTCTGATCAAAGGATTTCTCGAACGGGTTCAGCTGGAATCATGAAAACTGATCACAAAAAAATGCGTTTTGACCTGCAGTTGATCGCCGACTGGATTGAGCCAGGCAGCCGGGTTCTTGATCTTGGTTGCGGCAGCGGCGATCTACTCTTCTATTTAAAGAAAAATAAACAGGTGGCGGGCACCGGGATTGAAAACGACGAGGACAAGGCGGCCCAATGCATTAACAAAGGACTATCCGTCCTGCAGGGCGATATAAACGAAGAGGTACTCGATTATCCGGACAACGCCTTTGACTATGTAATCTTAAGTCAAACTCTGCAACAGGTTTACGAACCGCACAAATTAATCAGCAATTTGCTCAAAATCGGCAAAAAGGTCATTGTCTCCTTCCCCAACTTTAGTAACTGGCGGATCAGGATGCAGATTTTTTTTACCGGATACGCGCCCAAAAGCAGACAACTACCCTACGAATGGTACGATACCCCAAACATCAGGGTCATCACCATCAAGGACTTCCGGCGATTTGTCAAAAAAACCGGCTGCCGGATAATCAATGAAGTGGCGATCAATACCCACAGCCATGATCGACAGGGGAAAATCATTTCTTTTCTCTCTAACCTCCGCGCCACTTATGGAATTTTCCTAATCGAGAAGAAGGACCATTGATATGACCATAGAAATCGATCCAAAAAAATGTGTTGATGAAGCCGAAGGCATTGCCCACCTGTATGATGAAATTCCGCCGGTAGTCAAAAAACTGGCGGCCTCATGCAACCGACATGAATGCCTCGGCCATGTCGGATCAATCCCGATCCCGACCCATGAGGCGGTAATTGAAATTATTCACCAGGCGCGGCGCATTCTGTTTCCGGGATACTTCACTCAGACCTCGATCAACCCGGCCAACCTGGAATACTTCCTGGGCCAGGAGACCACCGAACTTTTTGAAAATCTGGCCAAGCAAGTGGTCCTGGCCATTCAACACGAATGCTTTCTGGCCCGCCAATCCTGCACCAAATGCGAAAAACAGGGCCACGAAAAAGCGATAAAATTTATCGAAACCCTACCCGAGATCAACCGGATGCTGGCCAAAGATATCCAGGCCGCACTTGACGGCGATCCGGCCGCCAAAGGTCACGATGAGGTAATCTTCAGCTATCCAGGCTTACTGGCGGTCAGCATCTACCGGATGGCCCATGAGCTGCACAACCTGAAAGTGCCGGTCATTCCGCGAATCATGACCGAACACGCCCACAGTCTGACCGGGATCGACATCCACCCCGGCGCCACCATCGGCCAGAGTTTTTTCATCGACCACGGGACCGGGGTGGTCATCGGCGAGACCACTTTGATCGGCGACCGGGTCAGACTTTATCAGGGAGTGACCCTCGGCGCCCTTTCCCTGACCAGAGATGCCGGCCAGAGATATCGCGACATCAAACGTCATCCAACCATTGAGGACGACGTGATCATTTACGCCAACTCCACCATTCTTGGCGGAGAGACCACGATCGGGGCCAGATCAGTGATCGGCGGTAACATCTGGGTCACCGAAAGCGTCCCGGCCGATACCAAGGTTCTATTAAAAAAACCTGAGCTGATATACAGCGGCAACGGATCCACGGTAAAATAATATAAGGAGAATCAATAATGGCAAATATCCTCTCAAATCTAACCAAGTTAATCGGTTCAACTCCTTTAGTCAGACTGGACAATTTGGCCGGCGGGGCAAAAGGTGTGCTGTTTGCCAAACTTGAGTCCCAGAACCCTCTGTCCAGCGTCAAGGACCGGATTGGCAAGGCGATGATCGAAACGGCCGAAGCCGATGGCCGGATCAAGGCCGGCACCACCATTATCGAACCGACCAGCGGCAACACCGGCATTGCCTTGGCCTTTATCTGCGCAGCCAGAAAATATCGACTGATTCTGACCATGCCGGAAACGATGAGCATCGAACGCCGCAAGCTGCTCAAACATTTCGGGGCCGAACTGGTCCTCACCCCCGGGCCGGACGGAATGAAAGGGGCCATCGCCATGGCCCGTGAGTTACAGGTCAACACCCCAAACTCCTTCATGCCTGACCAGTTCGCCAACCCGGCCAACCCGGAGATCCACCGCAAAACCACGGCCGAAGAGATCTGGAAGGACACCGAAGGCAAAGTTGACATTTTTGTCGCCGGGGTCGGAACCGGCGGCACCATTACCGGGGTCTCGGAAGTGCTCAAGGCCCGCAAGCCTTCATTAATTTCGGTCGCAGTCGAACCGGCCAACTCGCCGGTTCTTTCCGGGGGTAAACCGGGCCCCCATAAAATTCAAGGAATCGGCGCCGGATTTATCCCTGAAGTGCTAAACAGAGAAATCATCGACGAAGTAATCACCGTTGAAAACGAACAGGCCATAGAAACGGCCAGAAAACTGGCAAAATCCGAAGGCATCCTCTGCGGGATCTCCTCCGGGGCTGCGGCCTGGGCCGCACTACAAATGGCCAACCGACCGGAAAATAAAGGGAAAAACATCGTGGTAATTCTGCCGGATACCGGTGAAAGATATCTGAGCACCGACCTGTTGCAGGAGTAAATTTAGCCAATAGCCAGAATAATTTCTCTAAATGTCAGCCCGTCCACCGGCACCGAAAAAAACCGGTGACCAGCATCGAAGTCAGGCCGGGGCATGGGATGGCAGGCGATGCCCATGCCCGGAACTGGCACCGGCAGATCAGCCTGCTGGCCATTGAAAGCATCAACAAGATGAGCAAAGACAACCCGGAACTTAAACCAGGCTCCTTTGCCGAAAAAATCACCACCCAGGGGCTCGACCTGCCAGCCCTGCCTGCGGTAAAGTAGAGCTCGAAATCACCCAGATCGGCAAAAAATGTCATGCCAGGTGTGACATCTTTCACCGGACCGGGGACTACATTATGCCGAAAGAAGGGGTCTTCGCCAAAGTCATCATTGGCGGGACCTTGTTCCGAGATGAAGAAATAAAGATCAAGAGCCTTTCTACCGCCCCATAATTCCCCGCCGGAACCGCATTAATCAAGTGGCTGCAGGATATTTCCTTTGACAAACACCCCAAGTTTATTTAACTAGTTGCGTTCATAAATATAATTGAAAAATAAAAGCCATGAGCTATCAGCCGTCAGCAGTTAGCTTTACACGCACCATAATTGATTTAGCTAAAAGCTGATCGCTAACCACCAAGAGCTTCATCCCGGACAAACCATGTCTGAAAAAGAAATCCTCAAACGCATATATCAATTGGTCAAGCCCTACCGAACGGCGATGCTCCTGGCCATGCTCTGCATGGTTTTAGTCGCCGGCTTCAGCGCCGCCCAGGCCTATATGGTTAAACCTCTGCTCGACAAGATATTTTTCGAGCAGGACAAATATCTGCTCAATCTCCTGCCTTTGGCGCTGGTGGCGATCTTTCTGGCCAAAGGTTTTTTCTATTACGGCTACACGGTCCTCCTGCAAAAAGTGGGGCAATCCGTCATCAAAGACCTGCGAAACAAGGTCTACAGCCATATCCAATCCCTACCGATCTCCTTTTTCCACAAGACCCCGACCGGCGAGCTGATCTCCCGGATAATTTCGGATGTCACCTTGTTGCAAGGGGCGGTGTCTCAGGCGTTAGTGGTTGTCCTCAAAGATTCCTTCCAGGTCATCGCCCTGCTTGGCGTCGTCTTTTACCAGAACTGGCAACTTGCCTCGATGTCGATCCTCTTTCTGCCGGTCGCCTGTGTGCCGATCATCATCTTTGGCCGGATCCATCGTAAACTGAGCAACAACAATCAGCAAACCGTGGCCGCCGTCTCCAACGTCATGCATGAAACCATTGCCGGCAACCGGATCGTCAAGGCCTTTTGTATGGAAGATTACGAAAGCAGTCGTTTTGCCAAAGTGGTGCAAAAATTATATGACCTGATCATCAGCGACACCAAGGTCAAAAGTTTTTCCCACAGCCTGATGGAACTGCTCGGTGGAACGTTTGTCGCTTTCATCCTCTGGTATGGCGGCAGCGAGGTCTTAGACGGCCACTCAACGCCGGGCACCTTCTTTTCGTTTCTTACCGCCCTGGTTATGATCTATGAACCGATCAAAGGGATAAGCAGTGTAAACAGTATGATCCAACAGGGATTGGCCGCTTCAATCAGGGTCTTCACCGTCCTTGACACCAAACCGGAAATCACCGATAAGCCGGGCGCCATCGATCTGACGCCCATGCAGAACGAACTGGAACTAAGGAACGTCTCTTTTACCTACGACAACAAGGTCCAGGTCCTTGACCGGATCCAGCTGACGATCAAAAAAGGCGAGGCCCTGGCTATCGTCGGCACCAGCGGTGCCGGAAAAACCAGTATGGTCAACCTGGTCCCCCGTTTTTTCGAAGTGACCAAAGGCCAGGTCTTGCTGGACGGTCACGACGTCCGTGACGTCACCTTAAAATCACTGCGCAGCCAGATCGCCATGGTGACCCAGCAGACCATTCTTTTTAACGATACCATTCGCAACAATATCGCTTACGGCGACCTTAATTGTACGGAGGAAGAAATCATTGAAGCCGCCCGGGCCGCCCATGCCCTTGACTTCATCAACGAACAGGCGGCCGGTTTTGACACCGTGATCGGCGAATCAGGGGCCAAACTCTCCGGCGGCCAGCGCCAGCGCTTGTCCATTGCCCGGGCCCTTTTAAAAAACGCCCCCATCCTTATTCTGGACGAGGCCACCTCATCACTTGATACCGAATCGGAACGCGAGGTCCAGAAAGCCCTGGAAAACCTGATGAAAAACCGGACGACCCTGGTTATTGCCCACCGCCTGTCCACCATCCGCAAGGCCGACCGGATCATCGTGATGCAAAACGGTCGCATCGTTGAGGAAGGAAATCACGATGACCTGCTGGCCGCCCACGGCATTTACCGGATGCTGCACAACATGCAACACTAACCGGCTAACTTTTTCAGCCTGAAAGCCATATGAAACCGCTTGCGATCCATGCCTTTTTTGATACCCGCAAAGGCCACGAAAAACAAACCAGGGGCGTATTGCAAGCACTGGCGGCCTTGACCCCGGTGCAAGTTACCGAACATCGACTACCCCTCCCTTCTCTCCTCACCAGGATCACGGACTGGCTGCGATATCTGCTCGCCCCGATCCTGCCAGACCGAAAAATAAATTTATCGGACACCGACCTGATCATCGGCACCGGCAGTCGCTGCCACATTCCAATGCTGCTTGCCGGCCGACAAAATCGGGCAAGCAACCCTAAGATCATCACCAGCATGTCTCCTGACCGGATCTTGCTCAACAAATTCGATCTTTGCCTGGTCCCGCTCCATGATGACATTCCAGAGGCGGACAATATTCTCAAAACAACCGGCCCTCCGTGTCCGGTATCCAACAAGGGCCAACACGACAAGGCAAAAGGACTGATCCTGATCGGCGGCATCAACAATAAAAGCCACCACTGGCAAACCCCGGTCATCACGAAACAGGTCAAAGAAGTAATCAAAGCGGACCCTGAAATCCACTGGACGGTGTCATCCTCGCCACGTACGCCGACCGGGACCATTGAGTTACTTGAAATAATCTGCCGAGAGTGTGATAATGCCGACTTCTTTCGAGCCGAGGACACCGGTGACGGCTGGATCGAAAAGCAATATGAACAGAATAGTACGGTCTGGGTGACGGCGGACAGTATGTCGATGACCTACGAGGCCTTATCAGCCGGCTGCCGGGTAGGTGTTTTCCCGATCAAGTGGAAAAAGAATAACAATAAATATCAACGCAGCCTCGCCTCGCTGATCGAAAAAAACTTAATTCTCCCCTTTGAGGAATGGCAAAAAGGCAAATCCTTCGGCCGGCAGACTTTGCTGCTTGACGAGGCCGGGGTTTGCGCCAAAGAAATACTAAAAAGATGGTGGCCGGAAAAATTACAGTAGTGCAGATGCTGCCGGATTTACACTCCGGCGGCGTTGAGCGCGGCACCCTGGAACTGGGTTCTTATTTATCCCAAAGGGGCCACCGGTCCATCGTGATCTCCAACGGAGGTCGGCTGGTTCCTCGTCTTGAACAGGAAGGCAGCAGTCATCTCTGCTGGCCGGTCGGCAAAAAAAGTCCGGCCACCTTCAAATATCTGCTGCCGCTTCGAAAATTCCTGCTGGAGCAGAAGGTTGATATCCTGCACCTGCGCTCAAGGGTCCCGGCCTGGCTCGGTTATCTCGCCTGGCTCAGTATCCCGCCCGCCAAAAGACCAACCCTGATCACCACCTTTCATGGCTTTTATTCAATCAACAAGTACAGCGCCATTATGACCAAAGGGGAAAGGGTAATCGCAATTTCCCGAACTATTGCCCAGCACATCAAAGAAAATTATCACATCCAGGCGGAAAAAATAGTAACTATACATCGCGGGGTTGATATCGATGCCTTTGATCCGGCAAAAGTATCTGAAGAGAGACTGACGATTTTACAAAAACAATGGCGTATTTCCGGCAATCCAACCCCGATCATCATGCTACCCGGCAGGATCTCGCCCTGGAAGGGGCATGATATCTTGATTCAGGCCCTGGCTGAGTTGAAAGATCTGGCCTGGACTGCGGTTTTTATCGGCGATCCGGCCGGCAATCCACGCCTCACCGATAATTTAAAAGAGATGCTCCAAAAATATCATTTAACCAGGAGGGTTAAATTTGTCGGCCATTGTGATGACATGCCCGCCGCCTATCTGCTGGCCGATCTCGTGGTCTCGGCCGCCTCGACTGAACCGGAAGCCTTTGGCCGGGTCTCGGTTGAAGCGGCGGCCATGGGCAAACCGGTAATCGCTTCCGCCCATGGCGGTAGCCTGGAGACAGTGCTGCCGGGGAAAACCGGCTGGCTGGTCAAGCCAAACAATGCCCACAGTCTTGCCAAGGCCCTGGCCCCGGCAATTGTCGACCATGATCTGCGCCGGAAACTCGGTCGGCAGGGACAAGACTGGGTGAGAAATAATTTCACGGTGGCCGGCATGTGCGCCAAAACCCTGACTCTATACGAAGAATTATTATTGAAGAGAAAAGTAAATAGTGAATAGTAAATAGTAATGAGTGAATAGTATCGAGTTTTTACCACTTGTCACTTTTCACGATTCACTCGTCACTCTTCACTTGTCACAAATAAACCAAAATGCTGGAAACAAGATGAACATCCTGATGATCTCAATGGACTTTCCGCCCACCGTCGGCGGGATTTCGGCCCATGTCTATGAACTGTCAAATACCCTGGCAAAGGCCGGCCACCAGGTAACGGTCCTGGCCCGGGAGCTTAAAGACGGTCAGAGCTATCCGCCCTTGAGCAATATCAAACTGCACACAATCAAACTCCAACTGATCAGCCCCTTGTACGGCCTGCAGATCACCCGCAAGATCAAAAAACTTTTGCCGGCAGTAAAACCCGACATCATTCATATCCACGGCATGGGCCCGCTGGAATGGTACAATATTAAATCGGTGCCGCTGGTCTACACCAATCACACCTCCGGATACCTGAAAAGGATCAAAAAAGGCGGCATCAGGCGGATGGCGCTGTTAAAAAGACTATTCAAAAAACCCGACCTTTTTCTCGCCCCCAGCCGGGAACTGCTGGAGACCCCCTTTCCGGTCGCCGCCCCCAAGGTCTTTATCTCAAACGGGATCGACGCCAAAAAATACCAATTCAACCAAGAGCAGCGGCAAACCTTGCGCAAAGAGCTGGGAATTGAAGAACTGCAACCACTGGGGATTTTGACCAGAAGACTGGTTGAAAAAAACGGAGTGGCCTTTCTGGCCAAGGCAACCAAACACCTAAAAAATCAAAACTTGCGCCTGCTACTGATTGGCGACGGTCCGGAACGACCAGTCATTGAGCGTGAACTATCCCACCATTTTGCCGGCCGTTTCCAGATGCTCGGTTCAATGACCCACGATGCCATTGTCCCCTTTTATTCGGCCGCCGACTTTTCGATCCTGCCATCATTAATGGAGGCGACCAGCATCAGCGGTCTGGAGGCCATGGCCTCGGGCCTGCCCTTACTCGGCACCAACGTCGGCGGCATCCCTGAACTTATCGAAAACGAGGGTAATGGCCTTTTATGCCGCCCGGCCGACGAGAAGGATCTGGCCGAAAAAATTGATCTTCTGCTGACCATGGATCTCAAAAAATTAGGCGCCCGGTCCCGGGAGCTGGTCGAGGAAAAATTTGACTGGCAACAGATCGCCCAGCAGACTATCACCGCCTACGAGAGCGTCTTATGAAAAAAGTACTGATCGTGTTCGGCACCAGACCAGAGGCCATAAAAATGGCCCCGGTGATCAAAGAGCTTGAAAAATATCCGACTGAAATCGAACTAAAGGTGTGCGTTACCGCCCAACACCGGGAAATGCTTGATCAGATTCTGCAAGTATTTGCAATTTCGCCTGATTACGATCTGAATATCATGCAGAGCAACCAGGACATTTATGACATCACGATCAATGTCCTGGCCAAGATGAAAGGGGTGCTGGCCGAAGCCAAACCTGACCTGGTGCTGGTCCATGGCGACACCACCACAACCTTTGCCGCTTCCCTGGCCGCCTTTTATCAGCAGATCGCGGTCGGACACGTGGAAGGCGGTTTACGGACCCATAACATCTACTCACCATTCCCGGAAGAAATGAATCGGCAGCTGGCCTCCCGACTCGCCAGATTCCACTTTGCCCCAACTGCCGCCAACCGAGACAATCTCCTGAAAGAAGGAATTCCCGCCGAGCGGATCATCATCACCGGCAATACCGTAATTGACGCCTTGCTGATGATGCTGGCCAAAATTCAAAACAACCCGACCCTGCAGGCGGCAATCGACCAAACCATGACCCAAAGCGGCTATGACCTACCCGCAGTTACAGCTGACCAAAAAATATTACTGGTCACCGGCCACCGGCGGGAAAACTTTGGCCAGGGCTTTTTAAACATCTGCGAGGCGTTAAAAGAAATCGCCCACCGCTTCCCTGATCTCGACATCGTTTATCCGGTCCATTTAAATCCCAATGTCCGGGAACCGGTAAACCGCATTCTGTCGCAGATCAAAAACATCTTCCTGATTGAACCACTGCCGTATGAAGCTTTTCTCCACCTGATGGGAAGATCGACGGTCATCCTGACTGACAGTGGCGGCATCCAGGAGGAGTCGCCATCTTTATCCATCCCGACCGTGGTGATGCGGGACAACACAGAAAGGCAAGAGGCGGTTGACGCCGGCACCGTAAAACTGGTGGGGACCGACAAAAACAAGATTATCAAGGCGGTCAGCGCCCTGCTAAACGATGCCGTCAGCTACCAACAGATGGCAATGGCCCAAAACCCTTATGGCGATGGCAAGGCAGCGAAAAGAATTGCTGATTTCATCCGCAACCTACCTTAACGCTAAAATTTCCGGGAAAACAAAAAAATGCCGATATCGAATAATTCACTGGCCGAGTGGATATGTAAAAAAAGATTTATCCACCGCAGCATCCGGGAATTTCTGACCAAAATCATCGCGCCCCGATTCAATGACGGTCACCATTTTGAAACCGACTTCTTCGGTCTGATCTGGCCGGGAATTACCAGCAATTACATCGACTATCAGGTGTTGCTGCGCGGGGCCTATGAAAAATTCATGCTTTTTTTCATGCGGGATGCCTTTGCCGCGCTGCCCAGGGAAGAGGCAGTCTTTCTCGATGTCGGCGCAAACATTGGGAATCATTCACTTTTCATGTCAAAATACGCGACGACCGTCCACTCATTTGAGCCATACGCACCGGCCCGAAACATTTTGGAAAATAAGATAAAAATAAATCAGCTAAAAAATATAATTGTCCATCCCGTAGGTCTGAGCAGCAAGAATGAAACCATCCCCTTCTACCCGCCCAACCTGGCCAACCTCGGAACCGGCTCCTTTGAAAAGGAGTATTGCGCCGATAATGAACAGGCAGCCGTTTCGTTAATGGTGGTAGTGGGCGATGAGGAAATAGCAGGAAACAAGATTACCGGAATCAGCCTGATCAAAATTGATGTCGAAGGCCATGAACGACAGGTCATTGACGGACTAAACCAGACCATTAAAGACAACCGGCCGATCGTGATTTTTGAATCATCCCCCGCAACCCGGGACTCATTGGCCACCTTTGAGAGCATGACCGCCCTCTTTCCGGAGGATTACTCCTTTTATATCTTTGCGCTGAAAAACAAAAAAACCGGCCGTTACCGGCTGGCCAAAATCACCAGCCTTGATTCATTAAAAAACAACGAAATTATCGCCATGCCCCATGAAAAATTTAACAACTTACAATAAATAATAACGAAATTTAGACAAGCCATGTCATCGACAAACCACCAACCAACAGCTACCAGACTGGACAAATTCTGCCTTTATACCGCGGCAGCCTTTCCATGTGCCCTGATCACCAGTAACAGCGCCCTTGAGGCAATTATCGCCTTGGTCGGCATCAGCTGGCTGGGCGGGTTAATATTCCAGCGCCGTAATCCTTTTCCCGATCTGCTCAAAGACCCGCTGGTCCTGCCCTGGCTTGCCTGGTATGGAGCGGTGGTCCTCAGTCTGCTAATAAACGGCCCGGGGAGCAAAGGCTGGGGCCATGACCTCATCCTTTTCAGGCAACTCCTCTTCATGACCGCCCTGCTGGACATCTCACGCCGAATGCCGATCGCCAGAACTCTGATGATCGGACTGGCGGCCGGATTAGCATGGGTGGCGATCAACCTGACGCTATCCTACACGATCGGTCATGACCTGATCGGCAATTCCCTGCTCCATTATCAGAAAAAGAAAACCTCACTGATCGGTCCCATAACCGGCCTCACCGCTTACGCCGGTCCCCTCTTCTGCTGTTTTGCTTTACTCCGAAAACAACTGAACACCAGGCTCAGAATCCTGGCCATGGCCGTCGGCCTGCTCTCGTTTTTTCTTCTCTTTTACAGCGGGGTCAGAACCACAATTATTGCCTCTTTCGCCGGACTTGCTGTCGGCCTGCTCTGGCAATTTGGCAGACGATTTTCGATCAAGAGTCTGACCATAACCGGGATAGCTTGTGTCCTGTTGCTCGGAATTGCCATTCAGAACATCCAGATCGCGCAGATAAATAAAGTGGTCAATCTGGCCAGCATGTATGACCGGGTCAAGGTCTGGCAGGTATCAACGGCCATGTGGCAAGACAGTCCATGGTTCGGAATCGGGGTCTCTTCGTTCCGGGAAACCTATAAAGAAAAAGCCGCGACTTTCCCCCAGGATGACGTGATCATGCCAAACGGCACCATTTTTTCCTGGCATAAAAATACAACCCATGCCCACAACACTATCCTGATGTTGCTGGTCTGTACCGGCATCCCTGGCCTGCTGACCTTCCTCTGGTTATTTGGCCGCCTGGCGATTAATTCCATTCGGGTCCAGAATCAACATCCGGAAGTGATTGCGCTTTTGACCGTGTTCATCCTGATCGCCCTGGTCGGCTACAATATCTATCACAGCTGGTATAACGCCCTATTCGCCTATCTGGCGGCACTAGCCGGCACCCTGTTTGGACCGGCCGGCGGATCCGGAGACCTGGAAAAACTCAGCCATGATTAAGCTTAACAACTCCAACCTCGTCGGCACCGGCAACGACCGGGTGGTCTACCAGGACCCGACCCATCCGGACCGGTGCATCAAAATTTCCCGTCATCCGGTGGATAAAAGCTACCAGATAAAAGGGCTCCAAAACCGGCTCCTGTGGTTGGCCCGAGGAAGAGATCTCCGTTATTTTGATCACAACTTCGTCGATGTCCTGACGGCCGAGCTTCTGGAAAAGAGAAACAACCAGAGGGTCTTTGATCATCTGCCCCGCTGCTTTGGCTTTGTCGATACCGACCTTGGCCCCGGCGTATCCTGGGAGACCATCCGCAACAGTGACAATTCGCCATGCATCTCGCTCAAGGACTGTTACCATCAGCCCGGAATTCTGGGAGAAAATGAAACGGAATTACTAAAAATTGCGCTGAATGAATTCTTTGCCTGGCAGCTGGACAATCATATAATGCTTCGGGAAATCGCCTTTACCAACACCCTGGTTCGCCGAAATGAAGACGGCAGCATCCGGCTCTATCATATTGACGCCATCGGCTGTGTTGACATTATCCCTCTGGCCCTTTATTTTAATGGAATTGCCGGACTACGGATCAGAAGCAAGATCTTCCGGTTCAAGAAGAAACTGCCCTGGTTTAAATAGATGACTAAGTCTTCCGCTGTTAACGATCAGATTTCAACCTAAAATGTTATTTCTTTATAAATTATAAGCCACCGAAGGAAACAAGATGATATCCCAAGACCTGTTGGACATTCTGGCCTGCCCGCAATGCAAAGGGGCCCTGAAATTGACCGAAAAAAATGACGGCCTGATCTGTGAAAAATGCAAACTGCTTTACGAGATCAAGGAAGACATCCCGATCATGCTGGTGGACGAGGCAAAAAAGATTGATTGACCGCAAGTAATTCCGGTCAGCAAAACCCGCATACTTTTCAAGCAATCAATAGCGCGGACTACTCATATTTTTTCCGACATGAAAGAACAATTTTCCCAGACCATTTCCCGCTGTTTTGTCAACGCCCCCTTTGACCGGCTGCGGCAGGACCTGCTTGCCAAATTTATCGAAAACCGCCTGCAGCCGGAGATCGGCCTGGAAGGTGATTGCCTCTACAACTGTTCCCGTCAGGACTTCAAGGATCTCGCCCGGACCTTTCAAGCAGAAGGCCTCGCCTGCACGATCCACGCCCCATTCTATGACCTCTCGCCCGGTGCTTCCGATCAATACATCAGACAATCCAGCCTCAATAAATTGAAAAAATCCTTCGAACTAATCGAGGTTTTCAAACCACAATCCATCGTCTGTCATCTCTCCTACGAAGAGAACAAACACGGCTTCAAGCAAGACGACTGGCTCAAATATTCAATTGAGACCTGGCAGGAACTGCTGGAGATCGCTGGACAATATCAAACCCCGATGATGCTTGAAAACACCTACGAAACCGAGCCCAAACAGCACCAAAATATCTTGGCGGCGCTCGACTCGCCCTACGCCCGCTTCTGCCTGGATGTCGGCCACACCCTGGCCTTTGCCCGCACTTCCTGGCAGGAATGGCTGCCGGCGCTTACGCCCTGGCTGGGTCAACTCCATCTGCATGACAACATGGGAGATATGGACAACCACCTGGCCATCGGTCATGGCATCTTTGACTTTGCGGGATTATTTGATTATCTCCGGCAGAATGATCTCTCGCCGATCATGACCATGGAACCGCATCACGAAGAGCAATTATGGGACAGTATCGCGGCCCTCGACAAACTATTGTTTGACAAAACACCGTTAACCAGCCCGCCTCACTCCACAAAAAATCAGCCATAAAATTGGGTGTTTTCTGGAAATAATGGTATGTTATCAACTTTTCGATGCAATTTCAGGTTGCCTTGGAGATTGTCTTTTACACTACTTCAGGTTCCCTTTTAACCTTCTTAGCCAAAACAAGATACTTGATGACCACTCTACCCAAATGTTACGGCATTATCCCGACCCGCTACGCCTCCTCCCGCTTTGAGGGCAAGCCTCTGGCCCTTATCCTCGGCAAGCCGATGATCTGGCATGTTTACACCCGGGCCCGGCAATGTCCGGAGCTTGAACAGGTGGTGCTGGCCACCGACGATGACCGGATCTTTAACACGGCCAGACAACTGGAGATCCCGGTCCTGATGACCAGCCCGGACCATTCGTGCGGCACCGAGCGGGTCCTTGAGGCGGCACAGATCCTTAAGGTCCCGGCGGATGGGGTCATCCTTAATATTCAAGGTGACGAACCTTCGCTAGCACCGGAGATGCTCAGTGAGCTTCTTGGCCCATTCTCCGACTCGGCGGTACAAGTGACCACCCTGGCCCATGAAATCACCCTTGAGCAAGCCAAAAATCCCGATCTGGTCAAAGTAGTGCTGGCCCATGACCACAAAGCCCTTTACTTCTCCCGCTCCCCCATCCCCTATCCCCGCGACCACAAAGACGGACCATATCTTGGCCACATCGGCCTTTACGGTTTTCGAATGAAGACCCTGGAAAAATTTGTCGGCCTGAAAAAAGGTGCCCTTGAACAACGGGAAAAACTCGAACAACTCCGCCTCCTTGAGCATGGCATTTCGATCCAGGTAGTGCCGACCAGCTATCAGGGTTACGGGGTCGACCGTCCCGAAGATATCGCGGTGGTGGAAGAAATCTTGAAAAAATCAGCTTCAGCGGCTTAAAATATTCAAATAAACATGGAGGGAATTTCATGGGCATAGCAATTCGACTGATCACATTAACAACTGTTCTTATCATGAGCCTGGGCGTTGCCGGATGTACGGTCTCGACCCGCACGGTCGATGCAGACGAAGAAGTGGTCTACGATGAAGGTTATAATTTTTCCGACAAAAAAAATATCGTCGCTGCTCTGACCAACTCCCTCTTGACCAAAAAACCTCTGGTCTCCGCCAGTGACCGGCCGATTATTGTGGTCTACGGCATTGCCAACCGGACCAATGAGCATATCAGCACCGACGGCATCAGTGATGATCTCCGTCAAGCCTTGCTTGAGAGCGGCAAACTTCGTTTCATCAACAAAGAACAGCGCGAGAATATCGCCCGCGAAGCGGATTATCAATACGGGAGCAGGGTGGCGCCTGAGACCAGGATCCAGATGGCAAGGCAGACCGGGGCCAAATACATGCTCACCGGCACCCTCCGTTCCATCGACAAGGAACAACCCCGCCAGGTCCGGTTAAAGAAAAAAGTCCTTAAATATTACAGCTTGAATCTTGAACTGACCGACCTTGAGACCAGTCTCATTGAATGGGCCGACAAAACCGAAGTTATCCGGGAGGCCTCAAAGCCTTTTATCGGCTGGTAATAAAACTTGCCCGGCCCCGACCCCATGCTGCCTACCTGTCGTCATTCCCCAAGCCGGGCCAACACCTGTAACTTTAACCGTTACAAGCGGTCGGCCTGGCTCATCGTTTTACTCGCCCTGATCCTGGGGGGGTGCGCCTCGGCAAAACTCACCGATGCCCGGCGGGAGTTCCATGCCGGTTATCCGACAAGAGCCTACGACATCCTCAGCAAAGTCAAATCATATCCGGCCCGGGACAAACTTCTCTTCCATCTGGAAATGGGAGTTATTCTTTTTAATCTCGGCCGATACGAACAAAGCACCGCCGAGTTTCTGGCCGCCGCCCGCCTGAAAAAGGAACAGGAGATTATCAGCATCTCCGAACAAGCCGGCTCCCTGATAACCACCGAATGGCTTACCGAGTACAAAGGAGAGTACGGTGAACGCCTCTGGATCCACACCTATCTGATGATGAATTTTTTGCTCCAGGCAAAATATGAAGACGCACTGGTCGAGGCCAAGCAAGCGCTGGAGTTATACGAAAAATACCCGGAAGTCTTGGCCGAAGATTATTTCACCCGCACCCTGATTGCGATCTGCTATGAACTCTTAGGGGAATACAATGACGCGTACATCGAATACAAATCCCTTTTTTCTCAACTGCCGGACAAAAAAAATCTTGCCGGAGAGCTCTATTATCTGGCCCACAGATTGGGCTTTTCGGATGAATCGACCCAATACGCCGCTTATCTCAACAAAGAGGAACAGGATTTCTGGCAAAATCCGCCGGAGACGGAAATTGTTATCTTTGCCGAACTAGGCCGGGCACCCGATAAAATTCCGGGCAATATTGTGGTACCGCCAACCATTCGCTTTTCCTTTCCTCAATACCGGAATGACTACGATAACGATTATTTTATAGACTTGATTCATCCGGAAAAAAAAGGCCAAATCTCCAAAACAACGACCGAGGTCAGGGAGGTTTTAGTAACCTCACTTGAGGCCCGGGCAAAATCGATGATCGTCAAAGAGACGGCAAGAGTTGCGATAAAAGAAGCACTGGCCCAGGCAATTGAGGAAAATAATGGCGCCGCCGCCGGGGCATTGACCCGGGCGATCCTCTTTCTCAGCGAAGAACCAGACACCAGAGGGTGGGAAACCCTGCCGGCGGAATTTGCCCTGCTCAGAATCCGTCTACACCCGGGAACCCATGATCTGGTCATCGCTATCAAGGATTATTACGGAAACACCATCGAAAAAATTGATCTGCCGGAAGTGAAACTTTATCCCGGACAGAATTTTTTCAAGGCGATCAAGTGGCCTGAGGCCATGAGCGAAAAAGTAGAAGAAAGTACCAACTAATGCCGATCCGACACATGCAGTAATTTTAAGTTTTCCCGTCCCTTAATCCTCCTTTTCATCCGTTGTCAATTGTTCACTATCCAACCCCTATATTTCCTCCAAGATAAAAGGTTGCTTAAAGTGACTCAACCTCAATATTTTCTAAGAAATTTCACCTACCAAATTCTGCAAAATTCAATTCCTCTGTTCCTTGCTTAATCATTATTCAATTTATCTTGTCATATCAGTATGATAGATTTATTTTAGGCCATAGTATTTTTTTTATTGACAGTTTCTCAAAACGAATGCATAAGGGAGTCAGAATATATGATTTCCGGTCCGTATATGTTCCTTTATTTTTAACGGAACTACGGGTAGTTAAATTATCCCGGCATTCATGGTTCCTTAGAGGCCATTGTTTGACAAGAATCAAACCAGCAGGACAACCGCAAAATCTGACCTTTTCGCCTCTTCGGCGTAGCCAACAAACTTACCCTGTAAAACATCCTAACCCAGACATTCGGAGACTCCCCAAATTTACCGGGGAAAGCTTCAACATAAGAGCACAAATTAATTCAGGAGAAAAATCATGAAACTAAAAGAATCACCTGTTGCCGAACCGGAAGAACCCCCATCGCCGCAAATTTTTTCCGGAGCGCTCGCCGTCAGCGCCCCAAACAATTTCACCACCTCCTTCCGGCAAAAATTTTTTCCCACCGCAACCGAAAACGATTGGCATAACTGGCAATGGCAGCTCAGGCACCGGATTACCAGCCTGAAACAACTCGAAAAAATCATTAATCTTTCCGAGAACGAGCGACAGGCCATGCAGTTCACCGGCACCGTTCTGCCGCTGGCCATTACCCCTTATTACGCCAGCCTGATTGATCCTGACGATCCAAATCAACCAATCAGACGGACGATGGTTCCCACCACCGGCGAGCACATGGTTTCCCAGGGCGAAGAGCATGATCCTCTTGGCGAAGACGGCCACAGTCCGGTTCCGGGACTGATCCATCGCTATCCGGACCGGGTGCTCTTCCTGGTTACCGATTACTGTTCAAGCTATTGCCGATACTGCACCCGCTCACGAATGGTCGGCAAACGGGCCGGCACCAGTAAGGCTAGGTGGCAAAAAGCCATCGCCTATATTGCCGCTCACCCGGAGGTCCGCGATGTCCTGATTTCAGGCGGTGATCCCCTTACCATGCCTGATCATCATCTGGAGTGGATACTCAGCCGACTGCGAAAAATCGATCATGTCGAATTGATCCGGATCGGGACCAAGGCCCCCATTGTTTTGCCGCAACGAATCACGCCGGACCTGATCGCCATGCTCAGGCAATATCACCCCCTGTGGATGAGTGTTCACTGCACCCATCCGGAAGAACTGACCCCCGAGTCCCGTCAGGCCCTGACCAGACTGGCCGATGCCGGTATTCCGCTGGGCAGCCAGACCGTGTTGCTGGCCGGGATTAACGATTCAGTTAAAACCATGAAAACCTTGATGCAGGGGCTGGTCAAAAACCGGGTCAAACCCTATTACCTTTACCAGTGTGATCCGATCATCGGCTCCGCCCATTTCCGGACGCCGGTCTCCAAAGGACTTGAAATTTACCAGGGACTCCGGGGCCATACCACCGGTTATGCGGTGCCCAATTACGTAATCGACGCCCCTGGCGGCGGCGGCAAGATCCCGCTCTTGCCGGAAACCGTGGTCGGCCGCGAAGGGACCGATCTCCTGATCCGCAACTATGAAGGCAAAGTATACCGCTATCCCGATGTGATCGGTGGCGGCGCAGACCGGAATGGGAGTGAATCGTAATGCAGATTGGCATGACATATGATATGCGGTCGGACTATCTGGCTGAGGGCTATTCAGAGGATGAAACCGCCGAATTTGACCGCGACTCAACCATTGCCGCCATAGAAAATGCACTGGCGGCAATGGGCCACAAACCAGTCCGGATCGGCAATTTAAAAAGTCTGGTTAGCCGACTGGCGGCCGGAGAGCGTTGGGACCTGGTCTTCAATATCGCCGAAGGACTTTATGGGTTCGGCCGTGAATCACAGATCCCTGCCCTGCTCGACGCCTACCGGATTCCCTATGTTTTTTCAGATCCACTGGTCCTGGCCTTGACCCTGCACAAGGGGATGACCAAACATGTGGTCCGGGACCTGGGGATTGCCACCCCTGATTTTGCGGTAGTCAAGAGCGTCGCCGACCTTGCCGGCCTTAACCTGCCCTACCCGCTTTTTGCCAAGCCGGTAGCCGAAGGAACCGGTAAGGGAGTAAACGCCACCTCAAAAATCAACAACCCCAAAGAACTCGCCCGAATCTGCGGAGAACTGCTAACTACATACCGCCAACCGGTGCTGGTCGAAACCTTTCTGCCCGGCCGGGAGTTTACGGTAGGCATCGTCGGCAACGGCGCCGCCGCCCACTCCATCGGAATCATGGAGGTTGTCCTGCTTGAAAAAGCGGAGGCGGAGATCTATTCCTACCATAACAAGGAGAATTGCGAGGAGCTGGTAGAATATCAGGTGCCGAATGATCCAGAAGCGAAACTAGCTATAGAGGTGGCCCTGGCGTCCTGGCACGCCCTGGGCTGTCAGGACGCCGGGCGGGTCGATCTGCGCTCCGATGCCAACGGCTACCCAAATTTCATCGAGGTCAATCCCCTTGCCGGTCTGCACCCGGAACATTCTGACCTGTGTATCATTGCGACCAAATACGGAATCAGTTACCAGAAACTACTAAATGAAATCGTCGGAGCGGCCCTGGTCCGAACCGGACTTTCTCAAAAGGCCGGTTGAACATGCAAATCGGGGTCATCCACAATCAACCGATTCCTAAAGGTGAACCTAACTGGGAGTCATCGATTGATGTCATGGTGCAGGTTGAGGCAATTAGCCGCGCCCTTACCGAACTTGGCCATGTCCCGATCGCAATCCCTTTCACCAGGGACCTGGCGAGTTTTATCAACCAACTGCAACAGGCGGATGTTGAAGCAGCCTTCAACCTCTGCGAGTCGGTTGATGAGGACCCGCGATTGATCGGCCATCCGGCGGCGGTCCTTGAATTGCTCGGACTGCCTTTTACCGGATCTTCCTCAATGGCCCTGGCCGTTTCCACCGATAAACTACTGAATAAAAGAATCATGGCAAATGCCGGGATCAGGACCTCAGCCTTTTTTGCCTACGAAGGAGGCGAGGTTCCCCGTCCGCTCAACCTCACTTTTCCCCTGATCATGAAACCACGGTGGCAGGATGCCAGCATCGGTATTGACCAGGAATCAATGATTTTAAACAGTAAAGGAATGCTTAAGACCCTGAGCGATTTTTACCGCCGCTTCGGGCCATTACTGGTTGAGGAATATGTCGAAGGGCGAGAATTTAACGTCTCGCTGCTGGGTGATCCGCTGCCCCGGGTCATGCCGCTGGCAGAGATTGATTTCAGCGGGTTCCCTTCTGATCTTTTCAGGATTGTCGGTTATAAGGCCAAATGGGACGAAGAGTCTGCAGAATATAAAACTACCGGCCGGGTCTTTCCCGATGATTTACCCCGGGACCTTTCCCGCTCGATCCGTCGGGTGGCCAAAGATTGTTTTCAGCTCTTCGGCTTACGCGATTACGGGCGAGTTGACATGAGGATCGATTTCCGGGGCCGGATTTATGTGCTGGAGGTCAACGCCAATCCCTGCTTATCCCCCGATGCCGGCTTTACTGCGGCAGTTCTCAAGGCCGACCTGTCCTACAAGGGAATGGTCGGCGAACTGGTCAATCAGGTCAACCGGAGAATTAGATGATGATTACCATCCGACCGGCAACAATGGCTGATCGAAAACAACTGTTGGGGCTGGTTTTAGCCCAGGATAATTTTACCGAAGAGGAACAGGAAGTTGCCCGTGAGGTTATCGAAGACAGTTTGTTCAAAAGAGATGATTACCAGATCCTGACCGCCGTTGAAAAAAACGGCGCTCTGCTCGGTTTTGTCTGTTATGGTATAATTCCAATGACCGAAAAGTCTTTTGACCTCTACTGGATCGCCACCGCCCCGGAACACGGCCGGCGCGGAATCGCTTCCCAGTTGCTGTCAGCCATGGAAACGGAGCTCAACAAATCGGCCGGAGCAGTCGTCTATGTCGACACCTCGTCAACCGATGGGTATGAACGGGCCCGCTCTTTTTATGAAAAGAACGGTTACCAGGTCGCAGCCCGGTTCAGTAATTTTTACAAAACCGGCGATGACAGGGTGATCTACCGCAAGGAGCTGTAGCCCCATGTTCCGTATCCGTCGTGTGTACGACGCCACTCTTGAAATTGACAAACAGGCGATTGATCAGGTCATCAAGATTCTCTCCTCCCAGTTTTCAGGGGTAGCCGTCAAAGAACTAAGGCTACTGCCCCAAAAACTTGCCAACCCGCTCAAATACCAGTTCCGGACCATTCTGTTTGTCGCCGAAAACCAGCGCCATGAAGTCAAGGGCTGCGCCATCCTCAACCATGCACCTGATCTAGCTTTCTGCTTTCTTGATTATATTTCGGTCAGACCGGGGCGCGGGGCCGGCGGCATTGGCGGCGCACTGTATGAAAGGGTCCGGGAGGAATGCCGGACCCTGGGAGTCCACGGCCTGTTCATGGAATGTCTGCCGGATGAACCCAAACTCTGCAGCGACCCGGTCATCCTCAGACAGAATCGGGCCCGTTTCCGTTTTTATGAACAGTATGGTGCCCGCCCCATCATCAATACCGCCTACGAGACTCCTTTGCATCCGGATGATGACTGCCCGCCCTATCTGGTTTTTGATGACCTGGGCAGCGGCCATCTGCCGGGTTCGACCGAGATCCGTCCCATCGTCCGGGCCATTCTACTGCGCAAATACGCGGCCTCATGTCCGCCGGGATACATTGCGATGGTGGTTGAGTCATTCCATGACAATCCGATTGTTTTGCGTCCGGCCCGTCTGATACCCAAGACTAAAAACAATACCAGCCCAACGATTGTGCCGGATCGACAGATTCCGCTGATCGTTAACGAAAGTCATGATATCCACCATGTCCGCGAGCGGGGCTATGTGGAAGCGCCGGTCCGGATCAAGGCGATTCTCAGCGGCATTGAACCCTCCGGGCTCTTTGAGCGGATGGCGGCCCGCCATTTTTCGGAATCAAAGATTAAAAGGGTTCATGACGTCAGCTATGTTGAATACCTGAAACGGGTCTGCACCAGACTTGAACCGGGAAAATCAATCTATCCTTACGTATTCCCGATCCGCAATGCGGCAAAACCTCCTAGAGAACTGCCGGTCCGGGCCGGTTATTTCTGTATCGACACCTTTACTCCGCTTAACCGCAACGCCTACCGGGCCGCCAAAGGGGCGGTGGACTGCGGTCTGACCGCGGCCTCCCTCATCCTGGAAGGTTACCGCCTGACCTACGCTCTGGTCCGCCCCCCCGGCCATCATGCCGAGCGCCGCGCCTTCGGCGGGTTCTGCTATTTCAACACCTCTGCCATTGCTGGAGATTTACTAAGTAAATATGGTAGAGTCGCAATCCTTGATATCGATTATCATCACGGCAACGGCACCCAGAATATTTTTTATGAGCGAGGAGATGTGATGACTATTTCGATTCACGGTCATCCCAGCTTTGCCTATCCCTATTTTTCAGGATTTTCCGACGAACGGGGCGAAGGATCGGGCAAGGGGGCAAACCGCAACTATCCCCTGCCGGAAGAGGTCGATGGGCCGACCTATCGCCGAACCCTGGCAAAGGCCCTGCAAAGAGTGCGGAGCTTCCAGCCCAATTTTCTGATCGTGGCCTTGGGGCTGGATACCGCCCGCAAGGACCCGACCGGTACCTGGATCCTGGCCAAGGAAGATTTTTTTCTAAACGGCCAGATGATCGGTCAATTAAGGATCCCGACCGTGGTAATCCAGGAAGGGGGCTATCTGACAAAAACTCTAGGAACCAATGCCCGTAATTTTTTTCAGGGGTTATGGCAGGGAATGTATGGGACCAAATAATTAAGCGACAAACCAATATCAGATTAAAGGAAATACCCCACTCCCCACTCCAGCCAGCAAGTCCTGAAGCCGATCAGCGCTTTGCACCCCGGCCGCCAGAATCCGCCCTTCCGTGACAAAGGCCGGTACTGCCCTGACCCCGATCCGCCTCGCATCCTCTTCGTCGCCGATGACCTTATCGATAAATTCGTGATTAACCAGAGAAACATTCAAGGCTTCGGGGTCAAGACCAAGATCGGCGGCCAGCTTTATCAGCACCTCGATTTTGCCGATATCAAGTCCGTGCTCAAAAAAGGCCCTAAAGATGACAAGATGTAATTCATCCTGGCGCTCATAAGTTGCGGCCCACTTGACCGCCGCATGGGCCAGTCGCGAACGGGGCTGGATCGGCGGCATCTGTAAAGGCATCCCCATCTGTTCAGCAAGGGGATAGACATGATTTTTCCAGGCCGAGGTCAGATAATCTCCCTGCGGATCAAGAAGCTCTACCGGCTCAGGCCGCAGTTCAAAAGCCCGCCAGCGAACCATAACTTCCGGGTTTCGAGTGACAAGTTCTTTCAGGGCCGGCTCCGCCAGCCAACAAAACGGTCAGAGATAATCGGAAAAGACATCAAGAATTTTCATCATTTGTTACTCCTATCAGAAAAGTATTCCAAAATATTATACCAGAAATATACACCGACAAACAAATCAACCTTCGACAGGTCAAGAATGGGTTACGATTTGTCAGATTACCTCAATAATAAGAAATCAATACAAGAAATTAACAGAAACAATTTTTCTTGATTACCTGATCAAATCATATATATAATTTTCTAGCTGGCGTTGATATAATCAATCAAATTGAGATGATTTTTCCTTATTGCGAGAATAAAGGGAATGGATTTTCCCTTTTTCGATAACAGGACAGAGGCATTCAGGGCAACTGTTCAAAATATTTGTTTAAAGGAGGAAAAATGAAAAATTTTAGATTTTCCATCATCACGCTCGGAACAGTATTCTTAATCACGGGTCTTTGCTCTTTTGCCTCAGCAGCGTCAGGCAACAGGACTGCTGTCGCCCAGAGTCCGGCGGTAGCGACCAGAAGGCCGCCTGTAATGGCGGCAGATCCCTGTCCCCAGGGCTGGCATAAATACGCCTCTCTCGACAACGGCGAATACAAGTGCAAACCGAACAAGCCTGCCCCGCAAACCTGTCCTCCCGGCCTCACCTGGGTTGACGACTCTCAAACCAATTGCATGGTGGGCTGTATTTATTACGTCAAATAATAATTGACCAGATTCAGGGCCGGGGCATTTCCCGCCTCGGCCCTACTTTTGTTTATCTCTCACCACCTTCCGGAATAACTGACGGCAGGAAATCACTTTTTTCCACTTAAATCAAAAATCTGACCGATGATCAGGAAGACGTTATTCTGTCAGCCTTCTCTTCACCTTGTGTTTAATGACGGTCAGATCTCATATCTCAAAATCCGCCATTGCCAGGCGCCCAAAACTTTACCCATAAAAAACAACCAACCACAAATTTCTTCCTGTTATTTACACCTCGTCGGTGATATGTTTTAATCTTTTACCGCTGGACCGATCCCTTTCAAATCTAAAATTTTATCAGGCCCAAACCATCCATGACTCAGGAAGCACATACCTCGCCCATCATCCCGCCTGCCGGTTTTGTCCATCTGCACGTCCACACCAAATACAGCCTGCTCGACGGGGCGATCCGCCTTGGCGACCTGCTTAATAAGTGCAAGGAATTCGGCATGGACACCGTGGCCATCACCGACCACGGCGCGATGTTTGGGGCCCTGGAATTTTATGTGAAGGCAAAAAAAGCCGGGATCAAACCAATCATCGGTTGCGAGTTTTATATCGCCCCCAAAGACCGCAAAGACCGCGACGCCCGAAGCGCCGGCACCGCCGCCTTTCACCTGGTGCTCCTGGCCATGAACAAAACCGGCTATCAAAACCTGATGCGGCTGGCGTCCATCGCCCAGTTGGAAGGTTTTTATTACAAACCTCGAATCGACAAGGAAGTTTTAATTGAACACAATGAGGGGTTAATCGCCCTCACCGCCTGCCTGCACGGCGGCGTCCCCTACCTGATCGCCCAGGGAGATGAAGAAGGCGCTTTACGAGAAGCGGCCGAGCTGCAAGAGATATTTGGCGACCGCTTATATCTTGAGATGCAGGAAAACGGCATCCCCGAACAAACCGTAGTCAACGAAGGGCTGAAAAAACTGTCCCGAAAAACCGGGATCAAACTGGTAGCGACCAATGACTGTCATTATCTGACCAGAGAGCAGTCCTATGCCCATGAAGTCTTGCTCTGCATCCAGACCGGCAAGACCATGCATGATATCAGCCGCTTCAAGTTTTCCACCGACGAACTGTTTTTTAAATCCCCGACAGAGATGAAGAATAGTTTTGCTCACACCCCGGAAGCGATCACCTCCACCGTCGAAATTGCCGAGCGCTGTAATCTCGAGCTTGAATTCGGCGACTACCATTTCCCGATCTTTCCGGTGCCGGAGGGGGAAACCCTGGACACTCTGTTTGAAAGAGATGCCAGAGAAGGCCTTGAGCTAAGGTTCAACCTCCTGCGGGAAAGAAACGAGCTCGACCAGGAAACGGAAAACATATACCGCCAACGCCTGGACATGGAGATTAACGTCATCAAAAAAATGGGCTTCCCGGGATATTTCCTGATTGTGGCCGACTTTATTAACTGGGCCAAAAAAAATAAGATTCCGGTCGGTCCCGGTCGCGGTTCCGGGGCGGGAAGTCTGGTCGCCTACGCCATGAGCATCACCGATATTGATCCGATTCCCTATGGGCTGATCTTTGAAAGGTTCCTCAATATCGAAAGAAAGAGCATGCCCGACTTTGATGTCGATTTCTGCCAGGAACGCCGTGGCGAGGTTATTGAATACGTCCAGAAAAAATACGGCGGCGCCGACCACGTGGCCCAAATTATCACCTACGGTTCAATGAAGGCCCGCGGCGTCATCCGAGATGCCGGCCGCGCGCTTGGCATGGCATACAGCGATGTGGACCGCATCGCCAAACTGATCCCGGACCAGCTCAACATCACCCTGAAAAGGTCCCTGGCCGAAGAACCCCGGCTACGCGACGCCCAAAAAAGAGACCCGGAGGTCAACAAACTGATCGAGGTTTCTCTGGCCCTGGAAGGCCTTCCCCGTCATACTTCGACCCATGCGGCCGGGCTGGTCATCTCACCTAAACCGATGTACGAGTACCTGCCCCTGGCCCGGGATGCCAAAGATGAGGTCCTCACCCAGTATGACATGAAGTACACAGAGATGACCGGCCTGATCAAATTCGACTTTCTGGGCCTCAAAACCCTGACCGTCATCGACCGGGCCCTAAAAATGATCGAGACCTACCGGGGACATCCCTTGAATATCGGCACCATCCCGATGGATGACGCCAAAACCTATGACCTTTTGTGCAAGGGCGACGCCCTGGGTGTTTTTCAGTTGGAAAGCTCCGGCATGCGGGCCTTATTGATGAAGATGAAGCCGGAGGTGTTTTCCGACATGATCGCGCTGGTCGCCCTCTATCGCCCCGGCCCCCTGGAAAGCGGCATGGTGGACGATTTTGTAAACACCAAACATGGCCGAATGGTGGCCAAGTACCCGCTGCCCCAACTTGAACCGATCCTGCAAGAGACCTATGGCGTTATCGTCTACCAGGAACAGGTCATGAAAATCGCCAATGTTCTGGCCAGCTATTCGCTCGGCGACGCCGATATGCTACGCCGCGCCATGGGCAAGAAAATTGCCGAAGTAATGGATGCTGAAAAAGGCAAATTCATGGCCGGCTGCGAAAAAAACAAGATTCCGGCCGACAAAGCGGAATACATCTTCGACCTGATGGCCAAATTCGCCGGCTACGGGTTCAATAAATCCCATAGCGCCGCTTACGCCCTGATCGCCTACCAGACCGGCTACCTCAAGGCCCACTATCCGGCCCAATTCATGGCGGCCCTGCTCTCTTGCGATGTCAGCAATACCGACAAAGTTGTCATGTATATCAACGAATGCAAGGACCACGATATCGAGGTGCTGCCGCCGGATATTAATGAATCAGGCAAGGATTTCACCGTTATCGACGAGCGGATCCGTTTCGGCCTGGCCGCCGTAAAGAATGTGGGAAGCGCGGCAATTGACTCGATCATGGAAGAACGGAGCCAGGACGGACCCTATACCTCTTTGGAAAATTTTTGCAACCGGATCGATTCCAGACGGGTCAACCGCCGGGTCATCGAAAGTCTGATCAAAGCCGGGGCCTTCGATTCCTTCCAAATCAAACGATCACAGCTTTTCGCGATACTTGATCAAGCCATGGAACAAGCCCAGGCCTCCCAGCGCGACAAACTCAGCGGCCAGATTTCACTGTTCGGCGCCTTATCCGAGAAACAGGCAATGCAGTCGATAACCATCGTCCTGCCCGACATTCCGGAATGGTCGGAAAAAAAGAGGCTGGCTTTTGAAAAAGAAACCGTCGGTTTTTACATAACCGGTCATCCGCTGGATGACTACCGGCAGGAAATAAAGTCAGTAACGACCACCGACCTGACCGGTCTGGCCGGCATCGACAGCCAGCCGGTAAGAGTCGGGGGCCTGATCCGCAGCTACAAAGACCATAAAAGCAAAAAAGGCGAGCGCATGGCATTCATCACCCTGGAGGATGTTTCCGGGGCGGCGGAAGTGGTCATCTTCCCCAAAACCTTCAGCGAATGCATGGATTTACTGCAGAGCGACGAACCGATCATTGTGCAGGGCCGGGCGGAAAGTGACGAACGGGGAGTCAAGATCATTGCCGATGAAATAACCAGCCTGCCGATTGCCAGAGAAAAATACATCAGTAGCGCCAGAATTTTATTGCGCGCCGAGAAAATCAGCCGCCGCCGGATCGAAGATCTGAAAAAATTAATCATGCAAAACCACGGCCCCTGCCCGATCCATTTAACCATGCACTTTGACAATCGGGGGGAGGTGGACATCGACGTCCCCAAGGACCTCACGATCATGCCAAGTTTCGCCTTTGAGAAAGCCGTCGAGGACAAATTAGGCTACAAGGCGGTAATGCTGACGATCAAAGCGCCGGAACTGAACAACGGCAACGACAAGAACCGGGGAAACTGGCAGAAAAGAGACTGACCGGCGAAAAGGATATTCTTAAAGGTAAAGTAAAAAAAGTTGACAAAAAAGATGTTAGAGAAAAGACAGACGAGAGTAATTGTTTCACCTACAGAACCTCACATTTTACCTGACAACCCAAAAAATTAAGGTTGTTCGAGATCTACTTCTGACGCTAATTCATACCTCAAGGGCACTCGAATTCTTCGCTCGTCTCCTTCGGGAAGAAATAGTCTCGATCTCTTGTGAACTCCCTAAACTCATCTTACTGATAGTCAGTAACACCTCAAATCCTCGCCTTTTTGTGCCAGATTGCAGGTATCTTGAATTTCACCAATCTTTTCTCTGGCAGCAACCAAAATAACATGCTAGGAATAATACATTAAGCAACCGATTATTAAGTTCAGGTCTCGGTGATGATATAAATCATATGGTGCTATCCGGTTTTCTGATTATCGTTCATCATTTGTCTGATTTCCGGTTAGAAACAACGCGAAATGGGATGAACTTAGGGGGGGCAACTCAATCGCGCCAGGGTATATCAGGAAACCCTGCTTATAAAACGTTACGAAAATGTCGTTTTGAGTATATTGAAGCTCCCCGCGGCAAGCCACGGGGAATTTCCGTATGTAAGGATGTTATCATTAGATTCGCTCACTAACCCCGCAGCAAGCTGCGGGAAATGCGTTTCGCTTTGCATGTTCAACAGGTTTGTCCTGAGGAGGGAGAACTAAATGTTAAATATTAAGCGATTACTGCCTGTTACGATCATTTCCTTATTGACCTGTTTAGGAATTTTTACTGTTGCAGGTGATCTTTTTGCCGGCCCTTATCTGACATCAGGGCATGGCGGCAGCAACAATGCAGCCGGCGGCCAAGGGGTTAGGCGGCTGACTGGTTATAGTGATGGGAACTGCGCACATTGCCATGAACAACATGCCAGTATCAACGGCAACGAACCGGCGCCGGACAATAACAAGGCCTCCGAACGTCTGTTGTTTAGTGATTTGAAGCTCAGTGGTTATGCAAATAATGATTTTTGTCTTTATTGCCACGGTGGCCCTAATCCCCCAAATGGGGAAGATAATATTAAAGCCCAGTTTGATAAAGCACCTCTCACCCAGCATGATCCCGGGACAACAGCTTCACTGAACCTGGCGAATGGGCCGGTCACTTGCCTGAAATGTCATAATCCACATGCAGCCCAGTCAAGCTCGATTTTAGGTACTCATCAAGAAGCGACAGATGGTAATTCTGTGGCCAATTCCGGGCCCTTGCAAGGAGTTAGTGGAGCGAAGGTTAATCTTTGGCCAGCGCCAGCACCTCCAACTGGTGGTACTGAGAGTATCGATTTGTATCCTTCTTTATCGGATGTTGACCCTATTACCATGGAATATGAGCTTTGTTTCAAATGCCATAGCTTCATGACAGAGCCCGGCATGATTGACATTGGCGCTCAATTTAATCCTGGAAATTATTCCGTCCACCCGGTGACGACTACCGGACCGTGGATCAATGACTTTCTCCGAAATAACCAAACAATAGCTTTTGTCGGCAATTGGGCTAATATCACCAACCTCAATGCCAAGATGTACTGTAGCGACTGTCATAATAGCGATGGCAGTGGTTCGCCGGCGCTAGGCCCCCATGGCTCAATCTATCCTCGCCTGGCAAAGGCCGGTCCCCCTGATTTTTTGTGCCTGAGCTGTCATAATGTCCTAGCGGCTTCAAATTTTACTGATCCCGACATATCTGGTCTTAATGGTGATCATAGCCTTCCACAGCATCTTCCTATTTCAATGGGGGGGACTGCTCCGGAGGGTTGTCTAACCTGCCATGGTGGCCCAAATAATCCAGCATTGATCAGTAATATTCATGGCGCAAACTACCTTTATGATGATGTTCCGGGGGTGGGTTTGGGGCGACCGTCAAAGGAATTCCTGGTAAGTCAGTATATTACCCAGAATTATTACGCAGATCCCGGCCCCGGCGACGTCAAGGGTAACCGTTGGTGTGCCGCAACTTGTCATACCGGTAGTGTCGCATATAACTACTAGTATACACAATGGATTAATTGCGACTCTTTGAGATCACATTAATCCTTATGTTTGCACTTGTGGACCAAGGGATCATTAATCAACAAGTCAGATATTCGGGTGATTTTTGTTCGAAAAGAAGAACCAGTCGGTCCAGAGCCCAACCCACTGAACATAATGTTTGGCGCCTTAATTTCAAATGAATAACATAGCGAATAATCTAGATAAAATCGGCTTCGGCAAATGGTTGCTGGAAACAGTTCCCTCTGAGATCCTGGAACAATTTGACATAGCAAGAGTGGTCGCCGTTCATCGAGATAGCTACACCATAAGCAATGGAGAGATTGATGTCTTAGCAGAGCTGGTCGGAAAAATAATATTTAGCGCTTCATCGCCCGTTGATTACCCGGCGGTAGGTGACTGGGTCCTTGCCAACTTTTACGATGAAAATACCTTCGCAATAATTCACGAGATCTTAGTTCGTAAGTCTTTGTTAAAAAGAAAAACACCCGGGAAAAAAGTTGATTTCCAGTTGATTGCCGCCAATATCGATGTTGCATTCATTGTGCAATCTCTGGATGAAAACTTTAATCTCCGGCGTCTTGAGCGTTATCTGGTGATGGTTAACGAGGGCAATATCCAACCGATTATCCTTTTAAGTAAGAGTGACCTGCTGGCCGGCGAAGATATTGTAAACATAATCAATGAAATTCATAAAATAATGCCAAGCTTGCAAGTAGTCCCTTTCAGTAACGAAAATGAATCCGGCCTGGATAACGTAAAAGGCATTATGCAGTCGGGTCTGACATATTGTTTACTGGGCTCATCAGGCGTTGGCAAAACCACGCTGGTCAATAACCTCATCGGTGAGTCAATCTATAAAACCAAAACAGTCAGCAGGAAAGAGAGTAAAGGGAGACATGCCACAACCCACAGGCAGCTGATTAAACTAGATTCTGGGGCAATGATCGTAGACACGCCGGGCATGCGAGAACTCGGCAATTTTTCGGTGGCAACAGGACTTGATGAAACATTTTCTGAAATTATTACGCTATCAGAGAAATGCCGTTTCAGCGATTGTACACATACAGGAGAAAAAGGATGTGCGGTCATGGATGCAGTTGGAAAAGGTCAATTATCGGATGAACGCTATCAAAATTATCTAAAAATGACCAAAGAATCTACTTACAATGAAATGTCATATCTGGAGAAAAGGAAAAAAGACAAACAGTTTGGGAAGCTCATCAAGACCGTACTGAAACACCAGAAAAGTTAAGTTAATACCTATCTATGCGACACACCAGGACGCGAGAAATTCCTGAGTTGTTCCGGCAAGCCTTAAAAACATGATTGCGATCACTTCTCAGTCAAATTGAGTCTCTTCATTTCAAGATCTCACTACCCTTAAAAATTAAATTCGATTTCTTCGTCAAGGTCAATTCGACTGGCCTTGATCTGGGCCAATATTTTTGCCGTCCACTCGGTCCCTAAAACTCCGGCGCAGGATGGACAGGCAAGAGAATCACCCTCAAACCAGCTCACTGGTTTTTTGAACTCCGCAGCACACTTTGGACATTGACAAGACCACAGAACACTCTCCGACATGGCGCCCCCTTCTCTTCTCCCGATAAAAACTGCATCTAATCAACCAACCAACTTCCCTCATAATAAGGTTATAATGGCGTCAGAAATTTTACCAGCGAATAATCATCAGCAAACGATGCCTCAAGACCGAAAAAATATATCGGGTTAATCCAACAAGGAAGGAAAGTGAGGCAAAGACAAACTACCTCTTGGCCTGCAGAGTCGGCTTGCTGGTCAAGATCAGTTTCAGCCAGTCAAATCCGAATTTAAGCAGGGCCTCATCATCGATCATGATTAACTTTTTGCGTGATTTATCCAGCTTATACTGATCCAGCAGTTTATTGTCGTCAACATACTGCCGAAAACGATCGACGTTATAGCTGACCATAAAAGCCATCAACTGCCGGGGACCAGCCGCGCCTTCGCCCTGCCAGACGGCGCTGTCGGCAAAGATGGTATCCATCTCGGCCCACAGATCATCCATCTGGTTATAGTATTGCAACTGTTGGTCTCTGACCCATTCTTTAACCGTCCACTCCCGGGCTTCTTCGTGCCCTTTACAATACGAATGATCGGTCATAAAATAAAACTCTGCCGGCCGACCGCCGGGGCTATCCCGGTCAACCGCCCTTTCCAGCGGATAAGTGCGACAGGCCGACGGGCGATCGGCATAAACCGTGCAGCCCTCATCACCCAGAAAAGGACAGGTCTTTTCCTCATTGTCCGACATCAACATCACAATCGAAGGGAAACAGGGATTAATCCCCTGCCGCACCCCGGTATATTTGTTTAAAAATTCCTCCGAGCTGAGCCCCAGCCTGTTCTTTAAGCGGATAATATCATAGGGATAGAGGTACAATTCCAGTTGCCGGCAACAGCGGGTAAAACAAGACACCCCGGCATGACAAGCAAACTTGAAGATCGACTTTTCCAAAGGGACCATCCCGGCCGGAAACTGTTTTTTCTGAGAATCGAGGTTGTGTTTCATCATAAAATCCATCAAATTGGAAGGTGACAATCCGTATTATTTCAAAGGGCGTGATGTTACCATTCACACCCTAAAAGGTCAATCTTGCAACATATACCACAAGGGCACCCCAAGGGCACTTCCTGCGAGGCGCATAAGTTTCATTTGAGCTACCGAGCAACTCAACTCAGTTTTACCATAAATACAACGCCATGAAACTTCGCTCGATAATATTCATCACCGCTTTTGCCCTGGGGATCATTCCTCTGCTGACCCTGGTTGCCTTCAACCTTTCGGGTCACATCAAGCGACATGAGCAATCAGCCCATAACCAGACCCTGACCCAACTCCAATTAAATCAGGAAAAACTTGACGCCGAAATCATTCATCTCAAATCGCTGTTTCAAAATTTCATTCAATTGCCGGAGGTCCGGCAACTGACTTCCCCTGGGTTTTCAGATCCCGGCAAAAATGAAATAGCCGAGATCCTTAACCATTGGTTTAAAGACGACCATCGTCTACGGGAAATAATATTCTTCAACCAACAGGACACCGTCATATCTTATTTAAAAAGGAGAAAGGACCAAAGGTTTACATTTGCCCCATTCTCCGCGTTCCCGCAAGTCGTTCCATCTCTGGCCGGGGCCCGTATAATTTCAGACCAGGCCGGAACTGCCCTGATCTCGCTGGCTGCCATGGTCCCTGACAACAGTAATCCCTCGAAGGTGATAATGACCATCGACATAAACTCCCTCTTGAGTTCCTATGAAAACTCCTACTGGCTGATCAGGGACGGGTCATACTTGCACAAAGCAGCGCCCACGCCGCCATCGACCATCACCGACAATGGTTTTAAGGACTTTGCCGGACTCGACAAATTACTGGCCGAGAATAAACCGGTGATCTGGGACGATGGCCGGGGACAGGGGGTGGCCTGGATGCCCCTGGCCTTTGTTTCCGGCCAGCCTTTAATCTGGATCGGCAATCCGGTTGACCGGACTGCGGCGGAACAATGGAAATCATCACTGATCCACAACATCATTACGATCATCGTGGTCCTGGCAGCGATCATCTTTTTGATCGCCAACGCCATCGCAAAAAAAATCGACTCAATAAAAGAAAAAATCCTCACCGGCCTCAACACCCTGCTCAACGAAGAAAAGGAAACCTCCTTCAACTGGACCGGCCCCCGCGAAATCAGGAACATGGCGGAAGAACTCTCCCTGCTCGCCAGGCGTTACATAAAAAACGTCCTGGCCCGCAAGGAAGCGGAAGCGGCCTTCAGGGACAGTGAATTAAATTTCCGTAATCTGACCAACTCGGCACAAGATGCCATAGTCATCATGGACCACAAGGGCAACATCTCATACTGGAACCTGGCAGCGGAAGAGATCTTCGGCTACTCAAAACAGGAGGCGTTAGGACACCCGATCCATTCATTAATCAGCCCCAAATTATCGGAACAGGACAATCGAGAATCGATCAACTCGGCATCCGACCACGAAGGTCCGATCAAGGAAACCATCGAGCTTGTCGCAACGACCAAGGACGGCTCGGAACTGCCGATCGAATTATCTCTTTCCGAGGCCCGAATCCAAGACCAATGGCATTCGATTTGGATCATTCGCGATATCTCGGAAAGAAAACGGGCGGCGGCAGAAGCTGCCCTGCAACAACAACAATTGCGGCAGGCGGACAAAATGATCTCTCTTGGTCTATTGGTTTCCGGAGTGGCACACGAAATCAACAACCCCAACAGCATTGCCCTGCTCAACACCCCTCTGCTGGCCCGCTCCTGGGAGAGCATCAGACCTGTGCTGGAAGAATACCACCAGGAGAACGGCGATTTTCTGGTGGCAGGCCTGGAGTACAGTGAAATGAGAAACCAGATCCCCATCCTCTTTCAGGAGCTGGAAGAGAGCGGCCGCCGAATCAAAACCATTGTTCAGGACCTGAAAGATTATGCCAGACAGGATACCACAAGCCCGATGGAAACCATTGATCTGACCGAGGTCGTCAAGGCGGCGGTGCGCCTGACCCACAATCAGACGAAAAACGCCACCGACCATCTGCTGGAAGAATACGCCGAGGATCTACCCAAAATAAAAGGTAACAGCCAGCGTCTGGAACAGGTGGTGATCAACCTGATCCAGAATAGTTGCGAGGCGATGACCGGCAAAGAGGGCGCAATCAGGATTTCCACATCCGCCGACCAGGAGAAACAAACCGTGACCATCGAGGTAAAAGACGACGGTTGCGGAATCGCCACCGAGAAAATCAACCAGATTACCGACCCGTTTTATACTACCAAGCGCAGTCTCGGGGGCACGGGCCTGGGCCTGTCAGTCTCGGCGGGCATTATCAAGGAGCACAATGGCCAGTTGCGATTTGAATCCGTTCCGGGTAAAGGTACTACCGCCTGGGTTACTTTTCCGGCTTGCGGAGACCAATAAATGAAACAACCTCTCTACCCATACCTGCCGGTCCTGCTCGTCGATGACGAAGAGGCCTGGCTGCGCAGTTTCAGCCTCACTTTGCGCGCCACCGGCATCAATAATATCCTGACCTGCCAGGACAGCCGGCAGGTCAAAAATATCATGGCACAACAGGAGATCGGCACCCTGGTGCTGGACCTGACCATGCCTTATCTTTCCGGGGAAGAACTGCTGCCGCAAATCGTGCAGGAGCAGCCGGAGGTGCCGGTTATCATCATCACCGGCCTCGATCTGGTCGATACGGCGGTCAAATGCATGAAGCTCGGGGCCTTCGACTACTACACCAAGGTTTCAGAAGATACCCGATTGATCGCCGGCGTTAAACGAGCGATCGATCTTGGTATCCTCCGCCGTGAAAACGCCTCTTTAAAAAAACATGTTCTGGAGGATTGTCTCGACCGGCCGGAAGCCTTTGCCCACATCATCACTCACAACAAGGCGATGCGGTCGATCTTCCAATATGCCGAGGCCATCTCTCACACCTGTGAACCGGTCTTGATTACCGGCGACACCGGGGTCGGCAAGGAATTGATTGCCCGGGCCCTGCATATCTTGAGTCAGCGCAAAGGCCGCCTGGTCCCGGTCAATATCGCGGGTTTAGACGAAAACATGTTTGCCGACACCCTGTTCGGCCACCGCAAAGGGGCTTTCACCGGGGCCGATCAAGCCCGCCCGGGCCTGATCGAGCAGGCGGCCGGCGGCTCCCTTTTTCTTGATGAAATTGGAGAATTACAACCGGCCTCACAAGTCAAACTACTGCGCCTGCTGCAGGAACGAGAATATCTGCCCCTGGGGGCCGACCTCGCGAAAAGGACCGATTGCCGGATGATTTTCGCCACCCAGCAGAACCTCGAGGCCCTGCAACGGGCCGGCAATTTCCGCAAAGATCTTTTCTACCGACTGCGGACCCATCATATTCATATACCGCCCCTGCAAAACAGACGGGATGACTTACCGCTGCTGGTTGATTACTTCGCAGATCAAGCCGCCCAAAAACTGGACCGCAAAAAACCAAACTACCCCAAGGAACTGATCAGTCTGCTCGCGACCTACGATTTTCCAGGCAATATCAGGGAACTGCAAAACATGATTTTTGACGCAATCAGCCAATGCCCGACCAATAACCTGTCGATGGCGTACTTTAAATCCTATATTTACCAGAGAGGGGATGGCGATTCAGGTAAAGATTACGCAAGCACCCAGGAAGGAGAAACCCCTTTCAAGGAGCTGGCCCGGCTACCGGCGATGAAAGAGGCGGGCTACCTCCTGGCAATTGAAGCACTGAACCGGGCCGGCGGCAATCAGACCATTGCGGCCGAGATGCTGGGGATCACCAGGCAGGCTCTGAACTGGCGACTCAAGCAAAAAGACAAATAAGATTTCAGCAGAGCAACCGGATAGGTGCAACTTTCTTTGCCTACCCCATAAGCAAATTCCCCTACCCGCCTTTCTACAGATGCGCAACGCGCAACCATCTCACCGACAAACCCGCAAAATTATTTGCACCCACCCGACAGATCACCCGCCGACCCCCCAGCCACTATTACCCTATGATTACAGCAGGTTAACGCCAAAACTTAAAACGTGGCATGTTCATTGCTATACTAAATAATCGGTAGAAATATTCAAAAACAACCTTATGCAGTGAACCGATAACTAATTATTTCAATCAAAGGGAGGACATGATGGGGATCAGACACATTCCGTTAATGCTGGCGCTTGCTTTGGCCTTGGGCTGGTTGGCGCCGGCCGCCAAGGCTGAACAACCGGCGGCAGACACCAAACAAGTCACCGCAACACAACAGAACAATGAACAAACCGTGGTCAAGGGCAAGGTGCTTGGCGTATCCCAAAAGGCCAAAACGATCACGATCGAAAGTAAAGAAGGACTGGTCATGATCAAGTTTAACGATCAGACCACGGGCATGGAATATGCCGAGAAAGACGCGGCCGCCATTGTCAAGTTCATCCAGACAGGCAAAGAGAAGATGGCCACCGTAATTAAACCAAAACTGGCGGAACTACCAGCCGGTGTGGTTGAAATGCAGCCGACGGAACTGGCCGAACTGGTGGCCATGGGTCCGGTCAAAGCCAATTACTTTCTGATTGACTCTCGACCGGCCGGTCCATATGCCGCAGCCCACATCCCGACCGCAGTTTCAATTCCGGTGGAAACCCTAAAAAAAGAAGGCGCAACCGCCCTGTTACCCGCCGATAAAACCGACATCCAGTTGATTTTTTATTGCGGAGGCACCACCTGAGGGATGAGCACTACCTCCGCCGGTCTGGCGGTTAAAATGGGTTACAAAAATATAAAAGTCATGCTCAAGGGCGCACCCGGTT
This sequence comes from Pseudomonadota bacterium, assembly GCA_018823175.1. Taxonomy (GTDB): domain Bacteria; phylum Desulfobacterota; class Desulfobulbia; order Desulfobulbales; family JAHJIY01; genus JAHJIY01. The sequence continues at coordinate 77,367 of JAHJIY010000013.1, forward strand.
ACAAAAAAGCCGGTAACATGCTGGTAGCCAGCGATGAATTTGTTAAAACAGGAAATATGGTCCTGATCGATCTACGGGACCGCAAGCAGGTCGAGACCGGACATATTGCCCGGGCAGTCAACATCCCGCTGGCGCAACTCGCCGAGGCCGAGGACGATTTCCCGGCCAGCAAAGCCGCGCCAATCGTATTATACGGTTCGGAAGGAGAGGCAAAAAAAGGAGCCAAGATCATCGCCGGCTGGGGCTATAAAGGAATCTCCCTGGTTGACGGCGGACTGGAAGGCTGGGCCAAGGCCGGCCACCCGCTGGTTACCGGAAAGACCGACGACGAAATTAACTGGGTCCGCATCCTGGGCAAAAACGAAGTAGGCATCGCGGAATTCAGCAAGGTCGCGGCAGGCAAGGATGCCGACCGGGTCATTCTTGATGTCCGAACCAATGACGAGGCGGCCGGCGGCAGATTCAAAAACGCGATCCACATTCCACTTGATGAATTGGAAGGCCGTTTGTCCGAGCTGCCAACAAACAAGGAAATACTGGTCCACTGCACCACCGGCGCCCGGGCCGAAATGGCCAGTCAGCTCCTGCAAAAAGCAAAACTGCCAGCAAAATTCCTGCTCGCCAACGTTGAATGCGAAGACGGGGAATGTGAAATAGAAGAATAGCAACCCGGATTGACATCCCCCAAACCGGGGCGGGACTAGACCAGAAATCGGTCTTGTCCCGCAACTTTTTTCCGATATGACCAACCTTATCCTCTGCATTATTAACCGGGATCGCAAATCATCTCTTGCCCCGGTCCGGCACTAGGTCTATAATAATCCGATAAAATATAAATTGATTTTTTCTGGATATTATCAGCCTCTTCCCACCACAGACTACCTTGGATATAAAAACGGCAAAGGAAACCTGGCTTCTCCTGGAAAAGAAAGGAGCAAAAGCGACTGATCCACACCTGTTTGCCCTTGACCTGGCGAGCTCTTTCATGGCGCAGTTCTTCGCCGATTCTGAACCGGAGCTCGAATATATCAACATTCTTTGCCGGATGGCGGGATCGGACAACCCGCGCATCTCAACTGCCGCCGTCTCGACCATTTACAAAAAAGTGATTGAGGTCCTTTGTGACGATTTCACCCCCTCCGGCGCCGAGCTATGCGCCACGATTCTCATTAAGCTGATCTGTTTCGTCAGAAAAAACAAATCCGGCAAACCGATAGCAACCCTGCTTGCCCGATTAGGATATCACGATCAGGAAGATCTGCTGAAACGTTACCTGCAGCTTTGCGACAAACCACCGCTTGATCCGGCCGGCCCCAGGAAGGTCAAAAAGATATTCATCCTTTCCCGGGTGACGGTAGGCGCCGATGTGGCCATTACCGGCATAATTCTGCAACGGCTGGCCGCTTGCTTTCCAAAGGCGTTATTTGTGATGATCGGCCCCCACCATCTGCCGGAGATATTCAGCGGGATGGCCGAGATTAAATTCATCAACCTTGAATGTCTGCGCCAGGGGCATCTGGTTGACCGCCTGCAGTACTGGCCCCATCTCTATGATCTGATCGCTGAAGAATCAAAGGAGCTGGCCGCCGACGAGGTCCTGCTTTTCGACCCCGACAGCAGACTGTCCCAGCTTGGCCTGCTGCCCTTGCTCAGGGTCGACCAAACCTTCTTGTTCAATTCCCGATCAATGCGCCCGGAAAATAATCGCTCTTCCCTGACCGCTTTGACCAATATCTGGCTAAACCGGATCCTGGCTGAAAACAAATTTGTTCTGCCCAAAGTCAGCTATGCCAAACACCATCGGGAGATGGCCTGGACCTTCTGCCAGAAATTAAGACAAAATGGCTGCAACCGCCTGATCACCATCAATCTGGGGGTCGGCGACAATCTGCACAAAAGGATTCCCGATCCCTTTGAGCAAAAAATCCTCACCGCCCTTCTGGCAGAGAAAAACACCATAATTCTGCTTGACATGGGTGTCAGTTCAGAGGAAAAAACCAGAGTTGAAAATCTGATCAACCTGCTGAAAAATCTTTCAATAGATACGGATTTTGTGAACGAAAAAAACTTCGCCAGTCAAAACATCGATTTTGCGCACGGTATAATCGCGCTCCAGGATTCAATCGGCGGCTTTGGCGCGATGATCAACAGTTCGGATTGTTTTTTCGGCTACGACTCGTGCTGCCAGCATCTGGCCAACGCCAATCAGATCCCATCCGTCATCATGTTTACCGGGCACCCCAACCTCCGGTTTATCGAAAGATGGAGTCCGGAAAACATCTCCGGTTCAACCAGGATAATTCCGATCGAAAAAGATGGTTTTAAACCTGAGATGATCGACCAGTTGGTCAAAACAACCATAACTACCCTGCACAACCTGACGGGATCATGATCCCGTCAGACAGAAAAAATAAAGGAGTAAAAATTTGACATCATCACCAAAAAAGTTACGGGCGGCGATCGACAAATTCAAGGCAGCCCGCATCCTGGTCATCGGCGACATTATCATTGACCATTTCATCTGGGGTTCCGTTTCACGGATATCCCCGGAGGCGCCGGTGCCTGTCGTTAATGTGACCAAAGAAAGCCTGCTGCTCGGCGGCGCGGCCAACGTCCTGCACAATCTTTACAGCCTGGGCGCCCAGGCCGATTTATGCGGCATCATCGGCGAAGATCTGATGGGAAACCATATTATCGAACTCCTGCACGGACTTGGTTCACAAACCTTGGGAGTAATTAAAGCCGATGACCGTCCGACCACCAAGAAAACCAGAATCGTCGCCCAACACCAGCAGGTGGTAAGATTTGACCGGGAAAAAACAGGCAAGCCCTCCGCCGAGATCCTGGCCAGAATGCTGGACTTTCTTGACACTCATCTGGACAGTTTCCAGGCGATTATTGTTTCCGACTACAGCAAGGGCATGATCAGCATGGAACTGATGGACCACCTGCGAAAAAAACTGGCCGGCAGCAAAATCCCGATCGTAGCCGACCCCAAACCAATCAACATTGAACGGTTTAAAAACGTCACCATTATGACGCCCAACCACCAGGAAGCGGAACTGATGAGCGGGATAAAAATAGAAAACGAAGATGACCTGTTGACCGCGGCCGGCAAAATCAATCAAGACCTGCAAACCAAAGCCATGCTGATCACCAGAGGGGAAGCAGGGATGGCCCTGCTGGAAAAAGACAAACCGCTGTTCACCATCCCGACGGTCGCCAAGGAAGTCTACGATGTAACCGGCGCCGGTGACACGGTTATCGCCACTCTGGCCCTTGGTCTGGCGGTCGGCTTATCATATATTGAGGCCGCTACTCTGGCAAACTTCGCAGCCGGAATCGTGGTCGGCAAACTGGGTACCGCCACGGTCAGTCAAGATGAATTACGGGGAGCCATTAAATGAAAAGACCTTTGAGCATGACCGCCTTTGGGCGTGGAGAAGCCACGGCCGACAATCGAACCTGGACCGCGGAGATCCGCTCGGTCAACCATCGTTTTTTCGATCCCAAAATAAGAATCCCCAATAAATACGCCGGGCTGGAAGAACGAATAAAAAAAGAGGTGATGAACTTCTACAGTCGGGCCCATGTCGATATTACGATCGGGGTCAGCGGCGATCAGTCCGAGGCCCTGAAACTGCAGGTCAACCTGCCGCTGGCCAAACAATTTCTCCACTGCCTGCAGGAACTGAAAGCCAATTTGTCCCTGGCCGAAAATCCGAACCTGTCGATGATTGCCTCCTACCGTGATGTAATCTCGACCATTGACCAGGAAGAAAATCTCGACGAATTATGGCCGACCGTCCAGCAGGCCCTGGCCGGTGCCTTAACAAGCAGCCGGGAGATGCGGGAAAAAGAAGGAACTCACCTGAAAAACGACCTGTTGGCCAGACTGGACGCCTTTGACAAAACCTTGCGACAGATCGAAGGATCAATTCCGGAGATTTTAAAAACAAAAGAAGCTACCCTGAAAGAAAGACTGAACAATCTGCTAAGCGGAATCGAGCTTGACCCGACCCGCCTGGCCCAGGAAGTCGCGATCATCGCCGACAAGGCGGACGTGACCGAAGAAATCGTCCGCTTAAACAGCCATATCAAGCAATTTAATAATTTTCTGGAGATCGACGAACCAACCGGGCGGCGGATGGATTTCATGATGCAGGAATTTCTGCGGGAGGTCAACACCCTGGCCTCCAAGATATCCAGCGCCGAGGTGGCCCACCAGACGGTTGATCTTAAAAACGAAATTGAAAAAATGCGCGAGCAGGTGCAAAATCTTGAATAACAAAAGGAAAGAACCATGGACCATCGTATGATCAACATCGGGTTTGGTAATTCGGTCGTGGCCGGCCGGATTCTTGCCGTCGTTAACCCCAAATCCTCGCCCATGAAAAAACTAAGAGACGAAGCGCGGGACCAGAAGAAGCTGATTGACGTCACCGAAGGCCGCCGCACCAGGTCAATCATCATCCTCGACAGCAACCATGTCATCCTTTCTTCGGTGCAACCCGAAACCATTACCCAGCGGTTCACCCCGGCCTCTGAACAAAAATTAGAGGAAGTTTGAGATGAACCGCGGCACTCTGTTTATTATCTCCGCCCCATCGGGAACCGGCAAAACCACTATTTTAAAAAATGTGATGGCGGAAATGGCGGCAATTTCATTTTCCGTCTCCCATACCACCCGACAGCCCAGAAGTGGCGAAAAAAACGGCCGAGACTATCACTTTGTTGATCGCCAGACATTTTTGGAGATGCGACAAAAGGGGGCCTTCCTGGAATGGGCCGAAGTCCACGGCAATCTTTACGGGACCAGCAAAACCGTAGTCGAAGAAAGTCTGGCCGCCGGGTCGGATATAATCTTAGACATTGACGTACAAGGGGCCAGACAGATCAGAGAGGCCGCAAGCAAGGCGGTATCAATCTTTATTGCCCCGCCTTCAATGGCGGAACTTGAAAAAAGACTTATCGGCCGCGGCACCGATTCGACAGAGACTATCGCCCTGCGCCTGCATAACGCCCGGGCGGAGATGGCCGACCTGCCGTTGTATGACTATGTGATCATTAATGACCACATCAAGGAGGCAAGCGAGATGTTCCGCGCCATCATTCTGACCGAGAGAAGCAGAAACAGGCGGACAATCGCGGGCAAGGCCTTACCGCCGGCAACCCTTGACGGCTCTGTATAGCCGACCCGGATTTTGACCTTCATCTGCCGGATATAACCTGATAATTCCAGCCGTCAACAAAAGATACTTTTGACAAATTTGCCGGCAACGATGATAACTCATACAATAAACATCCATCTCGGCGTCCGGGCACAACAAAGGATGAAACTGCATAATATCATTAAAAAAACTCGTTACTATTCACTCATTACTTGTCACTTTCAGCTAAAAAACTATGACCACAAATAAAGACGAACTGATCTGGGGCATCCATCCGGTAATGGAACTCCTTGAGAAACAACCCGACCAGCTCCGGGAAATAATCATTCAGCAGCCGGGGACGGGCGAAAGTCTGCAGAAGATCATCACCCTTGCCAAAAAACATCAGATCAGGCTTACTTTCCAGCCCCAGATCAAAATTCCCGGCGGCAGCAAAAAAGTCAATCATCAGGGTGTTTTGGCCAAAATATCCCTGGCTACCACCATTAGTCTGCAGGAATTATTGAACCGGACCAGTAATTATGACGCGCCACTGGTCCTGGCCCTTGACTCAGTTCAGGACCCCCATAACCTGGGGGCCATCATCCGTTCCGGCGCGGCCGCCGGAGTGGCCGGCATAATCATCACCAAGGACCGTTCCGCCCCCTTAAGCGGTACGGTCGCCAAGGTCTCGGCCGGCGGCCTGGCCCATGTCAACATCTGTCAGGTCACCAACCTGGCGACAACCCTTAACACCTTAAAAGAAAAAGGATTCTGGATCTTCGGGGCCGACAAGGAAAAAGGACAGAGCCTTTATGAAACTGATTTCACTGGCCCGACCTGTCTAATCATCGGCGGGGAAAACAAAGGGATGCGGCCGCTGATCAAGGAACAATGCGACTTTCTGGTCACAATCCCGATGAAAGGGGAACTGGATTCTCTTAATGCGGCAGTGGCGGCCGGGATTATCATTTTTGAAATGACCCGGCCCAAACCAGGCAAACCAAAGGGATAACGATGCAACTTAAAGGTAAAATATCAAATATCGGAGCAATAATTTCCGCCACTATTCTTACATTCTGCTGACACGTGACTTTTATCCTGGCCAGTTTAGGCCTGGGAAGCGCGGCCCTTTCTTCATGGATCAGCGAAAACAAATGGTTTTTCTTGATCGTCACCATAATCTTTCTTGGACTAGCCCTCTATTCAGCCAACAGTGATCGCCGCCAAGGGAATCCAAAGGGCTTGGTTTTCTTCTGCCTAGCTGCTTTTATAAGTTTAGGACTGATCGGATATACGGAGTTATTTCGATAATCAATCCGCCATCCCACCACTTTGATTATAACTCTTCATGCGGCCAGACAACCTGGTTATCATATCCCCCAAAAAGACTTTGCTATAATTTAATTTAATGCTTAAACTACAATCTACTGATATTATTTCCCGGCTGACCAAACCAACACGCATAACATAGATTTTCTTCAGGAGAAAAAATCACAATGGGTCAATTCAAAAAAAATATCGAACTTTGGTTTGAACGATTTACCGGGAAAATCATCAAGTTTCGCTGGCCGGTGCTCGGTCTGCTGGTTTTACTTACCGCCGCCTCAGTAACCCAGCTCCCGAATCTCACCATCGATATGTCGGACGAAGGTTTTCTGCGCGAAAATGATCCGATCCTGCAAACCTACAATGATTTCCGAGACCAGTTCGGCCGAGACGATCTGATCGTCCTCGCCATCGAAAGCCCACAGATTTTCAACCGGGATTTTTTATATAAACTCAAAAAACTGCATGTTGATCTGGCCGACCATGTTCCACATCTGGCCGACATTATTTCCATGTTAAACGCCAGGAATACCAGAGGAATCAAAGACGGAATCATCGTTGAAGACCTGCTTGAAAACTGGCCGGAGACCGATGAAGATTTAGCGGTTCTCAAAGAAAGGGTGATGACCAATCCGCTCTACCAAAACCGTCTGATCTCTGAAGACGGCACCTTCACGACTATCGTCATCCAGACCGATGCCTATGGGGGCAAGGTGATCACCGAAGACGAGGCCCTGTCCGGATTCGACGACCCGGAACCTGATTCGGCCGCTCCCGCGACCAATGACCAGAACCCTGCCAAACGCTCCTATATCAGCGAGCAGGAACGCAGTCTGATTGTAACGACGGTCAACAAGATCGCCGCCAAATATCAGGCAGACGATTTCAAAATCAACATTGCCGGCAGCCCGGTGGTCACCAATACAGTCAAGAAAACCATGCGGGCCGACATGATGCTATTTCTTCGGCTGGCGGTATTGATGATTGCCCTAAGCCTCTTTTTGATGTTCCGCCGCTTGTCGGCAGTAATCTATCCGCTGATCGTCGTAATCCTCAGTCTGCTTTCAACTTTAGCGACCATGTCGATCCTTGGGGTGGCGATCAAGATGCCGACCATGATTCTGCCCTCTTTTCTCCTGGCTGTGGGGGTAGGCGACAGCGTCCATATCCTGGCAATATTTTTCCAGAATTTCAAAAAATACCGCGACAAAAACAAGGCCCTGATCAAGGCCATGGGCCATTCCGGCCTGGCCATTGTGATGACCAGCCTCACCACCGCAGCCGGGCTGGCTTCCTTTCTGACCGCCGAGATCGCCCCGGTGGCAGACCTTGGTCTTTTTGCCGCTTTCGGCGTGATGCTGGCCCTGCTGTATACCATCATATTTCTGCCTGCCCTGCTGGCCGTCACCCCACTTCGTGACAAGACTAAATCAGTCAAAAACAACCAGCAGGATCAGCCGGCAGCCCCCGGCGCGATGATCCACATGATGGACTGGCTGACCGACTTTTCAACCAAGAGAAGCAAAGGCATTCTGGTTTTTTCCTTTCTACTGGTCGTCTTCTCATTAATCGGGATGAGCAGGCTAAAGTTTTCCCATAATATCCTTTCCTGGCTACCACCGGATATGCCTGTCCTGACCTCGACCCAGAATATCGACCACAATTTGAAAGGTTCGGTCACCCTTGAACTGGTCCTGGACACCGGCCGGGAAAACGGTTTATACGACCCCCAAACCCTCAACAAAATGGACCAACTGGCCCAGGAACTTGAAAACGGCAACTATACCATTCCGATCGGCAAGGTGATGTCGGTGGTCGACATTATCAAGGAAATCAACCGGGCCCTGCATGAAAACAAGGCGGAATTTTACGTTATCCCCAAAGATGCCAAACTGGTACCCCAGGAATTTCTTCTTTTTGAAAACTCCGGCTCCGATGATCTGGAAGATGTGGTCGATTCCCGTTTTCAGCAGGCCAGAATTACGATCAAGGTGCCTTGGCAGGATGCGATGAAGTATGTCCCGTTCATTGCCGAGGTGGAAAAACTGGCCACAAACATTTTTGGCCCCGGGGTCGAAATCACCACCACCGGGATTATGGCGTTGTTCGGGCGGATAATCTATGCGGGAATTCATTCGGCGGCCAAAAGTTATCTGATCGCCTTTTGCGTAATTACCGTGATGATGATTTTATTAATCAACAGTATTCGTTTGGGAGTGGCCTGCATGCTACCCAACCTCACACCGATTATCATCACCATGGGCATGATGGGATGGCTAGGCTTGCAGTTTGACATGTTCACCATGCTGATCGGCTCGATTGCGATCGGCATGGCGGTGGATGACACGATCCATTTTGTCTACAACTTCCGTAAATACTTTTCGGAAAGCGGCGACGCGGTTGAATCAGTCCGAAAAACTTTGCATACGGCGGGCCGCGCCATGCTGACTACAACCATCGTACTTTCAATGGGATTTTTTATTTTCATGCTCGCTTCAATGAGTAATCTTTTCAATTTCGGTTTACTGACCGGCATTACGCTTATCTTTGCGCTGGCCGCTGATTTTCTGTTGGCCCCGGCCCTCCTGACCCTCATTGCCCAAAGCTCGATCGGCCGGGCCGAAATCGTGAACCGTTAATAATCACATTTAATCCAAGGTGAACAACCATGAGCCCAAAAGAAACAACATCCGGCGGCAGATCAAGATCAATGATTTTTATATTTTTATCCTGCCTGATGATTATCGTTCTACAGCAAACTCCGGCCCAGGCCCTGACCGCCCGCGAGATCATGGAAAAAGTCGATGCACGGGATGATGGCGACAACATCTCGCTCAATACCGAGATGATCTTAATCGACAAGAACGGCTATGAACGGGTCCGGCAGATTAAGGGCTTCATGAAGGATAAAGGGAAAGATACCTGGCGGATCCAGTTTTTTCTTGAACCGGCCGACGTGAAAAACACCGGTTTTCTGACCTACGATTATTACAGCGGCGAAAAGGACGACGACCAATGGTTATTTCTGCCGGAATTGCACAAGACCAAACGGATCGCCTCGTCCGACAAATCCTCCGCCTTTATGGGGTCGGACTTTTCCTATGCCGACATGAACCGGCGGGTCCTGGATGAATGGCAATACGAACTACTCAAGGAATCAACCGTCGACGGCCACAAGGTCTGGCTGATCGAGGCCAAGCCCGCCTCAAAGACGGTCGAAGACCGCTACGGTTACACCAAATCAGTGGCCTTTATCAGGCAAGACATCTTTTTCCCGGTCCGCGCCATCCACTGGGTGAAGGATGGCGATAAGCTGAAATACATGGAAGTAAAAAAACTTGAACAGATCGATAATATCTGGGTGGCAACCGAAACCCACATGAAAACCACCAAGAACAAAGCGACACTGCACAGTACAATCCTGCGTTGGAAGGAGATCAAGTATAACCAGGAAATAGATGAGTCCCTCTTTACGGTACGACGTCTTGAAAAAGGTCTCTAAAACTTTTAGCCAACAAGTTTATCAGCCATGAATGCCACCGGAAAAATCACTATATTCCTGATGCTCATCTCATATGGTCTCGGTCAATCGGCCTGGGGCCAGGGCAGCGATCTGGACGACATCTTGGAAGGCTTTGACCAGCCGACCGAAATACCCCGGACAGATTCGGAACTTGATGAGGCGATCTCCGGTTTCGCAACGCCGCAAAACGGTCCCGACAAGTCCTCAGTTCTCCCCGGTGAGGATAGTCCTTTCCCTATGCAATCCCGATTAAAAATTTCGGGCGGCCTGACCATGGGGGCCTCCTACAACTTTGCCCACAGCCAACCTTTGCCCGGAGAAACCGACTACCGCGGCCTTTCCCGTTGCCGCTCGGCTCTTGACCTGGACGCCGACCTCACCTTGCCGAAAAAATGGCAGGCCAGAATCGGCGGCAAGGTATTTTATGATTTTGCCTATTCGATCAAGGGCCGGGATGAATACACCGCTGAGGTTTTAAAAAACTACGAGGACGAAATTGAGTTCACCGAGGTTTATCTGCAGGGCGCTCTTCTCAAAAATCTTGATCTCAAGGCCGGACGCCAGATTGTAGTCTGGGGCAAATCGGACAACATCAGGGTGACCGACCTCTTGAATCCGTTGGACAACCGGGAACCGGGCGTGGTTGACATCCGGGACCTGCGCTTGCCGGTAACCATGACCAAACTTGACTACTATCATGGTGCCTGGAATATCAGCGCGCTGATGATCCACGAAAACCGTTTCAACAAAGACCCGGTTTTCGGCAACGATTTTTATCCCGGCACAACGCCGGCCCCGGTTGAGGAAAAACTGTCTACGGGTATCGACCACCAGGAATACGGTCTGGCCGCCAACGGTATTTTTGAAGGCTGGGACCTTTCCTTTTACGGAGCATCGCTCTACGATGATCAACCCCACCGGGAAATCACCCCGACCGGCGTGAAACTCCGCCATAGCCGGATCAGCATGGCAGGCAGCGCCGTAAATATCGCCCTTGGCAACTGGCTGCTCAAAGCGGAGGCGGCCTGGCTATCCGGTCTTGAATATTCCGTTGACGTTGGCCCAAAGTCCCGACTCGACATTCTTATCGGGACCGAATACACCGGCTTCAACGAAACCGTCATCTCACTGGAACTAGCCAACCGTCATATCTTTGACTTCGATCAACAGCTTGAACAAGCCCCAGTCTATGGTCAAGAGGATGAACTGCAATACGTTCTTCGCCTCAGCCACGATTTTTATCACGATACCCTGCAACTGACCGCGTTGTTATCCTCTTTCGGCCTGACCGGAGACGACGGGGCCTTCCAGAGGTTAAACATTAAATATAACTGGAGCGATGCCATAGCAATCACCACCGGCATCATCAACTATCAGAATGGAAACAAAACATTATTCAAAAATATCGAGGACAATGACCGCCTGTTTGCGGAAGTCAGATATTCCTTCTAGAAAATAAACAATCATAATTATTTTAATTTGCTCGCGAGCAAGATTGCTTCGCTTCGCTCGCAATGACGAAATAAAAAAAATTTCAACGGCCTGCTGATAAGTTTCAATTGAAGATAAGCTAAAACAGGAGCGGGTAACAAACTAAACCCCCGAATGTTTTACTTGACAAACCGCATAAATTTTTGAGATGACTAATAATAGTCACCAAAATATAGTCCATTTTTTCAAAAAACTGCCTGATATACGCCTTTATAAACTTTAAAAATATTACTCTATACAGACGGAGGTTTACGACATGAAAAATTTGATTACCCTGGCGAAGACTATCACTTTATCCACCCTGGCAACATTATTGTTCAGTCTCCCCGCCTTGGCGCAAGATGACACCGGGATCACCATCGCCCGCCTGGTCACCTGTGAAGGCGTTGCCGACCATGAGCCGGTCAATGAGACCAAATCATTCTCCGCCTCGACCCAAAAGGCATACGCATTTCTTGAAGCCCGGAATATCGCTCAGCCAACAGAAGTGAATTTCGTCTGGTCTTTTGAAGGCAGCGAAATGGCAAGAGTAACCGTCGCCCTTGGCAAAAGCGCGCGCTGGCGGACCTATGCCAACAAGAATTTGGCCGGCCGGAAAGGAGCCTGGAAGGTTGAAATTCAGGACTTGCATGGCAAGGTTTTGTCTGCTACGGAATTTACCGTCGAGTAAATATGATGGCGTCGCAAAAACTCCGATCTACCGCGTTGTAGCAATTTTCAGCCACTCGGCATACCACATGTATGGCCTCGCACCTGAAAAATCACTACGCCTTATATATCGAAATTTTTGTTTAGCCATCCCCCGACTTTTTGCGAATTCGTCAAATATATAAAATCAGATAATTGATAAAAAAAGCTATGCTGCAGGCTTCCCGCAACATAGCTTTTTTTATGGATATTTTTCAAGTAAGCTCTAGCTTTCCAGTATTCTCCTGTTGATATCGATTGCGGCCACCGCACCCTGGCCGGCGGCAATAATAGCCTGACGATTCTCCTGTTGCTGCAATCCCCCGAGAACATACAGTCCGGTCAGGGAAGACTCGTTGACGCTATTGGTCAAAATTTCAAAACCAGTAATGTCCCTTTCCAGAGGCAATTCAGACAAAAAGTCATCATTAAGCTTATAACCAAAACTCGACATCAGTAACTCGCAAGCAATAATTCGACCATTCTGCAACCTGGCCCCCCCCATGGTTTTATCACCAATAAGTTCCTCTACCACCCCATCAACCACCTCAATCTTCTCTTTGGCCAGCGCCGCAACATAATCATCAGGCAAACTGACTCCGGCCATGACCAGCGAGACATCTTCCGTATACATCTGTTTCATGGCAAGGGCGACCCTGGCGGCAACAATGGAATCACCGGCCACCAGCACTTTTTTGCCGACACACCTGTATCCATCACAACTGACACAGGTAAAAAAACTTCTGCCAAAAAAATTATTCAGGTTCTTGATAGACGGCAATTTCTCCTCTGCCCCTGAGGACACGATTACAAAACGCGCCTTAAAATTCATGTCCTTGGTGCAAACATCAAACGAGTCATCATTACTAACAACTCTGGTAATGACTTTTCTTTCAACCCGAACCCCAAATTTTTTGGCCTGCATTATCCCGGTATCAATCAGATCCTGGCCTGAGGTCGACAAAAGGCCCAGATAATTTTCCAAATGAATGGCGCTGCGGGTGCTCCCGCCACCGCGATCAAAAATCATCACCCCCCGGTTAAAACGGGCCAGATGAATCGCAGCCTGCAAGCCTCCCGGGCCAGCGCCGACTACAATGCAATCGTATATCCTGGAGGTCATTTCGACTTTCGAATCATTCATAGGTATCTACCCCGCCAAACCACTGAGTTAAAGATCACATAATTCCGCCCGCTGAACTCCTGATCAAGACCAGAAAACAACGACCATAAAAAATTATGGCATTACCCTTGAACAAAAGGCAAGGTATTTAACCTGCTGTTTTTACTTATTATTCCCTAACAATGGGCATGCCCGGACAAGTTAAAAGAAAGCCCGGTAAGAACAACGAGAAAGGAGACAAACAGAATTACAGATCACAAAAAAAAGAATTTATTAAGTCTGGTCCAGAACGGACCTGATGACCTCAGCAAGATCATGAATGGCCAATGGCTTCATGACAAGTTCACGGACGCCGGCGGCCTTGGCCATTTCCTCGGTTACATCCTCACTAAATCCGGTACAGATAACAATCGGTAACCCCGGACGTAAGGCCAGCATGGACTTGGCAAGTTCAAGACCGGTCAAGTCCGGCATGGTGTAATCGGTAATCACGAGATCAAAGCGGGCAGGACTTTCTCTGAATATTTCCAGAGCGGCAGCACTACTGGTCAGGGCAACAACATCATATCCTAAATAGCGAAGCATGCGTTCGCCCATCTTGGTAAGGGTCTCTTCATCATCAACAAAAAGTATCCGCTCACTACCTGGTGAAGGCATTACAGCTATATCCCTGCCCTCTTCATCCTGGGGGGCATCAATTCTCGGCAAAAAGACATTAAAGGTCGAACCTTTGCCCGGTTTAGAATCAACAGTAATTGCGCCGCCATAACTTTTGACAATACCATGCACCACCGACAACCCCATCCCGGTGCCATCCCCCACCGGCTTAGTGGTAAAAAACGGCTCAAAGATACGATCAATAATAATCGGCTCAATGCCGCAGCCGGTATCTCTGACACTTAATTTCACATAAGCCCCGGCCCCAATGGTTTGATAACGGGTAATCATCTCCGAGGCCAGATCCACTTCCTCCAAAGTGACTTCGACCATTCCGGTATGTCCCTTCATGGCATGAAAGGCATTGGTACAAAGATTCATCAGGACCTGATGGACCTGGGTCGGGTCAGCCATTATCTTGCTGTTTTCCGTCACAAGATTAAGATTAAGCTCAATGGTGGTGGGCAGGGAAGCCCGCAGTAACTTATGGGCCTCTTTGATGATCGGCGAAACAAGGACCGGCTTACGCATAGTTTCCCGCTGCCGACTGAAGGTAAGAATCTGACCGACCAGTTCTTTGGCCCGGCTGCCGGCCTTTTTAACCTCTTTGAGATTATCCCGCACCAGAGACTCGGAAGAAGACATAAAGGCCAGTTCGGTATAACCGAGGACCGCTCCCAGAATATTATTAAAATCATGGGCAATGCCGCCGGCCAGCGTCCCGATCGCCTCCATTTTCTGGGCCTGCCGCAGTTGCGCCTCCAGCATTTTATGCTCGGTAACATCCTTGGCAATATGGATCGCCCCGGTAAAATTTCCACTGTTATCAAAAAATGGCGAAGAGGAAACCACATATTTCCGCCCTAGGAGCCTGTCGGACTTTCACCTATTAGTCTAAGTCATACTGGGAGTTTTTGAGCTAACTTACTTGAATAATTAACAAAACATCAAAAAACAACTTACGTTCGAGGCACTATTTGTGTATATTTATACATGATATCA